>CAZBAX010000060.1:0-35686 GCA_964489725.1 uncultured Anaerolinea sp. | reverse complement strand
ATACCATGCGACTGTTCTCTGCGTTGACCCATCGCGCCTCGATCTCGATTGCGAATATGGAGCTGTTCGAACAGACCAAGGACCTGGCAGTCATGGAGGAACGCAACCGCCTCGCCCGGGACCTGCACGATAGCGCCAAACAAAAGGCCTTCGCGGCCCTGGCGCAGCTAGGCACCGCCAGAGGCATCCTGAACGGGCACGACAAATCAGTATCCCTGCATCTTGGAGAAGCCGAGAATTTGGTCAGCGATGTGATCCAGGAACTGACATTCCTGGTGCAGGAAATCTATCCCATCGCCCTGCAGGAAAAGGGATTAGCGACGGTGGTGCGCGAACATATCTTCGAGTGGGAGAACCGCAACGACATAACAGTCCAATTTATCTCCCGGTATGATCGCCAGTTGCCGCCGGACGCGGAACAGGCGCTCTATCGCGTCACGCAGGAAACATTGGCGAACATTGCCCGGCACAGTCGCGCCCGCCGGGTGGATATGTCGCTGGTGCATAATGACGGGGCAGTACAACTCTCTGTAGCTGACGATGGCTGCGGATTCGATGTCAGTCAAAAATCACATGGTATGGGACTGCGTTCGATACGCGAACGCATCAGCAGCATTCATGGTACCGTACAGATCCAAAGCGCGCCTGGGCATGGCACCAGGGTATTGGTGCAGGTCCCAATCAAAGGTTGACAAGGAGGCGGTCATGGCAAACAATCATAATCACAACCGCATAAGTATACTGATCGTGGATGATCACGAGGTCGTTCGTAAGGGAATCCGGGCGTATATCGAAACGGTCAAGGATTTTCAGGTGGTGGGCGAGGCATCTTCGGGTGAGGAGGCCATGAAGCTGGTATCAGAGCATATTCCTGATATCGTGCTGCTCGATCTCATCATGCCTGGCATGGATGGCGTCGAAACCACGAGGCGCATCAAACAGATCAGTCCGCGCACGCAGGTGGTGGTGCTGACGTCCTATCACGAGGATGTGCACATCTTCCCGGCGCTGAAGGCCGGAGCGATTTCCTATATCTTGAAAGATATGAAGATGGAAAAACTGGTCGAAGCGCTGCACCGTGCCGCACAGAAAGAAGTGACGTTGCATCCGCTGGTAGCGGCCCGCGTGCTGCAAAATATCCGCAGCGAGAACAGCGATGAACAGCCTCTGTTTACCGAACTCACCGAGCGCGAACTGGATGTGCTGCGCCTGATCGCCAACGGCATGACCAACAGCCAGATCGCGGAAAAGCTGGTGATCAGCGAATACACTGTGAAGGGTCATGTCAGCAACATCCTCAGCAAACTTCATCTCGCCGATCGAACGCAGGTTGCGGTCTATGCGTGGCAAAGAGGTTTGGTGAATCGGGAACAGATGGGGAAGAAATAGAGAGTGGAAAGTAGAAAGTAAGAGGTAAAAAGTCCCGCAAGATGTAAAAGTAATAAGGGATAAGTACAAAACTAAACTACAAAGCTGGGCAAGGGTCTGCGACCCCGCCCAGTTTTTGTAACCGTTCGCGCTGAGCGGAGCGACGAGGGTAAGACGAGGAGTGCAGACGAAGCGCTCGTTCCAAGGGTAGTTGGAGTTGCCCAGCAACGTGCGCTTCGTCGCAAAGCTGGGCGCGGGTTTTGGACCGAAGGCATCAGAAGTAGATACAGAACATTTTCGTATGGTCGAACGAGGAAAGCGACAAGAGAGACCTGCGGTCAGGTCCTGGCGCAGGTCAGAAACCTTGCGCCAGCATCAAAATAAATCTCTGTGCGCTCTGTGGCTCAGTGGCTAATTTTTGTCTATACCCTCCAATATTCTCCTCCCCCGCCTTCGCGCTGCATTAGCCCAAACCCAACCAGCTCACGGCGCAGAGTAGCTGTATCATCATAATAACGCGCCAGGATCTCATTGACCTGCTTCTCACTATATCGCTTTCCCAGATCGAAGGCACGCACAACATAACGCAGGATCGCTTCCAACTTCTTGCGCTGCGCGGGCAACGTTTTCAGGCTTCCGTCACGACGAGCGTAATCCTTGATCACTTTCTTGTCGTAGGCATCCGCGTCCACTTCGGCAGCGACGTTTGACAGTTCTCCCTGCGAAAACATGGTGCGCGCTTTTTCGTCCAGCACCGAACGGTCAAGTTGATATACGTTGTAATAGCTTTCCGAGTGCGCGCGCACCAGTCCCGCCTCCGCCAGCCGCGACAAATGATGTGAAACAGTCGACGGTTTGAGCTTCAACAATTCTGCCAGTTCCTCTACGCTGTACGATTTCTCTGCCAGCAGTCCTACGATCTTGAGGCGGTTCGCGTCGGCAAGTGCTTTGAAGAATGTAACAAGCTCTTCGCTCATTTCACTCTCCAGTACTTTGTGCCGTCGCTTTCGCGGGCCAGCAACTGCTGATCTACCAGGTATCGGCGCAAAGCTGCCGTATCCAAATGGAAGCGGCGCAGGATCGTATTTACTTCCTTTTCGGAATAGTTCGTATCGAAATCAAACGCATCGACGATAAAATTCAATACGATCAACAGTTTGTTCCCCTGCGGCGGGATCTGTTTGATCGTGCCGTCTGGGTTGAGAAACGTCTTCAATACCTTGCGGGCATCTTCCGGTTTTTCCTCGGCTGCCTCGAAGGTGGGACGTTGGCCTTCGAACTGTCCGCGGGCAAATGCTTCCACAGCTTTTTCATCCAGATCGTAGAATCCGTCTCGTTCGGTGACAACTCCCACGTGAACCAGAAATGCAAGATGATTGAATACATCCCGAAGCGGGAGATGTAACTGTTCAGCAATGTCTGTCTGCGAAGCCTTCCCACTCACCAGTACACCGATCATCCGCAACCGGTCTGCCGAGGCTAAGGCTTTCACAAATGCCAGGAGTTCAGGTTTTTCATCCATTTTTATTTCCTTCTATTTAATTCGATATATATCGAAATGAATTTTACACCCGAATCCTGGTATGTCAAGGGAATCAAAAACCTGCGACCCAAGCCGCAGGTTATGCTGACAATTTTCGCTGCTCAAAACATCGTGCACAAAAGCTATGAACCACTGAGACACAGAGACGCGGAGACGCGGAGTTTTTAAAATTCTCTGCGCCCCACCTGCACACCGCCCCGGTGGTTCGGTGCCGGGGAGTGTCGTGTCTCCGCGGTTCATTAAGTTTGAAATCGCAATATTCTACATTTCTTCACGCGGAGCGCGCATGGTTTCCAGCCGCTGGCGCAATTCGATACGGCGCTCGTCGGCGGCATGGCGCACATCGTTGAAGAAGTTCTGGCCGCGTTCGCGCAGTTGGACCCGCAATTCCTCACCGGAATCTGGCGCCAATAACAAGGCAATTGTGCTGCCCACCAACCCACCGACGGCGATACCGATCAAAAAGCCAAACATCCTTCTCATGAAGAGCCTCCTGTGTATAGGTTATTGTGGCATACACAATAACGAGATTTTTCTGAAATTATTATACTGCTTTCCTGGCAATTTCCGTCACACCTGCACTGCAACGAACGCAGTGAGGCGCATGTGTTGCGAGGAGTGGCGCCTCAAGCACCACGACGAAGCAATCCCTTGTTACATATGATGAGATTGCTTCGTGAAGTTCACACTGAGCGTGCCGAAGTGCTTGCAATGACGGGAGATTTCTCGGTTTTATAGAATACACCTATGAAAGATTTACAGAATTCACCATATCTTAAAAAGAGATTCTATGGAATAATCCACATACCGCGCGTATCCGTGGGAACGCGACGGAAATTACCAAAGCTGTCCAAGTCGCGGCGACAAGGGGACGTCCGCCCCAAGAACGGCTCCTACCTTTTGGAGGATACCTATGTCTACCCCAGCACCCATCTCTACTCGCGCCATCTCGCGCAAAAAAGTCACCACTCTCACCTTTCGCCAGAAGAAGGAACGCGGCGAACCGATCACCATGCTCACCGCTTATGATTATCCTACGGCGCTGGCCGTCGATCACGCCGGCGTCGACTCGATCCTGGTCGGCGATTCGCTGGCAATGGTGGTCCTTGGCTATGAAAACACCCTCTCTGTCACCATGGATGATATGCTCCATCACGCCCGAGCCGTAGCCCGCGGCGCCAAAAGCGCCATGCTGATCGGCGATATGCCGTTCATGTCCTATCAGGTATCGGTCGAAGAGGCCACCCGCAACGCCGGGCGCTTCCTGCAGCAGGGCGGTATGGACGCTGTCAAACTGGAAGGCGGGCGCGAACGCGTGGAGGCGATCCGTTCGATCACCAGCGCGGGAATCCCTGTCATGGGTCATCTGGGACTCACGCCGCAATCCATGAACCAGTTGGGCGGGTTCCGCGCCCAGGGCAAGACAGCGAAGGCGGCCAAACGTCTGGTCGAAGACGCGCTGCTCCTGGAAGAAGCGGGCGCGTTCAGCATCGTCCTGGAATCAGTCCCGGCGCGGCTGGCTGCGCTGATCTCCAAGAAACTCTCCGTCCCCACCATCGGTATTGGCGCTGGTGTAGGCTGCGATGGACAGGTTCTCGTCACCCACGATCTGCTTGGACTGTTCGACCGCTTCACTCCCAGGTTCGTCAAGAAATACGCGAACCTCCACCAGGAACTGCACAGGGCCTTCACAGAGTACATCGACGATGTTGAAACGAAGCGCTTC
This sequence comes from uncultured Anaerolinea sp., assembly GCA_964489725.1. Taxonomy (GTDB): domain Bacteria; phylum Chloroflexota; class Anaerolineae; order Anaerolineales; family Villigracilaceae; genus Defluviilinea. The sequence goes on along the minus strand of CAZBAX010000060.1, from coordinate 31,049 downwards.
CCTGCGCCGGAGCATACCGTGGAGATGGACGATAAAGAGTGGGAAACGTTGCTCAGTGAGTTGAAATGATACTTACCAATTACCAATTACGAGAGACGTTAGGCGTAATTGGTAATTGGTAACTCGTAACTGCAACATGGATATCCTCATCGTGGGCATCGGCGCACTTGGCAGCCTGTTTGCCGCGCGGCTTGTGCAGGCGGGACATCACGTCAGCATGCTTGGAAGCTGGAAAGAGGGGTTGGATGCGATCCGCAGCAGTGGTCTGCAATTCATCGACTCGAATGGGACGCAGCATTCATTTCAAGTGGATGTGATCGATGATCCGCGTGCGCGTATCGACTTCAAACATGCGCTGGTGTTGGTCAAAGGCTGGCAGACGGAGCGCGCTGCAACGCAATTGAAGGAATGTCTCGCCCTTGATGGGCTGGCCGTTACGCTGCAGAACGGACTCGGCAACCGTGAAACGCTCATTCGAAGCCTCGGCCCGGCGCGCGTGGCCCTCGGCGTCACCACAGCCGGAGCGACTCTGCTCGGGCCGGGATCGGTAAAAGCGGGAGGCGAGGGTCCCATCTCCATTGAACGGAACCAGGCTCTCGGTCCGCTTGAGGCGGCGCTGCAATCCGCAGGATTCAAAGTCAGAGTTGTCGACAATGCGCAATCGCTGGTGTGGGGAAAGCTGGTTATTAATGCGGCTATTAATCCATTGACGGCATTATTGAGGGTTCCCAATGGAGAATTGTTGGAGCGTCGCTCCGCCCGCGAACTGATGGGAGAGCTGGCGCGCGAAACGGCTCGTGTCGCCCAGGCGGAAGGAATCGAACTGCCCTTTGAAGATCCCGCCGCCGCCGCCGAGGAGGTGGCAGGCAAGACTGCGGCAAATCAATCGTCGATGCTGCAGGATGTGCTGCGCGGCGCGCCGACCGAGATCGATTCGATCTGTGGCGCAGTGGTGAAATATGGGGAGAAACATGGCATCTCAACACCGGTAAATTGGGGGCTGTGGAAGCTGGTGGCGGCGATTCACCGCCAGGGATGACATTCTTCCACAATCTTGGTGTACTTTGTTGTATTAACTCAAATTCAATACATGATAAGATTTGGTTAGTGAGTGCCGCACGCCTCTGGTGTATCTACGCATAGGAGTTGAATTTCAACCTGCAAAAGCACCTGAAACGAGGAGTTTCGCATACAGACTATGCGTCAGATCAGCGTAGCAATCCTGTGGATAAGCGTAGCACGCCGCATAGCGGCAGTGAGGACAAGCGGCCATTTTAAGGATTGGAGAGCACATATGCGCAAGTGGCTGAGCCTGGTTTACCTGCTGGCATTTCTACTGTTAGCGACGCCCGCAGGCGCACAAGGCAGCGTCAAGCTGAAATCTGTCAACATCGAGCTCTGGTCTGAATTCGACCAGCCCAGCATGCTTGTGATCCACGAGTTTACAGTGGCTGAAAGCGTGGCTTTACCCGTCAATGTGACGGTGCGCTTCCCTGAAGATGCAAACCTGACCGCTGTCGCTGCCGTGAACGAGAATTCGCTCGTGAACGTGGGCTACGAGGGTCCCGACATCCAGGGCAGCTGGCAGACCGTGACCTTGAATATCCAATCGTACGCCCCCTATCGAATCGAGTATTACCAGCCGCTGACGCGTGACGGTGACAAACGTCAGTTTGTCTTCCGCTGGATTGGCGACTATGCCGTTGACATGTTTACCTTTGCGGTGCAGTTCCCCGCCGATAGCACTGATGTAGTGACCAACCCAGTATTTGCATCCACGACTTCGGAGGATGGGTTACACTTTGTTGGCAGAACAAGCCCAGCCAGCTTGAAAATGGGAAAGGCCGTGCAGTTCAACATCGAATACCAGCGCCCGTCTGAAACGGTGACAAAGCCTCAGAACAGCGCCAACATTCAGCCGGCTGAACCGGTGGGACCCAACACAGAGGGGCGAGTATCCATCGATAATCTGCCTTACGTGATCGGTGGGTTCGGGCTGGCATTGATCGGGCTGGCATTATTTTTCTACTGGCGTTCCACACAAACCCCCGAGCGCCTGCGGCAGTCGCGCCAACGCAAACGTTCGGGTGGCAGCACGCAAGCCGACGAGGAGCAGTCCGCATACTGTCACGAATGTGGTACGCGCGCCCAAAAAGGGGATCGCTTCTGTCGAACCTGCGGGAGCCGGATCAGAGGCTAGAAAGCCGTTCAAAGATTCGCGCAGATCGTGCAGAACGTTCGAAAGATCGTTATAGGGTTAACCAATAGGGGCCCTACCGTTTTGAACGGGAATCTTTGCTTGACCACGAAGGAGACACACTTGCACCGTGCGGCTTACCCTGGCACCGCCCGCCAGGGCAGGTGAGCCGTACAAGTGCAGGTAAAGGGTCGCGACACTCCCCGGCACCGAACCACCGGGGCGGTGTGCACCTCACTGCGTTCGGTGCAGTGCAGGTGAGGAAAAAACCTAAAAGATCCTTTGTGTACCTTCGTGACCCTTAGTGGTTGAGGTTTTCCCGTCAGAAACGGAAGACCGCCAATAGGAAAAACGAGGCAAATTTGATCCTCGGTGCACCGTACATTGTTCCCATCTACTTCATTTATGGCCTTGCCTTTTTTAGCATGGGCCTGCTCGTAGCTATCGAGGGTGGGCGGTCCTCCGATGCACGGCTGCGACGGGCGCTCCCGCCACTGGCCGGCTTTGGAATGGTTCATGCCGCGCACGAGTGGATCGGGATGTATGTGCTCATGGGTCATTACGTCAGCGACTCTGACCTGACCATCATACTGGCAATTCAGCTGGCCACACTGGCTTTCTCGTTTATCTCGCTGGCAGCATTTGGCAGTTTCCTCCTGGCGGATACAGAGATCACACGCCGGTTACTGCTCCTCATCCCCATCGGACTGGAGGGGATCTGGGTATTCGGTCTGTATAACTTTCGTGGAATCTATGCAGGCAATACCCTTTGGGATGTAGCTGACGTATGGACGCGCTACACACTGGCCATACCCGCTGCGGTTCTAACCGCCATTGGGCTGATCGTGCAGCAGCGAGCCTTTCGCCGCTCGGGCCTGATCCGCTTTGGGCAGGATGCCATGTGGGCAGCCATCACATTTGGCTGGTACGGTCTGTTTGGGCAAATCTTCTCAAAGGTCACACCAATTGCACTTTCACAGTATGTGAATGAATCTGCCTTTCAGGAAATTTTCGGCTTTCCTGTTCAACTGTTCCGGGCCGCGACCGCCGTTGCCGCGGCAATATTTGTCATCCGTTTTCTACGGGCCTTTCAGGTGGAAACAGAGCGCAAGATCACAGAATTACAGGCTGCTCAATTGGAACAATCCCAGCAGCGCGAAACGCTTCGGGCAGAATTATTCCGCCGTGTGGTGGCAGCACAGGAAGCCGAACGTCAGCGTATTGCGCGCGATCTGCACGACGAAACCGGGCAATCTCTCACGGCCATCGGCATGGGCCTGCGCGGACTGGCGGGGCGACTCAGCCCGCGTAATAAGGAAGCCCTCAATACCCTACACAAACTTGAAATACTAACTGGGGATTCGCTCAAGGAACTACAGCGCCTGATGACAGACCTGCGTCCATCCCATTTGGACGATCTCGGCCTTTCCGCTGCGCTGCGCTGGTACTCTGGCAAAATTCAGGAACATTCCTCCCTCCATATCCGCGTCGATATCCATGGCGAAGAGTGCGAACTGGACGAAGCAATGAAGATTACGGTCTTCCGCATCGTTCAGGAATGTCTCAATAACATCATCAAACATGCACAGGCCTCCCATGTGAACATCCATTTGCATTTTGAAGAAAAGGGCGTCCGCATCAGTGTCTATGACAATGGTATCGGATTCGACCGCGACACAATCCAGCAGCGACGGACGAATCGCCCGTCGTTGGGACTGGCCGGCATGGAAGAACGAGCCGCACTGCTCAATGGAACGGTGACGATCCAATCACGGTCTGGCTTTGGTACAGAAATCGAAGCGTGGATTCCATATCACGGCGCCACGAACAGACAACCCGGCATCCATGCCTTCGATGAGGTAAAACAATGAACACACGTCTCTTGCTCGTGGACGATCATGCTGTGGTGCGTTCTGGGCTGCGAATGCTTCTGGAAAATGAACGCGATATGGAGATCATCGGCGAGGCTGCCTCTGCTCACGAAGCGATCGAAATTGCGTTACGTATCAAACCCAACGTGATCCTGATGGACATCGGGCTGCCCGATCTCTCGGGTATCGATGCGACGCGTGAGATCAGGAAACGCTGTCCGGAGGTATCAGTAGTAGCGTTGACTATTCATGAAGATGAAGAGTACTTTTTCAAAATGCTGGAAGCCGGGGCAACAGGCTATGTTCCCAAGCGCGCCGCCCCCGAGGAATTACTGACTGCGATCCGCGCCGCGGCAACGGGACAGGTCTATCTCTATCCATCGCTGGCAAAGTTACTGGTTCGTGATTTTCTGAGCGGTGGACAATCCCAGAGCAGAGAAGCACAATCTGAACTGACCGACCGCGAACAGGAAGTGTTAACGTACCTGGCAGAAGGCGCTAACAATGAGGCAATTGCCAATGCATTGGTGATCGCCCCCAAGACGGTGGCGCGTCATCGTGAGAACATCATGCGTAAGTTGAACCTGCACTCACGCGCGGAACTGGTCCGGTACGCGATCCGCAAGGGGATCATCAAAGCATAATCCGTTTGTTCCTGCTGCCAGGTAGCGATTGGAACCGGTTTTTAACTTTCCAACAACGCTCTCAGCAATCAATCTTGACAACTGTGTCAAATAAAAAGACGGGCGCTGGGCAGCGCCCGTCATCATATTTTCCCCATTGCTTCAATGGTAGTGCCTACGGAGTATACGCCGTCATCGTTTCCAGGGCTGCATCGAGCAGGGCCTTGGTATACGCCGCATTGTGAGCGCCGTTGCTCTGGTCATAGGTAATGAACTTGTAGTTCCACATCGCGTTTGCGACCGCTTCGGGAACTATCAATGGAGCATCCGCGGATGGATTACTCCATTTATCGGTCGCCGGGTCATAAACACCCCATAGATTGGACGGGTTCGCGACCTGGTCCGGATTCATCAGTTTCTTTTCGACGAAGAGGGTGTGAAGTTCTTCGAGCTTCGCCTTGACTTCGGTCTGCACACCATTGATGTCGAAATTTGTAGCATCGGCATGACAGGTCACACAACGAGCAATATCTGGCAAATAGGTGTGGTTGCTCTCTTCGCCCATGTGGCAGGCCACACAGGTGTTCTCAACCATGGAGTAATGGGCGCTCGGGGTTCCAGTAGCACCGAGTCCGCCTTCGCCAACCAGCATCTGGGACTCAACACCGTAGTGGGTGCCAAATCGTTGAGATGTAATCGCAACGTTTCCACCGTCAACTTTAGGCTGGGGGTTGCGGACCTGGTGGCAGTTGGCGCACAGGTTGCCTGAGCCGCCATCAAAGGTACCGTCAGTATACTCAAACTTCACTGGTTGTTGAGCTCCAGTCAGCGCCCAATCCTCACCCGTGTAAGTGACATGGATATCGTGACAGGTGCGGCAGCCGAATGGTGATACGTTGACAATCCCTTCAACAGAGGCGTCGTGTGGAGGCAGACCGGCGTTGATACGCGCCTTGGCACCTTCAGTACCGTGACAGCCTGCACAGTTACCCTCTTCGCCTCTTATAAAGGACTCACCAGTTCCATGCACAGAAGTTTCTTGGAACTGTCCTACCTTGGAGGCGATAATTGTGGTGTCATTGTGGCACTCAGTACACGTGAGATCTGTAGATACTGCAGGTTCACCGGCAGGGCCGGCCGGGCCGGCAGGGCCCGCGGGGCCAGCGGGACCGGGTTCACCCTGCGGGCCGGCGCAGGCTGTGAAAAGTACTGTGGCTACAACCAGAACACCGAGCAGGACGAGAAATTTCTTTGTTGACATTGTTAGCATTTTCTCCTTTCAGTGGGTTCGAGCAGAGGGACTTTAGTGAGATTTTCTGGATAGCACCTCCTGAAATACATTAATTTTTCGGGGACCTTTTAATCTCCCCCTTATCTTAGTCTAAAGCAATTTATATGTGAATAACCGTATGTCACCCCCCGTTTAGATGAATGTAATCGGTTTTACATGATATGTCCAATTATGTACATTATATAAGAAATTCTTGGAGAAACATTAAATTTCATAGGGTAAACATCCTACAATTGTAACTAAATTTAGATTGCGAATGGGGTACGAAACGGCAATATACCCACGAATTAATATTAAACATAGGATGAATCGCAGATACAAAGATTGGGAATCCACCGAATTCCCTTTCTCATTCATTTCTCATACACTAAGGGCGAATGTATGAAAGGAGAATCCCATGAGCGCCATTGCATTTGCCCTCTTTATCCTCGTCCGAGTATTGATCCCATTCGGACTGCTCATCGCCATCGGGGAATGGGTGCGTCGACGAGAGATTCGATACTGGTTCTACAATTGAGAAAACTATGGAAACTCTAGTTCCTTTTCTGTACATCATTGTCGGCCTGCTCGTCAGGCTGGCCATTCCCATTATAGGGACCGTGCTGCTGGTGAATTTCCTCCGCAAACTGGACCGGCACTGGCAAGTGGAGGCAGAACTTCATCGACAGGTACCGGACAAGCCCGAATGCTGGAAGATCAAGGGCTGCCCCCCACACCAAACCGAAAACTGCGAAGCCAGCAAATCTGAACTGCCTTGCTGGCAGGCGAACCGTTGGTCCAACGGTTACCTGAACGAGCAATGTCTTTCCTGCGAGGTCTTTACTGACGCACCGGTACCCACATTGAAACCCGAATCAAGGAGATTGTAACAATGACCTCTCGTATCGAACGATTTCTGATCGCCCTTATGTTTGCCCTGCTCGCCGCGGGCGTTACGCTCATTGCAGCCAGCGCACAGGATGACACAAGTGTACCCACCAGTACATCGACACAAGGGTTCACACAGGATTGCACCGCCTGCCATACCGACTTCCAAATGAGCTGGGATAGCGGTGCACACGGCAATTCAGGCAGCGACCCGGTCTTTCTGGAGCAGTGGACGGAACAGGGCAAGCCCGGCGCTTGTCTTGTGTGCCATACCACCGGTTATGATCCGGCGACCGCCACATACAAAACCGACGGCGTCACCTGTGAGGCTTGTCACGGCCCCGCCTCCAGCGATCACCCCAAATCGCCCATGCCTGTCGATCGTTCACCCGATCTTTGTGGGCGCTGCCACAGCGATACACGTTTCGGCTGGCAGGATTGGAAAGTGAGCACCCATTATCAGCGCGGCATGGATTGCGCCACATGCCATGATCCACACAGCGCTTCCTTAAAGAAGATTGCCGTGGAAGGGTCCGAAACACCGGCTGATGATGTTTCTGCATTGTGCATCAACTGTCACCAGGAACATAGCATGGACTTCCCGTACACATCCCACAATCAAAAGGGAGTATCGTGCGTGGATTGTCATTTGAACCATCTGGAAGAAGCCGATCGTGAACCGCATACAGTACCCGATCACTCCTTCCAGGCCAGCCTGGACTCGTGTAACACCTGCCATGCGGAACAAATGCATGCTGGCGAAACCGAAGCAGTCGTCGGGACGTCTGCCCCTCTGACAGTTTCCACCACCGGAACGGAAAACGCCTCTGCCACGCCTGAGCCTGAACCCGTTAGCCCGCTCGGCTTCTCCGCCCTGGCCGGCCTGCTTGGTCTCGCGGGCGGCATGGTCCTTGCTCCGTGGCTGGAACGCTGGTATCGACGCACACTGAATCAGGATCAGGAGGATGACAATGGCTAAGGACAACATCAATCGCCGTGAATTCCTGAAGCTGACTGCTGTCGGTGTAGCAGTCGCAGCAGGGACACGTGCCGTATCGTCCACCAGGGCATCGAGCAGCGCGCCTAAAGGCAAGCATCAATGGGCCATGGTGATCGATCAATCGAAGTGTGTAGGTTGTGGATATTGTACGCTCGCCTGTCAGGCGCATAACGATATCAACCCCGAGATCCAGTGGACAACCGTCGTTCCCGATAAAGTGATCGGCGATAAACAGACCTATCTGCCTCGCCCCTGTATGCACTGCGAAAAGGCACCCTGCGTGGAGGTCTGCCCGGTGAAGGCATCCTACTACCGTGACGATGGCATCGTGATGATGGATTACGACCGCTGCATCGGCTGCCGTTATTGCCAGATCGCATGTCCCTATGAGGCACGCTCGTTCAACTGGGAGAAGTTCGAAGGTGAGAATCCTGCTGTCCCCGAATGGGGCTATCCTGAGGTGGCACGACGTCCGCGTGGCGTGCCGGAGAAATGCTCCTTCTGTTACCAGACGATTGACCGCGGTCTCGCACTCGGACTTAACCCCGGCGTTGACGCCGCGGCAACCCCCGCGTGTGTAAACGCCTGTCCCACTGGCGCCCGCCTATTTGGCGATCTCAATGATCCTGAATCACCCGTCAGCAAGGCGCTGCACGAAAACCCGAATTATCGCCTGCGCGAAAACCTGGGCACCGGACCACGCGTCTACTACATCCCCGCTGTCGCTGAGAAGGAGGCGTAGCCATGTTACAGACGTTACGTTCCAAATTTGCGGTCACACCGTGGATGATCTGGCTCGCTGTGATGGGACTCATCCTGTTGGGCGGCGCGATCTCTGGCATTCTCGTCTTTTGGAAAGGTTTGGGGATCACCAACCTCACCGACCGTGTCCCCTGGGGATTGTGGATCACGATCGACCTCTCGTCCATTGCTCTCGGCGCGGGTGCATTCAGTTTATGTGCGGGTGTGTATCTGTTCGGTTTGAAGCGTTTCCAGCCTATCGCCCGCACTGCCACGTTCGTCGGCCTGATCGGCTATACCATGGCAACCCTGGCGCTTATCCTCGATATCGGTCAGCCAATCCGCTTCTGGCATTCGATGGTCTACTGGAACACGCACTCGCTGCTCTGGGAAGTGACCATGTGCGTGATCCTTTACCTGACCGTTCTTGTGCTCGAGGCTATGCCGGTCCTTGCCAACCTGGAATGGCTGCGCAAGCGTTTCCCCACGATAACGGAACTGATGTCCCGTGTTCATCACTATGCGCCAATCCTTGCCATCATCGGTCTGGGACTTTCGAGCCTGCACCAGTCATCTCTTGGCGCAACCTATGGCGTGATCAAAGCGCGGCCGTTCTGGTTCAAACCTGAGATGTCGGTATTGTTCATGCTCTCAGCCATCGTCGGCGGCATTTCGTTGACTCTATTTGTCACGATGCTCTCCTCCCGCCTGACGCACAAAGCAAAGGTCAACGATGTATTAGTCGACCGTGTGGCTCAATTTGTCGGCTATCTTCTGATCGGATATTTCTACTTCCGCGCCTGGGATGCGCTGTCAACGACCTACACCTATGACCCGGGCCGCACAGAAGGTCTGCACTATCTGACCAGTGGGCCGTTCGCGTTCAACTTCTGGATCGTGGAGTTCCTTCTTGGAATGATCGTGCCGATGATCATGCTGCTCTCGAAGAACATCCGCGCCAACCGCTTCTGGAGAATGGTTGCTCTGCTGCTGGTCGCGATCGGTGTCGTTGCCTTCCGCTGGGACACAAACATCACGGGGCAACTGGTGATCATGCCCTATGTCGCTGGCCAGGCGATCACCTACACCCGCTATATCCCCTCACTAATTGAAATTCTCAGCGGCGCAGCCATCATCGCCTATGGTCTGACAGCCATCTCTCTTGGTGTGAAATACCTAAGAGTCGTCGATCACTCGCTGGTCGAAGAAGAGCATGAGAAAGTGCACGTAAGAGCCACGGAACCTGTGAGTATCTAGCAAGTAGACAAGTAGACATATATACAAGTACACCCCGCACACTTCTTCAAATATTTCCATGTCGTGTGCGGGGTGTACTTTTTACTTATGTACTTCTTATGAGCGCCTTCGGCGCCATCTCGCAGATCCCGTGCCAGCGGGGCCGCTTTGCGGGACTTATTTACTTCTTCACTTCTTCAACAAATCCTCGGCAGCATCTCACCGGGCAGCATATCTACGAGCCGAGTCCCGCCAATTGCTGTTTTCAACCGGACTTGTCCATAGGATTGCTTCGCTGATGACTTTCCGGTTCCGGTCACTCTGCCGATCACCGCTGCATCTTCCCCATATTTTGTTTTCTTCATCACAGCCAGGACATTCGCCGCATCACTTTCTTTGACGAATGCAACGACTTTTCCTTCATTGGCGACATACAGTGGATCAAACCCCAACATCTCACATGCCGCTTTGACCGCAGGCTTGTAGGGCAGCGATTGTTCAGTGAGTTCAATGATCACGTTCGACTGCTCGGAGATCTCAACCAACGACGTCGCCAGCCCGCCGCGGGTGGGATCGCGCAAAACGTGAACTTCACCAGCATCGATCATCGCCCGGATCAAATGGTTGAGCGGCGCAACGTCGCTTTCGAGAGTGGTTTCAAACCCCAATCCTTCACGCGCCGATAACACAGCAATACCATGATCGCCGATGGTTCCTGAAATGATGACAACGTCGCCCTCTTTAGCATTCGCGCCGGAGATGTTATTTCCTTCCGGGATTTTCCCCATCCCCGATGTGTTAATAAACAATTGATCCGCGCCGCCTTTTTGCACGACTTTTGTATCACCCGCAGCAATATAAACGCCAGCTTCCTGTGCAGCACCCTTCATCGAAGCGACGACTCGTTGCAGAAGTTCGAACGATAAGCCTTCCTCCAACACAAAACCACAAGTCAAGACACCATCCGTCGCACCGACCATCGCCAGGTCGTTCACCGTCCCACAGATCGCCAGCCGACCGATGTCGCCTCCAGGAAAAAATAGCGGAGACACCACATGCGAGTCTGTTGTCAACGCGTAACGCTGACCATCAACCATCACAACGGCTGAATCATCCAGTGCGCGTGGAGCGGCTTTTCCCAACTCGGGCAGGAACAGCCTGTTGAGCAGGTCACGGCTCAGGGTCCCGCCAGAACCGTGACCCAGAATCACCGTATCCGTCGGGCGGATCGGCACCGGGCACGTATATCCTTCGAAGTTAAATTCATCACTCATGGCTTTTTACTTATTTACCTATATACCTGTATATCTGTATACCTGTCTATGAGCGCCTTTGGCGCCATCTCGTAGATCCCACGCCAGCGGGGCCGCTTTGCGGGACTTGTCCACTTTCCACTTCTCTACGCCGTTACTTCCTCACGATGATACCGATAATATGCCGCGCACGCACCTTCTGCAGAGACCATCGGCGCGCCGAGCGGCGTCTGCTGTGTGCACTGCTTCCCGAACGCGGGACATTGCGGCGGCTTCTTCAATCCCTGCAAGATTTCACCCGCGATACAAAGCGACGACTCTTGTGTGAAAATATTTTCGACATCGAATCGTTTTTCAGCGTCAAATTCATCAAACGCAGGACTCAAGCCCCAACCACTCTGTGGGATGACACCAATGCCGCGCCATTTTCGGTCGACAGTTTGGAACACGGTTCGGATCGTCGCCTGAGCGGATTCATTGCCGTCAAACCTGACAGCGCGCTGATACTGATTCTCCGCCACTGCCTGCCCCGACTCAAGCTGCTTCACCGTCGCGAGCAAACCATTCAGGAGATCGATCGGCTCAAACCCCGTGACCACAATCGGCACATGATATTTCTCGGCAAGCGGCGGATATTCATGAAAACCCATCACCGCGCAGACGTGACCTGCCGCCAGGAATCCCTGGACGCGATTCGACCTGGAACCAAGGATCGCTTCCATCGCCGGCGGCACACGGACGTGCGAAACCAGGACAGAGAAATTCCTGATGTTCTTGTTCTTTGCTTGAAGCACAGCCATCGCATTGGCAGGCGCCGTGGTTTCGAACCCAATGGCAAAGAAAACAACCTGCTTATCAGGGTTCGCTTCGGCAATCTGCACCGCTTCCAGCGGCGAGTAAACAATACGCACATTGCCGCCCTGGGCGCGGATGGTGAACAAGTCTTTTGTCGAGCCGGGCACACGCAGCATGTCGCCGTAAGATGTGAAGATCACATCCGGGCGTGATGCAATGGCAAGAGCGCGGTCGATCTGTTCGAGGGGTGTCACACATACAGGACAGCCCGGTCCATGCACCAGTTCAATCTGCGGTGGCAGCATGGCGTCGAGCCCGTTGTGCAGGAAGGCATGCGTCTGTCCCCCACAGATTTCCATGATCACCCAGTTCTTTGTGACCGTTGCTTCGATCTCTTTGAGAAGAGCTTTTACTTTTGCGGGGTCGCGGTATTCATCGAGGTATTTCATCTTCCAGATCCACCATTTCCTGTAATAGTTTTAAAGTTTCCTGCGCTTCGTCGTCATCCATTAAACTGATCGCAAAACCGACATGGATCAAGGCATACTGCCCCACCTGCGCTTCGGGAACATATGCCAGACAGGCTTCCTTGGCGATTCCGCCAAAGTCTACCTTTGCCATTTTGAGGGAATCTTTTTCGTACACTTCAATGATCTTTCCGGGGATTCCAAGACACATATAAATTACCTTTCTTACACGCTTCGACTGCGCTCGCGGCGCCTTGGCGCCACTCGCTCCGCTCAGCGCGCATATGATTTGCAATAACAGCCTGTCCTAACGACAATCCACCGTCGTTGGCAGGTACTTGTTGATGGAAATAGACAACGAAATCGTTCTGACTCAAACCGTCACGGACCAGATCGAGCAATAGCTGATTTTGCCATACACCTCCAGATAGAGCCACTTCACCTGCGCCTGTCGTTTCGCGGGCACGACTGCAAATGTCAACGGCAATCGCGGCGATCGTTCTGTGAAAACGCGCCGCAATGAGTTCTGCTGATTTCTTTGCGCGCACATCTTCGATCATATTGTTCAGCAGATCATACGTCCGAATGATGCTTCCATCGATCCGATATGGATACGGACGCGCCATCGCGACGAATGGCTTTGCCAGCGCTTCCATCTCGATCGCGGCTTGCGCTTCATACGTGACCTCATTCCGGACCCCGATTAAACAGGCCGCGGCGTCGAACAGGCGGCCCATCGAGGAGGTCATCGGCGAATTGATGTGCTTGTCGATCTGTTGGCGCAGAATATGAATGCTCTGGGCGTCAGCGCCCTGGAGGAACGGCAGATCGTCAATATCAATACCGAGCGCATGAGCGTAGCCGGCCGCAATCCGCCACGGGGAGCGGATGGCAGAGTCACCGCCGGGGAGGGGCAGATATTCAAGGTGCGCGAACCGCTCAAAGTCGGCGAAGGAGGCGAGAAGCACTTCCCCGCCCCAGATCGCGCCATCGGTGCCGTATCCGGTCCCATCGAAGGAGAGTCCGATCAGGCGTCTGTCATCCAGGCCGTTGTCTGCCATGCACGAGACGATGTGCGCGTGATGGTGCTGCACCCCTACACGTGGAACATCCAAACGCTGCGCATATTGTGTGCTGAAATACGTCGGGTGAAGATCGTATGCGATCAGCGCCGGCCGGACGCGGAAGATATGCGAGAGATGTTCGATCCCCTTCTCGAACGACTCAAATGTCTCAGCGTTTTCCATATCGCCGATGTGGTGACTGAGAAATGCATAGCGATCACGAGTAAGGCAGAACGTGTTCTTGAGTTCGCCGCCAACTGCCAGAGTAGGCTTGACCTCAAACGCGAGCTTGACCGGATACGGCGCATAGCCTCGGCTGCGACGCAGATAAATTGTCGACGTTCTATCGGCGCGCACCACCGAGTCATCAGAACGCATGTGGATCTGGCGGTTATGGACGAGGAATGCATCGGCAAGAGGCGAGAGCCGCTGCAACGCATCTTCATCGTCGGTCGCGATCGGTTCCTCGGAGTAGTTGCCGCTGGTCATCACCAACAGAGGCGGGACAGGCTCGGCGCTGAGCAAGTCGTCCTTTTGATTCAACAACAAATGGTGCAGCGGTGTGTACGGCAGCATCACACCCAGATGATCGAGATTCGGCGCCACCCATTTGGAAATCTTGTAGGCCCGTTCATTCTGAGGTTTCGTTTCGAGCAGCACAACCGGCTTTTCACGACTTGTGAGCAACGCTTCCTCTTCCTGGCTCACGTTACAAATGGACCGAACGACATCCATATTCGCTGCCATCAGGGCAAACGGTTTGTCGAGGCGTCCTTTGCGGTCGCGCAATTCCTCCACGCTCAACGAGTTGGAGGCATCGCAGGCGAGATGAAAGCCGCCGAGTCCCTTGATGGCAACGATGTATCCTTCGCGCAGCAGCCGGCGTGCTTTCATGATCGCAGGCATACGGCATTCGATGCTCGATATGTGCGCGGCATTGACCGGGAATGGTGAGTGGACGTCCCGCAGCGCCACGAACGGCCCACAATCGGAACATGCCACCGGCTGGGCATGGAAGCGGCGGTCCAGTGGATTCTGATATTCGTTCCGGCAGCGATCGCACATTTCGAATTCCGCCATCGTGGTGTATGGGCGATCGTAGGGAATATCTTTGATGATCGTGAAGCGCGGTCCGCAGTTGGTGCAATTAATGAAGGGATATAGATAGCGCCTGTCGCGCGGGTCGAAAAGTTCGCGCTCGCAATCCGCACAAATGCCAACGTCTGCTGAAATGGGCTGGAAAGCATCTTCAATATCTGTGGACGCTCGAATATCGAACGTCGAATATTCGATGTTCGATAGCTCGTCCGAGACTGCAAGCTTATCTATCTTTGCCAGTGCCGGCGCCTCTGCGCTTAAGCTGTGAATGAAGTTTTCAATGTTGGGTGTTGGTCCCTGAACAACAATTTCCACCCCACCCGATGTATTGCATACCCAGCCATGCAAATTGAGTCGAGCTGCCAGCCCATACACGAACGGGCGGAAGCCGACTCCCTGCACAACACCACTAACTGAAATATGCTTGTTCATTATGATCATCGTCCTGAGCCATCGAATCTGTTACGCAACGGATTCACGCTCACGCGAATCTTTTACTCCACTTCGATACGTTCCAGCTTTACATCTTCTCCGCTTGACCAGTGCAAGCTGTCACTCTGACAATAAGCACAAACTGAGGTTCCTTCATCGAAAACGAATCCACCGCTACATCCAAAACATTTCATATCTGCATTCACATGCTGGAAGTGCAGGGCGGCGCCGTCACCAGGAGTCCCTTTTGCCAGATCACGCCAATAAAACCGGATCGATTCTTCGCGTTCCTCTGAAAACGAGCCTATTCGAAGGTGTACATTCAAAATTTGTCTTGATTTTGCCTTTTTTATTGCCGCGTCCAGAAGAATCTGAGTAATCTTAAATT
This sequence comes from uncultured Anaerolinea sp., assembly GCA_964489725.1. Taxonomy (GTDB): domain Bacteria; phylum Chloroflexota; class Anaerolineae; order Anaerolineales; family Villigracilaceae; genus Defluviilinea. The sequence continues at coordinate 15,726 of CAZBAX010000060.1, read as the reverse complement.
CACGCATATAGACATAGAGTAATCCTTTAAGGAAGCTGATCCTAGATGGAGAAAGTCATTTGTCTTAATGATATTCATCGCCCAAAAGCATGATGATTTATCTCCAGGCAATGACAACTATGATCCCGGTTTTACTTTCTTCACCAGCCAATCCACCCACGCATCCATGTTCTCACCGGTCTTGCAGGAGACGGGAAATACTTCGACGCCCGGGTTGAGGGCTTCCACGCCCTTCCTGAAATAGTCCATGTTAAATGGAACATAGGGCAGCAGGTCGATCTTGTTGATGATCAATACCTGCATGCCGCGATACATACCTGGATATTTATAGGGCTTATCGTCGCCTTCGGGAATGGATGCGATCAACACGTTGAGATGTGTGCCGATCTGAAAATTGGCCGGGCAAACAAGATTGCCTACGTTCTCCACCATCACAAGGTCGAGTTGTTGGAGCGGGAGCGCAGGCAGCGCGTCAGCCAGCATGACCGCGTCCAGATGGCACTCGCCTCCGGTATTGATCTGAACGGCAGGCAGGCCGGCAGCGATAGCCTTTTCCGCGTCGATGGAGCTTGCCAGGTCGCCTTCGATGACGCCGAATTTCAAACGTCCTTTCAGTGCTTCGAGCATCTTGAGGATGAAACTTGTCTTCCCCGCGCCCGGCGATGCCATGATGTTGATGCCGAACACGCCCAGTTCATCAAGCATGGCGCGGTTGCGCTGTGCAATGCGGTCGTTGGCAGATAAGATATTTTCAACAACAGGAATTCGTGTGGTCATTAAATCTCCAAAACTACATCAGCGATGAAAGTAGCGCGACATTTATGTCGCTTGCCTCGGTAAGGCGACATAAATGTCGCTTTACATCTATTTCCGAATCATTCAACGTCGATGCTTTCCACCTGGAACTCTTCGCCTTTGGTGATCTTCACAAATGGACTTGAGCAGGATGGACAATCAAACGTCTCGTTTGTGGGGCGGAATGCATATCCGCATTGCTGGCAGGTCATCTCACCGGGGATGCGCTCAAAGTGCAGCCGCGCAGCCTCTGCAGCAGTGTCCTTCGAAATGATGTCCCAGTAGAACTGGACCGAATCATCCACGATCGAAGAGAACTGACCGATCACCAGGTTGATCTGTGTGATCTTGCGTTCGCCAGCATTCTTGAGGGCAATATCCAAAATACCCTGAGTCACCGATAGTTCGTGCATATCATCATTAAGTTAACCTGATTACACGCTATTTCAAAGATGGTAAAAGTCATGTGTAGACAAGACTTTCATCGTCAATGAACTGTGATGACTCACAACATATTTATGACAATTTTGGTCGCTTTTTGAACCGCATCGGAAACGGGCTGCGAAAGCTCTTCGCTGAAATCATAGACATACTTTGCACAGATTCCCACAACGGTCACGTCGGCAGGCAGTTTTGCCCCCAGGCTTTTCCCCAGCTTGATCGCATTTTGCAACGAGGTATCATGCACGCTTGTAATATGAAACGCCGAATAATTCGGCAGTTCACTCAATTTCGAAACGGTGATGGAACCGGCTTCTTGATTCGAGATAAATGCGTCGATCAAAATCACGCGTTCATAGCCGATGAGATGTTCCATCAAGCTGAGTCCGCCGAGCGAAAGGCAATCGACATCAATCTGCATGCATGGATCGACCTGATGCCTGACTTCCTCTGCGACGCGCCACCCCACGCCATCATCACCGAGGATTGGATTTCCGAGTCCAATCACGATCGTTTTCATGTGGATGAAGAACTCCGCTTCGTTTCGACACGGTGAGCGAGAGACGAACCATCAACACATCGCGTTCCAAGCCGACGACTGATTCCGTTTAACAAGAAATTACATCCCACAGGGTTTACCACCGAAAGGATACTGCTCAAAGCCCTCCAACACCTGCGGGACGCTTTCACCAGGACTAACAATACTGCTTCAAGACATCAATGGTCTTTCCACTCACATCATGGATTGTGATCTCAAGCGGCATCTGCCCAGGCAAGGAATGAGTCGCGCAGCCAAAGCACGGATCGTAGGCGCGGAATGCCATCTCGACCATGTTCAGCAAACCTTCCGTCACCTTTCCATCTTTGATGAGGTTGGTCGCCGCCTTGTGCGTGGACATCTGGATCGGCGCGTAATTATTTGTGGTGCCGACGATGAGATTCGCTTTGGTGACAATGCCGCGTTCATCGGTCCAGTAGTGATGCGTGAGCGTGCCGCGCGGCGCCTCAACAATCCCGATGCCCTCGGTTGGGACTTGAGTCGGCCTGGCGTGAACATTCGGCGATGTAATTTCGTGATCGGTCGCCAACTCCACCCAGCGTTCCGCGGCGTACAACAATTCAACCAGGCGCGCCCAATGTGTGGCGAGACGCTGATGGACAGGTTTCCCTCCGAGCGTGGCGTAGAAGCGCTCATATTCTTCACGCGCCAGCGGTGTTGCCATTCCATCTGAGGCATTGAGGCGCGAGAGTGGAGTCGCCATATACACGCCGGAGTCAGCGCCATCCACAAATCCCTTCCAGCCAACATTCTTCAGATAGGGGAATTTGAGATAGGTCCACGGCTCAACGTGCTCGGCAATGTGATTCATGTAATCCTTCGGCTCATACTTCACAAATTCCTTACCGGTCGGATCGACAACTCTCACCTTGCCGTCATAAAAATTGACCTTGTTGTTTTCGTCTACCAGACCCATGTAGTAGGTGTGATGAGTGTATACGTCGCCCAGAATCAAATCCACATATTGCGGATTACCAAGCACGATATCATTGAAGAGTTGGAGGCTGAACCGCGCAAACTCGATTGCCCAGCGTCCCATCTCTTCGATCTCTTTGCGCTGTTCTTCCGTGATGCCCTTTGTCATCCCACCGGGAATCGACGCGCATGGATGAACTTTTCGTCCACCGATCATCTCGATCGTGTTGTGTCCATACTTGCGCATCTGGATGACCTTGCTGCCGATCTCCAGTCCCACTTTGTGGATCACACCCAGGATATTTCTTTCCGCAACCGGTGCATCGGGTCCCATCACGAAATCGGGACCTCCCAGAGCATAGAAGTGAGTCGTATGGTCGGCGCAGTAGAATGCGGAGTACAACAATTCACGCAATAACTTGCCTGCGCGCGGCGGGTCCACCTGGTACACCATATCCGCTGCTTTGGAGGCCGCCATGTTATGCGCTTCCGGGCAGACTCCACAAATGCGGTTTGTGATCCACGCCATTTCCTCAATGGGACGTCCGACGACAAAACGCTCAAAGCCGCGCAGTTCGGGGATCTGGAAATACGTATTAGCAACATTTCCCTGTTCATCGAGGAAGATCTCGATCTTGCCATGACCTTCGAGTCTGGTAATAGGGTCAATGGATATTCTTTGTGTCATGAATGCTCCGGTACGTAATCTGTAATTCGTAATGCGTTATTCATTCTCACGGATTACGATTCACGCATTATGAAATTATTCCTTCCAGGCGGATTTGGCGGCTTTCATTAACGACCCTGCCAAATTGAATCGATACATCTGCCCGGTTGGGTCGGGAATGCCGTCCAGGATTCGTTCGATCTCAGCTGGTTCATTTGCATCTATCACCGATGAGAACGCGGTGATGAGGCGTGCGCCATAATCGATCACACCCTCAGCAGGCCCGTAGCAACCAATGCACTGCGCCCCCACCTGGGGACAGCGCGCCTCGCATCCACTGCGCGTGGCGGGGCCGTTGCACGGAATGCCCTGTTCGAGGATGCACAGCGTCGGGTCTACAGGAGCGATATTCTGGATCCGCTGGAACACTTTGATGAACTTTACATTACGCGCCCGCGGACATTCATCGCAGACGGTCGAATTACCCGCGCCGATGACTGTCCCTTTTGGCGGAAGTTCTGCTTCGCCGTGCAGCACTTTGATCACGAGTTCCACCACTGCTGCAATCTGATGTGATTCGGGCGGGCACCCGGGCATGTAGTAATCCACATCCACCACCTGATCGAGCGGGCGTAGTATTTTCGCGAGTTTGGGAATATGCAATTCGCCTTCTGGCACATCGAATGACGCACGCGGATAGATTTTGTGAGGATTCTCGGTCGTGATCGTATTGAATGCAGTCTGCACGATCTCCCCCACCGGACTTAGATTCGCCAACCCTGGGATGCATCCCTCCGACGCGCATGAGCCGAACGCAACCAATATCTTCGATTTCCTGCGCAGTAATTTTGCAATGTGTTCATTTTCATCGTTGCGAATGCCGCCATTGAACAGCGTGAGAAGGATCGAGCCATCTTCCATCTCCTCAACGTCTTTGTATTTTGCGTCCATCGCTACAGGCCAGAAGACTACCTCGAAGTTGGCATCTACATCCAGTATCGTTTCATGTGTATTGAGCACGGCGATCTCACAACCACCACAGGAGGCTGCCCAGTACATGGCGAATTTCGGCTTGCCATTAGCGGTCATGCTGCCACCTCCGTTTCAGAGTGATCAGTAGTCAGCGTCCAGTCTTCAGTATTCTGATCGCTGTCTACTGAAGACTGACCACTGATTACTGAATACGGGCTACTGTCTTTCCCCCAATTCAACGGCCCCAACCTGCGGATCTCTTCCACGAAAAGAGTGGTCTCGCTCGCGAACTTCGCTCCCTCTGCCGCGCTCGCCCACACGAGTTTGACCCGTTCGGGTTCGACACCCATGCCTTTGAGCACGCGTTTGAGCAGGAGATAACGCCGCAATGCTTTATAGTTCTGTTCGATGTAGTGACATTCTCCCGGATGACAGCCCGTGATCATCACGCCGTCTGCGCCGTTTGAGAGCGCGCGCAATACAAACGTGGGGTCGAGGCGACCGGAACACATCATGCGGATCAGGCGGACGTTCGGCGCATATTTCATGCGCGCGGTTCCCGCCAAATCTGCAGCGCGGTAACTGCACCAGTTGCAGGTAAAACCAATGATCGTTGGTTCGAAATTATTGTCCATAAATTTCTCCGTGCATGGTTATTGGTAAGTAGTAATTGGTATTTACAATTTACTAATTACTACTTATGCATGCACTTCCTCAAGATTCTTCAACAACAACCCATCGATCTGCGCCAGAATCTGTTCGTCGCTGAATCCCGTGCCGCTGATCGCGCCCGCCGGACAGGCCGCTACACAGGTCCCGCAGCCCTGACACAGCGCCGGGTTTATTTCTGTGACCATGCGGTCTTCGATGAAACTAATCGCATTGAACGGACACATCGAGTTGCAGATGCGGCAACCCGAACACGTCTCTTGGTTCACTGTGGCACGCACCGGTTCAAGCGCAACTTCGCGCTGCAGGATCTTATCGAGCACACGCGCCGAAGCTGCCGCGCCCTGCGCCACACTGGACGGGATATCCTTCGGTCCCTGTGCGCAACCGGCGATGAAGATGCCTTCGGTCATGGTCGCCATTGGGTCGAGCTTCGGGTGCTTCTCTGTAAACCAGCCGTCGGTGGAGCACGAGATCCCGAACATCTTGCCCACTTCTTTGGAATCGTGGCGCGGCTGTAATCCGCTGGAGAGGATCACCATGTCGACAGGAATTCGGCGCTGCTTTCCAGCAAGCGTATCTTCCACCTGGATGATGAGCTTACCCTTTTCCTTTTCGCCGCGCGCCGCATTTGTGACCTCTGCCACCTTGCCGCGCACAAATAATGTCCCTTCTTCGAGCACGCGCTGATAGAACTCATCGTAGGCTTTGTACGCCGTGCGCATATCGATGTAGAAGTTGTAAACCGTCGCGCCCGTGCGCTCGTGGACGAGATGCGCGAACTTCAATCCCTGCATACAGCAGATTACGGAACAATAATTATTGAAGTTTTTATCGCGCGAGCCCACACAATGGATGATGCCCACCGACTTCGGCGGGGTCTTGCCATCCCGCAGGACGATCTCCCCATTCGTAGGCCCCGCAGCGTTCGACAGGCGCTCAAACTCCAGGCTCGTGAACACATTCGGCAATCGTCCGTAGCCATAATTGCTCACTCGCCGCGCATCAAACATGTCATACCCTGTCGCAAGAATGATATTTCCCACATCTACATTCAGGATTTCATCCTGCTGGTTGAAATCGATCGCGCCGGTCGGGCAGAACTTCTCGCATGCTTTACAGGTCCCCTTGATGAAATACGTACAATTCTGCTGATCCATCACCGGGTATTTCGGCACGGCTTGCGCGAAGGGCGTGTACACGGCTTTGCGATACCCAAGTCCCGCTTCGAACTGGTCATCGATGACTTTCTTCGGGCATTTCTCCTGGCAAATGCCACAGCCTGTACAATCTACTTCCTTTATAAAACGCGCCTTTTTGCGTATCGTCACACCAAAATTGCCTACATAGCCCGTGACCTTTTCCACCTCGCTCCATGTTAGCAATGTGATGTTGGGATGTGTCCCCACTTCCACCATGCGCGGTGTGAGAATACATGCAGAACAATCCAGGGTCGGGAAGGTCTTGTCGAACTGCGCCATGTGCCCGCCGATGGACGGTTCGCGCTCCACGAGATAGACATGGAATCCAGCGTTGGCAATTTCGAGCGCAGCCTGGATTCCTGCAATGCCTCCGCCGACGACCAGCGTGTTTGGGTTGATCGGTACTTTCATCTCTTCGAGCGGCGCGTTCTCGATCACGCGCGACACCGCGCCGGATAGCACTGCCTTTGATTTTTCCGTGGCGATAGTCTTATCGGTATGCACCCATGAAACCTGCTCGCGGATCGACGCCAGTTCCACCAGATATGGATTTAATCCCGCGTTCTTCGCCGCGGTGCGGAATGTCTTTTCATGCAAATGCGGCGAACAGGCAGCGACCACCACGCGAGTCAAGCCGAGTTCCTTGATATCTTTCTCGATCAACTCCTGCCCCAGGCTGGAGCACATGAACTTGTATTCGCGGGCGATGACAACACCTTGATGTTTGAGTTTCTCAGCAGCCCAATTCGCCACGTCCACCACGTCCACGGTTCCGGCAATATTCGTGCCGCAGTGGCAAACATAGACGCCGATTTTTTCCTGTATCTGCCCGCTCATTTCACAGTCTCCTTCCCCTCTTGCTTCGTCCAGCGACGCGGCATTGGCAGGCCCTCATGTTTTTTCTTTGGCGCGCTAGGTTCCTGCTCGACCGGTACTTCCACGTCGATGTTTGCCAGGGCGTTCCGTGAGGAAACAAGTTCGGTACCAATGCCTAGTTCGCCAGGTTCGCGGCCGAACGCCAGCCCCATCAATTGCGTGAAGAACAGGATCGGCATGTGATAGTCGGTGCCGAAGAAGTGATTCATCTCGTTCTGGTAAGCGTCGATATTCATTTGGCACATCGGGCAGACCGTCGCCATCAGGTGCGCGCCGCGTTCGTCCGCGTCAGCCACGAGGCGCATGATCAACTCAAAGGCAGTTTCGGGCCCGATCTGAGTCATGTGTCCGCCACAGCATTCAGTTGTGAGCGGGTAATCGATCACATCTGCACCCAGCGCGCGCAGCAGGTCATCCAATTCGGTCGGGTGCTCATGATCTGTCCAACGATGCTGGTAATCGGGTCGCGGCAGCATGCATCCCATGTACGGCGCGATCTTGAGTCCTGTCAGCGGGCGGACGACTGCTTTTCGAATTGCCTCCACACCCACATCGTGGACCAGAACGTCGATCAGATGTCGCACATCGAGCGTGCCAGGCGTGTACTGTAATCCGCCAGCCTGCAGCGCTTCATTGACCTTCACTCCCAGCGATGGACGTTCCTGCATGTAGTAATCCGCTTTGGCCAGATTAAGGTAACAAGCCGAGCAGGGAGCTACGACCGTGCGTGTTCCATTTTGCTGTTTGGCCGCCAGCGCCAGATTGCGCGCGATCAACGAATAGGCCGGAATCAGGTTGATTCCCAAATATTCGGTTGCGCCGCAACAATTCCAGTCATCGATCTCTTCGAAGTGGATATCGAGTGGCTCGAGTATGGTATTGATGGAGTCCATGTAGGCCTTTGCGCTGGATTCCATCGAACAACCCGGATAAAGGATGTATTGCTTCATGAGGTCAGCTCCAGTTGATTGGCACGTGCAAGGATGGCTTTCAACTGGTCCATATGTTTGATCTTCTTTGGCACGATCGCCATGCGTCCCCTGGTGATCATTCCGAACCCCATTGGCATCATCCCGGGAAGCCTCAATGGGAAATGCCTCAAATAATGCCGTGAAGCCAATCCAAATTCAAAACTGCGGCCGTATGTTTCCACCATGTCGACGAAGGTCTGCGAAAAATCAGGAGCAGTGGAATCCTTGTAGAGCTTGGCTTTGATCGCCATGCTCTTGAGCGTATACATCACATCCGCAATATGCACCTCCTGCGGACAACGCACCACACAGTGATAACACGAGACGCAGATCCACTGGGTGTTACTGCGCAGCACTTCATCACGCATCCCTGCCCGTAACATCGCAAACAACATGCGCGGTGTATGTTCCATATCCATGGCAGATGGGCAGGAACCACCGCACGTTCCGCACTGGATGCACATCTCCAAATGCGAAACACCTGCTGTCTTCATACTGACTTCATTCAATAAGGAAAGATCTTCCTCGCGCAATCGTGCCCGAACGCGTTCATCTGACATCTGGGGCATAATTCCTCCGACACTCCATGCAGACTCTCCTCTCCACGTACATGGAACTCCGCAAAAAATGATCCCAATCAACTTTCAGGCGATGACGATGTATCTCTTCCCCACCTAACTCTCATTATTGGTGATTTCTGTCGTATATTCGAGTGCTAAATGTAATCAGGAGTGTTGCAAAGTATCACAATAAGTTGGCAGCGGGGTTGTTGCTGATGGACAAAAAGTTCCCGTTTTCTCATAGATGAAGAGATCTGAAAAAGGCAGGCTGGAAACATTGCTCGAACACTATTTCAGCCCATTTTTGTCCGATATATGACAAGATGCACAGGTATTTAAGCGGTTTATAACTAACCACGTCAGGTCAACGGGGCTACACTTGTACGGATAGCCAATTCACAGGAATTTTCCTGTTTCTCAAAGGAGTTAGTATGAAAAAGCAAGTCATTATGATTGATGGCAACGAAGCCACAGCATCCGTCGCACATCGCCTCAGTGAAGTGATCGCAATTTATCCGATTACCCCTTCCTCCGGCATGGGTGAATTTTCCGATGAATGGTCAGCCAAAGGCAAGAAAAATCTCTGGGGTACTATCCCACTTGTCGTTGAAATGCAGTCTGAAGGCGGCGCCGCAGGAGCTGTGCATGGAGCACTGCAAACAGGCGCCCTCACCACCACGTTTACTGCTTCGCAGGGTCTGCTCCTGATGATCCCCAACATGTACAAGATCGCCGGTGAACTCACCAGCACGGTCTTTCACGTGGCGGCCCGCGCCATCGCCGCACACGCCCTCTCGATCTACGGTGACCACCAGGATGTGATGGCCGTCCGCCAGACCGGCTGGGCGCTGCTCTCCTCCGGTTCTGTGCAGGAAGCTCACGATTTCGCCGCGATCTCACAGGCTGCCACTCTGAAAGCTCGCGTCCCGTTCCTGCACTTCTTCGATGGTTTCCGCACCTCGCATGAAGTAAACAAGATCTTGATGCTAACGGATGAAGAACTGCGCGGCATTCTGGATGATGAGCTGATCCGCGCTCACCGGGCGCGTGCCCTCAACCCGAACAACCCGGTCCTGCGCGGCACTGCCCAGAACCCGGATGTCTACTTCCAGATGCGTGAAGCGGTTAATCCTTATTACACTGCAGTCCCTGCGATCACCCAGGAAGCCATGGACAAGTTCGCCCAGGTCACCGGCCGCCAGTACAACCTGTTTGATTATTACGGCGATCCAAATGCAGAACGCGTTGTTGTCGTCATGGGCTCGGGTGGCGAGACCGTAGTCGAGACGGTCAAACACCTTGCTTCGAGGGGTGAAAAAGTTGGTGCAGTTCTTGTCCGCCTGTATCGCCCGTTCTCCCTGGAACATTTCGCCAGGGCTTTACCGAAGAGCGTCAAGTCGATTGCCGTGCTCGACCGCACCAAGGAACCAGGCGCATCCGGTGAACCCCTCTATTTGGATATCGTCAACGCCCTGGTCGAAAGTGGACGTTCAAGTGTCAAGGTCATCGGCGGCCGCTACGGTCTTTCCTCCAAGGAATTCACACCTGCCATGGTGAAGGCCACGCTGGATGAGCTTGGCAAAGATGGGCCCAAGAACCACTTCACAGTGGGTATCAATGATGATGTTGCTCACACCAGCCTTGATTTCGATCCGTCTTTTATGATTGAACCAGAAGGCGTGATCAGCTGCGTATTCTTCGGTCTTGGCGCAGACGGAACGGTCGGCGCGAACAAGAATTCGATCAAGATCATCGGCGAGGAAACTGAAAACTTTGCCCAGGGATACTTCTACTACGACTCAAAGAAGTCGGGCACCGTGACCATGTCGCACCTGCGCTTTGGTCCTACTCCGATCCGCGCTCCGTACCTGATCGAGTTGAACCAGGCCAACTTTGTAGCCTGTCACCAGTTCTCCTTCCTGGAGCGCGTCAATATGCTGAAGTACGCCAAGAAGGGCGCCACATTCCTACTGAACAGCCTTTATGGTCCCGAGGAAGTATGGGATCAGCTCCCCGTCGAAGTTCAGAAGGATATCCTCGAGAAGGAACTCAAGTTCTACGTCATCAACGGCTACGAAGTCGCTGAAAAGACCGGTATGGGCGGACGTATGAACACAATCATGCAGACGGCCTTCTTCGCTATCAGCGGTATTCTTCCGCGCGAAGCCGCCATCGCCGAGATCAAGCACTCGATCGAGAAGACCTACGGCAGACGCGGTGAAGCGGTCGTCAGGAAAAATTTCGAAGCTGTAGATGCGACCATCGCCAACCTGTATGAGGTGAAGGTTCCAGCTGGGATCACGTCAACAACCGCACGTCGTCAACCAGTCCCGAAAGAAGCGCCAGAATTTGTCCGGGATGTGCTCGGTGAGATCATCGGCGCCAATGGCGATAACATCCCCGTCTCTGCTTTCCCCATCGACGGCACCTTCCCCACTGGCACGACGCAATGGGAAAAGCGCAATATTGCTCTCGAAATCCCGGTTTGGGATGAGAAGCTTTGTATCCAGTGCGGTAAGTGTGTGATGGTTTGTCCGCACGCCGTCATCCGTCACAAGGTCTATGATGAGAAGCTGCTAGCAACTGCTCCTGAAACCTTCAAGCACGTGCCTTCCAAGTTCAAGGAATTCTCGACTGGCTATGCCTACACAGTTCAGGTCGCTCCTGAAGACTGCACCGGTTGTACACTGTGCGTGGAGGTCTGCCCGGTGAAGGACAAGACCCAGGTCGGACGCCGCGCTATCAACATGGAAGCGCAGCCGCCTCTCCGCGAAGCCGAGGCAAAGAACTGGGACTTCTTCATGGAGATCCCCGATCTGGACCGCAAGCTGATCAACCCGTCCACGATCAAGAATTCGCAATTGCTACGCCCGTTGTTTGAGTTTAGCGGCGCGTGCGCAGGCTGTGGTGAAACGCCGTATGTGAAACTGGTCTCGCAGTTGTTTGGTGACCGCTCGGTGATCGCCAATGCGACGGGTTGTTCATCCATCTATGGCGGCAACCTGCCCACCACGCCGTGGGCTGTCGACTCCAAGGGACGCGGCCCTGCCTGGTCGAACTCGCTGTTCGAAGACAATGCAGAGTTCGGTCTTGGCATGAGGCTAACGATCGACAAACAGAACGAATATGCCCGCGAATTGCTCGCCTCCTTCGAAGCTGAACTCAGTACGGAACTGGTCGAAGCAATCCTGAATGCGGATCAAAGCGATGAGGCTGGCATCGATGCCCAGCGCGAACACGTGGATGAATTGAAGAATAAGCTTGGAAATTCCAGCGACTCCCGCGCTAAAGACTTGATCAGTTTGGCTGATAGTCTCGTCAAGAAATCTGTCTGGATCATCGGTGGCGACGGTTGGGCCTACGACATCGGCTACGGTGGTCTCGACCACGTGCTCGCCAGTGGACGCAACGTCAACGTGCTGGTGCTCGATACCGAAGTGTATTCCAACACCGGCGGTCAGGCCAGCAAGTCTACGCCGCGCGCTGCGGTCGCCAAGTTTGCCATGAGCGGCAAGGGCATGCCCAAGAAGGACCTGGGCTTGATCGCCATGTCGTACGGCTACGTTTACGTCGCCCGTGTTGCCATGGGCGCTAACGACCAGCAGACTCTGCGTGCCTTGCTTGAGGCCGAGTCGTATGAGGGTCCGTCTCTTGTGATCGCGTACAGTCCCTGTATTGCCCACGGTTATGATATGGCAAAGAGCCTGGAGCAGACAAAACTGGCAGTGCAATCTGGTCATTGGCCGATGTACCGCTACGACCCGCGCCTTGCTGAACAGGGACAGAACCCGCTCGTGATCGAGTCGAAGGAACCCACGATTCCATTTGCACAGTACGCTTATAACGAAACCCGTTATAAGATGCTCACACAAATGGACGAGGAACGCGCAGAGTCCCTGATGAAGGAAGCCGAGCACGATGCCAAATCACGCTGGACTCTGTATCAGCAGATGGCAGCGATGCACTATAACAATACGAATGGCAACGGCCATAAGGCAGAATAAGTATAATAGGGCGGCGGTGCGGGCACGCTCAGACACCGCCGCCCGCTCAGATCGCTGACCAATAACTGGAGACTTACATGACCGATATTTCTACATCTTATCTGGGACTCAAACTAAAGAACCCCATTGTTGCTTCTGCATCTCCCCTGTCCAAGAAAATCGACCGGGCCAAGAAACTGGATGAAGCGGGTATTGGCGCCATTGTGATGTTTTCGCTCTTTGAGGAACAAATCATCCAGGAAAGTCTTGAGCTCGATCACAACCTCAATCGCGGCACAGATACATACCCTGAGGCGCTGTCCTATCTACCCGATGGCGGTATGTACGCCGTCAGCCCGGAGAAATACTTGAACCAGGTCGCGGGACTCAAGAAGGCAGTCAGTGTCCCCGTGATCGGAAGTTTAAACGGCGTCTCGAAAGGCGGCTGGACGAATTATGCACGTAAGATCGAGGAAGCTGGTGCAGATGCGCTCGAACTGAACCTGTATTTTATTCCGACCGATCTCGATATGACATCTTCTGATATTGAGGACATGCAGGTCGACCTGGTAGCAGAAGTTAAATCTGCTATCAAGATACCATTGGCGGTGAAGATCAGCCCCTTCGTTACGTCCATTCCAAATTTTGCAAAACGGCTCGTGGATGCCGGCGCCGATGGGCTGGTTCTGTTCAACCGCTTCTATCAACCCGACTTTGATCTCGACGAGCTGGAGATCCTTCACAGCCTCGACCTGAGCACCCCCGCCGAAATGCGCCTTCCCCTCCGCTGGATTTCCATTCTGAGCGGAAAGATCGATACCGATTTTGCACTCACCAGCGGCATCCACTCCCACACGGATGTCGTGAAAGCCATGATGTCCGGCGCGAAAGTCGCCATGATGGCATCTGGGCTTCTCCATAACGGCGAGCAGTCTGTTGGTCCGCTTTTGAACGAACTCCAAGCGTGGATGAAAGAACATGAGTACGAATCCATCCAGCAGATGCAGGGCAGTATGAGTCAGCAGTCCGTCAAGGAACCTGCGGCCTTTGAGCGGGCAAATTACATGAAGGTGCTGGGCTCCTTTCAGCATCTTCCATAATTTTGGGATACCTGCATAAATCAAAAAAGGCTCTCCGAAACGGGAGCCTTTTAAAATACCCACGGTCACAAATTGCGCTTTCCACCGCTAAAAAAGCGCAATTTGTGACCGAGTGCGGTATAGTTTGCTTTGAGGTATGGCGGTTGGTTATTCTTCGACGGGAGCAGGGGCTGTCTTGCGCTGGCGGAAGGTAATGCGGGCACGTGTCAGGTCGTACGGGGACATTTCCATAGCGACGCGATCTCCCAGCAGGATACGAATATAATGCTTGCGCATCTTGCCCGAAAGGTATGCCAGCACGACATGTCCGTTATCCAATTTCACACGGAACTGCGTGCCAGGCAAGGCCTCGATCACAACACCTTCTGCACGAATTTTATCTTCTTCTTTCGCCATACGTCCTCTTTCTATTCACCGTCCTTGGTGAACGTGCGTCGCTTGATGCGACGGATTGCTTTCTTCTTCTCCATGCGGCGCTGTTCGCTCTTCGAAACAAACCAGCGTTTGCGGCGAACCGTGCTCAACACGCCGCTCTTAACCACTTTCTTGCGAAAGCGCTTGAGCAGCGAGTCCTGGGATTCGCCATTGCGTAAATTTACGACTGCCAACGAAATTCACCTCCTTCCGCATGGAAGATACCGACATAAAAAATCGGCCGATGTGCAGACTCGGCCGAGGAGGATAACTCAACAAGAACAACTCACAAATGATCGACGATCAAAAAGAACGTTTCACACTCCTGTTTTGTAATCGGATGATATTGTATCCGTACCGAATCTGCAAATATGATTATACATGATTCACGCGCAGATGAAAAGACTGCGCGTGGTTTTTGTTAAAAGAAAAGCCCCTTGGCAATGACCTACTCTCCCAGGAGGTCGCCCTCCAAGTACCATCGGCGCTGACGGACTTAACTACCGGGTTCGGGATGTTACCGGGTGTACCCCCGTCGCTCCAATCACCAAGGGACTATTTCACATAGTGTGTGCTGAACAGCGATTGAAAAGATTTCTTTGTGCGGAAGAGTAATAAGTTCTCCACATCACGGGATTCAGCCCTCGACCATTAGTACAACTTAGCTCAACACATTACTGCGCTTACACTTGTTGCCTATATAGCAGGTGGTCTACCTGCGGTCTTACTCCATTAACTGGATTACAGGGATCTAATCTTGAGGCGAGTTTCCCACTTAGATGCTTTCAGCGGTTATCTCTGCCCGACGTAGCTACCCAGCAATGCCGTTGGCACGACAACTGGCACACCAGAGGTCAGTCCACTCCGGTCCTCTCGTACTAGGAGCAGCTCCTCTCAAATCCCTTACGCCCACAGCGGATAGAGACCGACCTGTCTCACGACGGTCTGAACCCAGCTCGCGTACCGCTTTAACGGGCGAACAGCCCGACCCTTGGGACCTTGTCCAGCCCCAGGATGCGATGAGCCGACATCGAGGTGCCGAGCGAGATCGTCGATGTGAACTCTTGGATCTCACCAGCCTGTTATCCCCGGGGTAGCTTTTATCCGGTAAGCCACGGCCCTTCCACTCGGTACCGTGGGATCACTAAGCCCTACTTTCGTATCTGCTCGACGCGTTGGTCTTGCAGTCAAGCTCCCTTATGCCTTTACACTCTTTGGCAGGTTTCCATTCTGCCTGAGGGAACCTTTGGGCG
This sequence comes from uncultured Anaerolinea sp., assembly GCA_964489725.1. Classification (GTDB taxonomy): domain Bacteria; phylum Chloroflexota; class Anaerolineae; order Anaerolineales; family Villigracilaceae; genus Defluviilinea. The sequence goes on along the minus strand of CAZBAX010000060.1, from coordinate 349 downwards.
CCTCCGTTACTCTTTGGGAGGCGACCGCCCCAGTCAAACTGCCCACCTGGCACGGTCCCCCGCCCGGATGACGGTGCGGGGTTAGGGTCTAAATATAATCAGGGTGGTATTTCACTGACGGCTCCACCGAGGCTAACGCCCCAGCTTCACAGCCTCCCACCTATGCTACACAGATCATACCCAAACACAATGCCAAGTTGCAGTAAAGCTCCACGGGGTCTTTTTGTCCTGCTGCGGGTAGGCCGCATCTTCACAGCCATTTCAACTTCACCGGGTCCCTTGTTGAGACAGTGCTCTGATCGTTACGCGGTTCGTGCGGGTCGGAACTTACCCGACAAGGAATTTCGCT
>CAZBAX010000059.1:0-36528 GCA_964489725.1 uncultured Anaerolinea sp. | reverse complement strand
AGATCAATTGGGCGAGGTCGAAGGCTTGCATAGTGACTCCTCGTCATTGCCAGGAACCCGGAAGGTAATAAAGCATTTTCCAGTTTATTAGGAGATTGCTTCGCCTCCGGCTCGCAATGACATGTATTGATAAAAAATTATATATAATTTTACCCGCCTTTTGGAATTGGAAAAGCAACACTTCAAGTATCATACCCCCTTCGACAGAAACTTGCCGTCACATGATGTATTCTTTCCGTCATCATATCACTGCGTGACAGCAAGAAAAACTGCATTAAATAATTCTGCCTCTTTCCTAAGCGGAGAGAGGCAGATGAGTTTTAGTCTTTGATGTCCACCGTCTGCGTGACACAGCTCCCCTTCAGGTTCTTCTCGGTGCAGGCCATGATGACGGCCCGTAATTTTTCGCCGTGCCCCGACCATTTGAACTGCGGGCTGTAGACGTAGCCGCTCGCTCCCGGGTCGAGAGGAGCGATATTCTTGATCAGTACACATTTCGCTTTCAAGTCGAAGGCATTGAAGGCCTGCTCCACCGACTCCCCAATCTTCTGATTGATCACCCGGATGTACACCGAACGGAAAGCAAAGCTGCCGAGATTTTCGATATCGAAGATGACGTAGTTCCGATTCTCGCAGGTATCGAACTTTTTGAAGGTGACTTCAAAATACGGGGCCGCGGTCGGCGATGGCAAGGGAGTGAACTTTGGCAGCACTTCGGTATCCCCGGTAACCTTGATATTCTGTGCCAGCAGATAGCATTGTTCTTCGGGCTTTTCCGGGTTTTGCACAAACCAATAGCCGCCGCCCAGGTCTTTTGCAATGACATCGAGCATCTGCCCTACCGGATACTTAACCACCAGCTCGTATAAGCCGCCGGGCCCGATGCGGCAGTTGCTTTCGCGCACCACCTCTGCCTTGGGGGGTACAGGAGTAAGTGTAGCGCTTGGTTCCAGGGTCGGTTTTTTGGTAGCTGTAACAGTGGGGGTATTGGTAGGAAGGAGCTTGACCTGCATCGTCTGCGTAGCAGAGATGTCCGCGGTAGCAGTTGCATTCGGCGTTGACGTTTCGGCAGGCGTGCCGCTGGCAGGCATGTTACAGGCAGAGAGGATCAATGCCGCGATGGTCAGTAAACCCAAAAGCCGGAAATGCAGCTTGTTCATAGTGGCTCCTCAATGGTCGATGTTGCAACCAATAATTCGGCAGGTTGTATTAAACGTCAATAATGGATAAGAGAATTTTGCCACAGAGCCACGGAGCACACAGAGAAAAAACGAATGAAAACTCAGTGATCCACCTGCACTTGCGTCAGGTGCAAGTGTCTGTGTCTCAGTGGCAGATTTTGAGGGTGTTTCAGCCGTTTGGCTTTATCCATTATTCACATTATTAAATAAAATGACGGACAATGCGATAAGTTGTCCGTCATTATACTGTTCGAGGCTGAAAGGAAACGTGACAGTCACTTTACAAAAGTTGTCACCTGAGTTTACTAGTCTCCCCACCCTGCGTTCGTGGGCATTGGCATGGGCTGCAAGTTCTCCCAGCCTGTTTTGCGCAGGTACTGCTCCAGGGTCAGCAGTCCCGGATGGATTTTGCGAAGTGCCGAAATATCCGCATCATACGCTTCACCGTTGAAGAAATTGAACATTGCGATCATTTCTTCTTCTGCCAGGCGCCCGTTGCTTCCAGTGGGCAGCGTGAGTTTGACAGGCATCCCGACCACTTTGGTTAAGACCTCCGCAACCTGCGACTCGGTCAACGCGTCACCGGAGAGCTCGATCGTCCTTCCCAGATAGTCTTCAGGCTTTGCGAGGGCGAGTGCAACAAAGATAGCAACATCCTCGACGGCGATCATCTGGCGTTCCTTTTCAGGACGCAGTCCGATTGCATTGAAGATGCCATTGGAAATCGCGGCACGTTCCCAATTGAAGTTCTCAAAAAACGCGGCCGGGCGCAGGATCGTATAAGGAATATCGAGAGCCTGAATGTATTGCTCGATGATCCACTTGCTCTCGAAATGCTTTTGTCCCATGCCGCGGTGGGCTGCTCCTACAGACGAATACACCAAATGCCGGACTCCCGCACTCTTTGCAGCATCGGCAACGTCCTTTCCCTGCCGTATCTCACCTTCATAGCCAACATTCGGCAGCCAGAAGTTCTGTACGCTGAAAACGCCGTACGCATTTTCGAACGCGGCATCCAGGTCGGAACGGGAGTCCATGTCGCCGGAGACGAGTTCGGCCCCAGCCTTGGCTAATGCCTGGGCGGCGGGCTTGTTCGGGTCCCGCGTGAGCGCCCGTACCTTCCATCCCTCTGCCAGTAGTTTTCGAGAAACAGCTCCGCCCTGTTGACCCGTTGCGCCGGTCACTGCGATGATCTTATTGTTCATCTTGTACCTCTATTGTTTTTGATTTTTGGTTTTGTGCGATCTGATAACTTTCACGCAGTAGAGCGATCGCCTGCTCTACATCGTGCTCCTGCCGGATGTAAAAACTGACCCAACCCGTCTCGGGCAAAATATGATGAGGTTGTGCGCGCCCGGCAGCGACGATCTCATCGCGCACTTTCTTTGGGAAGGGGATATCCACCAGATGGTCGCCGTGAATATGACCGATCTCGCGCTTCCCGATCACATATTCCACGCCGCCGAAGCGATGCGGCTGCGATGTCACACCTGGCCAGGATGTGACTGCCTGCGTGATGGACGTTTGCGCACCTTTTACGCTCATTCGTGCTTCCTTCCTTTGCCCAGCTTCTTGCACAATTCGCCTAGTGTTTCCTGTTCACGGGCAGAGAGGACCTTGAACTCATCCACCAGCGCGGCGATATGCCCCGGCAGGATCGCTTCCAACTTCCCGCGGCCTGCCTCCGTTAGATGGACATGGATCACCCTGCGGTCCTTCTCATCGCGCTCGCGGCGCACGTACCCATCCCGTTCGAGGTTGTCGATCACGGTGGTCATGTTACTGCCACTCTTGAGGACTTTGGCGCTGATCTCGCCCTGGGTTAGATGCCCAAGATGATAGAGCGCTTCGAGCACCGCAAACTGAGACGGCGTGATGTCAGCAAGCGTGTTGCGTTCTGCAATGCGCGCGAACAGGGAATTGGTACAGCGCGTCAGCTTGATAAAGGTGTTGAGGGTGCGCATTTCTGCACGGCTTCCCAAATAGCGGGTGGGCATATGTCCATTTCCTTTGAGTTCAAATATTTCGATGTCGAAATATTAGCGCAACAAAAAGGGACTGTCAAGGAAATCTCCCCTGGCCGTTCGACTAGTCCCTGCGAGGATCACAAGTACGTCGTCAGGAAGTCTAGAATGCTCTGATTGATTTCCAGCAACGATGGCGATGTGGCGCCGTTGAATTCGAGAAAGGAATGCCCTGCATTCTGGACGATCACGAGTTGCGCGGGCACACCGGCCTGCACGAGGCGGTCATACATTAATTGTGATTGTTCGTACGGCACTACTGCATCAAGGTTTCCATGGATCAGCAGGAACGGCGGAGCATCGGGTGTGACATGCGTGATCGGGCTGGCTTCGATGACGTTGTGTTCCCCAAAGCCCACACGTTTCATTAATTCAATATCGGCATTCGGAAAATTCCGCGAAAGATCCATGACGCCCGCCAGTGACACAACCGCCTGCACGCGGCTGGATTGCTCCAGATACTCACCAACATCCCAACCATGCTCAGGCATTGTCGTTCCCAGCAGCGAGACAAGATGTCCGCCGGCGCTGGGGCCGATGGCCGCGATATGATTTGGATCAAGGTGATAGTCAACTGCATGAGCGCGCAGCGAACGAACGGCACACTTCACATCCTCGATCATGGATGGCCAGGTGGCAGGCGGGTATAAACGATAGTTAATCGAAACGACCAGAAATCCCAACATGTTCATGCTATTGGCAAACACGCTGGCTTCCGCTTTATCGCCATGCATCCAGCTACCCCCATGCACGTACACCAGTGTCCGCCACGGACCGCCAGCCTCAGGGAAATAAATGTCCATGCGTTGCGCGGGGTCTGCGCTGCAATAGGCGACATCCAGCAGTGTCACACCATAACGCGCAAACGGAGGAGAGGAGGTAGCCATACTCGTTGGGGTCTCCATCAATGTTGGGCTGGGCTGGGGCGTAGGTGTCTGCCTCGCAGAACAAGCCATAAGGGAAAACACGAACGTGAGGCAACATAATCCCTTCCTGATCTGGGCGAACCAATTTTGAATAGGAAACTCCTTATAAAGGTCATGTGCATATACAACGAAGGTTTTGTAGAAATGTTTCATGCAGTGAGCGCTTATCAACAAAAAATCCAGGCTGGAAGTTCTCAGCCTGGATTTCAAGGTCAATGGAGTGTGTTGTGTTTGTACGCTCGCGGTCTCACGCGGTCAGCTTTACCGGTTTACCTCCAGTCGCTGCATTCCTCCTCAAGCGTTTCGATCAATTTGACAAATTTGTCGGGATCACTCTTCATCACTCCTTCGAAAGCGATGTTGTTGAATCCCTCGGCGATCCTGTGTTCATCTTCGGGAGTCAGGTTCTGCTCGAGCAAAGGAAAGATGAGGTTCTTCAGCCTATCCATGTGCTGGCGGGCAGTGGAGGAATATTCACTGGATGCCCAGCTCACGCCGACACGTGCGTCCTCGTCCCCGGCCTGCCAGGCCTTTGCGGCATTGAGCAGCAGTTCGGCTGTCTCCCGGCTCTTATTCTGTGCGGTGTGTATTGCATCGATCGGGCCTGCGTCGGCCGAGAAGCCGGCATCCTGCAATGCCCGAATGAGCAGCTCTTCCTTCCGGAAAAAAATATCTTCGACATATTCATGAATGAACGCATGCGCATAAATGAAGAAACCCGGGCGTGCGCCTCTACCTGTGCCCAGGATCGTGGATGCCCTGCCAAAAACATCCAGGAATCGAGTAATGAGTTCCTGGTCAGGACGCAGACTTCTTGTAATCCGCATGGATCCCTCCATCGCTTTTTACCGGATTTTTCAAACTACCCAAACCTTCGATCTCTACTATCACTTCATCGCCGTTCCTTAATTCACCGACTCCGGCCGGCGTCCCGGTAAAGATCAGGTCGCCGGGTACGAGCGTCATTACCGATGAAATGTATGCCACCAGCGTTCCGACGTTGAACACCATATCACGCGTAGACGCCATCTGGCGCATCTGTCCGTTGACGCGACAGGTGATGACCGCATCGGCCGGGTCAAATTCTGTGTCGATCCAGGGTCCGAAGGAACAGAACGTGTCAAACCCCTTGGCACGCGTCCATTGCCCATCCGTTTTTTGCAGGTCACGGGCAGTGATGTCATTGCCGATAGTATAACCAAAGATATGTCTCTTGGCCTGCTCGGCGGTGATGTTTTTTCCAGGTTTGCCGATCACCACTACAAGCTCCGCTTCATGCTCCACCTGAGACGATTGCGGCGGCAGGATGACGGTGGCGCCGTTGGGAATGATCGAGGAAGGCGGCTTTAGAAAAATAAGCGGCACTTTCTGTACTTCATTGCCCAGCTCTTTGGCATGCTCCACATAATTGCGTCCCACACAGACGATCTTGCTGGGTTCGCTGGGAGCCAGCAGCCTCACATCTGCCAGAGAGGCCAGGGCCTCGCTGCGCTTGTAACGCCCAAAGACATTCCCACTGATCTCGCCCACCTTATCTTCGAGCAGCCAGCCGTACTTTGGCTTTGATTTTGTATCCGGTATTTCGTAACGAACAACGCGCATGGAATCGATGCCTCCAATCGTGATCGCCCCTAGTGTAACATGATGTATAATAGCCGTCGCGGTCGCGTAGCTCAGTTGGTTAGAGCGCTACTTTTACACAGTAGATGCCGGGGGTTCGAGTCCCTCCGCGACCACAAAAACGGGCAGTTTTGCCCCTAAAAATGCCTAGAATCAAGGCATTGCAGTCCCCCTTACCAAGTCTCCCTCTAACACAGGGAGACCGGGCTTTTAAGGAAAGGTCTTAAGTGATGCAATTGCGAGGGAGGTTGTAAATATGGATATTGAACGAAGAAGAAAACGACATAGAGCAAACAAGGCAAACTCTAAACAAAGAGCTAGAGAATTCGTTGATTCGTATTTGCTCACACATCCGTGCGTTGATTGTGGAGAAAGTGACGCTATTGTTTTGACCTTTGACCATGTACGAGAAGAGAAGCGGGCAAATGTTGCAGATATGATAATCAGCGGGTTTTCTGTGGATACTATTGCTGCTGAAATAGCAAAGTGTGAAGTCACATGCTTTAACTGTCACGCGATCCGTTCACAGAAGCGGAGCGGGACATATCGTTGGCAAAGAATAGACGGTGGAGGGTAAAGTTATGCCTCCACGGGGTTGGGTTAAACGTCATGGAGAAAGCGAGAGTTATTGTAGAACTTGCAAAACATGGAAACCTAAAGCTGAATTCAATTATCGTGATGCCGAACGAGGTCTTCTACAGTACGATTGCCGTCGATGCGCGCAGGCACACCGTCGGAACAGTTATGCCATCCATCGGGAGACATCTAGAACATCAAATGATGAATGGACTCGGAGAGCAGTAGAGACTGCCAGAAAGTACGTTTACGAATATCTCTCTTCTCATCCATGCGTTGACTGCGGAAACAATAATATATTAACACTCACCTTTGATCATGTACGAGGGGAAAAGCGTGGGAATGTTTCCGATATGGTTCATAGAGGTCGGTCTATCGAAACCATAAAAACCGAGATGGAAAAGACTGAAGTCGTCTGTTTCAACTGTCACATGCGGCGAGAGAGAAAAAGACGTGGAGGGAGATGACTACTACCTCACTCCTTCCAGAGTGGGCAAAACACCACGGAAAACACTCAAAAGTCCTGAGTTTCAGGACTTTTCCTTTTCCAAAGGAATCATGGAGGGGATATGCAGGTATGCGAGCACTCAAAGGTTGTAGTTTTTTTATTGTTTCGTCGTTTTCGTAGGTCGGATTGCCAATCCGACTTACAGATATTTAGTGCACCCGCCGATATTAATGTCCGTCTCGACTTGCAAATTGGTGGAGTAACTTCTTATTCGAACCCGTGTCTTGTACTCTAGTTTCGCACATTTCAAAGGATATCATGCCTGTGAAGGGTATAGTTACCTTGTAAGTTGCTAACAAATCAGGAATCCCTGAATATTTTCCCGAGCTTTTCCTTATAATGGAACTACAACCTGATGTGTTGGGAAAAGACCTTCCGTGAGCATCCGATTCAAAGTAATTCTGCCGTACCTCCTGCTTACCCTCCTCGTAGCGGTAACAGGCGCGTATGTTGTCACACGGCTCGTGTCGCGGTCTCTGGAAGAGCGTCTTTCCAACCAGCTGCTGGAGGCCGGCCGCGTCGTATCTGATTCGATGGCCCGCCAGGAAATCAAGCAGGCAGAGGCGGCTCGTCTGATCGCTTACACGCGCGGGTTGGCCGAAGCTCTGTCCGCCGGGGACGCTGAGCGCCTGTCGGCATTGGCTGGGCCGGTGGCGGGGGGATTGAACGTGGAAAGCCTCCTGATGTACGACCCACAGGGGCAGGAATCGATCCACTTAATCCTACAGACCAACAACACCTATATGGACGTCACACAGCCCGGCAGCGCGCCGGCACTGGACATTGTCAGCGACCTGCTGGCGGAAAACAATCCGAACAGCCTGCCCCGGCGCGCCCTGGCGCTCGACCCCGTCGATCATCGCTATTATTATTTTACGGCCATCCCAGTTGTCTTTCAGGAGCGTGTGGTGGGAGTGACTGTTGTGGGAACATCGTTGAACATCATCCTGCCTTATTTGAAAAACACCTCGCTCGCCGATGTGATCCTGTATGACCAGAACGGGCAGGCGATCGCTTCCACATTGGGAGCCCTGGGGGAGGATGTATTAACGCAGCGTACGATTTCCATCCCACAGGAGTTTCTTCAGAACGTCCTGAGTACCAGCGGCACAGTGCAGGGGCAGAACATGCAAGTGGATCAACGCTGGTACACGCTGGCGTATGGTCCACTGCACGTCGGCGATGACACGCTGGCAGTGTTTGCTGTTGTACTACCGCTCGATTTTGTGATCGATTCGGGCGCCACCAATCGTAACAATTACATCATGCTGTATGCCGCGGCGACGGCTGCCGTGATCCTGCTCGGCATCTTCATTTCACGCCTGATCGTAACGCCGCTGCTCAAACTGGTACGCGCCTCACGCGCCATTGCAAACGGTGATCTCACAAAACGGACCGAGATCAAGAGCCGCGACGAGATCGGTCTGCTTGCCGGTACATTCGACGAAATGACCGACAACCTGCAGCAGCGGACTCTTGAACTGGAAAAGACCAACCAGATCCTGCAGCAGATGGACCGCACCAAAATGCGCTTCATCCAGGTGGCTGCGCACGAGCTGCGTACACCGCTCACCCTCACACAAGGCTACGCACAGATGGTGCAGTACAAATCCAAAGGGAACGAGGAGCTTGCTCGATTCACCAGGGGCATCCTGGATGGCACCAGCCGCATGATCGAGATCATCGACAGCATGCTGGATGTCTCACGCATCGACATGAACAAACTTGACGTCATGCCCGGCGAAGTGCGGATGGATGAGACGATCGAGATGGTCAGAAAGACGTTCGAGTCTGCATTGGAAGAACGCGGGCTGACCTTTGCAGTAGAGGGGATCGAAAAACTGCCTGCACTTCACGGTGACAAGGATTTGCTCTATAAACTTTTCTATCACGTGATCGGCAACGCCATTAAATTCACACCCGATGGCGGCAGGATCACTGTGTGCGGGAATGAACGAGACCGCGGCGAGGTGGAAATCAACATCCAGGACACCGGCATTGGCATCGATCCTGAAAATCAAAAGCTCGTTTTTGAGAAGTTCTATCAAACAGGTGAAGTGCTTCTTCATTCGTCCGGTAAGACCAAGTTCAAAGGCGGCGGACCCGGTCTTGGTCTTGCGATCGCGCGCGGCATTGTCGAAGCACATCGCGGACGCATCTGGCTCGAAAGCCCTGGATTCGATGAGGCGACAAACCCCGGCACCACGGTCTTCGTGAGACTGCCCATCAACGGACCCCTCCATGACAAGCCATAGCACCGACAGTCGGCGGGAATGGCGGGATTGGTCCATCGTCGCGTTGATCATATTGATGGGATTGCTGTGCCTGATCGCGGCCGGAACGTTGGCCATCCGCTTCCCTCCAAGCTGGAAACTGTCGGCCAATATGGAGTCGCTGCTCGACCCCAACAGTGACTTTCTGACGCGCCGCCCCCAGGGGTTCATCGAACCGGTGGATCAAAGCATCCTCACGCCGCCCGCCTGGCTGGGATTTTTTCAGACACCGGGCGTAACGGTCCTGCCGCCAACACCGATGCCTACGAGCACCCAGGAGGCTGTAGCCACAGCGACCGTTCGTGTCGAACCTACATCGAATCCGACCACGACACCCACAAGTACGTTTATCTTTGTTCCTGCGCCGTCCACACATACACCAACGTCTGCGCCTCCGCCACAGCCAACAACCACAAATACCCCGCCTGCGGTTGTGGATCTCCAGATTACGAAAACCGATGGCGTCACAGTCTATTCGACGGGCAGCGTTCTAACATACACCATCTCGGTGACCAACAACGGACCATCAAACGTAACAGGGGCGGTCATCACAGATCTGATCCCGGTCCAGCTCAATAGTTGGGGCTGGAAATGCATAGCACAGACTGGCGGCGCCACGGGATGTGACTCGGTTGCCGGCAACAACGCCGACTTCAGCGATACAGTCAACCTGCCGAACGGCGCGGGCATCGTCTATACGGTTGTGGCAAGGGTTCTGCCAGCCGCCAGTGGAGATTTGGTGAATATGGCTGTGGTTACTGTACCAGCGGCGTACATGGAAACCGACCTATTGAACAATGTGGCCATCGATACCGATCTCTTCCTGCCAACAGTCACCCTGCCGTTTGGCAACATCAGCGATACCCAGGATGGCTTCACAGACCTTGTGGCGCCCGGCAGTTCGGTCACAATTCGGTTTTCGACTCCTCTGACCGTGAATGGACATGCCGGCTACGACCTGGTCTACTATGAACTGGCAAATGGCGCAGGCATCGCAATGGATCTCGTTGCTTTGGAAATCGGCGACGGCAATAACTGGTATACCGTTTTCTATTGGGGTGATGATGTAGCCGATACCAATTCCAACATGAATATTGGTGTCATTGGCGGGACGGAAACAGATAACCGTGACTTCAGCACTCTGCCTGATGCGTCAGTTTTGTACAATGGAACCGGTGTTACGATCGAGTTGGATGGGGTTGTGCCGCCAGGAACCTATCCTTACTTCCGCATCCTCTCACCGCCAACGGCCTCGTATCCAAGTGGACTCGATACCGATGGAGGCTGCGAGGTGGATGCGATTGTCATTTTGCCATAACCCAACTCCTTCGTCAGGGGCAGGTGTGACGGAAACACATCCAGGAGTAAAGCAAAACAAGCAAGGCGAACTGCCTTGCTTGTTTTGTCATGGGGCTGCCTAGCTGCCAGTCGAGGGCGTGGGTTGTGTCGGGGGTACCTGATCCAGCTTCGGTCCATGCGGACCGCCGAAGCCGAAGCCGCCGGGGACACCGATAAAGCCTTTATCCAACCCTTCCAGGAGCCAATCTGCATTTTCCTGCGTGATCGTTCCATCGTCCAGGGCCTGCTGGATCCGTTCACGCATTTCAGTTGCATGAGCGGACTGGATCGCGGCTTGTACATCTGCAAAATCGACGCCCGCTTCTTCCGCGATCGTTTCGAGGGTCTTTCCACTTTCAAGAGCCGCGCTCAGCTCATCGGTGGTCATGTTAAGAACCTCCGCAGCAGCTTCCAATCCCGCGGTCCCCAGATGCGGTCCGCGCCCGCCACCGGGACCGCGCCCATGGAACAGATCGCTCGGCGCGCTTTGTGCATACGCGTTTGTTGCTCCAAGCACACCTACCACCACCAGTGCGATCAGCAGTCCGCCGATCAAGATAGACCATTTTGTTTTCATCGCTTTTTCTCCATTCTGATAATATGGCCGAACTTCGTTCAGCCTGTACATATCATAGTGGGAGCGCGTTATGGAGTTGTGACAGGGATGTGGGGAAATTGTGTGGGCTTAAAAAAGCTTCTTCGTCATTGCGAGGAGGGCATCGCCCGACGAAGCAATCTCAATTGCGGCATATAGGGAAGAAATATTAAATGAGATTGCTTCGTGGCGCTTTCAGCGCCACGAAGCAATGACGTAAGCAGGATGTTTTTGATACAAGTTCGGGTTATTTAGAATCAACCCTGATCGTTTACAAAGATCGTATTGGGATATCCAAGAGCCGCGAAGAACTTCAATAAATAGGCTTCGGCATTGAGCTGTGCCTGCTCGAGGATTCCATCTTCCAATGCGGCTTTCAGAATCTCCTGTTCGGCACTTTGCCTGACCAATGTTTCGAGGTTGATATCAGGCTTGGACAACACACCTGTGTCGCGTTGGTACACGTATGACTTCTCATTATTGAGTGTGGCAATAAAAATCTCGGCCGGCGGCAATTGTACTGTCAATACACCGTTCTCAAAACGCATATGTTCGGGCTGCAGCTTTGCCATATCGATGCCAGCGATCACCGTGCCATGCCCCACAAACAAGATCTTGTCACCGAACAACGCCTGGAACGTGCCGCCGCCCGTTTCACCGGTGATCACTTTCTCCACGCTGTATTGGATCGTTTCGAGACGCGCCAGCGCGCGCACTTCATTGATATACGTTACAGGGTCGGGTATGATGGTCGGTGTGGGATTGAGCAGATTGGAGACCTGGGTCTGTAATGCCTGGTTCGCCTGATTAACTTGATTGAATGGTTCTGTGACCACCTGCTGTGTATCGCGAATCGTTTGCACAATAAAGTAAATGCCTGCACCGATCACAACCAATATCAATAAGGAAAGCAGGTTATTGTTCTTCATGCACGTATTATAATCTCAACGAAATATCCGTGAACCGTACACGTTTCCTATTAACAATACTCTTACTCAAAAGCGCCATTTTGCTTACAAATTGCGCGATTCCACGCGCATTGCCGGGTTCTGCCATCGGGACGCATCTCCCTGAACCCGCCGCGCCCACCGAGACCCCCTTCCCGGCTCTGCCCACGCCTCAGCTTGGGTTGGCGGAGAATCCATTGATCCTGGCCCTGCCTCCCTCTGCCACGGCGCCGGAACAGCTCGCGGCCGCGAAGGAGATCGCATCCCAACTCACAGCCCGGACCGGGTACACAGTGGTGACCATTGTCCCGGATTCCTATACGGCCCTGGTCGACGCGCTTGAGAGCGGTAACGCACATATCGTCCTGCTCGATCCCTATGCCTATGAACTTGCCTATCGCAGAGAACTCGTCCGCGCTGCCTTTGCAATGCTCAAAGAGGGCGAAGGAACGTACGGCGCGCAATTCCTGGCCACACGCAAAGGTGGCTTCGAATCCTTTTTCGACGCGAACTCTGAACAAAATACTGCCGACGCAAAAACCGCACTTGCTCAATTTGCGGATAAAAAACCGTGTTGGAGTGATGAGACATCTCCCTCAGGGTATGTGATCCCGTTGGGAGTTCTCAATGAGAACGAGATCGTCACCAAGCCGCCTGCGTTTGTAGAGGGTCATCCCACAGTTGTCCGCTCGTTGTATGCCAGCGGCATCTGTGACTTTGGCGCGACCTATATCGATGCGCGTAAATTTCCGTCGCTGGAGGATGAATTCCCCGACCTGATCGAACAGGTGATCGTGGTCTGGCAGATTCCTCCCATCATCCCCTATGAGGTACTGGCGTTTTCGACGGACATGCCGCAGGGGATGCACGACCTGTTCGCGAGCCTGATCCTCCCGATCATGCAGACGGATGCCGGCAGGCAGGCATTCAAGGTCGCATTTGACATCGAAGAAGTGCTGCCCGTGAACGATGGGTATTATGAAGAATTTCGGATCTATGTGGATGAATCGGGGGTCGATATCTCCACGCTGGTCAAATGAGTTTGGGGTATCTGAGGTCTATCTTTGAATCTCGCTCTACAGATACCGTTGAAAACTTCAGGTTATTGATTATCAGTAGATCACGAAGTAACCTGGAAAAAGCCCGAAAATAGGGTGCGGGCGTACGCCCGCACCCTATTTTCGGGGATCTTTTGGGCATTTGTACACCCTTCGTGAAGTACTGATTATGAGCGAAGCGGAAGCTTTACATCCAATCGGGTGATATTGATGAAAGACACTTGATTAAACTTTTGACAAGTTGTATTATCTGCGCGTCGGGAACCTTTCCCGAACACAAATCTTCAGAGGAGAAAAAATGAAGAAGTCACTCAATCTGGTCTTCGCCCTGATGGCAATCCTCGTGCTGGTCGTTTCGGCCTGCGCGCCTGCCACAGAGGCGCCAACCGAGGCACCTGTGGCAACCGAAGCGCCGACCGAGGAACCCACAGCCGTCCCTACCGAGGAGCCCACAGAGGCAGCCCCGGCCGTTGGATCACCTGAACATCCAATCAAAGTGTTGTTCGTCCCGTCAGTAGATGCGAACATCATCACTACAGGTGGTGAAGTAATGGCCCAGGCCCTCAACGAAGCCACCGGACTCACGTTCGAAGTCAGTGTTCCTACTTCGTATGCTGCCACCGTGGAGGAAATGTGTGCTTCCCCCACAGATACCATGGCATTCATCCCGGGTCTTGGCTACGCTATTGCCAGCCAGTTGTGCGGCGTTGATGTAGCCTTCAAGGCCGTCCGCTTTGGGTATCCTGTGTATTGGGCAGAATATATCGTCGCCCGCGACAGTGATATTCAGACCCTGGCTGACCTCGAAGGCAAGAAGTGGGGTTTTGGCGATCAGGGTTCCACATCTGGTTACATGGTCCCGTTTGTTGAATTGACTGAAGCCGGCATCACCCCCGGCGAACAGGTGCAGACCGGTGGTCATAACCAGACCGTCACCGCAGTCTACAACGGCGAAGTGGACTTTGGTACAACCTTCTACAGCGTTCCTTTGAACCCGGATGGCAAACCGCTCTTCACCTACGATGAGTATCTGGCCGGCGGTATCACCGGACTCGAACAATTTGAAGTTCCCGCGGAAGTCGTTCCGAATTGTGCGCCCGATGCCGAGGGCAAGAAACTGCTGTGCGACGGCTATCGTGTACTCGACGCCCGCGCCAACGTCCGTACCGAAGCCCCCGATGTGATGCAGAAGGTTCGCATCCTGGCAATATCACAGGCTATTCCGAACGATACCCTCTCGTTTGGACCTGAGTTCCCGGCGGATGTACGCGCACAGATCGAAGAAGCGTTGCTCGCCTTCGCCGAGACCGACGCCTGGGATTCCTCCATCGGTTCGGCCGACTTCTATGGCTGGTCTGGCATTGCTCCTGCAGAAGATGCTGAGTACGATGTCGTTCGCGCCATGGTCGAAGCCACGGGCTACAAGCTCCCCGAATAAATTCTACTGTTCGTTGCAAGATGCTGGGGCAGGGAGATGATCTCCCTGCCCCAAATTGTAATTATCTCTCTTCCTTTTTTTGGCAATTAATTGACTTCTTCGGAAATAATTTTCTCAGCGCGAATTTCACAAATTAGCGCGAATTGGTCTGAAAAATTCGTGCAATTCGCGGCGAAAAGATGATGCCAACCCTATTTCCGATAATGTTTAATACAAAAACTGAATATCATTGACGCTGAATAACAGGCACGTGCATCCATATCATTTTCTTCAGGACTCTTCAACATGCTTCAAATCAAAAATCTAACTAAAATCTACGACGGCGGAGTGAAGGCGCTGGATAATGTCAGCTTCGATGTGCCAGACGGAGAATTCCTGGCTGTCATTGGTTTAAGCGGTTCGGGGAAATCCACATTACTGCGCTGCATCAACCGCCTGATCGAACCTACCGATGGACAGATCCTGTGGAATGGCGAGGACATCACCCGCGCATCGCCTGAAGAAATGCGCCGCGTCCGGCGCCGCATCGGCATGGTGTTTCAACATTTCAATCTGGTCCATCGTTCCAAAGTGCTCACGAATGTTTTGGCCGGCCGTCTGGGATATATCAACCCCGCCTGGAGTCTTTTGAATCGCTTTCCCAAACAGGATATTCAAAAAGCCATGCAGCAGCTGCAACGTGTCGGGATCGCCGACAAGTTCGACCATCGCGCCGATGAACTCAGCGGCGGGCAACAGCAGCGGGTGGGAATTGCACGGGCGCTCATGCAGGACCCGGAGATGATCCTGGCCGATGAGCCGGTGGCCAGCCTCGACCCTGTTCTGGCGCACAGCATCATGAAGCACCTCGAGGACATCAATGAGAAGGATGGCGTGACCGTCTTATGCAGCCTGCACTTTCTCGATCTGGTGCATCGCTATGCGGACCGGGTCGTTGCCCTCAACCAGGGACAACTCGTTTTCGAAGGGCTTCCCAAAGAAATCGACGATCAAAAATTCAAAGATATTTACGGACGCGATGCCGAGCGGGTTGGATAGGAAAGCCATGAACAACAAGACAGAAAACAAAGCGTCCTTGTGGAAGTCGTTGCAGCTTGGAATTGCCATCCTCTTCGGTTTGGTCGTGTATGCCTACGGGTTCCAGATCACCAAAGTAGACCTGGAAGACCTGCGCAGTGAACGCCGCCAGGAAAGCCTCGTGCGCGTCATGCGTGCTCTCGCCCGGCCAGAGATCTTTGAATTCGACCAGGCCGAGGAGATCATTAATGCCCCGGTATACGTTACCTGTCCGGCTGGTGGTTCTCCGATCCTTCCTGAGCCCGATACCAGTGGTCCATACCTTGTGATCACTCCCGCCTGTGCGGAGCCTGGCGAAACCGTGCAAGTGGAGGGATTTAACTTTGCCCCCAACACATCGGGACCTCTGCGCTTTGTCCCCGGCAGTGACCCATCGAATGTGGTGTCCCTCGGACGTGACAACATCCAGACCGATGCAGCCGGTCATTTTGAATATGACTTTACACTTCCCGACAGGCCCAGCGAGGATGTTCAATTTATTCGCGCAAGCCTGTCTCAGAACGTGGGGCTGCCTCGCTTCAGCAAGACAGCTCACGACACCTGGGGCAAGATCATCGAAACCGTGTTCCTTGCCCTGCTGGCCACTACGTTCGGCACGATCCTTGCCATCCCATTGAGCTTCATTGCAGCGCGCAACCTGATGAAGCCGGTCAGGAGTCCGCTCGCAAGCATTGCCTTGTCTCTTCTGGGATGGCCCATCGGCATTGTGATTGGTTATCTTGTAGTACGGTGGGTGGGCAGCCTGAGTAGTCCCTTTGCAGCGAATATCCCCGTCAATTTGATTTCAGTTATCGTTGCGCCACTGCTGGTATGGCTGGGCGTCCGGTGGGCGCTGCCGCAGGAAGAAATCTCTGTACCGAGTAGATCCATACAAATCACGCGCCTGGGTGTGCTATTCCTGACCATGCTTATAGGGTTCTATGGTCTGTTCCAGGCAGCCAGCCTCGCGATGAACCTGGGACGCTGGGGCATGACAGCTCTTGGATCGTTATCCTTCCTGGGCAATTTCCTTTTTCAGACGGGAGATATTGTCAGTATCATTACACCTGCCCTGGGTGGACTGGCCGCCGGCGGAGCGTTGAGCAGCTTCATGGGGCGAATTGGTCAGCGCAGTACTGAACGGCTGTCGCCTGCCAATACCAGGATCTTTAACGTCATCTTTGCCACTCTGGCCGGCGCGCTGACCTTCGGCTTGCTGGGTCAACTTGTGGCATGGTTATATCAAATTAACAATCCAGTATACACATTCTGGGGGCCCGTCCTCACAGGCGCTCTGCTCGGACTCTCGGTTGCGCTCGCTACCAAAGCCAAGGATACGCTGCCCACCGGGATGGTGATCTATTACATCACCCGTACGATATTGAACGGTCTGCGGTCCATCGAAGCGTTGGTGATGGCCATCGTCTTCGTGATCGCGGTGGGCATTGGTCCGTTTGCGGGCGTGATGGCGCTTGGGCTGCATACCATCGTAAGCCTTGCAAAACTCTACTCTGAACAGGTCGAAAGTATTATGGCCGGACCACTGGAGGCGATCCAGGCGACCGGCGCCAACCGACTGCAGACCATTGTCTACGCGGTCATTCCGCAGATCATCCCGCCGTATATCTCCTATACCATGTATCGCTGGGATATCAACGTCCGCATGTCGACGATCATTGGTTTTGTCGGCGGCGGTGGAATTGGGTTCCTGCTCCAGCAAAATATCAATCTGTTAAACTACCGCGCAGCCAGCGCTCAAATGTTTGCCATTGCCATCGTCGTGGCAAGTATGGACTACATTTCGTCTGTTCTGCGCGAAAAGTACGTCTAGCAGCCTGGCAGGATCGAAACAGCACGCACATAACAAATAAAAAAGAAGCCCTGTCGGTTGACAGGGCTTCTGGTTGCTCTTACGAGCAGGTTACGGCAACGAGCTGGCAATGGTGCTGAAGGTGTTACCGATTTTGGGTCCGAGCAAGCGCATGACGGCGATCACGACGATGGCGACCAAAGCCAAAATGATTGCGTACTCGACCAAACCTTGACCTTTTTCCTTGGGTGCAAAAAACATGATATTTATTCCTTTCTAAAAAATTTATTGCCTGAGGAACAGCCCCAGAACTATATAAAGTATATCCGGTTCGAAAGAATTTTCAAGCCTGCTGAGTGCATTCTCATTTACAAGATTGTTAGCCTGCTCATAGGGTATTAATCATGGTTTTCCCCCATTCACACATTTGCCCTGGGGCAGTACCAGGGCAAGTCTGTCAACGTGCTGGGTAGAGTTAGCCACCAGGTACTTTTGGTGGATCTGCCAATGAATTGGAAATTGTGCTGAAAGTATTACCGATCGTAGGTCCAAGCAGTCGCATAACGGCAATGACGACGATGGCGACCAGGGCGAGAATAATTGCATATTCCACAAGACCCTGGCCCTGCTCTGCAGGAGCGAGTAGCATAACAAGCCTCCTTTCTTTAAGGATACGCTCAATACCACCCTTTTTCTATGAACATGACATACCCACCAATAAATACGTTACGACTTCTTCACTTGAATAATTCCTGTATTACAAAGTGCCGCACACCTTTGGCGTTTCCTAAACGTGATATTCGAATTTCAACCTGCAGATCAATGTGTAAAGTTTAGGTACTAGTGAGACAAGCGGTAGAATCACAGTTATGCCAAAACGAATTTTAAAATTTGTATGGCGCGTACTGATGACGATTGGATCCCTGGGTTTGGTTGTGGTGATCGTACCGCGTATTATATACCCTTTACGGTCGTCACACGCTTGCCCTGGAAGTGTGTGACTCAGGGCATTATAACATCGGTGTATTCGCTGAACCGGATCTATTCAGCGCAGAATGCTCCCCGCGAACGCTTGTGATCGTATTTGGCGCAGGCTTGCGGCGCGATGGAACGCCATGCATCCTTATTGAGCTGGGGTATCCGCGGGCAATTGGCCACAGCAGCCGCTTTCCTGGATGTGTACATAAACGATCCCGTACCGGTCCCTGGGGAACACGGCTTTAACAAAGTCGCTGGACAGACCCCTGAAATGTCATGCTCCCGAAGCACACCGTACTTGCGCTCGGTGCAAGTGTCTCGAACACGGTGGGAGAGACTCTTCAGTCGCAACTTACGCTCCCTCAGAGTGACATAACGTTGGACTTTGTTAAAGCCCTGCCCTGGGGAACCCACGCCACTATTTGTGGATTAATCCAATTTTCCTCTCTCTGGAAACCGGAAAATTTGTACCACATTTAGGGTATTACCAGCTACCGAGGGCGGTTGCCTAGACAAGCAAACTGTGGATAACTCGCGATTATTTGTGGATAAGTGCCCTTGGGTGTGGAGAAGTAGAGTACCTGTCTTACAAGTTCGATTTTGCTTACCCCCATATATGGACCAGGTCTCGAGTTTTTTCCAAAATATGGATTTTGCCCGTCTGTGGAGTTTTCTGTGGATACTTTGTGGATAGGTTGTCCCGAATCCATCCACAGGAAAGGTTGATTCCGTTAAACGGAGCCTGTCCTACATCCGAGGGCTGAAAGCGGGTGTACATCCACATATGGCGGTCTGGAGGGGTTATCCACATCATCCACAGGTACTACTACTATTACGAATCCTAGTTAATCTATATACATATGTTGATTCATTACTTGAATAGAACTCTTATATCCAGTACAATGACGTTGGGAACCTAGAAACAATAAAACACTCACACTTGGGAGGCTCATCATGGATATGATCAAGGTTTCAGCGAACTCCCGCACGTCCGCGGTGGCCGGCGCCATCGCAGGTATGATCCGTGAACACAAGAGGGTAGAAGTGCAGGCAATTGGGGCCGGAGCGGTGAATCAGGCTGTAAAGGCGCTTGTTTTGGCGATTGGTTATTTGAATGGCGATGGCATTCGCATCGTGTGTGTGCCCGAATTCGCCGACGTGACCATCGACGATAAGGTACGCACAGCTATCAAACTTGTAGTGGAGGTACGCGAATAAGGTTACGATTCTCCGCTGAATCGTCATACGGGTGGTTTATAATTTCTGACAGATTGATCGATTTCCATCCTTGATGGATTGCGCCGATATGAATAACTTACGAAAATTCTGGCGTTCCTCATTCTTTCTGATTCTCCTCGCCGCGTTATGCGGAAGTTTTGTTTTCCCTGTGAACTATGTGCCGGTAAATGCAGCGCCGCAGATGCAGGCGGCCAGCGATCTAGTAATCAGCGAATTTCGCTTTCGGGGCGATGGAGGAGCATCGGACGAATTTGTTGAAATTTACAATCCAACAAATTCATCGGTTGATCTTAATGGTTGGAAATTGAACGGCTCCAATAGCGCGGGAAGCACAAGTACAAGGTACACTTTTTCGACGTCCGTTCTTTTACAACCCGGGCGACATTACCTCTTAGCCAACAATACTACTGTTGATGGTGTAACAGCTGATGCCACATACGGAACAGGTATTACGTCTGATGGCGGGATTGCGCTTTTGCGCCCAGATAATTCGATTGCGGATGCAGCAGGATTGAGTGCCGGATCGACATATAGTGAGGGAACGTTTTTACCTGAGTTAACAACTGATGCAGATCAAAGTTATGAACGCGAAATTGGTGGAAGTGCAGGAAATTGCAGCGACACAAATAATAATACAAATGATTTTATTCAAACATCTAGCAATCCGCAGAACTCTTCCAGTGCAGCTATACGTTGTATGGCGATTACTAATGTTACATCTTCTGTAACCGATGGAGTAAAAACAACAGGAACAATCATCGACATAATAGTCACTTTTACTGATGTAGTGAATGTTGATCTTACGGGGGGGACACCAACGCTGGACCTTGAAACGGGAGCAACAGATAGTATTGCTACTTATACATCTGGAAGTGGTTCAAATACACTAACGTTCTTGTATACGGTTGCGCTAGGAAATACATCCAACGATTTGGACTACGTCTCAACCACTGCGCTGAGATTGAATGGTGGAACAATTATTGATGCTGTGGGAGATGTTAATCTGACATTGCCGGCTCCAGGTTCGGCGGGGTCACTTGGAGCGAACAAGAATATCGTGATCGATAATGGTGCTGCACCTACTGTCACAGTGAATCAGGCGGCTGGACAGATAGACCCAACAGGTGCATTACCTATTAATTTTGCAGTCCAATTTTCTGAAGCTATAGATCCAAACAGCTTTACTATCCCCAGTGATGTCACACAAAACGGGACCGCAACGGGAATCACATGGACCATACTACCTTCAGTCGATAATATCAACTTTACCCTGCGAGCTACAGCGGTAACAGCTGCTGGAACGTTGATCCCCTTAATCCCCGCAGGTGCAGTCCAGGATTTAGCAGGCAATGGTAACACTGCCAGTACAAGTACTGATAACAGCGTTACCTATGCACCAGCGACTGCGTTGTCAGTCATCATCAATGAAGTCGCCTGGTCTGGAACCGCCGCACAAACCAACGATGAATGGATTGAGTTGCGCAATCCCGGTACAGTGGACATCGATATCACAGGTTGGCAACTCTATGGGGATAATAATGTATCTGGTCAGGTGAATACCCCAAACATCATTCTATCAGGAACGATCCCGGCTGGTGGTTTATTTCTGTTGGAGCGCGAGGAGGCAGCCACCAGTGCACCTGCAAATCAGATAAATTCCTCCATAGATCTGCTGAACACTGGCGAACGTTTGTATTTGAAAGATACCGCCGGAACCACCATCGATACAGCTAATGTGGATGGAGGAAGTTGGCCAGCAGGGACTTCAACCGTCACTGGAACTACACCGCTTTCCTATGCAAGCATGGAAAGGGTTGAATACGCCAACCAATGGGTCACATATGCAGGAACGGTTCCCATCGCCAATGATCGTAACGGTAACCCCATAAAGGGTACGCCTGGCGGGCAAAACTGGATCAGAACGGCAACCGTTACCACCATTACAGCAGATACACCTGACCCGTCGGTTGTCAACCAAAATGTAACAGTCAGTGTCACAGTTGTGGGAGGCACGAGCATACCGACCGGAACTGTAGCGATTACAGGTGCAAACACCAACTGCACAATTACTCTCACAAACGGTTCGGGCAGTTGTACGACTGTGAAATTTACATCGACTGGTACAAAGACTCTGACGGCCACGTATAGCGGCGACGCGTCACATCCCGCGAGCAACGACACAGAGACTCATACTGTCTCCTCAACAACAACCATACGTACACCTACCCCTACACGTGTCCCCACGTTGGCGCCTCCGCCTCCACTGGTTGCGATCAATGAATTCGTGCCGCGTCCCGGTCACGATTGGAATAACGACGGCGAAGTAAACGTGCTGGACGAATACATCGAGATCATCAATCACGGGACGATCAACGTGAATCTCAGTGGGTACTCGCTGGACGATGAAGCCAACATTGGCTCGAGCCCATACCGGCTGCCGTCTGTGACGATCGTGCCTGGTGAACGTATTGTTTTCTACGCCAGCGAGACAGGGTTGCTCCTGAGCGACGGCGGGGATGGCGTGCGCCTGTTGAAAGCCAACGGACAGTTGGCAGATGCCTATAACTACACGGTGGCGCGCTATCCCGACCAGTCGTATTGCCGCCTGCCGGATAACGGCGGTCTCGACGATTGGAATCAGAACTGTTTCCCCACGCCGGGGCTTCAAAATTCGTTGAGCGGTGATTTTGTTGCTGCCCCCGTTGGCACCGACACGACCCTATTGTGCCCGATCGCCGATACATTGCCCGAAGACTTTGTGATCGCAGAATGCGCTCCCTATGGGAATAACATCTGGCGCCGGGCATTCTGGGATCAAACGGGTTGGTACGGGGAAAAAGTGATCCCCAACATCCACAGCCGCTGGGATGTGTTTGCAGATTAAGCAACAGGACCGTTCAAAATGAACGGTCCTGTTTTTCTATTGTATCTCGTCATTGCGAGGAGCGCGAAGCAGCGACGAAGCAATCTCATGCTCCATTCACGTGTAAAACTGCTTAGAAAGCGGGAGATTGTGTCGCCCCCGCCAGCGCGGGATCTTCGACACGGCGCCACGCGACGCTTCGATCCGCTCGCAACACTTGCACCCGATCCCGCCTCGCGGGATCGTGCGTTCGGTGCAGTGCAGGTGAGGCACGGAGAAAAAGAATGGAAAAACTCCGTGACTCACATCGTCCCGGTGTTCTTTCGGGAGTGTCTCTGTGGTTAATTTCCCGGGAATGTTCTAATCATCCGCGGCGGCTTTGGCCATCTCCTCCGGCTCGAAGACCACCTCTTCCTTGCCGGTGAGCTTGTCCTGGATCTTCTGGATCACCAGCCGTAAATGTCCCGGATGCGAGACGAAATCGAGGTCGTCGCCGGGCACTGCCAGCACGGGGCAAAGCGTGAAGTTATCGATCCATGTTTCGTACAGGTTGTTCAATCCCTGCAGGTAATCGGGAGCGATCGTCTGCTCGTAGGTTCGGCCGCGGTGGGAGATGCGATTTGACAGGGTGGAGATAGACGCCCGCAGGTAGATGACCAGGTCTGGGGGCGGCAGGAAGCGCATGGTCGTCTCGTACAGATCGCGATAGGTCTGGTAATCGCGCCGGCTGATGTGTCCCTGCAGATAGAGGTTCTGGGCGAAGATCTCAGCATCCTCGTACACGCTGCGATCCTGAACGACCGACTCGGGATGCTGCGAGAGCTGATAGTGAGACCGCAGGCGGTGGGCAAGGAAGAAGATCTGCGAATGGAACGACCAGGCATCCATGTCCTTGTAGAAATCGGCCAGATAGGGGTTCTCGGCGACCGGCTCATAAAAGGGTTCCCACCCCATGCGCACACACAGCATTTCAACGAGGGTCGATTTTCCAACACCGATGTTGCCAGCCACGGCGACGAACTTTTTCATCTTTCCTCCATACCATACTGAAGATGGTTCGAATTACTGTGGGATCTCTCCTGCCAGTTCCTTATCGATCACCTGCCTGAATACATCCAGGGGCTGGGCGCCCACGATCGCCAGTCCATTAATGAAGAATGTGGGCGTCGAGCTGACGCCAAGGTTGGCCGCAAAATTGGAATCTGCTTCGATCTGAGCCTTGTACCGTCTGCCCGTCACGCAGTTGTTGAACTGGTCCATGTTAAGACTCAGCGCCTGCGCATATTGGCTGTAGATGACGCTGCCCAGCGATCCTCCAGCGAACAGCATGTCGTGATATTGCCAGTAGGCATTCTGTTCGCCGGCGCACATGGCGGCTTCGGCTGCCCCAAAGGCATCCGGGTGGATGCTGGTCAGCGGGAAGTGGCGATAGACGAACTTGATCTTGCCAGGGTACGCCGCCAGCAGAGGTTCATAGACCTCCTGGTGCCAGCGCTGGCAATACGGACATTGATAATCGCTGAATTCCACGATCGTGATCGGTGCATCCTTGGGACCAAGGAACGGGTATCCGTCTGCCGGGATATCGTAGCGGACGTATTCCGGCCGGGCGGTGACCGGCGCTTCGGCGATCGGACCCTCGGCCTGGGCGGCCGTTTGTGCGGTTTGATTCACGTCTTGAGGCGATCCATACCCCCAGACCACATATCCCAACAGCACCCCCACGGCAAACGCGAGCACTGTCAACACGGAATAAAAATGACTGCGTTTAAAGGTGAGGGTATCCGCGATCGGTTCGTCCATGACCGGTTCAGGTTCGATCGGTTCGATCACGGGTTCTTCAATTCGTTTTTTTCTGCTTGGCATGGCGGCATTATAACATGCTGAGTTCGGTGTGATTTTACTGCTACCTTTTCGCAAGGATGGCGTATATTAAGCGAAAGAATATTTTGCGTTAAACTCACTATGTCATTCTCCAAAGGACACCGCTTTGGACGGTGTGAACGAGCAAAGGGAGTGACACTTGCACCGGGCGCAAGTGCCGGTGAGAATCCCAACGGACTTGAGCCTTTTGGCTAAAGTCCGTTGGAGACCCTTCGCATCCGCTCAGGGTGACGATAATTTTCCTGGAGGAAAAAATGACAACTGAAACAAGACATCACGTCCCCTGGTATTTGTGGCCGTTCGCGGCGATCTGGAAACTGCTGGCGGTCATCGTCGAAATGACGGGACGACTCGTTGCGATGATCCTGGGAATCGTTTTCATGATCGTTGGCGTGATCGTCAGCTTAACAATTGTCGGTGCGATCGTGGGTGTACCCCTGGCGATCATTGGCTTGCTGTTGTTTATCAAAGGGATATTTTAACAATTAAACCAGGTAGGGTCGGGCAGCTGCCCGACCTTACCTGATTCACACATCCGGCTGAATCCTGCGTCTTGATACCGGGCGCAGGATTCGGTCGCGTAACGACGCCAGCGTCCGTCTGACAGCCGGGATGCGGAAGATCAGGAGAATGACGACGACCAGTCCATAGATCAGCGGAAGAATGATCTCTCCGCGCAGGGCGAAGAAGTCGCCTTTTTTGCCCCAGGCGTAGTGCAGCACGGCCAGCGGGGCGATGAAATAGGCCATCTGATGGATGCGCTTCCAGTTCTTTTTCAGACGCATCTTCCACACATCGAAGGATGTGAACGCCAGGGGGATCAACAGCAGGAAGGCAATCATGCCCACAACAATATAGGGTTTCTCGAAGATCGTTTGGATGATCAGGCTCCATGCCAGTCCGTAGTCGAGATCGACGAAGATCAATACATGAATGCTTGCGTACAGGAACGCATAGAGTCCCAGTGCGCGGCGGCGTTTGATGAGTTCGGGCCATTTGAAGATCGTATTCAACGGCGTGCAGGCCAGAGAGAGCACCAGCAGCGTAATAGCGTGACGCCCTGTACGTTGTTCCAATTCCTGGATCGGGTTGGGGGAGATGTTGCCGGTTAGAAAATCGATCGCAATGTGAATCAAAGCCGACCATGCATAGAGGTGCATGACAATTTGGAGAGGGGTATAACGTTTGAAAAAGGATTTCATAATTTCGTAGGGACTAGTCTCGCACTAGTCCACTTTCTATTGACAGGGGCAAGGGACAGGGGCAAGCCCCGTCCCAACGAGTTAATAATTTTCGGTCAAATCCATTCCGGCATACAGTCCAGCGACCTGTTCTGCATAACCGTTGAACATCAACGTGGGGCGGCGGTTGAGTTCTCCAATACGCCGTTCGGATGCCTGCGACCAACGCGGGTGCGAACGCTCCGGATTTACGTTGGAATAGAACCCATATTCATTGGGACCGACCATGCTCCACAACGTTAGGGGTTGTTGTGCTACCAATTCTATCTTGACAATGGACTTAATCGACTTGAACCCGTACTTCCACGGGACCACCAGGCGAATAGGCGCGCCGTTCTGGTTGGGCATGGGCTGACCGTATAAGCCGGTCGCCAGAATCGTCAGGTCATGCATGGCTTCATCGAGACGCAGCCCTTCCTGATAGGGCCACGGATAAAACGGACTGCTTTGCCCCGGCATTTCTTCGGGTCGAAGGACGGTCTCAAAACGCACATAGTTTGCATCTGAGGTCGGCTCCACTTCCCTGAGTATGTTCGATAGCGTGAACCCGGTCCACGGGATCACCATGCTCCAGGCCTCCACGCAGCGCAGCCGATAAATGCGTTCCTCCTGGGTGAACTTGCTCATCAAATCTTCAATACCATACGTCTTCGGATTGTTGACCAGCCCGTAGACTTCCACGCTCCAGGGGCTGGGATTGAACATCGGCGCGAGTTTGGCAACGCCGCCCTTATCGGTGGTGAACTCGTAGAAGTTGTTGTAATTGGTGATATCTTCGAACGAATTGGCAGGGTCACCCAGCTCATCCGATTTTGCGGGAAAGTCGGGCATTTCTCCTTCAGGGACGGCCGTCGCGGTGGCGTCGGGCGCGCAGGCTGCCAGCACTGCCGACCCCGTTGCGATGCCAGCCGCTTTCATGAAGTCGCGCCGTGAAAGATACTGCGAATAGGGTGTGATCTCTGATGATTTTATCGGTACTGATTTGTATTTGTTGTCCATGGTTACCTCTGATGACTTCCGTCATTGCGAGGAGTGGCGCCGAGGCGCCACGACGAAGCAATCTCATATACACTTTCAAACAAGAATAAGATTGCTTCACTCCGTTCGCAATGACGGAAACTAATACGTTTCTGCCAACAATGCCTTGATATTCTCTTCTGTTTCTTCATATCGACCTTCGCCGATATGCACGTAACGGATGTGTCCCTGCTTGTCGATCAAATATAGTGTGGGCCAGTAATGATTCTTATAGGCGCGCCAGGTGTCGCCGTTGTTATCCTGTGCGACTGCATACTCGATCTCAAATTTCGAAATGGCATCCCTGAGATTTTCGAGATCCTGCTCGTACGAAAATTCAGGGAAGTGATTGCCAATAATGACCAGTCCATCGTCCTTATACCTGCTGTGCCATTCCTTCAACGACGGCATCACGTTCTGACAGTTGATGCAGCCAAACGTCCACATTTCGACGATGACCACCTTGCCGCGCAGGTTTGCCAGGCGCAGCGGCGCATCGACATTCAGCCAGGTGGAGTTCGTGAGCTCGGGGGCCGGCCCGAGGTCCGGCAGGGATGCGGTTTTCGGCATGGCAGTCTCTTTTTGAGTCACTTCCTCCTGTGCGGACGCACCCTGTCGGGTGCAGTATCCAAAAAGCAGCAGGGCAAATAATCCAAGCAGGGTTCGTTTCATGATCAGTTTCCTTGATGCCCCCATTTTAGGAAAACTTCCTTACGAAAGGATTACGTTTTGTTTAATAAACGCTAAAGGTTCTGACCTGGAATTTCGAAGGTGAATTGCGTTCCCCGGCCTCGCTCGCTTTCCACGTGGATCGTACCTCCATGCGCCTGCACGATGCCGCGCGCGATGGCGAGTCCCAGCCCCGCGCCGCCCGTACCCTGGTTGCGTGAGCGCGATGCGTCGCCGCGATAGAAGCGTTCGAAGATATGCGGGATATCCTGCGGATGGACGCCCTCGCCGGTGTCGCGCACGCTCACTTCCGCGCCGCTGCCCCTCCGCCGCGCATCGACCCTGATCTCGCCTCCCGGCGCTGTATGCCGCAGCGCATTGCCGATCAGGTTGTTGAGCACGCGCCCGATCGCCTGGGTATCCATGAAGACCGGGTCTACATCTGCATCCACGTGCCCTTCGAGTTGGATGCCCTCTCGATTGGCAAGCTCGGAAAAACTTTCGAGAGTATCAGAGACCAGATCGTTGAGCGATGACGGGGCGCGGTTCAACGGGAACCCGCCCGCGTCCAGTTGTGACATTTGAAAGAGATCGTCCATCAATGCCGAGAGCGACATGACGTCGCGCTGGGCCGTGTTGAGGTAACGCTTTACCATGGCGGGCTCGTCCACAACGCCATCTGCCAGCGCTTCGAGGATGGCCCGCATGGATGCCAGCGGCGTTTGCAGATCGTGGCTGGCCCATGCCACCAGGTCGCGCCGCAGGGTTTCGAGTTCACGCTGCTGTTGGTCCGCGGCTTGCAACTGCTCTGCCATTCGATTGAAGGTGACTGCCAGTGTGCTGAGTTCATCGCGCCCACTGACAGGGACCCTTGTTTGCAGGATCCCCCCGGCAAGTTTTTCGGCCGCATCCTTGAGCAGCAGGATTCTCTCCGTCACCGTGCTGGATAAGAAGTACCCCAGGATCGTGGCGATGCCACCGGCAAAGAGCAACAGGATGATCGCCAGCATGAGATCGTGCGGGCTGGCAAACATAAGCTGCGCAGAAAACCAGACGTTGAAGAACGTGAGAATGCTTGCGAGAACATATCCGCCCAGCAAGGTCCAGCGCAGGGTGGGTGAAAGGTTGATCCACCCGAATCGATAGGCCCCATACCCTGCCAGCGCAGAGACGAACGCTGTGATGCCCAGGAACAACGCCATCAAAAACAATTCATTCGACGGCGGAGACATGAGAAGATAGAAAATACCAAGCGTGACCGCTACGATCACAAGGATGCCAGCGATGAGACGGGCAGGCATGGAAATTCTGTAAGAGTGTGTATTCATGCAATCAAGATTTGATAGAGGCGAGGAGATTGCTTCGTCGTCGCTCTACTCCTCCTCGCAATGACGTTAAGGTTATGGTTCGAATTTATATCCAACACCCCACACAGTAAGTAATCGCGTCGGGTGAGAGGGGTCCAGTTCGAGTTTTTCGCGCAGACGCCGCACATGGACAGTGACCGTGCCAGGGTCGATATATTGTGCGCCGCCCCACACGCGGTCGAGCAATTGCTCGCGGGTGAAGACCTGCCTGGGATGCCGCGCCAGAAGATGTAACATGTCGAATTCCTTGGCAGTCAATTCCACTTCTGATCCATCCACGGTGACGGCGCGACTTAACGGATCGATGCTCAACCCGTCGAACGACAGCGCACGTTCCGACTCCGCGTCTGCCTGCTCCCGGCCGAGACGCCGCATCACGGCCCGAACGCGGCTTACCAACTCCTGCGGGCTGAACGGTTTGACCACATAATCGTCCGCGCCCATCTCGAGCCCGGCGATGCGGTCCGCTTCAGAGCGGCGGGCCGTCAGCATGATGATCGGCACGTTGGAACGGTCACGCAGCCAGCGGGTGAGCGTGAGACCATCCACTTCGGGCAGCATCAGGTCCAGGATCACGAAGTCTGGCTGCTGGCGTTGAAAGGCGCTCATGGCCTGTTTCCCATCTGGCACCACCTGCACGCCAAACCCGGCCCGTTTGAGATACAGGCTCACCACCTCAGCAATGCTGGACTCGTCTTCCACGACCAGGACCAGGGTATCGTTCATGTATAAAATAATACACCATAGGATGCTCCCATGGTGCAGCAGTTCAGAAATTCGTAAGATTTAGATATTCCCCGTTCCAGCCTGCTCAGTTGATCATGGCGCGCCGCCCTGCTTCGAGGGTATCGTATGTGAAGATGTGATTGCGGCCTGCTTTTTTAGCGGCGTACATGGCCCGATCGGCTGCCCGCAAAACGGATTCGCGCCCCTCTCCATGCGACGGGTAACATGCAATGCCAATGGAAATGGTAGTGCTTAGGGAAAACCTGCCATACTGAATTTGAAGGGAATTCAGCGCTGTACGCAGCTCTTCGGCGCGCTGGTAAGCCACCTCGACAGCGATGTTCGGCATGACCACGACGAATTCCTCACCGCCGAAGCGACACGCAAAATCGCCGCGCCTGTTGCCGGAAGACAGGGTGTTGGCCAGCGCCTTCAAGACCTGGTCGCCGGCTTCATGCCCAT
Organism: uncultured Anaerolinea sp.; assembly: GCA_964489725.1. GTDB lineage: Bacteria > Chloroflexota > Anaerolineae > Anaerolineales > Villigracilaceae > Defluviilinea. The sequence continues at coordinate 6,732 of CAZBAX010000059.1, read as the reverse complement.
AGGTGTCATTCACTACTTTGAAATGATCGAGATCCATCATGATCACACACACGGGATACCGTTCACGTGCCGCACGGGCCAGCTCACGTTCGAGCGTTTCATCAAGATAGCGGCGGTTGAACAGATTGGTCAGCGGATCGCGAATAGCCTGTGTGCGGAGCTCACTCTGTAGTGTGCCGATCTCGATCAACTGTCCGTGCAGGCGCTCATTGGCAGTGCGCAGTTTTTTCTCTACTTGTTTACGATCCGTGATATCACGGAACACCAGCAATCGTCCTTTTACTCGTTGGTACTTATCGAGCAATAGGGTCGCGCGCACATCCAGATAGCGAGACGGCGAGCTGGATACTTGGAACTCGGTCTGACTTTTCTGTTCATTCAGGATCGATCGGGCGCCACCCGGCCAGGCTTCCAAAACATCGGAGGCAGATTGTCCTATAAGAGAAACCGCGTTGTAGTTCAGCAGGTGCTGCATCGCGGGATTGAACTCCACAATGCGGTTTTGCGTATCGAGAACCAGCACACCATCGCTCATACTGTCGATCAGATGACCGTGTGCCGTGGAAATAATATCGAGGAAACGGTCGTGAAGTACCGCGTAAGCAAAGATCACGGCCGACAACCCAAACGTAAGCGGCGTGATATCGAATGGACTCTCTGTCATAAGGAATTCGCCAACGACGTTGCCGGTCCAGGGGACGATGGCGGCTGCAAGGATCATGGAATATTGTTTCTTCGCAGATGGATGGCAACGCAGGTAACCACTCACCAGGGCTGCGATTCCCGCTGCAACAGCCAGGTACGAATAGATCAAATTCAGGTAATACCATGATCCGTGTATGAACTCGGGTTGGATAAAACCGTCGCTTACGCGGAAGATCAGCGAACTGAAAACGAGGTGATGAAACTTATTTGTCCAAACAAGAAATAGGGTGATGGCAGGTTCAAGGAGCAGCCCAAGAAACAGCCGTTTCCTGAGAAAGCGGTCATAGTGGGCGAAGGCCAGGGCAAATACCAGGAATAGGCCGGGAACCGCAACGACGCCGATGTAAGTGAGTTTTGGAAGTACGTTCTGCACCGCCGACGGCAGAGGCAGCCACTGAAACGCATACAACGCCGCCCAAAGTCCCATGGCTATCAATAGCAATGTCAATGACGTGAGTCCCGGAACGGAACGCCGCCAGGCGATGACTGCTGCAATAAAGGTTAAGAGACTGGATACTAACAGCAGTGTAACAAAGATATTGATGTACGAGTACATGATTAAAGACTTTATTCACAATTGTATTCCCGCCATGCATATTGGCTGTTTGCAAGCCATTAACAACTGTTTTCAATTATGCAATCGAACTTGTGCCCCAGGTCAGCATTACGGAGATCTTCAGGCACCTTACGGATGCAGCAGGAAATTCAAACCGCGAAGGCTTTTCCTCCGTTTACGAAGAAACAAAGCTCTCGTTATGTCATCCCCTGCACCACGCCAGAGGCATGGTGTCGCGAACCTGCCCCGCCGCCTATTGGTGGGGATCGCGGTCCATCAGATATCCTTTGCCGGGTTAAACGTCATGGGTAATCGTAAAAGTGTCCCGGAGGTTTCAATGGGGATTCAAATTCCCTCAAGTCAACCCTCGGGGCGCTGCTCAGCCACGAGCTGGCATCGAGCCGTTCTGAAATGCCGCCAGGAAAATACGTATCAGGCTTCTTCGGAAATAATAGTCTCAGCCGCGAAATCCGCGAATTAGCGCGAATTGGTCCCTTCTAGTGGTAGTCAAATATGTGTTGCACAAAATCCTTACCACGGAGTCACGGAGTTTTTAGTAGTTTTTCCACCTGCACCGACCGCAGGTGCGGTGTCAGTGTCTTCGTGTCTCAGTGGTTCAAAGAAGTGTTCAACCTGTGGCTGACCAGCACAGAATTGAACCCTTCTTTTCGTTAAATTCGCGTAATTCGCGGCAAGAGAAGAACCGATCTGCTTATTCCCGATAAAGTCTATTCCTTTCCAAACGAATCCAGCGCGTCTTCAAGACTTTCATACATCGGAATTTGCTGCAGGAAGCCGGTGACCCCCAGCACGTTATAGATCTGGGGAGGTGCGTTGCACAATTTCAAATGGACGATTTTGGGCTGCTCTGCCTTTGGCGTGAAGACCTGATAGACCTTCTGCAGGGCGCGCATCCCGGCGCTGGTGAGCGTATCCAGATCGCTCATGTCGATGACAAGATATCGCGCTCCTGCGTCGCTTGCCTTGCGAGCCTCCTCCAGTAACTGACCTTCGCTTTGTGCATCCAGCCAGCCGCGCAGGTAAAATACGGTCACCGGTACCTCTGCCTGCACGTCTTCAGACAGGATCTTCAGGTCACTGTTCATAGATATCTCCTCTTGCTAAATTGCTACCGCTTGTCTCATAATTTACTACACTTTTTAAGTTTGTTTATCGGCTGTAATTTACAACCTAAGTTTAGAGAATGATGCGGCACTCTGTAAATTCAAAAATACGATCCGTCATTGCGACGAAGCAAATTCACAAGCGATTACATACATACAAACAATCCCATATAAGATTTCTTTGTGGCGTCCAGGCGCCACTCGCAATGACGATGTCTTGCTCGCATTGTAGCATGGACGATGCCAGCTTCGCAGACTCCGCGGCGTGCCTGCTGCGATGAGGCTTATTTCCCGAATCCGTACGGCAACTGTTGCACGAACGCATCCACATTGCCAGGGACGATGAACAGTTTGTCGATGTGCTTTGTAAATCCTTTGGGGTCTTTGGGAATTAACAGCAATCCGTCCTTTGCATCCTGTGTACGGGCGAAGATGTCGGTATCCTGTCGTTTGGAATATTCGCAGCGTTGGATATGGCTGATCTCTTTGAACGGCAGGAACAAACGATAATCGATCTGTCCCGGAATGAGGCGGATGCCGATTCCCGTGGCGGTGACGATGTACGTCGCCTTGGGACCGAAGAAGCGCCCATCCCTATAAAAGGTGGTGAACCCAACCGACATGATGAGATACTGCCAGAAGCTCAACCCGAATTGACCGTCGAGCAGGTAAGACAGCACAATACTGAAGGCCGTCAGTATGCCAACATGCTGCAACGTATTCCTCCAGTCTACGGGAGGTTCATCGACATGGAATTTACCGTCCTCTCCGGCATGCTGGCGCCGTATGGAGGCGATCCATGCCTTGTTCTGCCAGCGCAGGACCAGAATGGCGAGCACCATGACCCCCAGGAAGATCGCAGCTAACCAGCGGGCACGCGGCCAGAGCGCCACCACGGCGATCCATGCGTAGGGATATTGTTTTAAGAATAGAACGGGAAAGCGCAGGATGAAGCGGTCGAGGAAGGATTTCATGGATTGATTATAAATCCATGAGACCATCGCAAACCCAAAATGAATCCACTAATCTTCGCTAGTCGTTTCAACAATTTGTGAAGTTACCAGAAATGTACCGAATGCCTATGGCAGGGTGAGCGCAGACATCCTGCCCTCAGGATACTAACGGATCAACTTCTGCAAACCCTGTCTGAGGTCGTTTGTTAGTTTTCGGCGGCGCAGTGCAGCTTTATCCTTTCCTCTGTGCTGCATTTTGACTTCGAGCAGAGTGGGCATTGCGTTGCGAATGGATCCTTCCAGCGCGGCCATTCCGCTCGTGACCGGCTGATACTCCATACAAATGCTTTTTGCCAGCAATTCGAAATCCGGCGCACCAACGTCCACGGCCACATATTGACCGAAGACATCCTCCTGGATTCTTTTGATCGCGCCAAAGCCCTTGTTGTTCAACACAATGATCGTCAGGTTGAGTTTTTCGCGCACCGCGGTCATCATCTCCAGTCCGCTCATCACGAGTCCACCATCGCCTACGACGGCGACGATCTTGCGATCGGGAAATGCAATCGCGGCCCCAATGGCGGTGGGAATGGCAAACCCCATGCACGCATAATTGCTGGGACTGATAAATGTACGCGGTGCATGGGTGAGCCAGTGCCGCATGGTGACGCGTTCGTTATAGCCGCTGTCAGTGACCAGGATGGCATTCGATGGAAGGATGGCGCGCAGCCTTTCGAAAAAGTCATAGGGAGCAAATTTGTCATCGCCGATGAAGAACTCGCTGTAGCTGTCGCTTCGAAGGTCGGCATCGCAGGTCTCTCGTTCGGCGCTGATGAGTTCCAGGATCTTGCCGTCCTGGCGCGGTCCCAGACGAGATTTTTCTTTCAACAGTGCGCGCAGGAATTCTCCAGCGTCCATCTGCACCGACATCTCTGCCTTATAGTTTCGGTCGAACACATCTGCAGAGGCGTCCACATGGATCAACGGACATTTGATTTTCAATCGATACTCGTGCGTGGCATTCTGTGAAAATTTCACGCCAATGGCAAGGATGAGATCACACGCTTCAAAAATACGATTGAGCGAATCGGCGGGGCCTGTCTTCCATGTGAATCCCAGCGACAGGGGATGCGCTTCATCCATCACGCCGCGGCCGGATCCCGTTGTAGCGACGGGCGCCTTCATCCAATCGGCCAGCTGACGGACTTCGCCTGCCGCTTCGGCCGCACCCAGCCCCACGAACAAGCCGACACGCTTTGCGGATTGCAGGCGCGCGATGACTTGTTCCATTTGTGCAGAAGCAATAGGTGTTGGTTTCTGTCTGGTGTAGGCTGTCACTTTGCCTGTTTTCTCCCAAAACAGGTCGCCTGGGATCTGCAGCAGGCATGGCCCCGGTTGTCCCTGAGTCGTCAGCGTGAGCATCTCTCTGAGCGCGGCAGGGATGTGGGCGGCGCGCTCGATCACTTTAACGGATTTCACTACCGGCTGCGAAAGAAGCATCTGCTCGATCTCGTGCATCTGGAACGTATGCTTCGACTGCGGCACATCGGTCACGATCCCCAGCATGGGAGTCGAATCCACAAATGCCTCGGCGATCGGTGTCAGCGAGTTGGTCAGTCCTGGGCCGGGTACCGTAACAAAGACCCCCGGTTTTCCGGTGGCGCGTCCATATCCATTTGCCATGAAGGCTGCCCCTTGTTCATGTGAGGCCGGCACAACGCGAATGCCGGCGCGGTGCAATGCTTCGAACAACGCCAGGTTGTGCACACCCGGAATTCCGAAGACAAGCTGTATGCCATTCTTCATCAATTCTTTTGCCAGCGCTTCTGCGCCACTCGATCCTAGTTTGTTCAACACCGGTTCTCCCAACTGATGGTCGTGCTCGTATCTGCTTGCTGGTGGTCGCTAGAATTTTACCTGCACAAACTCGTGTGGCGCTCGCAAAGACATGATCCTGCAATTCTGCCTGTGCATTATTTATGTATATACCTTGTTTCCCCACTTACAGACACGCTCGAACGGGTCTGCGAATCGTAGCTTACCAGCAAACGCGACGGACTGCCCATATCTTCTCCCTGCAAAATCGTAAACCTGCTTTTTCCATCCCAACCAGTATCGCGTAGATAGCCTGCCAGTGCCGCCGCGGCTGCACCGGTTGCCGGGTCTTCATAGACTCCCCCGGATGCAAATGCGTTGCGTGAGTGAAATACCTCGTCTGATTCCGGCCAGAGCAGGCTGATCGTGATGAGGTTTTCGTCGAGCATCAATTTTCGAATCGTGTCGAAGTTATAGTTCATGTCTGCAAGCGTTTTGCGGTCTTGTAGCACCAGGATCAAATGCCGGTTGCTTTCCGCGCTCGCAAAGCGGATCGGGAAGGCAGGGTTGAGATCCTCGCGTCTTAAGTTGAATCCCGCCAGCACTTGATCCACATACTGCTCTGGTGCCTCCTGTGACGTTGTTATCGAGGAATAGAGTGTGGCAGTAAATTGGCCGCCCGGCGACCTGTGAGCCCGCACACGGATCTCACTTCGATTCAGGAGCAGTCTGTATTCACCTTCTCCATATCGTTCCCCCAACACAGCGCCCAGGGCAATGGTGGCATGACCACAAAAGGGGACTTCCATCGCCGGCGCAAAATAACGGACGCGCCAGTCGTTTCCCTGTTTCACGAGAAAAGCCGTCTCCGAATATCCCACCTCTTTGGCGACCCTCAACATTTCTTCATCGTTGGGCATGGAATCGTAAAATGCCACGCCTGCGGGATTTCCCCCCTGTCCGTTATGGGAAAAGGCAGCTAGCTTCAGGACATTCATACTCGTTTCTCCATATCTTTTGATTCGTCACTGCGCGCAGTGGCGCACTCCCGAAGGGACAATGACGGATAAGCGATTATACAAACGTTTTCAGTTTTCATTCTGATGCATCCATATTCGTTTGGGATGCGTATCTACTATTGAGTTTCAAGCCGCTTTTGAACAAAGCGCGACTTGAGTTTCGTAGGCCTGGTGGCGATTCGCACTGCTGCCTGCCGGGCTTCATCCCTCCCCTTCATCATTCATCGATCTTCATTTCAACCACTCCGACGGGCTTGTGTTGCTTTTGTGGTCGCCAGACTACGCCATTTTTTAAAAGGAGTAGATTGCTATGAGTACGAAAAGCTTCTGGAGTAGAGCAGGCACATCGGTGCTAAGCGTATTGCTGCTCTTGAGTTTTGCCGCACCGGCACCGGTCAGCGCCCAGGATCCTATGCCGACCATGCTGGATCCGCAATTGGATGTGCGCCTGGTTGCCGATGGGTTGGTGACTCCCACGACCATGGCATTCCTCGATTCCAACGAATTCCTGGTTCTGGAAAAGACCAGCGGCACAGTCCAGCACTTTGTCGATGGGACTC
>CAZBAX010000058.1:0-36692 GCA_964489725.1 uncultured Anaerolinea sp. | reverse complement strand
CTTCACGATGGAATTCGATCACTACGATGTGGTACCAAATCACATCGCCGGCGGGATCATCGAGGCGCATCGTAAGGAAATGGAAGCGAAGAAGGAAGAGTAAGGTCGGTGTAAAGTGGTGAGTGGAAAGTAGGAATTGAAAAGAGGTTGTCGCAAGGCAGCCTTTTTTTGTTAACAGGTAGTGACGACTTCAGTTTTTCACCTGTAGACGACTGAAGTTGGCACTACCTGGGCTCAATATTAACTTGACAACTAAGGTAAGAACGGTAAAATTGCGGACATCATAAATACAGCTTATGAAAACACCTAACTATTGCTTGTGTATACGGCGGGGCTCGTAGCTACCGCCTGAAGACCCTCCGCAGTCAACGGACGCCCCTTAAGGGGTGCAGACGGTAGGACGACCCCCGCTTGCCAATCGTGCAGTGCGTGGCGTTTGTTCGCCGTCTTTTTGTTTACTCGTTGACTGCTTTTCGTTTAAAACATATGACCTTACTCGATCACCGACTCTTACAACAGGATTTTGACTCCGGGATGGATTTGACCGCGCACGTAGGGAATACCCCGCTGCTTCCTCTTCGCCGACTCAGCCGTGACCTGTCGCCGCGTGTCAAAGTGTTTGCCAAAGCCGAGTGGTTCAACCCGGGCGGCTCCGTCAAGGATCGACCTGCGATCAATATCATTCAGACCGCCCTTGCCAGTGGCGATCTCGCAAAGGGAAAGCGCCTGCTCGATTCGACCTCTGGCAATATGGGAATTTCCTACGCCACGTTTGGAGCTGCGCTTGGGATTCCTGTTACATTTGCATTGCCTGCCAGTGCCAGTCCCGAGCGGATCACCATGCTTCGCGTGCTCGGTGCAGAACTGATACTTACAGATCCCACCGAAGGCTCAGATGGCGCGATCTTAAAAGCGCGTGAGCTTGCCGCAGCCGAACCCGGTAAATACTGGTACGCTAACCAGTACAACAACGATGCCAACTGGCAGGCGCATTACAAGTCCACCGGTCCGGAGATCCTCTGCCAAACGGATGAGAAAGTGACACACTTCGTTGCCGGGCTCGGCACATCCGGTACTCTGATGGGTACGGGACGCTACTTGCGGGAGCAGGTATCGAACATCAAGATCATTTCTTTCCAGCCGGATGCATCCTTCCACGGGTTGGAGGGACTCAAGCACATGCCCACCGCGATCAAGCCCGGTATTTACGATGAGTCGCTTGCAGATGAAAACCTGGATGTGGTCACGGAAGATGCTCATAAAATGGTGTTGCGACTTGCGCGCGAAGAGGGTTTATTCGTTGGCATCTCGTCGGGTGCGGCGGCAGTGGCAGCGTTGAGAGTTGCCGAGCAACTGGAGGAAGGCGTTGTCGTGACTCTCTTCCCCGATGCAGGCTATAAATATCTGAGCGACAAATCCCTGTGGGAGTCCCCTCTCCCCGTGCGAGCCCCCTTTGGGGATGATAAGGGTTAGGGTGAGGGAGTATGCTTATCGTCCCGAATCGCTTGATCGAAGAAATGAACGTTCACGTGGAAAAGGCCTATCCCGAAGAAGGCGCCGGCTTCCTGATCGGCGAAGACGGTGAAGTGAAAGAGATCGTGGCTTTGTCGAATTCGCGTGAAGAGGGTGCGCGCCACAACCGCTTTTTGTTCACGCCTGAGGACTATCTCAAAGCCGAATTGAAAGCCGAGAGCCTTGGGCTGAGCCTGATCGGCGTCTTCCACTCGCACCCCGATTGTCCCAATGTCCCTTCTGAATATGACCGTGAATGGGCCCAGCCTTTTTTTTCGTACATTATCACCCGCGTCGACGAAGGCAAAGCAGTAAGCAGTCGCTCGTGGAAATTATTGGAAGATCGTTCAACGTATGAAGAAGAAGAAATAAAAATTGCTTAGTGACACCGGTGGTCGAGTGCGCAGCGTATCGAGACCACCATGTTCTATAAATTCTTTCAATCACAGGTGATCTCGATATGTGTCTTGCATACGCTCGACACTACTCGACCACCGATTAGGATAGCAACATGACTTCACAAACCTTACAAAAAGTCGATCACGCCGCGTTGAAAGCCAACCAACTCTTGATTATTTCGCTGAATATTCTGGCGTTTATTCTGAACCAATGGTGGCTGGCTGCCTTCGTCGCGCTCGTCATGGGGTTGGGTTCGGCGTTCAAGGTGCCCGGATTCCTGCCCGTCTATAAGAATATTCTGAAGCCACGCGGCTGGATGAAACCTGATGTATTGGATGACAACCCCGAACCACATCGTTTTTCACAGTTCCTGGGTTTCATCTTCATGACCGCCGGTTCGATTGCCTTGTTCAGTGGCGCCGCCGTTCTCGGCTGGAGCCTTGTGTGGCTCGTCGCAGCGTTGGCTGCCCTCAACGCCTTCGGCGGATTTTGCGTCGGCTGCGCAGTGTATTATTGGCTGGCGCGCTTCAACCTGCCTGGCTTTGGCAAGCAACCGCCCGCCGGCACGTTTCCCGGCATGAAGCCCAAGGCAGGAGCAAGAGCATGAACTCAGATATCCTGCTGCGTTCCGGGTTGGCGATCGCCATCATTGCCCTGGGAGTCTTTGCCTATTGGTTGTTTAACCAGCGCCTGCTGGTGCGCGCTCGGCAGAATGTCTTTACCTTGTTCAATCAACTGCCTAACAAACCGATCATTGTGTATTTCACGACACCAGATTGCGCTCCCTGCAAAACAGTTCAACGCCCGGCCCTGAATCGGGTATCCCAGCTTCTGGGTGACAGGCTGGAGGTCGTTGAAGTGGATGCGACGCAACGTCCCGATCTTGCTAAAATCTGGGGTGTGATGAGCGTCCCCACCACGTTCCTGCTCGATGCGCGTGGCGAAGCACGTTTTGTCAATAATGGCGTGACGCGTGCCGAAAAGCTAATGGAGCAATTGGACACATTGTCAGATTTTGTTATATGAACATACTGGTGGTCTCGACATGTGGCGCGATTGCGCGCCACTACTCGACCACCGGCTACCATACTTCCTGAGGAGAAACACACTACATGCCTGTTCTAAGAATCCCCACACCGCTGCGATCGTACACCAGCGGAAAGAGCGAAGTCAATGTGGCTGGCTCTAACATATCAGAAGCCCTCACAGACCTGACGACCCAGTATCCGCCGATCAGGCCGCATCTGTTCAATGATGCCGGGGAGCTTCGCCCGTTCGTGAACCTATTTGTCGGCGAAAACAACATCAAGGATCTGCAGGGGGTGGATACACCCATCAAAGACGGTGATAAACTCGTGTTGATCCCGTCGATTGCCGGAGGCTAAATGTTCCCCGATCTATCTCGTGATGAAATTCTGCGCTACTCGCGCCATCTGTTGATTCCCGAAGTGGGGCTGGAAGGTCAACGCAAACTAAAGGGTTCCTCTGCACTGATCATCGGCACAGGCGGGCTTGGCTCACCGGTTTCGCTGTATCTTGCCGCGGCGGGGATCGGTCGCATCGGGCTTGTCGATTATGACGTGGTCGATTCATCGAACTTGCAGAGGCAGGTGATCCACGGTACTTCCACGATTGGGAAGTTGAAAGTGGAGAGTGCCAGGGCGAAACTGCTTGATCTGAATCCTGACATTCAGATCGATATTTATAACGAGCCGTATACGTCGGATAATGCTCTTCGTATCGCGAAGGATTATGACATCATCCTCGACGGCACCGACAACTTCCCGACGCGTTATCTCACCAACGATGTGGCAGTGTTCCTCGGCAAGCCCAATGTATACGCGTCCATTTACCGCTTTGACGGCCAGGTGAGCGTGTTCTATGCCAAGGAGGGTCCGTGCTATCGATGTCTCTTTCCTGAGCCGCCGCCGCCGGGACTCGTCCCGTCATGCGCGGAGGGTGGCGTTTTGGGCGTGCTGCCCGGAACGATCGGTACACTGCAAGCCACAGAAGCATTGAAGGTTCTGCTCGGCATCGGCGAGCCGCTGATCGGTAAGTTACTTCTTTACAACGCACTGGATATGTCCTTTGATTTTGTAAAGTTGAAGAAGAATCCCAACTGCCGCGTTTGCGGACCCAACGCCGATATCAAGGAGTTGATCGACTACGAAGAGTTCTGCGGCGTCCCGAGCCATGACCATGAAGAAGGATCCGCCGGCGCAAATTGGGACATCACTGCAACGGAACTCGCTGAGCGGGTCAAAACCAATCATCTGAAATTGCTGGACGTCCGAGAGCCACACGAGCTGCAAATTTCTGCGTTACCGAATGCGATCAATATTCCCCTGGGACAGTTGGCAGCGCGGCTTTCCGAATTGGATTCTGCCGATGAGATGATCATCTTTTGTAAGTCGGGCAGCCGTTCGGCGCGCGGACTCGAACTTCTCGCCAGCGCAGGTTTCAAGAAGGTGAAGAACCTCAAAGGCGGCATCAACGCCTGGGCAAGGGAAATCGATCAGAATTTACCGTTGTACTAACATAACCATGTAGGGTCGGGCAGCTGCCCGACCCTACATGGTTATCTGGGAGAGGGTGTATGAAACGAGTACTAATTCTCGGCGGCGGATTCGGTGGAATTGCAACTGCCCATCGGCTCAAACAAAAGCTCGGTGATAAGGTAGAAGTCATTGTTGTGGATCGCCGTCCATACTTTATGGTTGGATTCCGCAAGAGCTGGGCCTTGGTAGGGGAGAGTCCGCTGGAGGCGGGGCAGAAGCCGATCGACAGCCTCAGCAGGCTCGGGGTCGATGTGAGGCGGGCGACGGTCGAAGCGATCCATCCTGAGGCGAAATCTGCCACCGTCGATGGAGAAAGAATCCAGGCGGACGCGCTGGTCGTCGCATTGGGCGCCGAGTTGAATCCATCGGCTGTGAAGGGATTTGCCGAGCACGCTTACAATGTTTATGACCCGAACGATATCCCGCGTGCCGAAAAGGCGTTGAACGAATTCAAAGGGGGAAGGCTCGTGATCGGAATTTTCGGCGCACCGTATAAATGTCCGCCCGCGCCGTTGGAGATGGCATTGCTCATTCAAGAGAAGTTTAAGAAGAATGGCGTGCAAGCAACAATTGAAGTGTTCACACCGCAGCCGGTCACTCTGCCGATTCTGAGTCAGGCAAGTTGTGACGCGGTCGATAGCCGGCTTCTCGAGAACGGCATTCAAACCTATGGACACCATAAAGCCTTGAGTATCGAGCCCGGCGAAGTGGTGTTTGAGAAGCGTCGAATTGGGTTTGATCTGCTGCTGGGTGTGCCGCCGCATCGCGCTCCTGCCGTCGTGCGTGACAGCGGCTTGACCGGCGCGTCAGGTTGGATCGAGATCAGCCCACGCACCTGTCAAACTTCTTTCGAAGGTGTGTATGCAGTTGGAGACTCAACACAGATCGTACTGTCCAATAAGAAGACTCTCCCAAAGGCTGGCTTGTTTGCCGAGATGATGGGGGAAACTGTTGCAGACCGTCTTGTCGAGATTTTCGAAGGCAGGCAACCTACTGCTCAATTTTCGGGCGAAGGCGGTTGTTTCTTTGAAGTGGGCAGCGGCGAAGCGATGATGATCAAAGGAAATTTCTTTGCCGAGCCTGCACCCCTTGTGGACATCACCGAATCGTCGAAAGAATATTATGACGAGAAGGTGAGGTTTGAAACCGATCGTTGGGCGAAGTGGTTTGGGTAAATTCATATGTAAATTCGAGAGGTACAGAACTGAAATCTCCCGTCAGTGATTTGGCGGGAGATTATTACTTTACAGCATCTTCCAGAGAAATTGCCAGGTCAGGGAAGCTCTTAATGATCTGTTTGTCGACTGTAACCAGGTTGCATTTCGCTTCATCAGCAAGTGCAACAAACTCACAGTCATAGGCCGAGAGAGAACTGTTTGTCGCAAGGGATAAAACCAATTTACTGGATGGGGCAATCTCACGGTTTTGCATCGTCATCATTGCATCTTCGGTAAGTTTAATCGCTTCTTCAAGATCCATAATTTCGTGACGCACATAGTTGATCAATAGGTTTCGGAATTCGCTTTGCCATAATGGAGGTGCGATCCATCGCGAATCTTTTTCAAGTAATTGGAGTGCTAGTGGAGTGAATTTGCCGCTTACGTGCAGATAGGCAATGATGTTCGTGTCGACGACGATCATTTCCGCCCTTCCTTTTTCCATCTTGTCATTTCTTCATCTGTAATAATGTAATGCGCAGTTAATTCACGAATTTTTTTTGTCCGTGCAAGGGTTGTTTGTACATCAATGGGTGGAACGGTAAAAGCTCCTTCAATGATGGAAATCACTTCTTTGTTGATGCTTCGGCGGTTATTTTTTGCCTGGATCTTGATCCGTTCATACAAATCCTCGGGAACATTTTTTATTGTCAAAGTTACCATAATGCCTCCATAATGGTTCCATTTTGGAACCATTATGATACCCCTTGGGTTTGTTGTCAAGCCATCGGAAAATTTCAGCATTAACCACGATTTACTCCTGGTGGGAATATAATTCATGAAATTCAATCAAAGGAGCGAGAATGGGATTAAATGTTTCGTCGGAAAAGCGCGTCTATAACAACATTTTAGGTGCGATCGGGAACACTCCACTAGTTCGTCTCAGTCGCATCGGGCGGGACCTGCCGGTTCCGCTGTACGCGAAATTGGAGTTCATGAATCCGGGCGGGTCGGTCAAGGATCGGGTGGGGGCAAACATTGTCGAGCAGGCAGAGAAACGGGGAGAGCTCAAAACAGGCGGGACCATAGTAGAGGCAACATCAGGAAATACCGGCGTAGGACTTGCCATCGCAGCGGCGCTGAAAGGCTATAAGACCATCTTTGTTATGCCCGACAAGATGAGCAACGAAAAGATTTTGCTGCTTCGAGCATATGGAGCAAAGGTGGTCATTACTCCCACTGCGGTAACTCCGGAAGACCCGCGTTCGTATTATGAAGTGGCAAAGAAATTTGCGCGCGAAACTCCCAATGCAATCCTGGCAAACCAGTATCACAATCCCGATAATGCGCTGACGCATGAGATGACCACCGGCCCCGAACTTTGGGACCAGACCGACGGCCGCGTGACCGACGTCATCATCGGCATGGGAACCGGCGGGACGATTTCAGGGGTTGGCCGCTATCTGAAGGCGAAGAATCCAAATGTCAAGATCGTGGGTGTGGATATCGAAGGCTCGATCCTGACCGAGATCTGGCAAAGCGGTGGAATCATTCCTGAAGGTGCGTATCCCAAGACGTATAAAGTGGAAGGGATCGGCGAGGACTTTTTGCCATCTGCGACGGATCTCAGCGTGGTGGATTGGATCGAACGTGCCGGTGACCGCGAGTCCTTTTTATGGGCTCGGCAGTTGGTGAGGCAGGAAGGGATTTTCGCGGGCGGTTCGTCTGGCTCTGCGCTGGCGGGGGCGATCAGGTATTGCCGTAAGTTACCTGCAGATCGGCTGCCCGTTGTTATCTTTCCGGACTCCGGTTCGCGCTATCTTTCCAAGTTCTATGATGATAAATGGATGCGCGAGTTTGGGTTCCTCTCGATGGAATTCGGTGAGACCAATCTGGGTGACCTGCTGCTCGCCAAACCCAACAAGACGCTGCATGTCGCCGCACTTGGGGATTCGATCCGTAAAGTAGTAAGCATGATGCACCAGCATGGCGTTTCGCAGATGCCGGTGGTCGGCCCGAATGGGGAATTGGTTGGCTTGCTCGAAGAAGTGGACCTGTTGAACCATATGCTCGAGAAGCATAACCATAGTCACGAGGAGCCTATTGATTCACTGGTCCAACATGCGGGCGCCGTGTTCCCGCCGGAAACCGCGCTTGAGGAAACGATGCCATCGCTTACAGCTGGATATGCCTTGCTGGTCGTGGAAAACAGCAAGCCTGTGGGAATCCTGACAAAGATCGATGTGCTCGATTACGTGGCTGGCAAGATATAAACGCGCGGCACTATCCTTGAAAAATGAGACTCACCCCGAAGCTGCCCCTTCGCGGGTGAGTTCGTTTTTAAACAGGATTGATGTTCCTCTCCATTAAAAATCTCCGCTGTCTGGCTCGTATCTTAGAACATATATTCGTGTTTTAATTCAACAGAGGATTGGCGTCCAATCCACTTTACCAAAGGAGACGAAAATGGATTTTAGCTCTGTCAATTGGTTGGCCGTTCTTGCATCGGTGGTTGCCAGTATGATCATCGGCTCGATCTGGTTTAGCCCAAAGGTGTTCTACCCAGGCTGGTGGAAAGCCATTGGCGAGCCCAAGGCAGATGATGTCATGCAGCCGGCGCTGGTATGGGGCGGCACAATACTGGCTTCGTTGATACAGGCTGTCTTCATCAACTTGATGGTCAATGTGATGGGAAGTGTAGCTGGCGGCGCCAGCCTTGCCTCCGGCGCGCTGGCCGGTTTCTTCCTCTGGTTGGGGTTTGTTGCGCCATCCAGCCTGACAAACAAATTGTTTTCCGGGCAATTCCGAGCCTGGTTGTACGAAGTGGGAAATCATCTCGTCACGTTCCTGGCCATGGGCGCGATTTCTGGCGCGATGTCGTAATATAAAGTAGTGGCGACTTCGGTCGCTTGTTTGAACGACTCACCCTCATCAGGGTGCTGCGCACATCTGCCCTGGCGTGCGGTGCCAGGGAAGTCGTCACTGCCGTGGAGCCATGTATGACCTACGACGATGCACAAGCCTGGAAAGATGTTGCCGAACACTTTCCAGGCATGACCATTTACTATATTTACCTGCTCAAAAAGGGACCGACCTGGAGTCCTGATGATACGCCGGAGATCGATGCCTTGCAGGAGGCGCACCTGGCGAATATGCGACGACTGGGTGAAACCGGCAGGCTGGCCATCAACGGCCCATTGCTGGATTCATTTGCGACCAGTGGGGAGATTCGCGGCATCGGTGTGTTGAAGGCAAAGTCGCTGGCAGAGGCGCAGGAGTTGATCAGCACCGATCCCATGGTCAAGGTGGGCCGATTGATCTTCGAGCTGCACACATGGATGGTGAAGAAAGATATCCTGCCATAAAACTTTAACGTACAAAAGCTTGACTCATTGACGACAGTGGTTAAAATAGAACATACGTTCTAATACTTGTCTCGCAACTTTGTGAGTGTTTCGAATCGAGTCGGAGATCAAGATTCGAATTTCGAGTTTGGCATTGTTGCGGCACTCGGTAATTCTTAAAGGAGGACGTATGACCACAAATCGTCAATTCAATTTGGGGTTGGATGCACTTGCCAAACTGAAACTGGGGACCGATTCGACACCAGCGCTTCAAACCCAGCCGACGGATGATTCGTCCACCCTCAGCCGCTCCCTGACGGACGCCGGGGGCCTGCCGCGCGAAGCCTTGTTCCTTGGCATCGCTGAAGATGGACTTCCCGTTCTATTGAACCTGCATGACCCGCTTCCGGGACCGATGCTGGTGATCGGCGATGAAGGCGCAGGGAAAACAGCATTCCTTCAATCGGTTGCGCGTGCCATTCAGACGACACATAAATCTGACGACGTTCAATTTGCATTGATCACCAGCCGTCCCGATGAATGGTCTTCGCTCAAACTGACAGATCATGTGGCGGGTATGTTTGACGTGGAACATGATGGGGCGCAGCAGCTGATCAACTCTCTGGCAGCCTGGGCGCATACAAATAAGAATTCCAGGCAATCCGTCATATTACTGGTCGATGGGCTTGAGTCCATCGCCAAATGGGACATTGCCGGGCTGCAGCATTTCCGCTGGCTGTTACTGCGCGGCACCGCACGCCGGGTGTGGCCCATCGTCACACTGAATGCCGGGCGTTATGGACAGGTGATCGCCTGGCTGGACCTCTTTCGCACGCGCGTGTTTGGATGGGTGGCAAATCGCCCCGCCGCCGAAGCGTTGGGAGCAGATTACCTGTCAGGGGTGAATCGGCTGGAGGCGGGCCGCCAGTTTTCCCTGCGCGAGAACGGGAGCTGGCTCCAATTCCACATTTAATGTACTGCTTCCATTTTGTCTGACATCCTCCAGGAGAGTACTGATTTCGCATCACGAGTTTCTAGCCTCTGCTTCGCTCTTGTGCTACAATAAAAATTGTAAGCTGCATGGATGAATGGTGGTCCGACAATCAGAGGGAATCTTCTTCAGTCCCGTCGGTTGGTAGCGGGGCGCTTCTTGGCACCTGGGTGTCTGCGATCGCTGGGAGTCATGCACATTGGAACCGTCTTAGCCATATGGGATGCTTCGCCCAATGGCCCACACTCAGGAGTAGAGAAGTCGTATGGAAGCGAAACTTTATGTTGGCAATCTGCCGTACAACACTGTCGACGCCGATCTGGAGTCATTATTCTCCGCAGCCGGAACAGTGAAATCCGCCCAGGTGATTAAAGATCGCCAAAGCGGTCGTTCAAAGGGCTTTGGATTCGTTGAGATGTCCTCATCTGAAGAAGCTCAGAGCGCGATCACAATGTTCCATGGGAAGGATTACAGTGGTCGTCCGTTGACTGTGAACCTTGCCCGGCCGCGCGAAGATCGACCCGCAGGCGGCGGTGGTGGCTTCCGCGGTGGCGGAAATCGTCGCCCAGGTGGTAATGGCGGCGACCGTGAACGCCGACGCGATTACTAAATCGTCGTAGACGCAATAGTTTTGAGCCAAATGGGCGGTGCCAACCATTTGGCTCAATTTTTTTCTGTATTGACCTACTCAAGTAGGGCGACACGCTACGCGGTGTCGCCTAACCTGTGCAAGCGACATGAATGTCGCTTTACAATTTTATGACCAATGAATTCTTGATCCGTCCTTATCGTGAAGAAGATTTCGATGCTGTTACCATCCTCTGGCGGGTTGCGCGTGAAAGGTCACTGCCTGATTTTCAACGCCGGAAGGGACATTTCTTTTATGAGGATCAGGGTTACTTTCGAGATCATATTCTGACTACCAATCGGGTTTGGGTGGTCGAGATCGATGGTCGCCCGGTTGCATTCATAGCGATGAACAACGATTTCATCGATCATTTATATATCCATCCCGATTTTCAGCGGCGCGGCATCGGGGAGGTGCTGTTGAATTTTGCCAGGCAGCAATCGCCCGAGCACTTGTGGCTGTATACTTTACAAGTCAACGTCCATGCCAGGGCATTCTATGAAAAACATGGCTTTGTGGCCGAGAAGCTTGGCATCAGTCCACCTCCCGAATCAGAGCCTGATGTAGAATATCATTGGCGAAAACCCTAAATTGCATCTTGGTGCAAGCTCGCGTAAGCCGCCATCGCTGGTGGCGTTCGACGAGTAAGCCTTCGTCGAGGACGGCCAAGAGAGCACTTTTGAATCACGAATCTATTCTATGCGTCCCACCTTTGTTGAAATCAACCTGCCTCAGATCAAAAAGAACATCGAAGCCATTCGAGCACACGTAGCACCAGCGAAAGTCATGCCGATGGTGAAAGCCAATGCCTATGGACATGGCGTCGATGGCGTCGCGCCGTACCTTGAGCCATACGTCGATTATTTCGGAGTCGCGCTCGTGGAAGAGGCAATCCACTTGCGTAATTTGGGGATTCGCAAACCGATCCTGGTGGCAGGCGGAACATTGATCGAGCAAATTCCTGCATTCATCGAGTATGACCTGATCCTGACAGCTTCATCGCCGGACGTTCTCGCCTCTGCCGAAGCCGCGGCCGCCTCCGCCAAAAAGAAGTTGACCGTTCACCTGAAGATCGATACCGGCATGGAACGCGTCGGAGTGCATTATTACGAAGCGGAAACATTCCTCGAACTATCGCTTAAATGTCAGTATGTTCTCATCGAGGGAATCTATACTCATTTCGCAAATTCAGAAGATACACAACTGACACATGCCCGCCAGCAGTTGGAGCGATTCCAGGAAGTGCTGCGTTTCTACGAGAAGCGGAGCCTGCCTGCTCCCATGCGGCACCTGTCCAATTCCGCGGCAGTGCTGCAATTTCCTGAAAGCCACATGGATCTGGTGCGTCCGGGCTTAATGATCTATGGGGTATACCCGGTCGGAGTGCCGCGCACTGTCGAGATCGAACCGGCGCTCAAATGGCGCTCAAAGGTTGCATTTTCCAAGCGCACAAAGCCGGGGCATCCGGTCAGCTATGGCTCGTTGTGGCAGTCTGATGCCGAGACACGCATTATCACCATTCCGTGCGGCTACGCGGATGGATACTTTCGCCGCATGACGAACAAAGCGCAAGTCATGGTCAATGGAAGGAAGTATCCGCAGGTGGGGCGGATCTGCATGGACCAATTTATGGTAAACATGGGTGACGACATGGCACAGGTTGGAGATGAGGTCGTATTACTGGGTGAGGGAATTACTGCCTATGACCTTGCCGAATGGACCGGCACGAACGAATACGAAGTGATGACCAGCATCAGCGCCCGCGTGCCACGCGTCTATCTCACCGAGTGATGGTAGAATGGGTCGATTTTCCAATGTGCCGAATTTGTATTTCAGCAAATCTGCAAAACAGGCGGCAGTCGAAGAGGTGAATTTTGAGGAACGTGTTTCGAAAGTATGGGACGATCGGTCTGATCGCAATCGTAATTGTCCTGCTCGATCAATGGACCAAGACACTGGTACGTACCAATATCCCGCAGGGCGCAAGCTGGCTGCCCGATTCACTGTTATGGCTGAGTCCATATGCACGCATTGTGCATTGGTATAACACCGGCGCAGCCTTTGGTATGTTCAAAGACGCCAGCACGATCCTGACTGTGCTCGCATTCATCGTGATCGGCGCGATCCTTTTCTACTATCCACAAGTGAGCCGCGACGATTGGTCGCTGCGCCTGGCCTTGAGCATGCAGCTGGGCGGGGCCATCGGGAACCTGATCGACCGCCTGACGATTGGGCATGTAACCGACTTCATCTCAGTAGGCAATTTCCCTGTGTTCAACGTAGCCGATGCAAGCATTAGCGTTGGTGCTGTGGTGCTGTTCCTGGGCGTCTGGCTGCAGGAACGCGCAGACAAGAAGCGAGAAGCCGATGTACCCATCGAAGTGACCAGTGAAACCAGCCGTGAGTGATCGTGTCTTGATTTTTCATTTTGACAGAGAGACTCCTGAGCGGCTCGACAAATTCCTTGTTGAGCAGTTGCAGGAGTTTTCGCGTTCACGAATCCAGGGACTCATCGTCGATGGTTTCGTGGATGTCAACGGTCGCGCCGCAAAAAAGGCTGGCCAAGCGCTCGAGTATGGATCCAGTGTAACAGTTCGGATCCCGCCGCCCACACCTACCGATTTGATCGCCGAGGATATTCCGCTGGATATCCTCTTCGAAAATGACGATCTGTTTGTGATCGATAAACCAGCTGGCATGGTCGTGCATCCGGCTGCGGGTCACAGCAGCGGGACCCTGGTCAATGCCGTCCTGGGATACGACCCGGAGATCGAAGGGATTGGCGGCGAAGAACGTCCGGGTGTTGTTCACCGCCTGGATAAAGAGACGTCTGGTTTGATCGTGCTTGCAAAGAACGAACGCGCCCATCGCTGGCTGCAGGACCAATTCCGTTTGCGCAAGGTGGAAAAGACCTATCTGGCGCTGGTGGATGGCAAGCCTCCAACACCCAGCGGCCGCGTGGAGGCATATATCGGGCGCGACCCCAGCCACCGCAAGAAGATGGCAATTGTGTCTGAGAGTCGTGGGCGCGAGGCGGTCTCAGAATACAAAACGGTGGAAAGTTTCGACAAACACACGCTGTTGGAATTTCATCCGCTAACTGGGCGTACACATCAGATCAGGTTGCATTGTGCATTCCTGGGCTGCCCCATTGTGGGGGATGAGATTTATGGGCGAAAGAAACCAACAATTGAGATCAATCGCCATTTCCTTCATGCATTTCGATTGAAGATCATTCTTCCTAACGAGAGCGAGGCGAAGTTCTTTGAGGCGCCGTTGCCAGTGGAGTTGAAGAAAGTTTTGGATGAGATAAGGAAGGGGTAGGAAAAAGTAAAAAGTGAGAAGTAAGAAGTAGAAAGCGCAGAGTAAAAAGTACAAAGTGAAAAGTCCCGCAACGCGGGATGGCGCCGAAGGCACTCATAAGAAATGAAAAAGAAGGAAGTGGAAGATGACCGATCAGAGCTTTGAGACGTTAAAGACATGGCAGAAGGCGCACCAGTTAATGCTCGATATTCACAAACGCCTGATACCCATACTTCCAAAAGAGGAAAAGTATGTCCTGGGAGATCAACTTCGACGATCTTCGAAAAGTGTTCCAGCAAATATTGCGGAGGGCGCTGGGAGATATTATTATATGGATAATGTCCGCTTTTGCTACAACGCGAGAGGATCGTTGGATGAAACCCTCAATCATCTGATCGATGCCCGCGATCTGGGATATTGCCCGACGGAGTTGTATTCAGAGGTGCGGAGTCAAGTCGAAGAGGTTCGCCGTCTGTTGAATGGCTATATTGCATGGTTAAAGGAGAAGAAGGTTGGTGCGAACGAACCCGGGGCCAGAGTTGCTCTCCATGAAGACTCGCCTGAGTACTTTGTGGATAGGGACGAACAATCTGATTCTTAAGCTTTTGCTTATTCCTTCTCCCTTCTCCCTTCTCCCTTTTCACTTTTCACTTGTTACTTATTACGCCTCCAAGGAAACGCCCATGAACTACATCGACCTGCGTTCCGATACGGTCACTCAGCCTACACCCGAAATGCGTGAAGCCATGGCGGAAGCAGAAGTGGGTGACGATGTCTATCGCGATGATCCCACTCTGAACCGACTCGAAGAATTGGCTGCTGAGATGTTGGGCAAAGAAGCCGCGATCTTTGTGCCCTCGGGAACGATGGGTAACCTGCTCGCTTTGCTTGTCCACTGTCAGCGGGGGGATGAAGTGATCGTTGGGAATCAATCGCATATTTACTTGAACGAGGCGGCGGGAATGTCTGCCCTGGGTGGGATCCAGCCGTGCGCGCTTCAAAATCAGAGCGATGGCACGCTGCTGCTGGATGATATTCTCGCATCGATTCGCAGCGAGGATGTGCATCATGCGATCACGCGGCTGGTCTGTCTTGAAAATACCCAGAATATTTGTGGCGGTGTTCCATTGACCGTTGAGTACACGCGTGCGGTAGCTGACCTGGCTCATCGCAATCGCCTGGCGTTGCACATCGACGGCGCGCGCATCTTCAACGCCGCGACTGCACTCAATATCGATGTGAAAATACTGGTTGAACCGGCTGACTCTGTCATGTTTTGTTTGAGCAAAGGATTGGTTGCTCCCATCGGCTCGATGCTGGTTGGATCACAGAAGTTCATTGCCCGAGCGCGTCACTTGCGCAAGATGCTGGGTGGGGGCATGCGCCAGGTGGGCGTCCTTGCCGCGGCGGGGATTATTTCGCTGGAGAGGATGACGAAGCGGCTCGGAGAGGACCACGCTCGGGCCAGGAAATTGGCCGAGGGTCTGCGGCAAATTTCCGGCTTGGTGGTCGATCCGGGTTCTCCATCCACGAATATGGTGTATCTGAATCTGTCGCCCGATGTAAAACTCAATACAGGACAGATCGTCGAACGAATGAAAACGTATGGAATCCTGTTGGATGCAGAGAACCCGCGCCGGTTCCGCCTGGTGACGCATTACTGGATCGATGATGAAAACGTGCAGAAAACCATATCTGCGTTCCGCCAGGTGTTGGCGTAACAATCCCCCGTGGACGTGGAAAATCAAGTATCCTGGTCGGACGACGACATTTCGTTGAGCGTCAAATTTTCCCAATAACTGGCGACCGGTTCGATCTGGTTGCGTCCGCGTTGCTTGGCGACATACAGCCTGCGATCTGCCAGGTCGATCAGACGATAGATCTCGTCTGCTTCTGAGGGGAACACGGCAACGCCCTGGCTTACCGTAGGCACAGGAATGGTCCTTTGCTGACGGTCTTCCACGCGTAGTAACGCCATGGTTTGCCCGATCCGTTCGGCTACTTTTAGCGCTTCTGCCCCATTCGCTCCAGGCAGTGAAATGACGAATTCTTCGCCACCCCAGCGGCCCACCGCATCGTTCTGCTTGATATGATGCTTGATTGCCGTGCAGAGTGTCTTTAGAATTTTGTCTCCCACCAAATGTCCGTAGGTGTCGTTGTACTGCTTGAAATAATCGATATCCAGCATGATCAAACTTAGCACGGTATTATCTGCGGCTGCCTGTTGTGCCTGCTCGGAGAGCTTCTTTAGAAAGTAACCATGATTGTAAACATCGGTCAGGCTGTCGAGCCGGGTCTGCTCTTCCACTTGTGCGTGGCGAATCGTATTGTCGAGAGCCACGGTTACATGTTGCGCAAGATTGGAGAGCAGCTCCATATCGCCGCTGTCGAAGGCATTCGGGCGGTAGGAACCCAGGGAGATCACACCGGTGACATTGGCTGCCTGCAGCGGGACTCCCATCCACGAAAGGCTGGTTTTTTCCTTGCCCATCACGTAGTCTTTTACCCCTTCCAGGTGAATCTCTTCGCGCAGGTCAGGCAGGAACAGGGCCCGTTGATTCCTGATGATCCAGCCGGAAAGTGTACCGTCCAGCGGCACGCTGACACCGTTGAAATACTCACCCTCATCATAGAAAAGCTCAAGCTGAATTTTGTCACCTTTTACAATACCCACAAAATAGGTGTCCGCTTCCAGGGCTTCCTGCATGGTCGCATTGAGCAGGCTGATGGTCTGGTCTGTTTCCAACGACAACATGATCTGTTTGCTGATCTTATTGATGGTCTCGAGCCGGTGGATATGCTGCTGTGTCGTGTCCTTGATGCGCAGGATGGCTTCCAACAGTACGAAGCTGAGCAGATACGGTGTTGCGAACTCGAGCAGGCCGCCAGCTTGTAAGTTGGGCCTTGTTCCCGCCAGACTGATGACCAATGCCAGGATGAGTGTTACATAGGCATGGAATCGTCCGGATACCGTGCCCACCGCAACGATGCCCAGAGTCACCAGGATGTGAGGAGCTTCGGCGAAATGCTCTGGTATCACATAGTAGAAGATTCCCAGTCCGATGCCACTAATGATCGCATTTGTCAGGCCGTATGTTTCGGAGTAATTGGTCGTTCTTAGAATAAGGGCTATATTTGACACAGAGTAAAAAATGACCACGATGCCATACGCCAGAACCAGTAAATTCAACTGAGTATCTACAATCACATGCTCGATGACGATGAAAGCGATCAAACATACCATTGCGAGCGAAGCAGGCGAGACAAATCTGTGAATTTCGTGAGGCGCAAAGGTAGCGATCGATTTTCTATTTTTCATAAATTTGCTTTTCAACTTCCGTAAATTCCGTATACGGAATATTCGCCAGTGCCTGTGCGATCGCGGGGTCGAAGAGAATGCCGGCGTGTTCCCGCACGTACTGGAGGGCCTCCTCTGCGGTAGATCTTTGACGATACGTTCGACTGCTGGTCAGGGCGTCGAACACGTCCGCGACCGCGAAGATGCGCGCCTGCATTGGAATATCGTGTTCCTTCAGACCCACAGGATACCCGCTTCCATCCCAGCGCTCATGATGATAGCGGATCACGGGCATAGTATCCTGTAGGAATGGGATCCCTTCTACGATCCGTGCACCGATATCGGGATGGATGCGCATCAGCCGCCATTCTTCCTCGGTCAGTTTACCGGGCTTATGCAGGATCGTATCACTGATACCGATCTTTCCAATGTCGTGCAACAGTGCGCCTCGTTCCAGCGCCTTGAGTTGTTGACCGTTTAACCCCATTGTCTCGCCCAACAGGCATGCCAGCCGGCTGACGCGCAGGCTGTGCCCCTCGGTTTCCCGGTCGCGCGCATCCAACGCGGACATGAGGGCGGTCAACGTGCGGTCATAGGTGATTTCCAGTTCGGCATACGCGGCTTCGAGCTGCTTTGCCTGCTGCCGCGATTCTGCGAGAAGGATCGTGCGCTCCAGGGCGATCGCGGCCTGATTGGCGAGCATCTTGATATTGGCAAAGTTCTGTCCGCTTTCCAGGATGTTCATCCACAACGCGCCATAGGTACGCCCGCGCGTCAGGAGCGGGTAACAAGCCAGGGAACCATTTTCCACAGAGACGATGATGTGCTGTCCGCTCGTGATTGCCTGGTCGATCATCTCCATTGGATGTTCACGGCGCGTATGGAACCCTTTCTCATCGATCTCCACTTCGGCTTCCACCTGTCCATCCCGCGTCATCAGGACAATGCCAGTTTCCTTTGAACTGGTCATCTTATGAGCTGCCTGCGCGATCAGTTCGGCCGCATTGTCCAGTTCTTCGGTCTGGATGATATCGACGCTCAGTTGATTCAGCATCGACGATGTAGTGTCTTTACTGCGCGAATCCTGATAGAGCCAGGAGCTTTCGATCGACGCTCCAGCCTGCGACGACAACAGATCGGCCAGCGACTCGTCCTTTTCAGAAAAGAATATGCCTTCCTGTTTGCCGAACGCCAGGATCGCGCCAATGCTGAATCGATAGAGCCGAATGGGGATGGCCATGGCGCTGCGCAGGCCCGGATGGTCTATCTCCAGTTTCGCGGAACTGGTGTACTTGCGCACATCGCGGACGCGGAATGGCTTTGCGGCATTCAATGCAGCCTGGATCAGTGGCTCGCTCGAAGGATTATTATTGAGCGATGCAACCAGGCGCGGGGCGTTGCCTGCCGATGCGGTGCGCGAGAAATTACCCTGCTGATCGAGCAAAGTAACGAACACGACCTGTGCCTCAAGAGTGTTGCGGGCAATGATGGCTACTTCCTGCACAGACGCCTGAGGATCCATCATCAGGGTATTGGGCGAGATGCCAGCCTGGATCAGTTCGGTAATGTGCTGTTGGTAATGGGAACGCTCCCAGGCCCGCAGGAGTTCCGACGTGACGCCTTCGGCAATGCTCGCGTCCAGGCTGTTGAAGGCATACTCCTTTTCAGAGCAGAGTTCAAGGACACCTTTAATGTGACCATGCTGCATGATCGGGACACTGATGATCGATAACGTATCTTCATTATTCATCCGGACCAGGTCGGCATCCAGCCTGGTATCGTTGACCATGATCGTTTTCTTGAACCGGGTGGTACGCCCGAGCAGGCCAGTATTGGCAGACTGGCGGTACCCGGGCGGGATCAGGCTCGTCATTCTTCCGGCTGCTGCGAGCACTACATATTCATTCGTGTCGGCTTCGTAGGTAAACAATGTAACGAGTGAGCAGCTGATGGCGCGTTCCAGCGTGTTCACGGCCAGCTGTGCAGAAACAGGAGGGTCTAATTCTGTTTCCAATTGCTGGCTGAGCTCATTGAGCAGTAAGAGTTGGGTGGAACGATACTTTTCCGCGAAGAGTTGGCGGCTAAGTACTTCGAGCTGCTCCTGCAGCGCGTTGGTATTTCCCGTGGGTTCATAAATGAAATCCGAGACCACCGGACTCGTCTTTTCGGTTCGTGCCTGTGGGTCTGCGGATCGATCTTCGGTGATCCAAAGCGCGCTGGTCGTCAGGAGCGTGATCAGGCCGGTTAAAAGGAATCCGCCTTCCCGGACGTCAGAGTCGAGGCCATTCAGCAGCAGGAACGTGCCAAGAAAGGTAAACGCCTGGATCGCCAGGAGAATCCAATTGGCGCGCGATCCAGAGGACTCCTTTTGCAGGACTAGAAAGAAGAGCACCAGCGCACTGGCGAACAGAATGATGCCAAGAACGGGTAGATAGGAGGCAGCAAGTGTTTCAGAAAGAAATACAAATCGAGCAGGCGCAAATGTAATTGCTTGCGCGCCCAGAGATAGGATGCCAGCGACGATGAAAAACAAGCTTCTGGACATATGGAGTGGGAGGATAGCACAAAAAAGACTTTTTTTCTATGCCTGTAACATTTTATGCCCGTCTGATGCCATATTACCATTTACAGCTTTGATAACACGGCAGCGAGCGTAATGCCATGCCCAATTCGGGCCCATATTGTTCGTAAAACAAGTACGATTGTGAAATCTGATATAATTTTTTTCACGGAAGGGACAGTTGGAAGGGGAGGCGTGCCCTTATCTTATTTAATAGAAGAAGCGACTATGAGCACATCTTACATCACACTTGAACAAATCGATGAGGCAGCCAACGCGCTGCGCAAACGTTCGGCGTATAAACCGCGCGTCGGCCTGATCCTCGGTTCCGGCCTGAACGGTCTGGCAGAGTCAGTACAAAAACCCGACCTCATCCCGTTCGGTGATCTGCCGTACATGCCTGTTTCCACGGTGCATGGTCACGCAGGGCGGCTGGTGATCGGCGAGCTGGAGGGGCAGGTGGTCTTCGTGATGCAGGGACGAGTCCATTTTTATGAGGGCTACAGCATGGATCGAGTGACGCTGCCGATCCGTATCATGCAGCGGCTGGGCATCGAAATGCTGTTTGTAACCAATGCGGCGGGAGGTGTGAATCCTGATTTCACCCCCGGCGATGTGATGTTGATCACCGATAACTTGAATCTCATCGGCATGACGGGAAATAATCCATTGTTCGGGCCGAATATCGATGAAATCGGGCCGCGTTTTCCAGATATGAGCCAGGTCTATGACCGTGAGCTGATGTCTATGGCACGCAAAGCGGCCGCAGCTGAAAATATACAACTGCGAGAAGGTGTGTACTGCGCGCTCAGCGGTCCTTCGTTCGAGGGTCCTGCTGACCTGCGTTTCCTGCGTATGGCCGGCGCGGATGCAGTCGGCATGTCTACGGTGCATGAGGTGATCGTGGCGCGGCATGGCAATATGCGTGTGCTGGGGCTTTCGGGTATTAGTAACAAAGCCAACCTGGATGGCTCCACCGTCACCACGCATGAAGAGGTCATTGAAGCTGGCAAAGTGATCACCCCGAAAATCGAAAAGATCATCCGGCATGTGCTGCGATCGTTGTAGAACGGACGTATGGGAGCTGTTTATCGTACGCTGGCCAATTATGAGCCGCTGATCTATATTGCGCTGGCGATCGGGGCGCTGTTTGCGTTTCGACGGATGTGGCATTCGTGGCGCGAATGGCGGGACTCTGTGTACGGGCTGGAACGTGAGTTTGCATTACGCAGGCTGGGACAGGCCACCGCGCTCGCTATTTTGATCCTGGGGCTGGTCTTCGCCGAATTCTTCATTGCCACGTTCGTCGCGCCGACCCTGCCGGCTTCCGATATTTTAGCAACGCCTACCCTGGATCTCCTCGTCACGCCGGCCGGTACGCTTGCTCCCGGTGTCACGGCTCTTGCCATCACCCAGCCCGTTCCCAGCGGCATGAGCGGCTGTATTCCCGATCAGATCATGATCACATCCCCCAAGCCGTCTGAGGTGGTCAGGGGAATTGTGGAAATTACTGGCACGGCCAATGTTCCCAATTTCGCCTTTTACAAGTATGAAGTTGCTCCCATGGGTACCCAAAATTGGGCGCCGGTTTCTGCAAATCGCGAGTCAGTAACGAATGCGAAGCTGGGCGATTGGAGTACAACTTCTTTGACCAACGGCGATTACTTCCTGCGCCTTGTCATTACCGATAATGTCGGCAAGGAACTTGAACCCTGCGTGCTTGCCGTGCGCGTATTGAACGAGTAGAAGAGACCTTATGCCTGCTTTTGAGATCCGCCCTGCGATCGCAAACGACCTGCCACGCCTGATGGCAATTGACCACGCCTGCCTGAGCGACTACGTCTGGCAGTTGGAGCTGCGCCGTGAGAACGCCCAGTTGACCGCCAACTTTCGCGAAGTGCGCCTGCCGCGTTCGGTGCTGGTCACGTACCCGCGCAATCCCTTTACCCTAGCCGACGAATGGCAGCGTCGCAGCGTAACACTCGTCGCCGTTGCAGAGGAAGCGCCCGTTGGCTACATTTGCGCTGCCGAAGAACACACAGCCTCGATCGCCTGGGTCACCGATATCGTCGTGGCCCAGGAGCGCAGACGCCAGGGCGCCGCGTCGGCGCTTTTGACGGAGGTGCAGAAATGGGCCTTGGGAAGAGGCGTAAAACGGCTCATCCTCGAGATGCAGTCCAAGAATCAACCTTGCATTCGCCTTGCACAGAAGTTTGGGTATGACTTCTGCGGTTATAATGACCAGTACTACCCAACGCAAGACGTGGCGTTATTCTTCGGGAGAGCACTGCAGGGTACCGCGTAGGTCACTTTGCTTGTGATGCAGACTTCAGTCTGCACGGACGCGTGACAAGTAAGGTTACTGATGAGACAAGCGGTAAAATAAGCCTGGAAGGTTTGCATGTTTAACGGTTGGACAGCTAGTTTGCTGGTGGGACTCCAAACACTCAACAATATTCTAACGGCAGGCATTGCCATTACGGCGTTTTCGTTATTCCTGTATGCATTGTCGTTTAATTTGCGTGATCGCGTGGCGCGTTCGTTCGCGATCATTCTGTTATGTGTAGTTGTAGTTTTTACCACGGAGGCATTGCAAAACAAGGATCTTCCAAATTGGGGGAATGAGCTGTTATTGCGCCTGCAGTGGATCGGTATCATCTTCCTGCCGCCGTCTTATCTCCATTTATCTGATGCAGTCCTTGTCACCGCCGGGCGTCCTTCTCGTGGACGACGGCGCATGGCTGTGCGTTTTATTTACGCAATATCGGTCGGTTTCCTGGTTCTTCTCTCCACTGGCACTCTCGTTGGTGGGCTGGTGCTGAATGGACAGCCCGCGCCTCACCTGCAGCGCACCATTTGGACACAAGTCTTCACGATTTACTACATTGCGATCATTGCCTGGGCTGGCTACAATTTTATACGCGCCTACTCGCGCATGTTGACGCGTTCGGGCCGCCGCAGAATGCTTTACCTGATGGCCGGCGCCACTGCCCCGGCGCTTGGTTCGTATCCATACCTTTTGTTCGGATCGGGCATCGCCAGCCGCTTCCCACTCTCGTTCTGGAGCACGGCGCTGTTGATCAATGTGCTCGTGGCGGGGCTGGTCATCCTGATGGCGTACGCGGTGGCCTTTTTTGGCGTCTCGTGGCCAGACCGCGTGGTGAAGAGCCGGCTGTTCAAATGGTTATTGCGCGGTCCGGTAACAGCCTCGCTGGCGTTGACGTTGATGACTCTGGTACGCCGGGCGGGAGTCCTGGTTGATGGACAGGAGTACTCCGCGTTTGTCCCGTTGACGGTGGTGGTCACCGTGCTGTTATTCGAGCATGCAATCACATTATTTTCTCCGGTCTGGGAAAAGCTATTATTTTTCGGGCGCGACCGCGCCGAACTCCAATTGTTGCAGAATATTGAAGAGCGGCTGCTGACACGTGGTGACCTGCAGCAATTCCTTGAGACCGTGCTGGCGGCCGTTCGCGATCATCTGCAGTCTCCGTGCGCATTTGTCGCCGCGCTGGATGGGGATGAGTTATCTCTCAGCGTTGTGGCCGGCAACCGCAGCATTCTTGAGAAAGAAAATCTCGATGAAGCCCTGCAGGTGTTGAATCATAACGGCGAAAATGGCAGACAGGAATATGTGTGGGGTGATTTCTGGATCCTGCCGCTTCATCAGCGCAAGTCGAACGGCGACCGTGACGAACTGCCTCCACTGTTGGGCTTGTTGGGCATCGCCCGCAAAGCGGAAAAGCCCATGGACCGTGATCAGCGTGATGCGGTCTGGCTGCTGGCAGATCGGGCTGCCCTGGCTCTCGAAGATCGTCAATTGCAGCAGCGGGTCTTTCGCTCGCTGGAAGATTTACAGCCACAGATCGATATGCTGCAACGCATGCGGGCCATTGGGCGCTATGATGCCAATGCCGAGATCCTGATGGAACCGTTACCCCACGAATCGGACCTTGCCGATTGGGTCAAGGACGCGCTCACCCATTACTGGGGCGGACCCAAGCTAACCAACAGCCCCTTGATGAAGCTGCGCATTGTGCAACTGCTGGCCGATGATTATGAAGGCAATACCGCCAACGCCTTGCGCGCATTACTTCGCAAGGCTGTCGATCAGATACGACCGGAAGGGGAACGCCGGTTTACAAGCGAATGGATTCTGTATAACATTTTGGAAATGAAATTTATCGAGGGGCGCAAAGTGCGCGAGGTGGCGGGGCGCCTGGCAATGTCTGAAGCTGACCTGTACCGCAAACAACGTGTTGCAGTAGAGGCGGTCGCACGCGCCATCCTCGATATGGAAAAGAACGAAGAAACTAAGTCAGGAGAAAATCATGGGAGCCACTAACAACAACGCCAAACGAAAGTTCGAAAATGTGATGCCAACCACCGACGAGGGCTGGTGGGAATCGGTACTGGCAGAGGAGATGCGTCACGCATCGCCGCGCCTTCAACCGCAGGGAGTGACAAAATCCAAACCATCCCGCCACGATAAAACTGAATCTGCCCAGGCCCCTGAACCTGTACAGCCAAATTGGGAGGAGATCAAGGAGCTGTACGCTAACGATCGCATCGTCGCCATGAAGGTGAGCGGGCATAATCGCGGTGGGTTGCTTGTGGAAACAGAGACGATCTCGGGCTTCGTTCCCTTTTCCCATCTCATTGACCTGGCAGGAAAAGAATTGGAAGCCGACCGCGATGCGAGCCTTGAATTGTATACAGGCAAGATGCTGAAGGTGAAAGTCATTGAATGTGTGCCTGAAGATGGACGGGTTGTATTCTCAGAACGTGCTGCGCTGGCAGAACCCGGCAAGCGCTCTGAACTGTTTCACACCCTGCACACCGGATCACACGTGATAGGCACAGTGACCAACATCACCGACTTCGGCGTCTTTGTCGACCTGGGCGGTGTGGAAGGCCTGATCCACATTTCCGAGCTGTCATGGGGACGTGTGTCGCATCCGAACCAGATCGTCAGCCTCGGGCAGCAGATCGAAGTGCTGGTGCTGGATTTATCTGTAGAGCGCTGTCGTGTGGCGCTCAGCCTCAAACGGATGAAGCCAAATCCCTGGGAGCGCGCCCTGAGCGACTTCCCGGTCGATGCGGTCCTTCCGGCTACCGTAACAAGCGTATTGTCGTACGGTGCATTCGCGCGCCTCGACGCGGGTGTGGAAGGTTTGATCCACGCCTCTGAAATGCCGCTGGAAGCGAATCAATCTCCGCGTGAAATTTTGCAGGACGGCCAGTCGATCGAGGTTCGCGTACTGCATGTCGACCCGTCACATCAGCGAATGGGATTGAGCATGCGCCTCAACCAATAATGCCGAATCCTTCGAAAAGCCAGCATCCATACGAGTCAGAATCACAAGACGATTGGCTCGATCGTCTTGCTCAATTCAACCAGCACTTTGGCCGCTATGCCCGCGATGCGTTTGGCGTATTTCTGATCGCCACCGCGCTGATCACCCTGCTGGCATTGCGCGGCCTCACACAGGGCATGGTGCTCACGCCATGGGCGGAGTTTTTGTCGCTGTGGTTTGGCTGGGGCGCTTATCTTGTAATCCTGGCGATCGGGTATGTGGGGTTTGCCATCCTGCGCCGCGACGGTCTTTCTGTGGGCTGGGGGCGGCTCTTCGTGCTGGAGATCGCGGCCTTCCTGACCCTGAGCCTGTTCGCCGCGATCAAAGGTAACTCCGTCCTCGACGCCGAGGCAGGGCTGGGCGGTGGGCGCATCGGCTGGGGACTCGTTACGCTATTTTGGCGATTCGGCAAAACAAGTGGGACGTTTCTATTATTTACCCTATGGCTGCTTACCATCGCAACAGGATTTGGACTGTGGGCCGTGCTCGAACGATGGCTGTTGAAAATGGCCGGCGAGCCGGTGACGCAGCCCGTCGCAACGGCAGCCCAGCCTCAGGTCCCGGTGGAAGCGCCTGTCGAAAAGAAGGAAGCGGCCCCTTCCACGAAGAAAAAACCGACCTCGCCTCTTCCGCCTGAGTTCAGAAAATCCCTGCGTGTCGCTGAACATGAAGATAAAAAGCCTGCGGAGCCGCGCGAGCGCAATGAGCGCCTGCCCTCTCTGAATATTTTGCTTGCCGATCAGAACTCGCGCCCTGATGAACGCACCATCAACCAGACTGCCGGCATGATCGAGAAAACGCTGGCAGAGTTCGGCATCGTGGCAACAGTGATCGGCTTCCGCGTGGGCCCTACGGTAACGCAATTTGCGGTGCAGCCTGGTTTCATGAAGCGCCCGGGCAGCAGCGAAGAGGAAGCGCAGCAGATCAAGGTACGCGTCGCGCAGATCGCCTCACTGCAAAAGGATCTGGCGCTGGCGCTTTCGGCCGAGCGGTTGCGTATCGAAGCGCCTGTTCCCGGCAAGCCCTATGTAGGATTGGAAGTTCCCAATACACATACATCGGTCGTGCGCATGCGTTCGATCCTGGAAACGGACGCCTTCCACAAGATCGGCAAACCCCTGGCAATGGCATTGGGTCGTGACGTATCCGGGCAGCCGCTCGTGGCAGACCTGGCGCGTATGCCGCACCTGTTGATCGCCGGGCAGACGGGTTCCGGTAAATCGGTGTGTATCACGGCGATCGCGGCATGTTTGGCAATGAATAACTCGCCGGAAGACCTGCGCATGGTCATGATCGATTCGAAGATGGTGGAGCTGATCCGCTTTAATGGCTTGGCGCATCTGTATGGCAAGGTGGAGACCAACATCGAGCGCATTCTCGGCGTGCTGCGCTGGGTGGTGGTGGAGATGGAGCATCGCTATCGTCTGCTCGAAGGTGCTCACACACGCGATCTGGAGGCATACAATAAACGCCTGTCGCGCAAGAAAGAATCACCGTTGCCGCGCATCGTCGTATTGATCGACGAGCTGGCAGACTTGATGATGTCGGCGCCCGATCAAACCGAACATAACCTCGTCCGCCTGGCGCAGATGGCACGCGCCACAGGCATCCACTTGATCGTGGCCACGCAGCGTCCCTCGACGGATGTGGTGACAGGCTTGATCAAAGCGAACTTCCCGGCACGGCTGGCATTTGCCGTCGCTTCCGGCGTGGATAGCCGCGTCATCCTCGATACCAACGGTGCAGAAAGTTTGCTGGGACGCGGCGATCTGCTGTTTTTGAATCCCGAAGTGGGCAACCCGTCTCGTGCGCAGGGCGTAATGATCACCGATATGGAGATCGAACGCATCATTGCCCACTGGCAAAAGAACGCTGAAAAATCGACCGACGCTCCGCCCTGGGAAAAATTGCTGCAGGAGCCGGAGGGGAATGAGGATGAAGGATTGATCGAAAAAGCCGTTTCGATCGTCCGTCAGAGTCAGCGGGCCTCGGCTTCACTCTTGCAGCGTCGACTGCGGATCGGGTATCCGCGTGCAGCGCGTTTGCTCGATCAACTGGAAGAAATGGGTGTGGTAGGTCCCTCGCAGGGCGGTGGAAAAGAGCGGGATGTTTTGCTGGGACCCCTGGATGAAGACGAGATGTCAGAAGCAAAATAAGACAACTGGCGATCTCTTTGTAAAGCCTTCACGATCACAGGCTGGACGTTTTTATTCTGTGGGAAACGCACTTCCCTGACACAGCGTGTTGTGCGCCGTACCAGAGCCGGTATGTGACCGGCGCATAAAAAGTAAGGTTCCCGTAAGCTGCGAATCAGAATCATAATTGTTTTTGCTGTTATGATTATTACAGCGTGCCGCATACGGTGCTCTACCTGGAATTTGATTTCAGCCTGGAAGCATGTATAAAAAGTATACTTAAGCATGTTCTACATGCGTCAGATAAGCGTAGCACGCCGCATGGCGGCAGTGTGGAAAACCGCTAAACCACATTGAGCAGGCGATGGAGAGATCCAGCACTATCATGTCAACTACCAAAACATTCACCGACTATTTGCGTTTGTGGTTCAAATGGGTACTCGATCCGCTCGGCGGATTCTTTAATCGACTCGGCATAACACCTAACATGATGACCCTGCTGGGGCTGTTGGGCAATGCAGTGGGCGCCTATTACCTGGCAGATGGGAACATGCTGACAGGCGGCATCCTTGTCCTGGTCATGACTCCGATCGATGCGTTGGATGGCACCATGGCACGCCTGCGCGGTGAATCCAGCGACTTCGGCGCTTTTGTCGATTCGGTCGGCGATCGTTATTCCGAGTTGATCATCTATGCCGGGCTGCTCTATCACTTCTTGAACGTCGGCGATCGGCTGGGCGGCATGCTTGTGTTTGGCGCAGCGGCAGGCTCTGTTCTGGTTTCCTATGTCAAGGCGCGCGCAGAGGGATTGGGCTACGGAGCAAAAGTAGGAATCCTGACAAGGGTGGAGCGCTACCTGGTGCTGGCGCCAGCGTTGGTCTTCAATCAGCTCTACATTGGTTTGGGAATCATTGCGCTGTTTGCAAACATCACGTCGCTGCAACGGATTTGGTTTGTGCGCGCCCAGTTCCATGCGAAAATGAAGGAAGCGGGGAAGCAAGATGCCTGAAGGTTTCTTCATTGGTCAGTTTGAAATTAAATTTTATGGCATCATTTTGATGCTGGGCGCCGTGGCAGGCGCATTCCTTGCCTCGCGTGAAGCAAAACGCCGCGGTTACGAACCCGAGATCGTCTGGGACCTGATGATTTATCTGTTGATCGGCGGGATCATCGGCGCGCGTCTCTGGCATATTTTTACACCGCCGCCCTCTTCGGGGGTCACCACCGAATGGTATCTGACTCATCCACTGGATGCCCTGAACATTCGCAAAGGCGGGATGGGAATTCCGGGGGCAGTGATCGCCGGCGTGATCGTCATGTACTTTTACGCCCGCCGGCATGGGCTCGGCTTCACCGACTGGCTCGATATCGGCGCACCTGGGCTTGCGTTGGGGCAGGCAATCGGCCGCTGGGGTAACTTTTTCAACCAGGAACTGTATGGCGCACCTACGAACCTGCCGTGGAAGATATTCATCGATCCCGAGCATCGCCTCGTCCAGTATTTGGATGTTGAGTATTACCATCCGCTATTCCTTTATGAATCCATTTGGAACCTCGGGAACATGTTCCTGCTGCTTTGGATTTCCCGCCGATATGCCGACCGGCTGAAGAGCGGCGATCTCTTCCTCATGTATTTGATCGTGTACCCGGTAGGACGTTTTCTACTGGACTTTTTGCGGCTGGACGCTTCGATCGTCGCGGGACTCAACATCAACCAGACCGTTATGGCAGTGGTGGCAGTCTGTGCAGCGCTGGCTTTGGTCGTGCGTCATCGCGCCGATCGCAAACCGGCTTGATCCGAACACGAGGACTGTTGTCCCACAGGGACTTGTGTCTTATTGACCGGCGAAACGTCTATGCTATGCTGAACCGAATTCAGCAGACAGGGTATGAAAGATGATAGAGGCAAACGATTTAAGTAAACAATTCAACAATGAATTTTGGGCGGTGCAGGGAGTAAATCTTTCCGTCAAGCCTGGGCAGATCCTGGCGATCCTGGGGCAGAACGGAGCGGGCAAGACCACCACCGTCCGCATGTTGACGTCGCTGCTGACGCCCACGCGTGGCTGGGCCCGCGTGGCTGGCTACGACGTGGTGAAGTATCCACAGGACGTGCGTGCCAATGTCGGTGTGTTGACCGAGCAGCATGGGCTGTACATGCGCATGACCGGCGTTGAGTATCTTGACTTCTTTGGCAAAATCTATGGGCTGGACCCTCAGCAGCGCAAGGTGCGCAGCGATTATCTGCTCGACTATTTTGGCCTGGCAGAAGCCGCGCGGCGGCGCTCAGGTGAATATTCCAAAGGTATGAAACAAAAACTGGCGCTGGCCCGGGCATTGCTGCATGACCCGTCTGTATTGCTGCTCGACGAACCGACCTCGGCAATGGACCCCGAATCGGCGCGGCTGGTCCGCGACGAGATCGCGCGTTTGAAATCCACGCAGCGCACAATCGTCATTTGCACGCACAATCTGGCCGAAGCCGAGTTGCTGGCAGACTATATCGCCATCATCTATCGCGGAAAAATATTGTTGAGCGGCACGTTGGATGAATTGAAAAGACAGGTGCTTGGGCCGGTCGAATATGAAGCGAAGTTCGCCCAGGAATTCGATGCTGGTGAATTCGACCTGCCTCAAGGGGTGCGGTTGGCCGGTCGAGACCCGACCAGTTTACGGTTCCAGGTCGAGGCGCCGCAGCTTGTCAATCCAACGCTTGTGCACGCGCTGACGTCCCGCAATGCGCCGCTGGTCTCCTTCCAGGAGGTGCCGCGCAAATTGGAACATGTGTATCTGAGGACCATGGCAGAAGCACAGGGAGTTTCCTATGCGCCGTAACTTTCAGGCAATTTGGATGGTGGCGCGGCGTGAGTTCATAGACCAGTTCCGCGACTGGCGTATTGTTGTGCCGATGTTGCTGTTGGTATCGCTGTTCCCGTTCATCGCCGATGATACGACACGCCAGGCGATCAATTTCATGAACCGCTACGGCGGCGATCTGATCCTTGATAGCCTGGTCCCGTTTGTAGTGCTGGTGATCGGGTTCTTCCCGCTTTCGTTCACGCTGGTTGTGGCGCTTGAATCCTTTGTGGGCGAGAAGGAACGCGGCACCATCGAGCCGCTCTTAAGCTCGCCGTTGGAAGATCGTCACATGTATCTGGGTAAGCTGCTGGTTGGGATTACCACGCCGCTTGTCTTCAGCTATGCATCGATCGTGATCTATCTTATATTGGTCACGCGCCGCGCTGTGGAATTCCCCAGCGCCTATATGCTGTCGTTGATCTTCCTGTTGACGTTTGCCCACGCGGTCTTGATGGTGAGTTCGGCGATTCTTATTTCGGTGCAGGCAACCACGATTCGTTCGGCGAACCTGCTTGCATCGTTTGTCGTGGTGCCGGTCGCCTTCCTTTTGCAGGGTGAGACCGTGCTCATCTTTTGGGGCGATGAAGAAGTGCTCTGGTTCGCGATCGTGGGTGTAACACTTCTATCGGGTTTGTTGGTACGGCTGGGGTTGGCACATTTCCGGCGCGAATATCTGTTGGGTCGCGAGATCGACACTCTCAATTTCAAGTTGATGTGGCGAAAGTTCAAGAGTCGATTTGTAGGGGAAGCTCACTCGATCACCGATTGGTATGTTAGAGAGCTCCCGAGCACATTGAGTCAATTGCGCAGACCGCTGCTGGTCTTGATCGTACTGGCCGTGATCGCCGCGATCGGCAGTTACGTCTGGGTGGTTGCGTATCTGCCGTCGCACATCGATCTTACGCCCGAGCGCGTCGATAGGATCCGCACCCTGGTGGCGCAGAACATTACCAACCTGGACGATCTGGATGAAACACTGCCGGCCCCGCTGTTGTTCTATCACAATGCAAGAACCACGCTGGTCTTTCTTTTATTGGGGTTGATCTCCTTCGCCACACTGGGCATCACCCTGTTCCTGGTGAATATTGGGCTCGTTGGTGGCATTCTTGGTGGAGCAAGCCTGATCGGGTATTCACCGCTGCTCATGTTTGCCTCGGGGATCCTTCCGCATGGCATCTTTGAGCTGACAGCCGTCTTCCTGGCAGCGGCTGCCATGTTCAAGGTCGGAGCCGGGCTTGTAACCCCTCAGACCGAAAAGAGTCTTGGAGAAGTCTTGCTGCTGTCGCTGGCGGACTGGTTCCGGGTGTTTATCGGGATCGTTGTGCCGCTGCTGGCGATTGCAGCCCTGGTCGAGGTCTATATTACCCCTTTGCTATTCCAGAAGGCGTTCCCATTTCTTTAACCCTGAGGCGTGCATGCCCAACGTCATTATTCTCGGCTCCTCCAACGCAGTCCCTTCCAAAGACCATGAGAATACCCACCTGGTCATTGTTGGGAAGACGCGCACGATCCTGGTCGATTGCGTCAGCAACCCAATCGTGCGGTTGGAGCAGGCAGGCGTGGATTTTAATGACCTGACCGATATTGTGATCACGCACTTTCACCCGGATCATGTTTCGGGTATTCCGCTGCTTCTCATGGACATGTGGTTGATGGGCCGCACAAAACCTCTCAACATCTATGGACTGCACTACACACTCGATCGTGTGGAGGAATTGATGGGCTTCTATGGCTGGGCAGAATGGCCGCACTTTTTTTCGGTTGGATTTTTTCGGTTACCGGAATCGGAGATGGCGTTCGTGATGGACTGCGATGAATTCAAGGTTCATTCCTCACCGGTCCACCACATGATTCCGACGATCGGTTTACGCGTGGAATGCAAAGACACCGGCAAAGTTCTGGCATATTCCTGCGATACCGAGCCTTGTGAGCAGACCGTCAACCTGGCAGAGGGCGCCGATATTCTGATCCATGAGGCAGGTGGCGCCACGTTCGGCCATTCCTC
This sequence comes from uncultured Anaerolinea sp., assembly GCA_964489725.1. Lineage (GTDB taxonomy): Bacteria > Chloroflexota > Anaerolineae > Anaerolineales > Villigracilaceae > Defluviilinea. Next base: position 4,586 of record CAZBAX010000058.1, on the reverse strand, counting down.
TGCCGAACAGGCAGGCGAGATCGCCACCAAGGCAGAAGTGGGGAAGCTCTACTTGATCCACTATCCTACCGGTCGATTCGCAAAAGGCGATCTGGCCGCGGACGCGGGAAAGACCTACAAAGGCGAGATCATCGTCGCCACCGATTTCATGACTATCGAAATTTAAGAGTGTTCGTTTCAGTAGGAAAATCGCCAGGATTTGCTCCTGGCGATTTATGTTTCAGCTGACAGAACACTTACCAGCCTTTGATATACGGTTCCCACTCCTGATAATCATTCAGGTGCCGGCCGAATATGTACGCCGCACTGGCCGGCGGCTCCTTCGGAATATGCAGGAGCTGCATGTGAACCTCATCCACTCGCCGCCCACCCTTGCGATGATTACAGTGCGGACAGGCCGCCACCACATTCGTCCAGATGTGCTGCCCGCCCAAATGACGCGGCATCACATGGTCAACGGTCAACCCGCCGTCGCGCTTGCCACAATACTGGCAGGTATAATTGTCCCGGCGAAAGACCTCCCGGCGGGTCAATTTGACGTGTGGACGCGGTCGATGAACCTGGGCTCCCAGCCGGATGACCGACGGGCGCGGCAGCAATTGCTTTACCGTTCGAATGTGTCCACGTCCGTTCACCACCATGTCCGCCTTACCCGCCAGGAGCAGACCAACGGCCCTACGCGTGGTACAAACATTGATCGGTTCGAAATTGGCATTGAGTACCAGCACAGGTTCGTGCATGCTCTGCCTCCACGACAGGCAGGATTATACTGCTGATTAATTCAATCCGTAAAATACTCTAATGCACATGTTACCCATGATTCGCTGAACTTGGCTGGTCAAATCCCGTATATGGCGATTCGGTGTCAAAATCAAAAAATCGGCTATCACTTGGACGCCTTAGGTGACCAAAGTATGCGGTTATGGTGCTGTAACCGCCATCCATGGAATTAGCGAATAATGGGTGTTATGCACCGGAGTCAGGAGATGGAATGAAGGTCCTTATCGCTGGCGGCTTGGGTTTTCTGGGTACTGCGCTCAGGAATTTTCTGACCCATAATTCACACGAAGTATTTATTCTCACCCGAGGCGGCTCCAGAGGACGCAACCAGATTCACTGGGACGGAAAGACAGCAGACCGCTGGGGACATTTAATCAATGAAATGGACGCGGTGGTCAACCTGACCGGATACGGACTCGAACATTGGCCGTGGACGCGTCGAATGAAGCAGAAATTCGAAGACTCACGCGTCCTTCCGGGACGTGCGCTTGTCTCCGCCATACAAAGCGCGGACCGCCGTCCGAGCGTGTTTCTGCAAAGCTCCGGCATCAACCGCTACGGGTTAAGAGGCGAGGGCACAGCGGACGAATCTACACCGGCTGCGGGCGATTTCCTCGCCCAACTCACGGTCAAATGGGAGGATGCAACCCAGCCGGTGGAAGAATTGGGCGTACGCCGCGTGATCACGCGCACGGCCGTTGTCTTGTCGGGACGGGGAGGTCTGCTGCCTCTCATGGCTCTGCCCGCACGATTGCTTTTCGGTGGTAAATTTGGAGATGGCTCGCAAGCCATGCCCTGGATTCACCTGGCGGACGAAGTCCGTGCGATGAAGTTTCTGCTTGAAAACGAGGCGGCGCACGGTCCATTTAACTTGATCGCACCGACCCCAACATCCAATGCAGAGTTCATGCGCGCCATTGCCAAAGCTCTACGTCGGCCATTTTGGTTTCATGTGCCAAAGTCGCTCCTGAAGCTGGCGCTCGGCGAAATGAACGTTTTGCTGACCGAAGGACGCTATTCGCAGCCCAGGCGCCTGCTCGAACACGGATACCAATTCCAGTTCCCGCAGATCCAGGATGCGCTCGGAAATATCTTTGCAAAATAGCGCAGCGGTATAACATTGCGATTCAGAACATATGTACTATAATTGCGGTTCCTATTGAATTTCAAAAGAAAGGAGCATCAGTGATTTCCCATTGTCCGTTGGGGATAAACTGATCAATACTCGATGAAACGAACCATTCTACTGCTTGCATTGCTTGTTGCCGCCTGTTCTCCCTTTGCGCCGCAACCGTCTGAGAATCCCTTACCGACTGCTTACATCGACCCATCCTATCCCACCATGCAGGCCGCGCCGGCCATCGTAAGCCAGCTTTCCAGCGGCATCGAAGTCCGTGCCGACCGGGCCTGGCGTGATGGTAAACAAGTCAACGTAGACGTGTGCTTCACACTGCTCGACGGCTCCGACTGGTCGATTTGGGGCGCGAGCCTGGGCTATGCCGATCAGGCCGTCCTCGATTTTGGGTCCACCATGCTCAGCCTGCAGGAGCCGGTCGAAGGGCAATCTGGCATCCGCTGTGACACGCTGTCATTCCAGAATATTCCTCCCGATGCCGACCTGTCCAATGTGACGGTCACGATCGATGCCATCGCCGCGCCGCCGCGTGCAGAGGAATACTGTTCGATCTACATGCCAAAGATTCAGCAAACCCTCAATGATCGCGGTATTGCCATTACGCTCAATTGTGCGGATGTGAATGGGGTGCAGGCGATGCAAATCTTAAGCAGACCAGAGACGATGTCGCAGGAAGAAGCGGAGCAACTCGTCTATAGCGATGAGTTCTACTCGGTCAAAGGTCCCTGGTCGTTCACCTTCAATCTTGGACAGTGATGTTGTCGACAGCACTACTTCCCGTGTATAATCGACACATGCTCAAGACCAAGTCTGTCAGCCAGTATTATTATTACACCCACACGTAGGATTTGCGGTGGTGTGTTCAGAACGCGCCCTCACCATCGCGGGCGCGTTTTTGTTTGCATATTTTCGTAGGGCGGAATGCCATTCCACCTTACTCAGGAGCATCACATGAACATTGAAGAACAAGTCCAATTATTGATGCAGGGAACGGAGTATGGCGATGAGGAATTAGCCAAAGCCATGACCTCTGACCTGCGCCAGCGACTGATCGACGTTGAAAAAGAAGGCCGCCCGCTGCGCGTCTACTGTGGGTATGACCCTCGCACATCCGACCTGCACATCGGTCACACGGTAACCATGCGCAAGCTGCGCCAATTCCAGGACCTGGGGCATGAAGTCACCTTCCTGATCGGAACGTACACCTCTCTGATTGGCGACCCCTCAGACAAAGATAAACTGCGACCTCTTCTGACCCCCGACGAAGTCATGCAAAACGCGCGCACCTATGCCGAGCAGGCCTTCCGGGTGCTGGATAAAAGCAAAACGATCCTTCGCCACAATCATGAATGGCTGGCTGAATTGAAATTTGCCGACATTATTAAACTCGGCTCGAATTTCACCATCCAGCAATTCCTCACGCGCGAGGCATTTCGAAAGCGCTGGGATTCTGGAGATGGCCTGTACCTTCACGAATTCTTTTATGCCATCATGCAAGGCTATGACGCGCACGCGTTGCAGGCAGATGTGCAGGTCGGCGGCACCGATCAACTCTTCAATATCGTAACGGCTGGTCGCAAGGTGATGGCTGCCCTCGGTGATAAGCCCAATATTGGGATCATCATGGCGATCCTTCCCGGAACCGATGGGGTGGTCAAGATGAGCAAGTCGTTGGGGAATCATATCCCGCTGAATTCCAGCCCGGAGGATATGTACGGCAAGGTGATGTCTGTGCCTGACACTGCGATGCCGCTGTTTGCCAAACTGGTCACGCGTTGGGGACCCGCCGAGGTGACAGCCTTCGAAGGAGGACTCGCCGACGGCAGTGTCCATCCGCGTGATGCGAAGATGAAACTTGCGCATGAAATTACGGCCACATACTACAGCCCGGCTGAGGCAGACAAAGGACAGGCGGCATTTGTCAGTCTTTTCCAGAAGGGTGATATCCCTGATGAAATGCCTGAGCATGCTCTCCAAAGCCATCAGACCGTTTTGGATGTGATCCTGAGCGCCAAAATGGCCGCCAGCAAAAGCGAAGCGCGTCGACTCATCGACCAAAAAGGCGTACGGCTCGATGGGGAGGTTTTGGAACGCGGTGACGCGCCTTTTCCGCATCCGGGTGTGCTGCAGGTGGGCAAGCGCAAATTCCTACGGGTGAAATGAATGAAAACGGGATAGCGAGCGCTATCCCGTTTGATCTTGTTCTGCCTTGATCATATTGAGGAATACCTCAACGACCTTTGGATCCAGGATCGTGCCAGCCACGTCCTTGATGTATTGAACAACCTTGTCGCGCGGCCATGCCTTGCGATATGGACGGTCAGAGAGCAGCGCGTCCCAAATATCCACAACAGAGAAGATGCGGGCCGATAGTGGAATCCGCTCGCCTTTCAGCCCTTGCGGATAGCCACCACCGTCCCAATGCTCATGATGCGAATACGGAATGTCGATCGCGTCTTTGAGATAAGCAATGTCCTTGAGCATATCCCTGGCATAACCCGGGTGTTTGCGCATCTCGTTCCACTCGTTTTCATCGAGCTTTCCTGTTTTCCTGAGGATATTATCTGGTACGCCCATTTTGCCGATGTCATGCAGTAGGACGCCGCGATGAATGTTCACCATTTCGCTTTCATTGATCCCCATATATCTGGCCAGGCGGATCGTCATCTCC
>CAZBAX010000057.1:0-37904 GCA_964489725.1 uncultured Anaerolinea sp. | reverse complement strand
TCTGTCGCTCTCAGCGCATCTTCCGCGCTGCTTCTGCCATCTCTAAACTCAAGTAATCTGGCATCCATTTCTCAACAAGATCCCAAAAGTGTTTGGAATGATTGTGATGCACGGTGTGCGCCAGCTCATGGACGATGACGTAGTCGATCACCTCCGGCGGCGTCATCAGCAGCCGCCATGAGAAGCTTAGCACCCCTTTCGGACTGCATGAGCCCCAACGAGTACGCGCTGAGGTGATGCGCATGCTCCTCACATCCAGTCCAAATAGTTTCGCAAAATAGGCAACCCGTTCGCCGATGATCCGGGCGGCTTGTTTGCGGTACCAGCTTCGAAAAACGGCTTCAGCATTACGCTGCTCTGATTCTGACAGCTTGAAGGAGTCGGCCAATTCCAGCGTTTTAGCTGTGTTTCTAACGATCTCCAGGGAATACGGTCGACCAAGAAACAGGAATTGTTCACCCGCCAGATACTGTCGCGGTGGTTCAGGTTGCATGGCCCGGACCTCCTCTCGTTTTTTCTCCACCCAATTCGCATGCTTTGCCACGAACTCCTCGATCGATTTTGCAGACAATTTTAGAGGCGCACGCACAGTGACAGAGCCGTCGCGCTCCACGATCAGTGCGATGGTTCTGCGTTTGCTGCGAATGAGACGATTCACCAGGATTGGCATATGGCTCGTGCGCTGCCTCGAAGGATCAGATTATATCGACTGCTGGGAACTCACACAAACGAACATTAACGCTGTCCACCGCATGATAGAATCGTCGCCATGACTCACGCTGAACAAATCGCATCCCAACTCAATGTTAAACCCTCGCAGGTAAGTGCTGTTATCAAACTCCTCGATGAGGACAACACGGTGCCATTCATTGCCCGTTATCGCAAGGAAATGACAGGCTCTCTGGATGATGAACAGATCCGCATGATTGCCGATGAGCTTGTGCGCCTGCGTGCTCTCGACGAACGCCGCGCCACGATCCTGGCCGCGATCGAAGAACAGGGCAAGCTCACCGACGAGCTGCGCCGACACATCCATGCAGCCACTACGATGACCGCCCTGGAAGATCTCTACGCACCGTATAGGAAGAAACGCCGCACGCGTGCCATGGTCGCCCGTGAACAGGGACTGGAACCGCTTGCGCAACTGATCCTTCAACAACCATCAGAAGGCTCACCTGAGGAACTGGCGCGAGCGTACCTCAACGATCAGGTTAGCGATGCAGCGGCTGCGTTGCAGGGCGCCCGTGATATCGTGGCAGAGATGATCAGTGATAACGCACATGTTCGCTCGATGGTCCGCGAGAAAGCCCTCCGGTTTGCAAAGATCCGCGTTGAAAAGATACCTGCTGCTGTGGATGAAAAAGCAGTCTACCAATCGTATTATGAATTCGAACAGCGCGTCGACCGGCTTCAGCCGCACCAGATCCTGGCGGTTACGCGCGGTGAGAAGGAAGGCATCCTGCGCGTCCATGTGGATATCGCGGCGCGCGACTGGCTGGATGCTGTTCAATCAGAGTATGAGCAGGATATCCTGTCGCCGTTCTCTGAACAGCTCGCCCTTGCGATACAGGATTCTGCCGAACGGCTCCTGTTGCCCGCCATTGAACGGGATGTGCGCCGCGAAAAGGGAGAACTTGCCGAGAATCATGCGATTCAGGTGTTTGCCAATAACCTGCGGGCATTGCTCAGCCAGCCTCCCATGGCGAATCAAATCATCCTGGGTATAGACCCGGGCTTTCGAACGGGCTGCAAGATTGCCGTGGTGGATGCCACCGGCAAACTCCTCGACACCGGCACGATCTACCCACACGAACCGAAGAATGACTGGCAGGGTGCGGTCAACACGTTGCAGGATATGATCGATCGCCACCATGTCACCTCGATCACGATCGGGAACGGCACGGCTTCGCGTGAAACGGAAAAGCTCGCCGCAGAACTGACCAGAAATTCGCCCCAGACAAAATATTTGATCGTCAATGAAGCGGGAGCCTCCGTGTATTCGGCATCTGCATTGGCGCGGCAGGAATTTCCTGATCTCGATGTTTCGCTGCGAGGCGCGGTGTCCATTGCCCGCCGCGCACAAGACCCCTTGGCAGAGCTGGTCAAGATCGATCCCAGATCGATCGGTGTGGGACTGTACCAGCATGATGTCGATCAGTCCTCGCTCACTCATGCGTTGGATGGTGTTGTAGAAAGCGTGGTAAATCGCGTGGGTGTAGACGTGAACACCGCCAGCCCTGCGCTTCTCACACACGTCGCAGGCGTTGGCCCCAAGCTTGCGACGAGCATTGTCGCCTATCGCGATACGAATGGCCGGTACCGTTCACGCAAGGAACTTCGCAAGGTCAGTGGATTGGGACCAAAAGCCTTCGAACAATCTGCCGGTTTCATGCGGATTCAAAATGGGAACGAACCTCTGGACGCCTCCGCGATCCATCCTGAATCATATGGCGCTGCGAAGGCCCTGCTCGCTCTCGCGGGTCTGGGACCTGATTCCGCGTTCGCCGAGCGCGTCTCTGCTTTGGATGCTCTCACGTCGAAGACGCCGCTTGAGGAGTTAGCCAAAGACTTGAGCTGTGGCGTGCCAACACTCAAAGATATCCTCGAGCAGTTGGTCCGTCCCGGCCGGGACCCGCGCTCCGATACGCCGCTTCCCATTCTACGCTCGGATGTGCTCAAAGCAGAAGACCTGGTAACAGGCATGCAGCTCAAAGGGACCGTCCGCAACGTAGTCGATTTTGGCGCATTTGTCGATATCGGTATCAAGCAGGATGGACTGCTTCATCGGACTCAAATCCCACATGGTACGGTTCTCAAGGTGGGCGACATCATAGACGTGGAAATCATCAAAGTTGAAAGTGAACGTGGTCGCATTGGATTGGGCTGGGTGAGCTAGACACCCCTGCCGGGTATCTTCGGCAAGCTCACAATTCAATCTCCAATGGAATCAAAAATACCAGGCTGCCTTCGCGCTGAGCGTCGAAGCAAGCCTGGTATCACTTTGGATTCGGACTCTACTTATCCGAGGGAATTCCCAGCACATTTTCAAGATGAGCGACAAACCAGGTCACCAGCGTCGATGTAACGCCGGGGCGCGCTCCAAACATCAATTTGCGTTCCACCGCGTCGAGGGGGAACGCATCCACAACGGCGATACCACCCTCGCCATCCGCGCGGACCTCACAGGAAAGTTCAGTTCGCTCGCCAAGAGTTTTCCCCAGAATGACTTTTGGAAAACGTGCCGTGAATCTCAATTGATCTGGCGTGGATGAAATGATTTTTCCGTCCAGCCGTTCAGTTGCCTTGCGGGCCGCCTCGTAGATGCTTTGCGCATCGTATGGATAATTCTTTTCTGTATGTTGTTCGTATGGCATAGTGTACTCACTTTTCAACAGGTCTTTTGATATCTTCAATCTTCCTGACGGTCAGCATACTCCCCTCCTGCCTGATGACCCGTACCAACGCTCCAGCAGCGATCGTCTCTTTGCTGCGTGCGTGCCAAAGCTCTCCCTCAATTCGTACCGAACCGATCGAGAAGGGTTCGATTGCGATCCAGACCTCTCCCGTCATGCCTACCTGGGTATCACCGATCAGTTGCGGGCTGCCTGCTTTCTGTGCGCGCTCGATAATGAACCAGATGAACAGACCTCCAAAAATGGAAACTATTCCTGCAAGTCCCAAGTTGACAAGCGGCTGACCGTTCGCATCCACAAATAGATAGGCCGACCCGATCGTCAGCATGAAGATCGTGAACAGGAATAAAGGATTGTGAAGTCGCCCCTGACGCATGCCAATGAAGTAGGGCAGCGGGCTCAGGACGACGATCAGGAATGCCCATGGATTCCCGTCCAGCATGAAAAACTCGGCGAGACCCGCAAGGAAACAAAATGCCATTGCACCAGCTTTTGGCCATGAGTATTTTGTCTCGTTGAACATGATCAGCAACAGCATTACGCCTGTGAAGATCAATACATAGGCGACCTTCGGATTGATGATGAATTCCACGTTCGCCTCATTTCATTCAAAACGGAAGCGGCTCAGGCGATCTCCAGCCGTTCATAGCGGACCTGTGAGTACAATTCCTCGATCAAATGACGCGATCCAACCTGTGTGCCGGGCAGGCTGGCGGTGGCCGCGCCGCTCGCCACTCCCCAGCGCAGTGCCTCCTTCAGATCGAAGTCGTGGGCCAAGGCCCAGACCAAACCACCGACCATCGAGTCTCCAGCGCCAATCGGATTCTTTTCCTGGATCCTGGGTGTATGCGTCAACCACGAAGCTTCAGATGTATGCAGCAGTGCGCCTTGCTTGCCCATCGATACAACGACGTTTTGTGCGCCCATGCCGCGGACCGCTGAGGCAGCGGCAGCGATCTCGCTCAACGAATCCACCGCCAGACCCGTGATCGCGTGAATTTCTTCTGCGTTGGGTTTCACCAGATATGGCTTTTCTGCACAACCAAGGATCAGCGATTCGCCGGATGTATCGAGAATGGCATTCGCTGCATGACTGTTGAGCACCTGGATCACCTGGGCATAAAAATCATTGCGGATACCCGGCGGCAGACTGCCGGCCAAGACCCACCAATCTCCAGCGTTTGCCAGCGAGTCGATCTTCGCTAACAGTTCTGCTTGCCCCGATTCATCGACAAGCGGCCCTTTTTCGTTGACTTTGATGTAACGGTCGTGTGACAAAGTGACGATGCTTACGTTGGTGCGCGTTTCTTCGGCGACCCAGACGAAGTCTGTGTCAATACCGAGGCTCTTGAGTCCTTTTTCCAGCAGCTCGCCTGCGTTGCCGCCCACAAATCCAATTGCAATGCTGGGTTCATCCATTCCCCTCAGCAATCGCGAAACGTTGAAGCCCTTGCCTCCAAAATCGACGCGTGACTCTGCGGCCCGTAGTACGGAATCGAATTCCATGGCGGGCACGGTCAATTCGCGATCGACGGCGGGGTTGAGGGTAAGTGTGTAGATCATGTATGTTTTTCATTCCGTGGCCTTGCGGAGGCTTGTCCTGAGGGCAATCCCCGAAGGATCTCCTTCGCAAGGCTTTTCTCTAGGGCTTTTCCCAAAGCTTCTCGATCAGTACTTCTTCTGCTTCGTTCGTCCACATGTTGTCTTCGCCCAGCTTCTGTGCGACTTCGGGAAGTCGATCTTTCAATTCCTTCAGCCCGGTGATCGGCAGGTTTCGGATCTGCGGGAAGATAACCACCTTACCGGGATACTTCCCTTCGATCACCGATTCGATTGCTTCGGCTGCCGTTTCTAACCCCCCGATGGCTGCGACCGAACGACCGGGCGAAAGCGTCCCTGCGACCCTGCGCGCCATTACGGCTGCCTGGTCGTCGATCGTCAGACCAGATGTGCCGGTGTATTGTGCGTTCGAAAGATAGACGTTGCTCAAATTGACATTGCCCATTGTGCCATTGGGTACACCGGCGAACAGTACCATCATGCCATCAGACTTCATGACCGTATCGCCTTCTTCCATCAATGCCGCCACTGGCACGCTGACCACAACATCATCCACGCCTTCGTTGTTCGTTGCCTGCATTACGAATTCATGGAACGACACTCCGGCCGTGTTCGGATTGAAGAATAGGAGTTTGCGTCCCTGCTTGGCAGCCAACGGCGCGAACATATTATTCAATGTTTCGAGACGTTCATCGCTGATCTCGGTGGCAATGATAAGCTTTGGTCCATTGGGCAGTTCGAGGGCGCGCTGGACGTGCATCTGCCCCATCGGTCCACCTGCGCCAATGAAGACGGTGGACCCTCCGGCGCGGAGTTCACAGCGATTGCGTTCTTCGCCGTAGGACGCCGCGATATCTGTACCGTTCGTTCCGATGAAGGCAATGTAATCGTAGTGAAGCCGACCCAGATCAACCTGGACGAGCCCATCCAGGGGTGCGGTGCCGACCAGATTCATTGTGCCGCGGCGAGCAATGAAACGCGCGATCTGGCTGACCATGCTCGCAGATGCAGGCTGCAACACTACGATGTCGTCGAAGCCAGCGTCGTTGGTGAATTCCCTGCTGAGTGAGTCAAAGTCTGCGGGAGCAAGACCGTTGCGCTCCACGTATTTCGCGCCAGTGGCAGCGACCAATTCTTTAACGGAAGCAGGTACATCGGTCAGAACGAACGAGGCGGGTGCATCCAACCCACTTGAAAAGGTATAAGATGCCGCATCGCCGGGGGTTCCGACGACCCACATGACCCCGCCTTTTTTCGGCGTCAAGCGCCTGCGTTGTGTGTAGGCGGCCATCACGCAGCCCCACGGTTCGAGCAGGGACGACTCGGCGTAGCCCATGTCATCTTCCAGGGGCAGCAGACAGGCCCCTGCATCCGTTTTGAGAACTTCGTCGCCGATCAAATGGAACTGGACCATGCCGCCCGGCACAGTGTATCCGTAAGCGGTGCTCTTACCCTGCTGATAGATATCAGGCTGGACGGCCAGGCGCTGACCAGGTTCGTATTTGTCCTGCAGGTTTCTGCCAACCTGGACGATCGTCAATGAAACTTCGTGACCAAGACGAGTCGGATCGTTTTTCAGATCGCGGTTGTAGAGCTTGGGATGATTACCGCCCTGCTTGAGGATCTTTACATCCGAGAAACAGACACTGACCGTGTCGATGCGCACGAGTAATTGATCGTCGTTCGGTTCAGGAATGACAAATGGTTCAGGCTCACCGTTGTGTCCAAGATTCTCGATGCCTGCGCCGTAGAGATTCCATGTCCATGACTTGTTGGGAATATTGTAGTTCAACGTCCGATAGGCTTGATATTTTTCGCCCATGTTTTTTCCTTTCTTGTTGTTTTGAGATCAGAGATGTAAAAATCTTTAGCCACGGAGACACTGAGTCACGGAGAGTTTTGTTTTTTCTCTCTGCGTTCTCGGCGCCTCCGTGGCTGATATTCTTAACCAAGTTGTTTTTTAACGAGTTCGCGTACTTCTTTTGCCGTCGAACAATTCAGTGCGTTGCGCGCTACGCCGCGCCAGTCTTCGATCTTGAGGGAACGCACTTGCGCCTTGACTGTGGGTACCGATGGAATGCTTACGCTCAGTTCATCCATGCCAAGACCGAGCAAGATCGGTACAGCAGCCGCGTCTGAACCGAGTTCGCCGCAGATATCGGCGCGTTTGCCGTGCTTATGTGCCGCGTCGATCGTCATTGCGATCAAGCGAAGCACCGCAGGATGGAGTCCGTCATGTTTGGATGCCAGCGCCGCGTTGCCGCGATCCATTGCCAGTGTATATTGCGTGAGATCGTTGGTGCCGATCGAGAAAAAATCGATCTCCGGCGCGAACACATCTGCCATCAACGCAGCAGACGGTACTTCGATCATGATGCCGATCTGAACGGCAGGGACGTTCAATTCACGGCATAACTCTTCGATCAGCACACGCGCCTGCCGGAGTTCGCTGATATCGCTGACCATCGGGAACATGATCTTCAAATTGCCAGACGGCGCAGCCCGCAGGATGGCGCGCAATTGTTCCCGGAATAATGCCGGCCGATTTAAGCACAGACGAATGCCGCGTTCTCCGAGGAATGGATTCAACTCTGGCTTCATCTGAATATAGGCCAGTGGTTTATCACCGCCGATGTCGAGGGTTCGAACGATCACCGGCAAAGTCTTCATCGTTTCGGCGATCGCGTTATATACATTGAATTGCTCATCTTCATTGGGTGCGGTTGTGCGTTCCAGGAAGAGAAATTCAGTGCGCAGGAGACCGATCCCATCCGCGCCCATGTGCAGCGCTTCGGCTGCGTCTGCGATCGAGCCTGCGTTGGCAGTCACGTCCACGCGGATGCCATCCTGTGAGATGGCCGGCAGCGAGGCCTGTTCCTGTGCAAAACGCCGGTATTCAAGCCAGCGTTTCTGCGATAATCGTGAGCGTTCCAAAACATCGGGCGCGGGATTTACGGTCAGGGTTCCGTCATTGCCATTCAGAATGACGGGCGTCTTTGCTTCCAGTGCCAGGATCGCCTCATCCGCTCCGACGACAGCCGGTATGCCCAGTGCCCGCGCCAGAATGGCAATATGCGACGTGGGTCCACCTTCCACGATGCCGAAGCCGAGCACAAGTTCGGGGCTGAACGAGGCCGTATCAGAGGGAGACAGCTCGCGTGCAACCACCACGACCGGAGTCGCCGGCAGGGCAGCGCCGTTCTCGCTGGTTCCCAGCATCAACCGCAGCACACGCCGTCCCACGTCGCGCAGATCATCGGCGCGTGCAGCCAGCAGCGGGTCGTCGAGCGCGGCGATGGCGGCAGCTTGTTCATCGATGGCAGCCTGCCATGATTTGAGCGAGTTCCTGCCTAACTCTGCGTGCGCTTTCACCGCCTGAAGCAGTTCCGGGTCATCAAGCAGTTCGCGGTGCGCCTCAAAAATCGCTGCTTCGGCTCCCAGCTTTTTTTCGGTCATCTGTTGATGAAGCTCCGTGAGCTGTTCTTTTGCACAGTCTAACGCTTCCTCCAGCCCTATCGACGGCTCGGCTTTGTCAATGTCCAATTCCGCATGTTGAAAATGGAAGATGGGACCGACCGCGATTCCCGGCGCTGCGCCCACACCCTTGATCACGCCCGGCTCCGACGTTTCACTCGCGCCTTTGACGACGGTCGGCGCTTCCTTCTCGACCGGAACCGGTTTCGCTTCGACCGGCGATTCGTGATCCGCATCCCCCAGCCCGGCCTGGAACGCGGCTTCCAGATCCGTGATCGCCTGCTCCTCGTCCACGCCATCTGCCATGAGTGTGATGTTGCTGCCCTTTGCAGCGCCCAATGTCAACACGGATACCATCGATTTGGCGTTGGCCTTTTTGTTTCCGTGCTGGATGTTGATGCTGGACTTGAATTGCTTGGCAAGATTCACCAATACTTTGGCTGGCCGTGCATGCAGTCCCGTATGGTTTTGGATGACAAGCTCGATTTGTTTCATAGACACTCTATTCTGCCCGGAAGCTCGCAGCTCATGTGCGAAGCATACATACTACGCTGATTCTTTTTCACCAAGGTGTTTCACGATGACATCAGGATCGTCTGTCTTCAACAATTCAGCCAGACTCTCTTCGTTATCGATCACTTCCGCAAGATTTGATAATACGCCCACATGTTCATCGCCAGACGCAGCAATGCCGATCACCAGATGGATTTTTTCATTTTCATCCCAATCCACGCCATCTTTCAGTTGAAGAACAGAGATGCCGGTGCGCAGGATATGGTCGCGGTTTTCATACACACCATGCGGAATCGCCACCCCGTTGCCTAAACTCGTTGACATGGATTCTTCACGCTTCAACATGCCATCAATATACTCAGGCATTACGCAGCCAGACTGCACCAGTAGTTCTCCAGCCTTGCGGATCGCATCCTGCTTGTCGGTTGCGCTTGCCTGAAGGAATATTCGGTCTTTGGAAAGAATAGCCATACGATCACCTATCGCGTATTTCCTCCTGTGACAGACTCGACCTGGCCGTGCCGGTCATAGAGGATGAATTTGACTTGCTTGTTATGCTTCTGTGGAACTGATTTCCGTTCTGTCGACAAGCGATTTCACCAGCTTATCAAAAACAGGATCGTTCAAAAAATGATTGAACGCCAGAACCACCGCATTGGGCGCCTTGGCGCGGGCGGTCCTGGCAAGTCCTTTGTGGACCACCACCACCTGTGCGTCCGCCGGGATTTCACGGGCAGGTTTGTGAACGACAGTAACGTCTGCGATCTGGGCGGCCTTCAGCTTCTTCTTGAGGGAATTGACGCTCATCAGGCTTGAACCCATTCCAGCTTCACAGGCAAATATGATTGTCTTGACTTCGGCAGCAGAAATTGACTGGGACATTCGTATGCTCCTTGCAGAAATTGAGGCAGATGCGGTAGTGGTAGAATTTACCACGAAGATGGGACTGCCGCATCTGCCATTTCGATTCAACCTGATTTACACACTGTCACCTGCAGCACTAGACCCGATTTACGACTTCTACTCGTAATGTCTTCCAACGTTTAGCTGCTGTTTCAAGCGGTAATTTGTGTTAAGCCAGGCCGGGAACTGCGCCGACTGTGGCAGTCTCTTCTTCACTCGCGGTTTCCTTGACAGGATTGACACGCAGGATGAGGATACCAACAGCAGCAGAAGTCACCGCACCGATCAAGACACCTGTCAAAACCTGGAAGTGTTGTCCGGGTGGGATGACGGCCAAATAGGCAAAGATCGATCCGGGGGACGGGCTGGCAACAAGACCAGCGCCAGAGATCACAAACCACAGATCCGCTGCGAAACCACCTGCGATCATCGCCAGCACCATAATGGGGTGAGCCAGCACGTAGGGGAAGTAAATCTCATGGATTCCACCGAGGAAGTGGATCACCATCGAACCCGTGGACGACTGCTTGAGCATACCCTTCCCTGCCACATAGAACGCGATCAGGAGACCGAGACCAGGCCCTGGGTTGGTTTCGAGCAGGAAGTGAATGGCACGGCCAGACTCCTGAGTGGCGGCAGCCCCCAACGGTGTGAGCACGCCGTGGTTAAGGGCATTGTTGAGGAAAAGGATCTTTGCAGGCTCAATGACAATGGCTGCCAGAGGCAGAAGGCGGGCCTGGATCATGGCATCGACCACTGTACCAAAGGCGTTGCTGATACTGACAACCACCGGTCCGATGACAACGTTTCCGAGCAAAGCCAGGATGACCGCGATAATGCCAGCCGAGAAGTTATTGATGAGCATTTCGAAGCCAACCGGAATCTTGTCTTCGAATTTGTCATCGAAGAGTTTCATCACCCAACCGCCAAGTGGACCCATGATCATGGCGCCCAGCAGCATGGGAATTTCGGCTCCGACGACGACACCCATGGTAGCTGCGGCGCCGACTACGCCACCGCGATGACCGTGGATCATTTTGCCGCCGGTATAACCGATCAGCACGGGCAGTAGATATAGGATCATGGGGCCGACCAGTTTAGCAAATTTCTCATTGGGCAGCCAACCGACGGGGATAAACAGGGCCGTGATCAAACCCCAGGCCAGAATTGCGCCGATGTTGGGGATGACCATGCCGGCCATAAAGCCACCGAATTGTTGTAACTTTTCTCGCATTTTCTTTTCTCCTTTTTAGTTTTTGTGTTCGGAGACTGTCGACAAGTCTCTCTTATTACAGGTAACGGTCGGAACGTTACCGGGTAACCCAGGTGATAAAGCTCAACTCAGAAACAGGGTAATCGCAGCGATGTCTTCGGGCAGCAGCAGAGGATGCACCTTGATTACTTTTTCGTTGCCAGTGTACTGGCGAGGCAGGGGAACAGTGGTCAGGATCAGATCCGCAGAAGACATGAGGGCCGGGGTCAGGTCACGCAGCGAAATGACCTCCAAATTGCTCAGGTTCGGGAAGCGGGCATGCAGCCGTGCCACCAGAAGCTGCGCGGTCGCCATCCCGCTGGGACAGATCACGATCACGCGGTCGAATCGATAGGTCCGGTTGCGGATAAAAGCAGCTCGCAGCAACGCGACGAGATTGTTCACTTCGCTCTCAGGCAGATCCACGCCGGTGAACTCGCGGACTAAAATGGAAACCTCTTTTGCGACGGCATGTTCCTTTTCATATTGCTCAGGCAGCCCTGCATTGTTCAATGCGATGGGGAACCAAAGGTTATAGCGTTGACGGAAGCAGGCCGGGACAATGTTGTTCAACAAGCCGTTTTGTAACGTGCGGTCATGCTTGAGCTTGGGAATATCAAACGATTGGGCGATATGCTCCATCACACGTTCGAACAAGGCAGAGAAATCGCTTTCTCGCTCCAACTCACCAGGAAAGGCGTCGTTGCGCGGGGCAGCCATCATTTCGGTTGTCAGCCCGGCTATGTCGGCAGATTTCCACGAGGAGCTGGATTCGCGTCCCAACCGACCGGCGACATAGCCCGCAACCGGCCACATCTTCGTGGATCGGAGCGATGACAATAGCTCATCATTGATCACCAGGTGATTGCCGCCCTGGACGCGGTTGGCGCGGACTGTGACGATCAGCGCCAGATGCAAAACAGCATCGTCTGTGAATCGTCCGCCCAACTGCTCTTCTGCCTTGGCGACCAGACCAATTGCCCTTCGCAGACGCAAAGAGGACAGATACGCGTGGACAAAATCCACTAATGGCAGCAGCTTGGCGTCATCTGCCAAACTGAAACTTAGGCCGTCTGAATGTGTGATCATCGTGATCGGATCCAGGCTGAACGGTGTTTCACCCCACAATAATTTTGCCAGCGCCTGCTGGACGTTGTGTTCCAATCCGCTCGCCAGGATGCCAAAGTGAGGCTTGCGGATCAGCCGGATCTCCTGCGCATCAAACCAGTTTTCGATTTCATCCAGGTCCTTGAGGATCGTCATTCTGGAGACTTGCGAAATGTGTTCCAATCGCGCCAGAATGACGGGTTCCTGGTAGGTTAATAAAAACAACGCCAGTAACTGCTGGCGTTGGCTCATGGAAAGAATGATCTGGACGTCCGAATGAATATTGAGCTTTTCAAAAAGTGACTGTATTTGGCTGTCTGGGAGATTGACCGCAAAACCTGCGCCTGGCAAAACCTGCAAGTCTTGGCCGTGTTGTTTTAGCCAGACCCGTACGCCCCTCATACTGTAATTCACCTGCCGCGGTGTGATATGCAGCAACTTTGCCATCTCAACAGAACCCATCGGTCTGTTGGAATCCAGAAGGAGCTTGAGAATCTCTCGCTGGCGGGTGGTGAAAGTTATCATGTCTGGTCTATGATTTCAGATAGAGGCTGGTTGCTTGACTACATTGTATGAAAAATTGCGACCTAAACACGCTGATTTAGAGCATCTTTTGCCATAGGCATAATGACAAAATTATACTATTTGTTTAAGGTCGAAATATACTTCGGAAGCGTGGGCAAACAAAACACCTCAGAAAACTGAGGTGTTGATCGTTCGAATTGCCCATGATGCACAGTAGTATCTCAGTCCCAAATCGAATGAAATGTACCCTCTCGGTCGACGCGGCGATAGGTGTGTGCGCCGAAAAAATCACGCTGCGCCTGGATCAGATTCGCCGGCAATCGGTCTGAGCGATAGGCATCAAAGTATGCCAACGAAGCAGACGTCGCCATCATCGGGATGGCTAAATCGATGGCGCACTTCACCACTTCGCGCCAGGCAGACTGGCTTTCCAGGATGATCTCCCGGAACACCGGCGCCAGCAGCAGGTTCGGCAATTCTGGTTGTGCTTCGAATGCCGCGGCGATATCATCCAGCAGGGAGGCGCGGATAATACAGCCCTCCCGCCAGATTCGCGCCACATCGGCATGATTAAAGCCAAAACCGTATTCCTTCGATGCTGACCGCAACAGGGCAAAACCCTGCGCATACGATGTGAGCTTACTCGCGTACAACGCCTTCTCTGCCAAAGCGATCAGGCGTTTCGTATCGCCTGAAAATTCTGGCGTGGCGCCATCCAACAGTTTGTTGGCCGTGACCCGTTCCTGTTTTAGAGCGGACATCAATCGCATTTCGACCGCGGCATAAATCGTCGGGACAAGAGCACCGATTTCCAAGGAGTTTTGGCTGGTCCATCTGCCTGTCCCTTTTTGGGCGGCTTCATCAAGGATCAGATCCACGAGCGAGTGACCCGTCTCTTCGTCAATGCGGGATAGGATTATGGATGTAATTTCGATCAAATACGATTGCAATTCGCCTGAATTCCATTCGGCGAAGATCTGCGAGAGTTCTCCATTGGACATCCCGGCACCCCGATGGAGCAGGTCGTAGACCTCAGCGATCAATTGCATGTCTCCATATTCAATACCGTTGTGTACCATCTTGATGTAATGTCCCGCGCCGCCTTTCCCCATCCAGGCGACGCACGGAGCATTATCGCTGGCTTTCGCTGCAATGGATTCCAGCATGGGCTGAAGAAACTCCCAGGCAGTTTCATCGCCGCCCGGCATCAGGCTTGGTCCCCAAAGCGCGCCGCTCTCTCCGCCTGAAACCCCCATTCCGATAAACCGAATCCCATCTTCCTTTAGGTTTTGGATGCGACGCTCGGTGTCTACGAAAAAGGAATTGCCACCGTCGATCAGGATGTCGCCTTTTTCGAGATATGGTTTCATCGACACAATAGCCCTGTCCACAGGTTTTCCGGCCGGGACCATCATCAGGATCACACGCGGCCTATCCAACACTGCGATGAGTCCTTCAAGGGAGGGAAACACGTTAATGTTTTTGTCTTTGAAAAGTGATCTGTCAAATCGCGGCGTTACATCATAGCCTGCAACCGCGAATCCGTTGCGTTCGAAATTTTGTGCAAGGCTTCTGCCCATCACACCCAAACCGAGAATTGCAATATCCAATGTGCCACTCCATCTTCATTTCACTCTGAAGCCTTCGATGAACGCAGGGTAAACTCCGCCAAGAGTCTCAATTCCATATGTGAGATCCTTCGCTCGCGCGCTTCGACTACGCCGCCAACAAGCAGCAGCTCCGCTACCCTTACAGGCACGACACTCCCCGGCACCGCGCTGCGGATGCAGTGCAGGTGTGTCAGCGCGGTTCCCTCAGGATGTCATAGCTGCAGTTATTTCCTGAACGATTTCCTCCACCGGCCTGGATATGTCAACTGTGAGCGAAGCGGTTGGTTCCTCCAACGCTTCGAATTGACTCTTCAGCATGTGCGGCTTCATATAATGATCGGTACGTTTTTCCATGCGTGACCAGATCAAATCATAGCTGCCTTTGAGATAGATGACTTGCACGCCATCGTGGTCATCTGTCAATTGCTGGCGGTAGCGTTCCTTGAGCGCGGAACAGGCCAGCACTCCGGGGCGATCCGCTATCAGTGAGGACGAAATCAGATCGTGAAGAGCAGCCAGCCACGGGACGCGGTCCGAATCGTCGAGCGGAATCCCATTCGCCATTTTGGCAACATTGGCAGGAGGATGAAAATCATCGGCGTCGTAGAAATCCCATCCCAGCCGATCTGCAAGAGATTTCCCGACACTCGTCTTGCCGCTGCCCGAAACACCCATCACGATGCAAAAACGAGTCTTCATGTGCGCCGTCTTTCGAATTGATAGATCGACCATGAATTGTACAGGTGATGATACAGAATATAGAATGTCGGGCCCATTGCCACCAGCGGATTGATGAAGGTCAAAGCGATCCAGATGACGAAAGATAGATTTTTTTGTCCAAGTGACTGGCTGGCTTCCTGCCAATGGCTGCGTCCTCCGAGCAGTGCACCCAGCCCAAAATTGCTCACACAAATCACCAGCGATACGAACGCGATCATCATCAGCATTGGGACTGCCTCTGTATTTCCGTTGCGAAGAAAATCAGAAGCATTGGCGCTGATAATAAACAGATTGACCAGCCAGATGGGAAACGAAGCGGCCTTGCCTCTGCGAACAAAATCCTGTACGCCGAATGGTAAGAGCGTAACAAGCCGCGAAAGAATCAAGGGCACGAACATCGCAAGTGCGACAGGCTGCAGAACCTCCCAAATAGAAAGCTGTATGTTTGCGCGCAACAGCGAAGGTAACGCAAGCGGCACGATCATTGCATTGGCAATATTTGTGAGTACCACAGATGCCGCAACATATTCGACTCTGCGTCCGATAAAACCGATGATCACCGGCGCGGCGATGGCGGTCGGTGCGATGGCGGTCATGAATGCTGCCAGGGCCAGCGTGATATTGAAACGAATCAAAATTGCATACCACAGGAATGCCACGCCAACGTTTGCCAATACCACCCAGATGACGCTTTTTTGAAATGTTTCGGGTTTGAAATCAAGTCCCAGAAATGCAAAGAACAGCATCACCATCAGGAGATACTGGACCAGGAATGTAAGACCATGAGCTTGTGGAATGAAGGCCCCTACCAGCATTGTCAACAATAGGGAGAGTCCCTTGCCCTGCGTATTCAGAAATGAGCCGATCTTTACCATTATGTTTTCCATCGATACAGGATCTCGCCTGCTTTTGGCACATGCAAAGTGCCTTCATCCGCTTTATCCTTCACTCCTCAAGCTGGGTCTTTTCCAGATCGACGTACCCCAGATGGAGCAGGGCGCATTCGTCAGCAGCTATTTTACCGGCAAGTGTCACGCTTGGGTTTGCTTTCTCGGTACCATTCTCGATCACGGACGGGTCGCGCAGATGTGTGCGGCGCGCCGGAGGATTCCCGCCTGCCGCATCGATCGGTAGATCCACCGCGCCGAATTCTCCGCTGATCGAGTTTACTTTAGCAGATTCAAATGCTTGTCGAAGTGCACCTTCAACCCGTCGAGATAGGAAACTTCGTGTTTTATCAGCGCCGCCTTCAATTCTGCGCCAAACTGTGCCAGCGCAGAACCGAAGGTGACGTGCAATATTTCGCGAGCGTGGAAGTCATCGAGCAGCGCAGGCAGGTCGTCATTCGCCGGCAGTAAACTCAGATCAGCCGAAACGTGATACGTCTGCCTGTCGATTTCATAACGCTCACGCCCGAGCGCATAAATCTTGAGGAATAGCTGAGGTTCACACTCTGCCAGCACGCGCAGTGCTTCCAGATAGCTTGTGCCAGCAGTCTTCACGTGCAGGCGTTCGCCCCAATATGTAGCGATCAATGGGTAGACACTGAATTTATCGGAACCCGAATGCAAACTGAGTTTATAGGTTCCGAAGTGAGCTGTCACCGCGGCGTGTTTCCGTAGTTCGAGATCGAGTGCGTTCAAGTCACCAATGTAATCCACACCTTTTTCGAAGCGACCGATGAAACGTGGGGCTAGGGATGTGAAACGCACACCGCGACGCGTCAATTCGCGGGCAATAAAATAGTGCTCCAGCGCGGTGGTCGGCGAATCGGTTTCATCCACCGAGACTTCATAGTCAAAGGCATCTTTCAATTCAGTGAGTCGTTTGAACATCGTGACCGCATGCTGGATGGCGTGACCGTATTTCACGAGAGCGCGCAGCAATGACTCGGTCTCGAATTGTCCCCAGAGTTGCCCGCCCTGAGATAAATACAACGCCGATAGTTCGTCCCAGTGGAATGCTGCAGCTTTCTGCCGCAACGCATCGATCGGATCACGATCAGCGGCGTTATCCACATGTTCGCCGGGATCCACTGTGAAGAAGGTGTAGCCTGCCTCGACGAATGGAGGAATGTCTTCCACTCTTTTCAAGTGATCGGCATCCGCGCCCCAGGGAGCATCCCAGCCTGCGGCATCGACCGCGCGTTTGGCATCGTCCATGACTTGTTGCGGCGTTCGTCCCGTGCGGACATTCTCACGCACCGATTGCTGGGCGAAGATCGGCGCAAATTTCCCGCCTGCGGCTTGTACCGCCGCGATATGACCGGGCGTTGCAAGGCCTAACCGGTCACCAAAGCCGAAAGAAGAAGTTAGAGCAAGAGGTGTAAGCATAAGTATGTCCAATCGAGTTTAGAAAGTGGCGAGTGGAGAGTGGGACTGACGCTTCCGTACTTTCTACTTTCTACTTTTTACTTTCCACTTTCCAGTTTATATGCGCGTCTAGCCAGACCGACAGCGAGATCTTGAATCATCTCGTTCGCCTCGTCCATATCCACAATGTGACGTACAACCAGTCCGGCCAGCCAGTTGGCAGACGCGCGCCGCCAAACGTCATGCCGGGCGGGGATGGAACAGAATGCGCGCGTATCATCGTTGAAACCTGCCGTGTTGTAGAGTCCTGCCGTTTCCATGACCTGGTCGAAGTAACGCGCCATGCCGCTGAGACTGTCATGGAACCACCAGGGCGGACCCAGTTTCAGCGCCGGGTAATGGCCTGCCAGCGCAGCCAGTTCGCGCGAATATGTGGATTCGTCGAGCGTGAAGACCATCAGAGTAAGGCGTGGATCATTGCCATATTTGTTCAACAATGGAAGCAGATTGCGCGTGTACTCGGTTTGTACGGGAATATCGGCGCCTTTGTCCAAGCCGAATTTTTGAAAGATCGTTTCATTGTGATTGCGCAGGGAACCCGGATGCAATTGCATCACCAGTCCATCGTCGATGCTCATGCGCGCCATTTCCGTCAGCATATGGGCGGTAAAATGCGCTGCATCGGTCAGATGGGATTTTCCGGAAAGTGCGCGTTGCAGGATTGCATCTGCTTCGGCATGTGTCAGTTCATTTGTGGCAGGTGTGAGCGCAGCATGATCTGTCGCGGTGGCGCCCATCGATTTGAAGTACATCCGTCTTTGTTCCAGTGCCAGAACAAATGACTTGTAATCAACAACATCAATTCCGCTGACGCTGCAAAGAGTTTCGAGATTTTTTCGCCAATTCGGCGCATCGATATTCACCACGCCATCCGGTCGAAATGTGGGCAGGATTCTGCCGTTCCAGCCGGAATCTCGTATGAGACGATGGTGTTCCAGCGTATCTGTGGCTGCGTCGGTGCTGCAAAGCACATCGATGTCGAACCGTTCGAAGAGCCGGCGCGGAGAAAATTCGGTAGTGGATAACTTCTCTGAAACGGAATCAAACAACCGGTCGGCGTTGGAAGCGTTTGGCTTTTCATCCAGTCCAAAGACCGCGCTGAGCTCATGAGACAACCAGATCCCGCTCGGTGTACCGCGGAAGAGATGAAAGTTTTCGCAGAAAAGTCTCCATATGCTGCGATGATCTCCTTCGAGAAGCGACTCCATCGGCATCCCCTGCGAATACAACATGCGTGTGACGTAGTGGTCGGGGATGATGAAGAGATCTGCGGGTGTGCCGAATGTTGCGTTTGGGTCTGCAAACAGACGTGGATCGACATGCCCGTGTGGAGACACAATGGGCAGCGTGGATACCAGCTTGTACAGCTCGCGTGCAATTGCGCGTATGGGTGCATCGGGTGAAAAGAAACGATCAGGATTCATTTCAACGGGCCAGCCAGCCGCCATCCACAGGAATGATCGCGCCGTTCAAGTAGTCGGATGCGGACGAAGCGAGGAAGACGACCGCGCCCTTGAGATCATCTGGCGTACCCCAGCGCCCGGCAGGGATCCGGTCGAGGATTGCTGTCGAACGATTCGGGTCGGCGCGCAGGGCAGCCGTATTCTCGGTTGCCATGTACCCAGGCGCGATGGCATTGACATTGATATGGTGTTTCGCCCATTCGTTGGCGAGGGCGCGCGTGATGCCAGCGATGGCGCTTTTTGAGGCGGTGTACGATGGAACTGTGATTCCGCCCTGGAAGGAAAGCATGGACGCAACATTAATGATCTTGCCGCTACCCGCTGCGATCATCACACGCCCGACAGCTTGTGACAGGAAAAACGCGGCCTTGAGATTGATCTGCAAAACATCGTCCCAATCCTGCTCTGAGAAATCGACGGCGGGCGTGCGGCGGATCGTGCCGGCATTGTTGACGAGAATATCGATGCGCCCCAACTCATTTACGACTTTCGCGACTACATCGTTTAGTTTTTCAACGCTTGCAGCGCGCAGATCGACAACAGCCTCGTGATATTTTTTGCCAAGCGCGCGGACTGATTCGCATGTGCCTTCACAGCCGGTGCGATCCAGGCTGGCGATATCGGCGCCGGCTTCGGCCAGCGCAATTGCCATCGCCTGCCCCAGTCCCTGCCCTGCGCCTGTAACAAGGGCGACTTTTCCGTCGAGTTTGAATAAATCAAGAATCATGTGGATGCCCTTTAGTGCCTAACCACTGAGACTCCGAGACACTGACTCCGCATGATTTGCCAAGCAAATCACGGTCGGTGCGGGCGGAAAACTTCATAAAAATTCTCCGTGATCCAGTGTCTCCGTGGTTCATCTTAATGCCCTAATTCTTTCAACATTGCAACCGTTTTATTAACCCAACCTGCGTGTGGGTCATCCACAGTTGCCTGGGTGCGCTGATTGCCGGCCAGGAACCATAGGTAATAGGTTGTATAGCCGGGTGCGCTGACAACTGTGTGGTATCCACGCGGCATCATATGGATGCTGTTATCGCGAATCGTGAAGTTTTCCTCTTCGCCCTCTTCGTTGTAGTAATGACAAATGCCGAAGCCATCGCTGGGGCTCACTTTGAAGAAATACATTTCTTCGTGATATGCCTCACGCGGCAGGTCATCGACCTGATGTTTGTGCGGCGGATAGGTGCTCCAATTGCCGCTCGGCGTAAAAGTTTCGCCGACGATCAAACGCTTTGCAGGCAGATCAGGCTGCGACGCAAGAGTCAGTATCTGATGATAGTAGCGTTTAAAGTTTGCGGCGCCCCAGATTCCATTTGCGATTTGTGAGGGAGCGATCATGTATGGCTCGATCATAAGATCAGACGGCGCACCTGGCAAGGCAATTTCCACGGCAGTATCGGCGGTGATTGAAAGCCGAGAATTTGCGGGGATATACATAGAATGTGGTTTTCCATTGAAGACATTCGGACGTCCGCCTACCTTCTCGAAGCGCTTGCCGTCAATATCGAACGTGGCTTTGCCTCCGAGGAGCACGGCCAGGATTTCTCTGTCTTTGCTCTCGCTGGTGTAGGTTTCACCGGCGGCGAGTTTTAGAAAACCAAAATCGAGGAGCTTGCAGGGATTTGTGGACGGAGTGTTGAGTCCGTTATTAGTTGTAATGAATGAGTGGTATTTCATTGGTTTTTCTCCTAAGATGCGTAGTGGTGACTTCAGTCGCTTTCGTGTGAACGACCCAAGTCGGTACTGCCGATCACTTCTTCGGCAACCATAGCAAATGGACCAGGTTGCCTTCCGGGTCACTGACATCGAGATACGCGGATTTTGATTCTGGCTTGACGGAAATGTCTTTCAAACGTATGCCTTTGGCCTTCAAGTTGCCCATTGCTGCTTCAAAATCGCTGACTTGTACGGCAACATGCACTGGCACATCGGCACCTGTTTTGGGAAATTCGATCCGGCCTGTGCCAGAGCCAGCCACGAAGAAGGAACTGCTGCCTTCCTTACATTTCATGTCGAATGTTTGCGCATACCAGGCGCTCAGAGCCTGCGGCGTAGACTTGTGAGCATAGATCCCAATGTGTTCGATGCCGGTGAATACTGAATTGCCGCGTGCCATCTGAACCCAGTTTAGACATTGCGCGGTTCTGGCAGCAATGCCATCGTAATCCTTGTCCTTAACAGCCTGGGCTGTGATAAGTTTGCTTCCCATGCCGACCGCGACCGCGCCGGACTGGATCCACTCACCAATGCTGGCTTCGCTGGCATCCACGCCACCGGTGGGCATAAGGCGATGCCAGGGACAGGGCGCCATCACACCCTTGATGAATGCCGGTCCGCCGACGGTTTCGCCAGGGAAGATCTTGCAGATCTCCGCGCCAGATTCTTCGGCAGTGGAGATCTCGGTTTCGGTGGCACAGCCGGGCATGTATAAGATCTTGCGGCGGTTGCAGAGCTTTGCGATCTCAGCATTGAAACTGGGTCCAACAATGAAATTCGCGCCCGCGGCGAGATACAGCGCGGCGGTCGGCGCGTCGACGATGGAACCAACGCCAAGGATGATGTTGGGATCTGCTTTCGTGAAATGCCTGACCAGTTCCGTGAAGACAGGATACGCAAGCTCACCGCGATTGGTGAACTCGATCACCCTGGCTCCACCGCGCGAACACGCGGATGCAAGCTCGATGGATGTGTCCACGTCTGCGTTATAGAACAATGGGACCAGACCGGTATCGAGCAATGTGTCAATTACTTCCAGACGCATAAAACGTGCCATACTAACTCCTCTACGTTGTTGCGAGGGCGACGATCTTCGCCCGAAGCAATCTCCCACACGGCGAGAGGATTGCTTCGTCGTTCCCTGCGGTTCACTCCTCGCAGTGACAGAATTATCGAGAGACTCTTCCCGAGGCGTCGCCGCCCATCAGGGTTTCCACTTCGCTGACAGAAACAGCATTGAAATCGCCGGTGATACTGTGTTTGAGACAGGCGGCTGCGGCAGCAAAATTCAGCGCCTTTTGCGGGTCGTCTGCATATTTCCGAAGTCCATAGATCAAGCCGCCCATGAATGCATCGCCGCCGCCGACGCGGTCCACGATGGGGAGAATGTCATACACTGGGGCGCAGAAGAACGTTCCCTGCTGCCACAGCACACCAGACCAGGTGTTATGACTCGCCGAGACGGAACCACGCAGGGTGATCGAAATAGTTTTGAGCGACGGAAACTTCTTTGCAAGCTCTTCACACACAGAGCGATAGCCGTCTGCATCCACTTTTCCAGCAGTGACATCTGATTCAGGCGCCTTAATATCGAACACCTTTTCGGCATCTTCCTCGTTGCCAAGCGCAACATCGCACATGCCGACCAGCTCGGTCATTACTTCGCCGGCGCTCTTGCCCCATTTCCAGAGTTTTGCGCGGTAGTTCAGATCACAGGAAACAGCAATGCCCATTTCACGCGCGGCGAGGACCGCCTCGCGGCAAACCTCCGCCGCGCCTTGTGAAACCGCGGGCGTGATGCCCGTCCAGTGGAACCAATCGGCGTCTTCGAATATTTGCTTCCAGTCGATCGTTCCGGTTTGGATCGTGGCGAACGCCGAGTTGGCGCGGTCATAGATGACCTTGCTGCCGCGCTGGGCTGCGCCTGTTTCAAGAAAATAGATTCCGATGCGTTCACCTGCGCGGACGATGTGGTCTGTTTGAATTCCATGGCCGCGCAGGCTCATGAGGCAGGCATCGCCCAGATCATTTTTAGGAAGGCGTGTGACAAATTCCACTGACTCGCCGTAATTGGCCAGCGAGACCGCCACGTTCGCTTCGCCGCCGCCGTAAATCGCCTCGAACGTATGCGCCTGCGTAAATCGTTGAAAGCCGGGAGGTGCAAGGCGGAGCATGATCTCGCCAAAGGTGACTATTTTTTTCATTAGACACTCCGAGAATATGAGAAGTACATGGTAAATGGTAATCACCAATTACTTGATAATGATGACATCTTCCGAATCTGCTATGTCGAATACTTCACCGACCTGCCCAGAAACCTCGACATGCTCCAGGCGCAGGTGACGCGCGTTGCGGATGAAAAATCCCGCCTGTGACATGCTGGGGATGTCGTCTGCCATTTCGGGGTAGCCCGAATCGGCTTCGTTTGAGATCGAGATGGAAACGTCGGTGAAAGAAATATCCTCGAGCGGCATTTCGGCCAGACCGTATAGAAAGCCGGCAGCATGTTGCACGTTGCGGGCCGTGATATGGCTGAAGTGGATCCGCCGCAGGCGCGGGGTGGTGTCGTCTACGGAGTGCGGGTTTTTGTCGGACACGTCGGTGTTGCCGCGCACGCCGACGTGATAATACAAATTCATCGTGAACGGACACAACACGCCATCCATGATGAGATTGGAAACGCGAATATCTTCGATCTGACCGCCGCGTCCGCGCCGCGACTTGATGCGGATGCCGCGGTCGGTGCCGATGAACACACAATTCGAGATGACCACGTTCTTTACGCCGCCGCTCATCTCACTGCCGATCACCACGCCGCCGTGTCCACGTTCGAGCATGCAATTGGTAATGCTGATGTCGCGGCATGGCGCGTAGCGGTCGGGGTCTTCGTGTTCAGTACCCGACTTGATGGTGATGCAATCGTCGCCGACGCTGATATAACAATCCGAGATTCGGACGAGACGACAGGAGTCGGGATTGATGCCATCGGTGTTGGGCGAGTCGGCCGGGTTGATAATGGTTACGCCGCGAATGTTTACGTTCTGACAATGGACAGGATTAATCGTCCAACTGGGCGAGTTGATCGCGGTAATGCCTTCAATGAGCACATTCGTGCAATCTGAAAAGCCGATCAGGCGCGGACGTGGATGCTTGAGCGTGCCCTCTTTCTTTGCCTTCCACCAGATGTCCCCGCGTCCGTCTATGACGCCGCGTCCGGTGACGGACACGTGGTGGATGCTTTGTGCTGTGATCAATGGTGCATGGGTATCCTGATGCCTGCCTTCCCAGCGGCTGTGAATGACGGGGTAATCCTCCGGGTTCTCACTGCCGAGGATCGTGGCGCCCGCGTCCAGGTGCAGGCAGATGTTGTCACGCAGGAACAGACTCCCGGTCAGGTATTGACCGGCGGGCAGATAAACGGTGCCGCCGCCCTGCGCCGCGCACGCATCGATCGCAGCCTGGATGGCAGGCGAGTCGAGAGTCTGCCCGTCTCCCAGCGCGCCAAATGCACGCACGCTACATGGGGAAGCAATGCCAACAGTCATTCGACGATCTCCTCCGTCACGCCGGCGCGTTCCATTTCGAGCGCAGCAAGGATGAATGGACCTACGCCTTTGGGGTCATTGAGAATGATCTTTTCACCGATGTAGTATTCGAAGGAACCGTCGCGATACGGCACGCCGCCAAGCCCGGCGCCGCCGCAGACTTTTTCCAGATTGAGAAATCCCTGCGAGTCGATCTTGATCAGATTTTGCAGGATGCCATGATAGCTGCGGCGGGCAGAGAGCAGGTACTCCTGTGCGAGATAGCCGTTGCGGACTGCTTTGGCAAACGCGTATACAAACATAATGGAAGCGGATGCTTCGAGATAATTGCCTGCGCGCTGGTGCAGGTCGAGGATTTGATACCACAGCCCGGTCGATTCATCCTGGACCTTGAGAAGCGCATCGGCGGTCTTGTCCAGGATGGCGATCAGGTCGGACCGTTTGGGATGGGCCTGCGGAAGATGATCCAGGACATCGACGATGGCCATTACATACCAGCCGACGGCGCGTCCCCAGAAATATTTTGAGAGTCCCGTTTCAGGGTCACACCAGCGCTGCGATTTGCTTTCATCCCAGGCATGATAAAGCAGGCCCGTTTTAGGATCGCGGGTGTGCTCTTCGATCAACGTAATCTGATGCGCGACATCATCGAACGTTTCGGGTTCATTGAAACGCAAGGCGTATTCGCTCATGAATGGTCCCGCCA
The DNA here is from genome assembly GCA_964489725.1 of uncultured Anaerolinea sp. Lineage (GTDB taxonomy): Bacteria > Chloroflexota > Anaerolineae > Anaerolineales > Villigracilaceae > Defluviilinea. The sequence goes on along the minus strand of CAZBAX010000057.1, from coordinate 13,022 downwards.
TGTAAATGCCATCGAGCCACATCTGGAATGGATAGATCTGTTTGTGCCAGAAGCCTCCGGCCTGATTACGTGGGTGCCTGCGCATTTGTTCGCGCAGGGTTTCGATGGCTTTGCGATAGCGCTCATCGCCAGTGCGTTCATAGGCGCTGAACAGCAATTTGCCCGAGTTGACCCAATCGACGTTGTACTCTTCCATGCGATATGTGCGAATGCTTCCATCGGGCTGGGTAAAGTGATCGACCCAATCGGCGACGAATTGGATGTAACGGTTCTCGCCCGTTGTCTCGGCAGCCTTTTGAATTGCCAGTACCTGCAACCCATGATCGTAGTTCCACGAGAATTCCTGTGTCGTATAGCGCTGCAGAGTCGATTCAACCATGCGCGTGGACCAGGTGTTGATTCGTTGCGAAGAGGTTGGTTTCATAGGGTATCCAATGTCAGGCAATTGCCATATCCGGCAACAATGCTTTGTTGAGTTGCAGCATTTTGCTGAAGAGTTCCCAGGCATCATCCAGAGGCAGATCAATGGATGGGTCGTTGAAGAATGCCTGAAAGGCAAGGCCTATGTTGTTGGTGAGCGCAGCTTCGATGACGAGTTCCTGATTTGCGCTATGCTGGTTGATCAGCGGGGCGAGTCCCAGGGGAAGGGCGCCTGCGCTTAGCGGGATGACGCGGTCGCGGCCAAAGTATGCGTTGGTCTCAACGACCGCGTGATGCGGCAGGTTGGAGATCTGCCCGACATTTTCCAGGTTGACATTTGTTACCAGATCTCCAAGCCCAAGCAGCGCCTTGATCATGCCCACGCCTTCCTCCCCGGAGGATTCAAAAACCAGCGGTGTGACACCGTTGAGGATGTCGCGGGTCTTTTGCGGCGCATTTGCCCAGCGTTCGAGGCGATAGGAAACGGGTGTGCGAATGACGCCCCATTTGAATAAAGTTTCTGGCGAGCGAATAAATCCAGGTAAAAATTCCACAAGATGACGATCGCCGGCAGCCGCGAGGATATCGAAACGTTTGAATAAGTTGAACTTGACCTGGTCTGTGCTGTGAAACCAGTTATTGAAACCTTCAACTTCTTTCTGGGTGTACGTACGAAGTGTGCCAGGCTGTTCGAGATGATGTTTCAAATATTGCAAAACGTTGTGGCCGCGATATGTGGCCTTGTCCACCCATGTGAAGTGGTTGATTCCAAGCACATTGACCTGTATCTCATGCCGGGATGGCATTTCAATATCCAGATATTGCGCTGCAATAGCTGCCAGCATCTTCTGCGTGGAAAACACTTCGTGACAGCAGCCAAAGACTTTGAGTTCCGGCGCGACGCGTGTTAACGTACGCGTGCAGATGCTCATTGGATTGGTGTAGTTGATGACCCATGCGTTTGGGCAGTATGTTGCGAGGGCTTGGGCAAACTCTCTGTAAATGGAAGCCGAACGAAGTCCACGAACGAGACCTGCTGCTCCGGTGGTATCGCCGACGGGATAGAAAAGCCCGTACTGTTCACACAGGGCGATTTCGTCACGCATCAATTCCAGCGTACCGGGTTGAATGGAGATGATGACAAAGTCTGCGCTGTGCAGGGTCTCTCTCAAAGTGGATACAGCCTGATAGCGCCAGCGCGACACAACGCCAGGCTGCCGCGAAGCGTGGATCCAATTGCCTACCTGCTCGTTGAGGCGCGCCGAGTCCATGTCGATATCGTAGAGCGCGACTTCGCCTGTCAGGTCCGGGCAAAGCGCGAGATCGATCATCAACTTGCGTGCCCAATCACGGCTTCCGCCGCCGATATAGGCGATCTTGAGAGGGACAGGTGAAGACATATCGAAAATGAGGTTTGCTTTGTAAACGGTGCTTCGACTACGTGACGCTTAAGGCGCCACGCCCGGGGCACGCCTGTCCTGGCGTACGGTGCCAGGGAGTGTGCGCCGCGGATGCAGTGCAGGTGTGTCAGCGCGGATAAACGCATCAGAGTAAGGCGGGCGGTTGTGGCCGCCCGCCTTACTGCTGGTGCTGGTTATTTGAGCAGCCCAGCCTCCATCAGTGACTGTGTGGCAGAGGCTTCATAGTCGGCTGCACCCAGCGCATCGAGACCGGCAAGGTATTCAGCCCAGGTGTCGTCGTTGAGTTCCTTTTGACCAAGCACGAACTGGAGCAGACCCTGGGCGTAATAGGTGTTGAAGTCTGCGGCATTCGCAGGCGGCAGAATGGCCTGTACGCCGCGTCCATCGACCCAGGGTTGATTCTGGAAGAAATCCAGGAAGGTCATTGGCTGCATGGTGCGGCCGTTGATCGTCTTATATTCGGGATAACGGGCAACGATTTCCTGTTCTGAGTTGTAGAAGATCAGCTGGTTACGCATTTGTGTGAAGGGTTGGCGCTCGGCGGCCGTGTATGCTTCGGCGGGGTCAAGCCCTTCGGTGGAGATATTTCCATTTGCATCGATGATGAAGTTCTTGCCTTCTTCACCAAAGCCAAGCAGATAGTAGCCATCGGTTGCCATCCATTCCAGCAGCCTGGCAATGGCTTCCTTTTTGCCATCATCGGCGGCCTTCTGCGAGACAGCGAAGATCTGACCGCGTCCCGTGTAGACGCCATAGTAGGCATCGCCGTTGGGCCCCTTCGGCGCGGCAACCGGGATCCATTCGGCATCGGGGAAGTTCGTATCGAACGGTTCATAATTGGACTTGTTCGTGAGGGCGGCAAAGTCTTCCCACATAATTCCGAACAAGCCTTGTTTCCAGCGGGCGCGGAAATCATCCCGTTTCAGGGTTGCCCAATCGGGGTCGATCACTTTCGCATCGACCACCGACGTGAAGTATGCGATCGCATCCTTGTACTGCGGGTTGCGGATGTTTAGGCCGAACTCGCCTTTGCCGGTGAAGTTCCACATTCCGGGCACGCCATAGGCGCCCATGATGAAGTCGAAGCGATTGCCGAGTCCATCGCCCGTGATAAAGCCGCCAAAACCATAGGTGTCGTTCTTGCCATTGCCATCCGGGTCCTGCGTGGTAAAGGCTTCGGCAACGGTCAACAGTTCTTCGGGTGTAGTGGGCACGGCGAGTCCGAGCTTATCGAGCCAATCCTTGCGGATGACGAGTCCTTCACGTCGCGGAATGGGCGGCGGTTCCGGGAACCCGTATTGATGACCGTCGAAGGTGACCAGGCTGATCAACAGCGGATCGCTGTAATGTAACTTGGTACGTTCCGGCATGAGCGGCATGATGTCTTCCACAGGCGCGACCAGGCCGAGATCAACCAGCTGTTTCAAGCCGCCGCGGTTGTCATTATTCGCTTTTACCACCTGGAACAGATCGGGCAGATCATTTGCTGCAGCAGCAGCATTGATCTTGGCTTCACCGTCTTCGCCGGTGGGGATAATGACATAGGTCAGATTGATATTGAGTTCTTCGCTGATGATCTCGTACGCAACCCAGTCCTCTGGCGGCGCGCCAGCTTCTGTCACTGTGGCCTGTGCCCAGAGCACGATATCCACTGGTTCCGGCGGCGTTGTCGCAGTTGGGACTGCGGTGGGTTGAGCAGGCGCTTCTGTGGCCGGAGCAGCGGGTTCTTCTGTAGGTGTGGCCGCAGGTGCGCACGCAGCCAGGATCTGGCTTATTACCAGAAGAGAGACTACAAAAATCCATTTCCAGTTTTTCATCTTCTTCTCCTTTTTTCGAATGTTGTGTGTGAGGGACAGGCTGGCTCGGTTCCGAATTCGTGAAGTTGATCCTATGGCGATTTCTATATTTATTCCTTGACACCTCCAACCAATGAACCTTTCGTGAAATAACGCTGTATCCACGGATAGATCAGAAGCATCGGGATCATCGTGATCAACACGCCGGCTGCCTTCAACGACTCCAGTGAGGAGGTGCTGAAGGCGTTGTAGTCCACGTATTCGTTGAAACTGGCCGAGATCAGAATATTGCGGAGCAGCACCGGCAGTGGCAGCAGGGTGTTATCGTTCAAATACAGCAGTGGTGTAAAGAATTCGTTCCAGAAGTAGACGGCATAGAAGAGTCCGATGGTCAGTATGATCGGTTTGGAAAGGGGCAGAATCACATGCAGCAAGACCTGCAGCTCGTTGGCGCCATCGATCCGGGCGGCATCCTTGAGATCCTCTGGCAAGCCCTCGAAGAAACTCATCATTACCAGCGTGTTGTAGACACTGACCGCCGGCGGGAGGATGACTGCCAGGTAATTGTTCGTCAGCTGCATGCCGGTAATCAACAGGTAGACGGGAATCAAACCCGGGCTGAAGAGATATGTGAACAGTACAAGGCTCATGATCAACTTGCGGCCGGGCATGTTGCGTGTCGATAGCCCGTAGGCAAGTGGGATCGTCAGGACCAGGCTGATGGCGGTGCCAAGCAAGGTAATCACCACACTGTTCCACGCAGCACGCGGAAACATCGAATGTCCCAGCAGCTGCTTGAAGGCTTCCGTGGTCCATTCGGTTGGCGAGAGGAAGAAGGGAATCCCTTTTTGTGTGTAAATATCGAGCGGGATGAAGGCGGTTACGATCACGCGCCAGAACGGCAGGAGGATGATCAGCAGGATGATCGTCAGGAAGATTGCAATGCCCACCTGAAAGAGAACAGCGTCACGGGTTCGAGATTGCAGCATGGCGGCTCTCCTAGAAAATGCTCTGCTGCGCCAGGCGCCTGGCGACTTTGTTGGAGATCAGGATCAACACCAGCCCGATCGCACCTTTGAAGAATCCAACAGCCGTGGCAAGGCTGAATTGAAATTGCAGAACGCCCTGGCGATAGACCCACGTATCGATGATGTCGCCTACGCTGTAAACTGGTATCGAATACAACACGAAGATTTGGTTGAACCCAGCCTCGAGGATATGCCCCATGCGGAGCAGAGTGACCAACACGATCACCGGGACAATACCCGGGATGGAGATGTACCAGATGCGCTGCAACGGAGAAGCCCCGTCCACTGCCGCCGCCTCGTACAGGTCCGGGCTGATCGCTAAAAGCGCGGCCAGATATAAGATGGTGCTCCAGCCGGTCTCCTTCCAGATATCGGAAAGGATGACCACCCATCGGAAATGGTCTGGCGAGGTCATGAAGGGGATCGGCTCTCCTCCAAAGCGCTGGATGATCGCGTTCAATAAGCCATTGCCCGGCGAGAGGATCACCAGCAACACACCGAACATAATGACCCAGGAAAGGAAATGGGGCAGGTAGATCACCGTCTGCACAAACGTGCGATAACGGAGCAGCCAGGTCTCATGCAGGGCAATGGCGATGATCACCGCCAGTGGCAATCCCAGCACCAGTTTTGCGACGCTGAAGATGACCGTGTTCGTCATCAAGTCTGTGAAGTAGAAGGAATTGATGAATGTTTCGAAGTGTTTGAACCCCACCCATGGGCTTCCCCAAACCCCAAGCAATGGCTTGAAATCCTTGAAGGCGATCTGGGCATTCCAAAGCGGTCCATATTTGAAGATCGCGAAGTAGATCAATGTCGGGAGCATCAGGAAGTACATCCAACGCTGCCGCCACAGATTGCGCAGGACCTTACCGGCCGTGAGCTGTTTTCGGGAGGCAGGCGCCGTTGTGGAAAGTGTTTTCAAAGCCATGAGGTTTCTCCGGTGAATAGGGTTTGGTATCGCTGAGCGCCAAAACCACTTCCACCTGGCAGGAGGTTACAGGTCATCACGTTTGTCATCTTAGCAGGTGTGATTTGGACTTTGGCGCAGCCACTTTGGACAAAAGCGTCCAGTCTGGCTCCTGGTTTGTACTGGAGCGATGGCACAGGCAAAATCATAGTAAACTTATTTTATAATGCCCTAGGTCACGAATTGCGCATTACACAGAGTAAAAAGGCGCAATTCCCTGGCATTGCCCCAGGGCAAGTGTGTGACCGTGTGGGGTAAAGCCACCTCTTCTTATGCAAACCTCCACCAACCGCGCTACACTTGGATTTCTCTTTGCCAGCCTGCATACGGGGGCGAGCGTGATCATCTGGCCGAGCCTGCTGGAGGCTGCGGAACGTCATGATGTCAACCTGATCTGTTTTCCTGGCGGGCGTCTACAGGCGGCCGATTCTTTTGAGATGCAGCGCAACGCGATCTTCAACCTTGCCGGCGACCGCTGCATCGACGGCCTGATCACATGGTCATCGAGCCTGGGCGGCGTGGTGGGGCTTGCAGAAATTAAGTCCTTTCACCAGCGTTACCATCCATTGCCGATGGTGAGCCTTGCTCAATTTATGGAGGGCATGCCGAACGTCTCTGTGGATAGTTACCTCGGCATGCGGGCGCTGCTTGCTCACCTTGTGGATGGACATGGATTTCAGCGCATCGCCTTTCTTCGTGGACCGGAGGAACATTACTACGCCCAGGAACGCTACCGCGCCTATCTCGATTCTCTCCAGGGCTGTAACTTGCCTCTCGATCCCAGGCTGGTCACCCGGCCTCTGCCCTGGGAGGCAGGCGTCGAAGCGATTGAGATCCTGCTCGACGAACGCGGGCTCAAGCCCGGCAAAGACTTCGATGCGGTCGTGGCCGTGAGCGACATGATGGCCGTCTGGGCGATGAAGACGCTGCAAGGTCGAGGCTTCGACGTGCCCGGCGATATTGCAGTGACGGGTTTCAACAACTCGGTGGAAGAGAGGCTGGCTACACCGCCGCTCACGACGGTCGACCTTCCGTTTGGTCAGCAGGGCGCAAAGGCAATGGATGTGCTCTTGCAGCAGCTCTCCGGCGAATCGGTGCCGGCCTTGATCACGCTGCCGTCCCGGTTGGTGGTGCGCCAATCCTGCGGATGTCCGTCACAGGCATTGGCGCTGGCATCGTACTCGCTGGGGGATCGAGCAGGCAAAAGCAAAGGGGCGACAAAACTCGAAGATGTGCGCGCAGCTTGCATCGGCGAAATGGAAGCGGCGCTGTCTCTTCCGGTAGGCCAGGCCAGAGACTGGTTGGAGTCCATCTTTGATTCATTGACCCAATCCATCGATAATCATTCACAGGCGTTCCTGACCTTGCTCCAAAATGTGCTTCGAGAAGTGCTGCACTTCGATCATGATGTCTTGCATTGGCAGAATGCAATCTCGATCCTGCGCCGTTCGGCATTGGCGTATTCGCGTGACTCGCAGCATGTCGAATCGTTGATCTCGCGTTCGCGCGTCGTCCTGGAAGAGGCCATGCAGCGCGCCGAGGCGTATGCCAAGTGGCGTGCAGATCGTGAAGCAGAACAACTGCGTGAGATCCATCGCGCCTTGTTGACCACGTTTGACATCCAACAGTTGACAGATGTGCTTGCAGAGCGCCTGCCTGTGCTTGGAATACCCAGCGCCTATCTTGTCACCTATGAACAGCCAACCGATGCAGAAGTCCCGGAACAGGCACGTCTGAGACTGGCATACACCGATCACGGACGCGCAGCCATCGAATCCAATGGTTTTCAATTTGTAACGCCCGAAGTGATCCCGCACCAGTTTCTGCCACAAGGCCGGCGCTACAGCCTGGTGGTGGAGCCGCTTTACTTTCAGGATAAATCGTTGGGCTATGTAGTCTTCGAGATCGGGCCGCACGATGGCAATATTTATGAACTGTTGCGCAGCAATCTGAGCAGTGCTCTGCAGGGAGCCGCACTCTTTCAGGAAATTCAGCAGGCCCGCCTCAATGCCGAAAAGGCAGACCGCATCAAGACCCGTCTGCTTGCCAATGTCAGCCATGAAATGCGCACACCATTGAATATCATCACCGGCTATACCCAGGACGCGCTCCAAAAACCGGATAAGTACGGCGGCGAGATCCCTGTTTCGCTGCTGAATGATCTGCATCATATCCAAAGCAGTGCCGAACATCAACTGCGCGTCATCAATGATCTGCTCGATCTGTCGCGCGCTGAAATCGACGAACTTGACCTCACACTTGAATTACTTGACCCGCATCAATTATTAACCGATGCGTTCCACGACCTTGCCGATCGCTCTGCATCGCCGAATGTCCAATGGACCATGAACATCCCCGAGCGCCTTCCACAGTTGCGGGCAGATGCCGTGCGTTTGCGCCAGATCTTTCTGAACCTGTTGAGCAATGCCAGAAAGTACACGCAAAGCGGCCAGATCACTCTGGGCGCAGAGGTCGCGCCCCCGCACGTTCATTTTTGGGTGGGCGATACCGGGCTTGGCATCGATCTCGAACAACAGGAACGTATCTTCGAACCCTTTGTCACTCTCGAAGAGAATCGTCGTATCGCCGGCGGCATCGGGCTGGGACTCTCGATCACGCGGCACCTCGTGGCGCTGCATGGTGGGACGATGAAATTGGACAGTCAACCGAATCAAGGATCTACATTCCATATTTATCTGCCATTGCCTGCGCTTCATCAGATGAAACCGGCAAGGACTGATCCTTTGTCATCGGTGCTGCTGCTCATCTCTTCTGTCGAGCCTGCGCAGGAAATTCTTGAGATGTGTCAGCGGCAAGGTTTGGAAATCCTGCGCGTGCAAAATATGGACGATCTGGAAATCGCGCTTAGCAGCACAATACCCGCTGCTGTTGCCTGGGATCTCGCGAACGCGCAACAGAACGATTGGACTCTGGTGCGTCGTTTGCGCCACTTTCCGAATCTGATCCAGATTCCTTTCATTTTCTACGGTCCAATGTCGACTCCTTTGGCAGATGCAGCAGCATTGGGAATGACCGGATTCGTTGTGAAATCATCGAATACAAAAACACTTCTCGACGCGATCCTGACCCTGACGCCGCAAAATGGGAATGGTTTGATCCTGATCGTCGATGATGACCCACAGGTCCGCGAGGCACATAAAAAGCTGGTGGAAGAAGGATTGCCAGGGTACCGCGTTCAACATGCCGAAAACGGCGAAGCCGCGCTCGAAGCAATGGGAAAGGAAACTCCGTCGCTTGTCCTGCTTGACCTTGTTATGCCAAATCTAAGCGGCGCAGATGTGCTCGACCGCATGCGCGCCGCTGTCAATCTGCGGCACGTGCCCGTGATCGTATTGAGCAACAAATTTCTGGGGCTGGAGGATGTCAAGCGAATCGAGAATCATGCGCGCGTCACCCTGCAAAGCAAGGGTATCTGGTCAAACGAAGAGACCGTCTTTGCCTTGAACCGCGCCATCCTCGGCGTGGAGACGTTGCCTGCGCATACCAGCGCGCTCGTTAAACAGGCAATTGCCTATCTTCATCAGAATTACACACGCACGGTTTCGCGCTGGGAGATCGCAGAAGCCGTGGGCGTCAGCGAAGATTATCTCAGCCGGGTATTTGCGCGCGAGCTAAGTATTTCTCCGTGGGATTACCTCAATCGTTACCGCATACTGCAGGCCAAACAGTTGCTGGCTGACACAACAGAATCGGTCGGTTCCATTGCACGGCGGGTGGGATTCAAAGATCAAGCTTACTTCAGTCGCGTGTTCCACAAGGTAATGCGGATGTCGCCTCAGGAGTTTCGAGAAGGCATGTGAATTAAAAGCAAAACGCCCAGATTTTTATGTCTGAGCGTTCCAGGCTGGGGATCAGGGATTCGAACCCCAATTTCCACGTCCAGAGCGTGGCGTGCTGCCGTTGCACCAATCCCCAAAGCGACGGGTATTTTACCACCAAATGCAGGAATCATCGCAGGCAAAGCTCCCGTTTTGGGTGTGACGATCTTCTACTGATTTCGCTTCAGCAGCTGGTGGGTTAGCTGATAGAGTGCGTCTCCGGCCTCGTCCAGCGGTTCGGCTTCCTGCAGGTTGAGCAGGGCGAGATCGGTCATTTGTTGCGCAGCATCATAGGCGGCCGAGTAGCCACCTTCGGCAGACAGCAGCCGGGCCACGTTTTCGACCTCATCGAACATGATCGGACCCTTTCGCCACCGCTCGGCAAACTTACCGTTCGCACTCAACCCCGCCAGGATCGGAAGCGAGTTCTTCCCTTCCACCAGATCACTCGCAGCGGATTTCCCGGTGACGGCTTCATTGCCCCAGATGCCGAGGATGTCGTCCTGTACCTGGAAGGCTAGACCCAGATATTGCCCGTAGGAGCGATATGCTTCCTGTTTGGATTCGTCTGCACCGCCGAGCAGGGAACCGAGATGACAGCAGGCCGAGAGAAGCGCGGCGGTCTTTCCGGCAACCATCGGCCAATAGTCGTCTACGCTCAAGTCTGTCCGTTCTTCGTACGACATATCCAGGAATTGTCCGCGGGTTAGTTCAAGGCAGGTAGTGTGCAGAATCTCGGCGGCCCGAACCACAGTCTCGGCTGGATAGTTTTGTTTTAAGTCGACGATCGCCAAATTCGATAAGACAAACAGAGCGTCACCTACGTTGATCGCCATCGGCGCGCCCTCCTTGACCCAGGAAGTGGGGCGTCCACGCCGTTTGTCTGAGTTATCCTGAATATCATCATGGACCAGTGAAAAGTTGTGAACGAGCTCTACAGCCGCAGCCGCGGGCAAGGCAGATTGCCATTCGGCTCCACAAGAAGCAGCACACAGCAAAACCATCAACGGGCGAACGCGTTTTCCTGTAGCGGCGGGGCCTGCACCCTCACCGCTCCAGCCCATATGATAGGTGAGCATCTCATGAAATGGCTTGGTGTGCAGTCCGTCGAGGCGCGACACCTGTCGCTGCAGTTCCAGCTCAATGTGGGGGAGAAGCGTATTCATGTCCATGAATCAAGATCCTGTTCCGGGGTAGAAGAGTGGAAGCCATACGTCTGGCCTGGTGTGTATCATAAGATGCGCAGCCTGTGTAACTCGAGCTCCAGTTGTGCAGGCGAGTGGAAGTGAATCGTGGCGAATCCCATCTTTTGTGCCTGTCCAACGTTTGCCGCCGCATCATCGATGAAGAGGCACGCGCCCGCAGGCTTGCCGATCCGCGCCAGCATGTGTTCGAAGATTTCAGGTTCAGGCTTGATCATGCCCACTTCGCCGGAAATGACAATGTCATCGAGCAGTTTGAAAAAATCAAACCGATCGCGCATCAGCGGAAAGGTCTCGGCGGACCAGTTGCTTAATCCATAGAGAGCATAACCTGCCGCCTTCAAGCGCTTCATGATCTCTACAGTTCCTTCGAGATGGTTGCCGATCGAATCCTTCCAGTTGTCGTAATACGCACCGATAAGATCAGCGTACTGCGGAAATTGCCGCGATAGTTCTGCAACGCCTTCGGCAAAACTTCTGCCTTTATCCTGTTGCGCGTTCCACTCCATGAAGTTCACTTCATGCAGAAACTCCTCCATCGCAGCCTCATCGTTAGGAAAGAAACGGCGGTATACATGTCGAGGATCCCATTCGAGCAAGACGTTCCCAAAGTCAAATATGATTGCTTCTATGGTTTGAGTCATCGGGCTATTTTACTGTGCTTTGCGTAATTCATCGAATTCTAAGTGTTGTTACAATCCAGTAATAATCGCTCGATCTGATCGTTGACTATGGTATAGTGCTGTCTCCGCGATTGCGGAGCACGAGCGTACGGCACAAGTAAAAAGAGTCGTCTGCGATGTTCTGTGGTTGAGAAGGGGGCAGAGTGCAAACCTCTAAAACATCGAAAGACCTGCATCGCTGTAAATCCCCAAGGTTGCACTCCCATTCAAATATCTCAGCGGCGCGAAAAGGCGCCCAAATCGCCATTGCATGATCCATGCCGGCGATTTCCTCTGAGGAAAACCGAACGGTCACGCATTCGACGAATGTTCAAGCCATACGCTCCACTTGTAGTTGTTACACATAAAGGAGGTACGATGCGTAAAATAAATATAGCTTTGGTCATTGCCCTTGGGTTATCTGTGTTCGCGGGACTGGCATTCCACCAGGTCAGCAACGTTTCTGCTCAAGGCGATTCCGTATACGGTGTGGTCGTCGCTTATACACCGGGAGTCAGTATTACAGTGGTCGATCAAAAAGGGAATCAGATCGAGTACACACTGGATGCCACAGTAAAAATCGAATCGCCTGATGGCGAAATCACGGTCGGTTCTGTCGTGACCATCATAGCGCCCGCCAGCCTGGACAAGGGAAAACAAAAAGCCGTGGGTATCGTGGTTCACCCTGAGAAAGAACTGCTTCCGTCTGAAACTCCGCGAGTCAAGGATACCGCGGTCCCAACCGATGTTGAAATGACGAGAACACCCAAGGTGAGTGAGACGCCAACCCCTGTCGATGGCTTTACTGTGACTCCCACTGGAACGTCGACCGCGACTCCAGATCCTTCTGCAAACGCCAAGGACGATGGAAAGACTGCGAAGGCAAATCCATTCATTGAATGGTTGAGGTCGCTTTTCCAACAAGTCCTTAGCCAGCAATAGTCGACAATAGCGAACCGATTTCGCTTCGAAATAAAGTCCCCTTCCTCTTTTGGATGAAGGGGACTTCTTCGTACCTCGAACGGATCTACGCCTTGATCTTTTCTCCCTTGGGATCATACAACGGCTCTCTCTCCACCGAAGCCGGGTACTCCACTCCGAAACATTCCACACCGACGCGTGTCCCGGGCTTGGCCAGTTCGATGGGCAGATATGTATACCCGATCGATTTGTTGACCGAATATCCGAATCCACCGGATGTAACCCAGCCCACAACCCTGCCTTCATAGCGGATCGGTTCACTGCCAAAGACCACTGTGTTTGGATCGTCCAACGTAATGCAGCAAAGCTTAACTTTGACGCCCCCCGTCTTCTGTTTCTGCAAGCTCTCTTTCCCCATGAAATTAATGGATTTATTCAGCGCCACTGCAAAACCAAGCCCCGCCTCATATGGCGTGTAGTCCGGGGTGATATCTGCACTCCAGTAGCGATACCCCTTTTCAAGGCGTAATGATTCAATTGCCTTATATCCGCCGGCGATCAACCCGAACGGTTTGCCTGCCTCCCAGAGGGTATCCCATAATTGTTCACCATACTCTGCCGGAGCATAAAACTCCCAGCCAAGCTCGCCGACGTAGGTAACGCGTAATGCCAGCGTGGGGATATTCCCGATCGTGATCTGCTTCGCGGTCATATATGGAAATCCAGCATTCGATACATCGGCGCGTGTGACCGTCTGCAATAT
>CAZBAX010000056.1:0-38822 GCA_964489725.1 uncultured Anaerolinea sp. | reverse complement strand
CCTTCCTTTTTCCCTGCCTCTTTGCCCTCTATGAGCAAACTGTCAGGTGCCTAGTAAAATTCTTGTTTTTTACTATAATAATAAGTAGAAATGGAGGAAATATGCATTGCACCAACTGTGGAAAAGAAAATGAAGAGGGTTATCAATTCTGCATGTATTGTGGCTCCGAACTTTACAAGCCCGAATCGCACACGTCAGAATCAGAAAACAAGGATTCCCCGGTTCCGCCTGCGAAAACACCTACTCCAGTACAGGTAAAAAGAAAAGCACGCAACCTCGACAGACGAAAATTGCTCAAAATTGCAGGCATCACGGGAGCCGTCCTTGTTACGTTAGTTTGCATTTGGGCTTTTGTTGGCTTCCTGGGGTTTCAAATCCTTAAGCCTGCCGATCAACTTGTTTATATGATACAGGAGGATGCTGGTGAGTCGGCCACTGCATTTATGTCGATCCGCGAAAACGGCAAAGACAATGAAGAAATCTACAGTGAAAATGATGGGCTTCAATCAGCGGCGCTTTACGTTGATCTCTTTCCGTGGATCGCGCACACAATATTTTCCCCCGATGGCAATACGATGGCCGTGGGAAATAGCGATGGGGAACTACTGCTGCTGAATCGAAACTCCTCGGAGCCAGTATCGATTGACATGGAAGATTCAGGTGGATTTACCGGCTTCGGTATCGCGAACGGTTTCTCACCGGATGGAAAGTATTTCGGCTTCACCGATGTCGATAACACCTCGTTGGTCACCAGGATTATCGATTTACAGGGAAACGAAGTTGCCAGCATGGATGACAGCGTTTTTGCAGGATTCTTCCCAGACAGTCAACGTGCAGTGGTTTTTGAATCCGATCAATTACAGGTAGAGGGCATTGGAACTTTGGACATTCGCAGCGGAGAATATAACTACTTAGCATCCATTGATGCAGGTGATGCGGCATATTCGATCTGGTACTCAGCAGGTGCCACACGAATATCGCCTGACGGCAGGACCATTTACTATGTCGATGGCAAGTCTCTGATGAGCATTTCCTCCGGAGGAGGCGCATCCTCCACCATTTATGAATCCGATGAGGGCATCTCGTACTCATACTTCTCACCAGACGCCAACAAGCTAGCTATAGTCGATACGGATGGCAGTACCCTCTACCTTTATGACGTGAGAAGGGGCGAGAAATTGCGTATTACGAACGATCTCGAAGGTCTGATGTTCTCGCCCAATGGCAGGTACCTGGCATACACCACTAATGAAGGAACTTCGGAAAAAGACCTTCATATCTCCAAATCTGATGGCAGTGACAAGATTCGCATTGCCAAAAATGCCAACTGGTTCAAGTTTGCATTCTCGCCAGATGGCAGCCAACTTGCGTATATCGAAGGAAACAGCAGCCAAGACGGCGGTAGTTTGTATGTGGTTCGCCTGGATGGAAGCAAGTCAGTCCGCCTGGATACCAGTGTCTGGTCATTCCGTTTTATCGACAACGGGAGATCGATCATTTATGCTAAGGTGGGTGATATGGATCGTGGCAACCCAGAATCAGAAATTTATCGTATCCGCGTCACTGGAAGGAGTAAAGAATTATTGCTTCAAGCAGACGACGGGTTATTCACATTCATCTGGCCCCTCCCCTAGCACTTACGGGCACGGATTCAAACCGAACAACTCAATAACACTGGTGATCCATGGCAAAGGATTTATCCTGTCCGAAATGTAATTCGCCGAATCCCTCCTCAGCGAAGTTCTGTTACAAATGCGGAGCACCGCTTCCGGTAGTCCAAACTGGGGGCTCTGTAATTTTGTCCTTTTCCAACTCCCGCCTTCAATTTTGGCTCGCCACACTTGTTTATGGCGCATTTCTAGTATTGCTGGTGGGTTTGGCGCTCTGGTTCCTGGCCCGGCAAAATGCCGCAATTCTTGATTTTTCCCCAGAAATAAATGCCATCCGTAATTTTGACAATGTTGAATTCACTTTTTCTGGGAGGGTTTCCGATCGGGACCTGCAGAAATTGTTACCAGTCGCTCTGGCGTATTCCAATCCTGCGTCGAGAACCGACAAAAAAGAATCGGTCAGCCCAGAGGCACTCCTTGCGAATCCATCAAGATATGCAAATCGCACCATTGTTATAACTGGTAAATTGAGCCGTAATGCTGAAGTGGAGTCGGTGTTCGAAAAGGACTGGCAAACCGCTTACGTGTTGGGAATATGGTCCAATGGACAGGAAATTCCCGTCATTTATCGGGGCGATGCTACTCGACTCAAATCGGGCGATTTTGTTCAAGTCGAGGGTCTATTTGTTGAAGATGGAAAGGGAATTCACGCCGACAAGGTAATTCGTTTGGATGCCGACCCGCAAGCTCAGGCGCGGGAACGAATGTGGTTACTGAGAGCCAGCATCGCTGTCTTCCTATGGCTGGTGTTCTGCACAGGCTTCTTTTTGTGGCGGGTGTTCAGAAAGAATTGGTTTAGTCACTCGCTACTAACTCTGGTAATCCTGTTTCTTTTTCTATCCAGCGCCCTGTCTGCTTGCACGATGGATGTGACCACCGTCATTCGCCCCGATGGCAGTGCACTGATGACAACTTCCTTTGCCCGGTCCAAGCAGGATATCGATTTCTTGCGACAGTCGCCGGGCATGGCCGGCTATCTGGATTCGTGGATCATGAACCTTCGGCAGGAGGGGATCCTGGCAGAAAACTATCTACACGGCGATCAGGAGGCATTCTTTCTCCAGCGCGAATTCGGCAACCTCGAAGAAATATCCGCCGCCCAGGATACGGAAGCTGCCGGTTCATGGATATATGCCACAAAATATGTGGAAGGCAACAGCCTGATGTTCCGTGTGATGGCCTTGGTCGATACTAGTGTCCTGTACTCCAACCTGAGCAATGTACACCCAACAGCAGCCGGTGAGATACAGAAGGAACTGGATAGTTCCCAGATGACGTATTCCTTTGTTCTGCCAGGAAAAATCGCTTATCACAATGGAAACCCAGTCAACAACAATCGGATCACATGGACGCTCCGCCTCAATGACAAGAATCAGTTGATTGCCGAATCACAGTTACCGGTAGCCGGCTCTATTGACAATCAAGTCCTACTCAAAGGAAAGATCATTGAAAATCTTGTGCTCATTTTTGCCGCATCATCGCTGGTGCTGATTCTCGCGATGCTTCGCTACCGCGTTCCGAGAAGGAGGGAGAATTGAGATCTCACTATCGAATGCATCCGCTACATGCTGTTGGATTGGCTGTTCTCTCTTTGTTCACTGCAGCACAACAATGCACCAATGGGGTAAACGTCGCGCCAGATAACCCCGAAGTAATAAGGTCCATCGTGGTCGAGGGGCTCACATTTGCGCAGTATGTAGAGCAGTTGGGTCTCCTTCCCCCTCAGAGCATGGCACCCTGGATTGTGAGTCCCATCCCTCCTCCGCAGGGAGGAGGAACCATCACATTTAGCGGCTGGGGTCCAACACAGGCTAACCTCAACAGCACGGATGCTCCTACCATCGTACTATATGAAGTGTTACCGAATGGATGCGATGGACCTTTAATCAAAGGAGATCAATTAGCAACGACTACTGGCTCAAACCAAGAATGGCAAATGTCGAATATTGAAATTCCTCCAGATGTCGCCGTTGTGGGGGCAGTCGTAGCTTACAATGGAAGCGATGGAAGGGATGCTCCCTTTGGAAATCTTTTGATCCTTAATAGTGATCTACTGAAGCCCGTTCTATTAGAACCTACCCCAGATACACATGTGGGATTTACAGCCAGTTTCGCGGGTCAAGCAATGGCTAATTTGTGTCTCGAAGTATGGCGTGGTGCTCAATTACTAGGCAGCGAGTCTGCAGATCAAGATGGAAATTGGAGACTGCGACCCGTTCAAACGGCGTTTGGCGTTAATATCATTGAATTAAAGGTTCGGTTAATCGGGGAGCATACAACTTATTCAGCTCATGAAATTTATCAGGTTATTGGACCTATCCCACCTACTTTGGTTTGGCCCTTTGGTGATATGGAACGGAATATCTATAGACCAGATCCAACGAGAGGATATATAACAGGTTGGTATGGCTTCAATGATTATTATGCTGCAAACTATCAAACTTTACAAACGAATTTCCACGCTGGCTTAGATATTGGTGGCGTAGATGATCAGATTGTTAGATTGGTTGCACCGGGGATAATTAAGAAAGAAAATCTAGACCAAACGAATGATAATTACTGTGGGATAAGTGTGATCGTAGTCCATGAAGATGGATGGTTGACCAGATATTGTCATTTAAAGGCAATTGATGCAAATCTACTCGAAATCGATGAAGAACAGGTGTTTCCAGTTGGCACTCCTCTTGGGATCGTAGGCTGTACAGGCCGCACTTGGATGGAGGCAGAGCAAAGATGGGTATTAAATTGCTATGGTGATCACCTCCACATTGAGCTAATTCACGCGGGCAAACGATTTAATCTCAATCCCATGGATAATCAGGCTTTGCTTGCATTTACATCACGACCGGAGCAAAGCTCACTTGAGGAACCAGATTTGAAATATTGCCATTCCTCCCAAGATTTGTGGGACCTAGATTGGTCCAATGTGAAGTACAACGAGGATTTAGGCACTTCGTTTCAAAAACTAACATGTCCTGTCGGCAAGATTTGTAAATGTGAGAAATAGTATGTCTCTATCTATCTTTAGGGTGATAAGTTTGGTTATCTTGGTTGGCTTGCTTTTTCTTCTAGGCATAGTTTTCATTCTATTGGGTGGCTGGAATTTAAACATTCTTGATCATCCTACTAAGTTTTTTAGCAGTGAACAATCCGCCAGCTTGACTGTTAGCGTAATTCCTCACAAAAGCGAGGTGGTGGTCGATAGTATCATTGTCGGTGAATCTCCATTGAACATATCAATAAAACCCGGAAAACATAGAATCCAAATCAGAAGCAGCGGATATACTCCTTATGAGGAAACACTTGTTCTGCAACCAAATCAGCAGATTGTTATTGAGTATCATTTGAGATTTAACCCTCATATATCAACTGTTTCTGACATTGCAGCATATCCACTTTGGATTGAAGAGAATACGCTTCTTTATTTCGATTTAACAGATCGCGTTATTACTGAATACCTTGCCGATGGCACAAAGAATAATATTAAAGAGTTGCAGGGAAATGTCACGTCTATGAATTTATGTACGCCATCACACGTTATTGTTGAATATCTTCCCGACAACAATCCCGGGATAGCAATCCAAAACGTAATATCGATCAATATGATTACCAATGAAGAGGTTTATCTAGGCATAGGACATGTCGCAACTTTAACACTCTCCGATAAATGCAATGCCTACCTACTTGGATGGTATGCAGATGCAAACGCTGATAATTTCTCCTTTTGGATAGGCAATCCGAATGAAAAACTTCAGGAAAAGAGTTTACCAATGGTTTCGGAAATTCTTCCGCCGGAATCTTTTAATATTTCTTCCGATCATAATTGGTTAGACATTGAAGGGAGTAGCGGGACTGCTTTTTGGCAATACGATGGGAATGCTTATAACTACGCCTTTTTTGTGGATAAAGCATACGGTACTACATGGTCACCTCTGGATGCCAAAGCAACGTATATTGATATTAACGGTTCAATACACATGATCGAACTGCCAAGCCAATCCGACAAAATAATATCCTTATTTCCCGGCTCATTGCCTCTCCGATGGACGCCGAAGGGCAATCAAATCGTCTTCAGTACATACAACCCTACTAACGGTGGCTCTTCATTTTGGGCCGTAGATGTCAATAACAACACGAGGACTTTATTAGCCGACAGCTCCCTGATCCTAGGACGGGTTACGGATTTCGCGATCTCACCAGATGGATCTCGCATTGCGTACATAAACGATCTAAACCACCTCAATATTCTCTTCGTTGGCAAGTAAGAATTATGAGCAACCTATGATCTGTCCACATTGCGGTAATGAACATCCGGACCAGGCGGCATTCTGTCCGATCACGGGAATATCTGTCGCACCAACCGCAATCTGTCCACATTGTGGCGAGATGCATCCGTCGAATACGCTGTTTTGTCCAAAGACCGGCAAGGCACTTTCACCGCAAACGACTTCACGCCCATCGAAGCGATGGCGATGCTCATGCATTCTGGTTCCCATCCTTCTGCTATTATTCCTCACTGCCGCGGGTATCATAGCATGGCGCACTCAGGTGATTCCAAGCCCATTCATCCTGTTCGCTCCAAGCCAAACGAACACGCCAACCAATACACCAACGAAGGAACCTTCCCAGACCCCATTTCCGACGCTAAAGCCTACGCTGACACCATCTCCTACTTTAGTCCCTACACTGAATGCAAACTCCATCTTTACTGAGGCAGCACTCACTATAGGAGCACAGCTGACGCAAATGGTAGTGTCTTCGCCGCCTGGCGATATCATTCTCGAAGATGATTTCTCTTCTTCGCGATGGGGAACAGGAACAGATTCCGATAGTTCCATTGAATATGCAAATGATGCCTTGCATATGCTGGTCTTCACTGAGAATTATTATGTGTGGAGCACGCCTGATGATGAAGACTACGAGAACATCCACATTGAAGTGACTGTGACCAGCAATGATACAGACCCGACAACCGCCTTCGGGATCATGTGCCACCAACAGGTCACCCACAGTGGTTACTATTTTGCAATCACGCCCGCCGGGCAATATGCAATCGCAAAGAACACGGTGACTGAAAAGGATGTTTTCCTAACGAATGACAATGCATGGGAATACTCTCATCTCATCAGACCGAACGCAGCCTCTTATCGCATTGGTGTGGATTGCGGCAATGGCGCGTTAGTGTTGTATGTGGATGGACAGAAGGTTGCATCCGCCAGCGATGACGATTTCATGAGTGGCGGCGTTGCCTTGTTCACCTGGAGTGGTGAAGATATAGCATCCGCGGATGTCTCCTTCGACGATTTCATCATGACAGAACTGAAGTGAAGAAGAACACCGCTTGTTATCAGCCTTGCAGGGAAAGGAAAAAACTTTGATCTGTCCATATTGCAGTAAAGAACATCCTGACCAGGCACTATTCTGTCCGGAAACTGGAAAATCATTATCGCCACCGCCCGTTTGTACCTTTTGCGGTCAGCTTCATCCTGTTGGCGCACAATTCTGTCCTTTGACGGGTAAGAGTCTGATTTCAATTGTTACATCTTCGAAGCCTCCTTCTACAAAAAAGACTCGCTGGATGTATGCTGTTTTATTGCCGGTTGCAATCGTTTTGTTGATAACCAGCAGTGTCGTGGTGGCAGCTGTACGGAGCGATACGTTTCCCATTACCCTTCCATTTCTCGAGCAGATAAATCCCGTTGCTTCGCCAACGACGCTTCCTGTCGAGAGAACCATGATTCCGTCCGCGGAACAAAACTCCAACGAAAAAACGAGCGATGCGCAGGATACGTCGGCAACCGCTTCGCCATCAGCTATCCCGACATCTAGTCATACCCCCACGCTGGCCGTATCACCTACTCCTACATCTGATCTTCCGTTCGGCAAAATCGTATACACCTGTCAAATCTTCAAGAACAATAATCGAAATCAGATTTGCATCATGAATGCCGATGGAACAAACCAAAGGCAGCTAACGACCGATGAACACGCGAACCATTTTTATCCATCGCTTGCCCCGGACGGAATGAGTATTGTTTTTTCATCAAATCAAAGTAGTACACATGAAATCTATGAAATAGACTTGGATGGAAACCAGATTCAGCTCACATCCCTGGGTGAACTTTATGCTCCCGAAATCTCTCCCGACGGATCGTCCATCACCTTCATAAAAACGGGAAACTCCTATTCATCGATATGGCTCATGAATCGTAATGGAGACAATCCACGTGAAGTCTTTCGAGGGGACGGAGTCGATGTACAGGATCCAACCTGGTCTGCCAATGGAGAAAAAATATTGTTTGCGATGGGTATGGGGGATAATAAGCATCTCTATACAATAGATAGTGATGGAACGGATCTTAAGATTGTCAGTGAAAATTTTACAACCCGCGGACGAAGCGACTGGTCTTGGGATGGAACTCTAATTGCAGGCTATTCCGGCGGTCCATGGCAGCGGAAAATTTTTTTGATGAAATCCAATGGTTCAAATCTGGCTGAACTCTATGCTTCGGGCAATGTACAAGCCCCCAGCTTCTCTCCGAATGATCAATGGGTGGTTTTCACCGGATATATTGATAACATGAGAAATGACAACGGATGTGAGATCTATATCCTTCACACTAATGGCGAAGACCTCACCCGGTTGACCAATAATGACTTTTGTGACTGGCAACCGCGTTGGGGACCTTGAATTGAGAAACTGTGGTTTGCCCTTGGTCTGCTGGCAGCTAATGCGATGCAGTACAGGTGCTCGCACAATCGATGGAATGAGAACAGACACGTGTCAAAGTTTCGATCCGTACAGCATATTAGATTTGATGAGCCTTCATAGCGTTCCCGAGATAATACGAACGTGATTCGCAATATCCGTTCTTCGACTCAAACCGAGAGGTTGCAATGAAGTGTCCACATTGTGGTAAAGAGCATCCGGACCAGGCAGCATTCTGTCCCATAACGGGAAATTCCCTCTCAACAGCCTTGATCTGTCCCCATTGTGGGGATATGCACGCGCCAACTGCGCAGTTCTGTCCAAAGACCGGCAAGGCGCTGCCGTTACAACCAATCCCACGTCCATCGAAGCGACGGCGATGGTCATGCATTGTCGGGCCGATACTTCTGCTGTTATCCCTCGGCGCCGTCGTTATGGTGGCGTGGCGCACTCAAATGATTCCAAGTCTTTTAGTCCTGTTCACTCCAAGTCCGACAAATTCGCCAACCCATACTCCAACCCTAGAACCCTCGCAGACCCCATCGCCCACATTAACACCTACAATAACACCGTCACCCACACCCAGACTCACTGCAACCCCCTCGATCATTTGGACTACTAGCCAAAAATCCATCGTACATAGAACTCCTAATGATGCTGGTCCTTACCTGTCCGCCGCGGTTGACAGTAAGGGAAATTATTATGTCGCCTTTCTGAACGAGGAAAATGACTCGCTAATGGTCAAGGTGCGAACTGTCAATGGAGAATGGACAGTAATGAAAAACTTGGGCCAACTCAATAGCGAAGGGAAAATTAGAGGTGTCTTTGTAAATCTCCGCATGGGCCCGGATGATGTACCTTATTTATCGTACCAGTTTCGACTTAGAAATAAAGACGTATTCGGCACTTTGAAAGCTGCACTGTTACTAAGCAATAGCTCGTGGAGAACAAGTACTCTTGCGAGCAACGTAGAAATCCTCGATCTAAGGATCGCGCTAGATTCGTCTGATCGCCTTCACTATGCAATAGTGACAAGAACAGGAGATATTCGCTATGCCGTGATGGGTGAATCTCTGTCCTTAGTTGAAGATGATGCGACTCCTCCGGCTTCACTGAACTTCGACGGTGAGTACTTTCCGCTGGGATTCGCAATTGATTCCAGCGATCGACCCTGCATTTGCTTCTCGAAATCAAACCAGATTCATTGCAGATATAGGGTCGCGGAAGAGTGGAAACATCTCGACGTTCCGGGCAATGGCATCTACCCCTCTATTCAATTTGATGCCAATGACGGGCTTCATGTGGCGTTTTATGACTATGAAACAGAAACGTTGAAATATGCATACTTAGCTGACCCATCCTCAAACTGGAAAGTTTACGACTCTGTTGATCTCACCACGAATGCGGGATCCTTTCCATCCTTAGGAGTGGATTCAAATGGGATGGTGCACATCAGCTATTTCGACAAGGGCAATTCGGCACTCAAGTATGCCTATGGCCGTTTTGATGAGTGGTCGGTAAGTTTGGTTGATGATGGTACTGGCATCGGCATGCACAGTTCTCTGATCCTTGATTCTCAGAATAATCCGAGCATTGCGTACACGGCTGGAAAGTTGATATATTTCATTACCGGGCAGCATCGATAGTGCCAGTTTACTAGTCGATAGAGATCTTCCGATGACATTAGCAAATTGAATAGCAGGTAAATTGAAAACGCATCCTTCGAAGCGGTCCGCGCAGGGCAGCAGAGTTGGATCTGCTTAAAGGACAGTTCAGTAAGAAAGCATTCAAGAATCGCTATTTCGTCAAAGCATGCTTTCGCAATGCTTCAAATCCATCCGTTCCTTTTCAGCCTCTGGATCAGCGCTGTACGTTTCTTGTAACGTTCGCCCAACTCCCGCACACGATTCATGAAATTCACCTGTGTTCCCTGGAATTCGGACAACTGCTGAAGTTTGCTCAACAAGGCTATGGCAGTGTCGTAATTTTTGGCTGCCAATCCAATTTGCACAAGATTCTCGATTTCCTGCCAGGTTTGCGCCTCGCGTTTTGCCAGTCCCTGCATTTCGGCAATATGCCTTCTGCGTTTTTCTTCTTCCTGACGGCGGGACTCAGCCTGGCGTAATTCTTCGGCAGTCTTGACCAATTCACCAAAAGTGCTTGGATCGGTTTCCGGCTTCGGTATATTCTTTTCAAACGAAAGGAGTTTTTTGCGTAATGCCGTAATCGCTCCCGGCTCTGCATTGACGATTGTGTACAGGAATTCATCACATTCCTGGCGAGTGAGGCGGGAGATCAACGGGGCGAAATCTGCCTGTCCTGTCGGGAACAGGTCTGGGCTTCGGTCAGAAGCGGCAGAGATCAGAAACGGATCGATCTCAAAAAAGTCGGCAAAGGCTTTGAGCGGCGGAGTCAGTTGTTTTAGTCCTGCAGGTAGAGGAGGTTCCCGGTCGTACAATAAGCTGTCGGGGTCATCCTCGTTTTCATCGTAATCATCGGACTCGAGACTCATCGCTTTAAGCCAGGCCAGGTATAGAGCACGGAAATCGCCTTGCACGATATCATCACGCAAGCGCGAAAGCGTAGAAAGCAGACCGCGTTCATCGACCCATTCCTCATAGCCACCTTCTTCGTTTAGCTCGATTTCCAATATTTGAACATTGCCGATGGCCCTGATGCGAATGTGATCTTCATCAGTGTAAGGCTCAATAGTTCCGACATCCAGAAGCGCGCCGGGGAAGCGGAACGCAAGATGGCGAGTACCCCAATTGGTAATGTAGAGATGGGCATCGAAATATTTTGCCAATACCTGGATAGCATCATGTTTGAAATCGCCCCATTCATAGGTCACGATCGCCTGGCTGGGAGTGACGTCGATGTGACTGGAAAGATTGTTCACCGCCGCTTGCTCGGCAGAGCTCAGCGGACGCTCAAGGGTTTGCCATTCGTAATATTGGTATTCGCTCATCGCAGCCTTTTGTTTGATGATAAACTTTACACACAGTATACCGCTCCTCTCATAGGTTACTTTACTTCCTTTACCTGCTCGTAGCCCGAAATGCATATTTCAAGTAAAGTGCATTATGCGGCACTATGTACGCCTGAACAGTATGGCAAAAAAGCCTTCCCTTCCTCAGATTGGCAAGCTGCTGCCAAAGTATCGGTTCATTCTGAATCCTCATACGGAGGCGCGTTTTTCCACTTGCCCAAGCTGTGAAGGCAAAATGCTGGTTCGCAAAGTGCCCCTCTTTATCCACGTCCAGCCGCATTATCCTACAACAATCAACAAGCATTGTCGTTACTGCCCCAAATGCGATATCCTGATCGCCCATCAGGATGAACTTGAGCACATGCTGGCATTGGCCTTTGAGAAACGCCAGCCGGAAACAATCGGGAATGAATATCTTGTGCTGGGCACGCTTGAATCGTCCAGTTGGCGCAAGAGGGATAAGGAACCATTGGTCATCGAGAATGTACTTAACCACGTACATGATTTCAAGGAACGTTTGGAAGTTCACTACACCCCAGGAGGTTGGGCTCCCGCAGATAAAAGGCAGGATGTTCAACGCAAGAAATAAGCCATCCCGCAGTTACAATGGGGTTATCGACACGATATGAATGAATCTCCATCTGAATTTCTGCAAAGACTCCGCCAATTCGTCGAGCGTGAAGCGGACACCCAGCATCGCGAGTTAGAGCGACAATGGTCCCGTCCCCTTCAGGAGCGGGTCGCGCGGGGCTGGGCGATTGAAGGACTGCATGCCGGGCAGATGAAGAACGGCATTATCCGACTCTCGTGTGCTACAAACGACTCGCGTTTCCGCGAAGGGGATCTGGTCCTCTTGCATCGAGATGACCCTCATGATCCAGATGCCTTGCACTGCGAGCTGCAATACGATGGCGAGGCAGACCTGGAAGTGAGCTTGATCCGCGGCAATGAGTTTTTCCTAATGTCTCACTCCGATGGCTGGGTCATGGACCAGGATTGGTTCGACTCCAGCTCGTTTTATCTGGATGCGTTGAATGCCGTCGCCGATTCGCAGTTGGGACGATCCACGATCCTGCCACTGCTTCAGAATTCCCTCACACCCAAAATAGATTACGCACGCTACGAACGTGCCCGTCAAGAATTACAGAACTCCCAACTCAATGAGAGCCAGGTCGAGGCTGTGGCGCTGTCTTATGCGGCAGATTTGCTCCATCTCATTCAGGGTCCACCCGGTACAGGCAAGACTCTCATGCTCGCTCACCTGGCGCGTCTGTTGGTGAAAGATGGCCGCCGCGTCTTTGTCACTGCCCTCACCCACCGCGCCATCCACAATGCGGTGAACAAAATTCCGCAGGTAGACGATTCGATCCCTGTCTGCAAGATCGGCGAGGGACGGCATGCAGGAGATCTGAATGTCCCGAATTTCGAGAGGTTTGATCAATCCCGCTTTGGAGAAAATAACGGTGGATATGTGATTGGCGCCACGCCGTTTGCTCGCCATTCCCGCCGGCTCTCTGGCGTGGAGTTCGATGTGGTGTTGTTCGACGAAGCCTCGCAGATCACATTACCGCTTGCCATCATGGGGATGCTCGCAGGCAGCAAATACATTTTTATCGGAGATGAAAACCAGCTTCCACCGGTCACGGTCTTTTCTGCATCGGAGGAAAAACCAGCATCCATCTTTGGTTATCTCTCGGGGCGAGGCTACGAAACCATGCTGGATGTGACCTATCGTCTAAATGACGTGCTGACAAAATGGCCAAGCCGAACCTTCTACCGCAATGAACTCAAATCAAGTGAAGTGGCTGCCGCGAGACGTCTACGTCTCTCTCCCGAAGTTACCCGCTGGGACATGGTTCTGGATCCAGAAGTACCGGCGGTCTTCCTCGACCCTTGCCATCAAAACACCACAGTGCGCAGCCGCATCGAAGCGGATGTGGTCATGGAGTTGATCCTGTCTCTGTTCATGCGGGATGTATCACCGGAAGATATCGGGGTCGTTGTCCCTTATCGTGCCCAGAGCCGTTTGATCCGGAGCTTGATCCGAAGAAATCTATTGGATAGCGAGCTTGCCAATCGTCTCGTCGTGGATACGGTCGAGCGCATGCAGGGGCAGGAGCGCGAGGTGGTCATTGTCTCTTTTGCTACAGCCAGCGCGAAGTTCGCCGCACAAATGGCGGACTTCCTCTTCCAGCCTCAGCGCCTGAATGTGGCCGTGACACGCCCGCGCACCAAGTTAATCCTGGTCGGCAGCCATCACATGCTCGATGCGGATCAATTTGATGAAAGCCAGAAAGAAACAATGGATATGCTCCGCGACCTGATCGGCAGTTGTCAGCAGATCACTGTCCCGAATGGTATCCTCGACTAAACCTCATGGCTCATATCCTGCCTGAAACCCCGCCACAGACAATCCCGAAGGAAGTGCTGCGAGTCTTTCGGGCGCTCAAGTCTTTGCCAGATTCATTCTATATTTGGCACCATCTGGCGCCCTGGCAGGCTGACGCGCCCGATTTTCTGGTGTTGGATGAGCATGGCAAGGCGTTGCTGATCAAAGTTAGTTCCGCTGCCGCAGATCAGGCAACGACCGCCGCGCAGATGCTGCTCATTCAAGAGGATCGAAAGTTGTTGGGACAGGAAGAAAACGCGCTGCTTCAGAAATACGTCCGTGAGTTGAACCTACCTTCGAACCAGCAGATTCAAACGCTGGTCATCTTCCCGAACATTCCACACAAGCAGGTTTTGGGAAGCCGGTTGGAGCGCAAGACTGGAGAAGCCCATTGGATTGGAAAGGAACCAATTCAATCCGAGACCCATCTTGCATTGGATGAATATCTTTCACCAGACCCGCTTGACTCGATCGGGCTGGAAAAGGTCCGACAACGCTTCACGCCTGAGGTGGTTGTCTCCGCCGATATGACCGTCCGCCCGCCGGTCGAGCGGCGCATCCAGGCTGGATTGACCGATTATCTGCTGGATTACGACCAGGAAGCAGCGGTCAAAGCGGACCTGGAACTGCCGGCCGACGATCAGGTGCTTCCTGGCGATTTGCGACTCAACATCATCAACGGCGTGGCCGGCAGCGGCAAGACACTCATCCTGTTATATCGCCTGCGCCTCCTATATCATCTGTACCCAAACAAGAAATTTCTGGTTCTGACACACAACCGCCCCTTGAACCGCGACATGGAGGGACGCTTTACGCGTCTCGAAGGCTGCTCACCGAAGAACATCGAGTGGCGGACGTTCAATGGCTGGTGCTACCATCACTGGCCGAAAGGATCAAAATGGATCGAGCCACTGAAACTGAGCGCGCGTAGAAAGGTCATCGAAGAAATCTGGCGAAGTCATCTGCAAAACTCGACCATTTCACCACACATGTTTCACAGCGAAGTGGATTGGATGAAAGATCAGATCCCTCTATTTCGCGAAGAATATCTGGCTGTCGACCGGCGTGGGCGCGGGTTTCCGTTGAACGCGGAACAACGTCAGCGTGTGTTCGATACGTCGCAGGCGTACCAGCTATCCCTGGAGAAAAGAGGCGCAGTGGACTGGGGTGATGTTCCCAGACTCCTCTGGCAGTTCTCTGAAAGTGGTCAGGTGGAATTTCCAAAATATGACATTATCCTTGTCGATGAAGCCCAATTCTTCGCGCCGCTATGGATGCGATTGATTCAGAAGCTGCTCGATCCACGAAATGGACATCTCTTCCTGGTGGCAGATCCAACGCAGGGATTCCTGGGCCGCGGCACATCCTGGAAGTCGCTTGGATTGGAGGCGCGCGGCCACACTCACAACCTTCGTCACAGTTATCGCACGACACGCGAGATCATGCAGTTTGCCACCCTGCTCTATCGTTTGCGCCTGGCAGACGAAAAAGACGACGATATTCTCGTGCCAGATCTGCTCAATATGCCCAATGGAGCTTTCCCTCAGATCATTACTCTGACCAGCCCGCAGGATGAGATTGCCCGCGTCACCAATGAAGTGCTCAACCTGGTGAAACAGGGATTCCCCAGGAAACATTTGCTCTTGCTGCACAGCGATGGGTGGGGCGTGAAAAATCTCATCCAGGCCATCGATGACCGGCTCGGGAAAAATGCGGCGCTTGATCCAAAGGATAATTATCCTGGCGATTACGTCCGCGTGACCACCATCAATGCGGGCGCAGGACTGGAAAGCCCGATCGTTTTCCTAGTTGGGCTGCGATTGCTTTTCGAAGAAGAACAGTCCCTGCGATTGTCCGATGAAGAACGGGAAGGACTGATGCGAGACAATACCCGCAAGCTGTACATGGCAGCGACAAGAGCAGGGCAAAGACTGGTGCTGACGTATTCGGGTGAGCTGCCAGAGGTATTGAAATCTGCACTGGAGATGAAGACGTCACTGGCATGATTATTTCGTGTGTTACAAATCAGTGACGCAACGGACCGAAAGTAAAATCCATCATAAGAGCCCATAGAGGCAAAGATGACATTACCTAAAATAACCGAGAGCATGATCCGTGCCGGGGCCGCACCAGAAAGCTTTCGGCGCGGCGAGGAGTATTATCGAGATGAGGCAATTTCGAATGCCGCTATTCAAGGCACTCTGTTGAGCGGGGAGTGCGCCGGCACGTATGCGCCCTATTACCGAGTACAAGCAGAACTGGATGAGGCAGGCATTGCAGACGCATCCTGTACCTGCCTTTACGAATATGGCGGCTACTGCAAACACATTGTCGCCCTGCTGCTTGCCTATGTGCATCACCCAAAATCGTTCACGGCGCGCAAAGCGCCGGCGGAACTCTTAACTGATCTGGATCACAACGATCTCATCTCGATTCTAACCAAACTAATTCAGGAACAACCCGATCTATATGATCGGATCGAAGCCATGACATCTGTTCCTTCAAAATCCAAAAAGAAACGCAAGAAAAAAGTAGACATCGAAGTCTACCGTCGTCATATCCTCAGCATCGTCCATAGCCTGGATGGGATGCGGATGTCGGAGGCATATTGGCATGTAGGCGGACTGGCAAATCAACTACGTGAGGTACAAGAATCTGCCGTGAAATTCCTGGACGCAGGAGACGCCGAAACCGCCCTCGAAATCCTGCTCCTATTATTGGATGAAGCAAGTCGAGCTATTGAGTACATTGACGACTCGGATGGCGAGCTCGGCGGTTACGTGGGCGACTTGGGCACGCCATTGGCGGAAGCCATTTTGAGCATGGAACTCAGCCAGGTTGAACGGGAAAGACTGGTCCGCAGGCTGGAGAAGTTGATTGACTATGCCGGCGATTACGGGATGGAAGGCAATCTGGATATTACCGTTCAAGCCGCAAAATTTGGCTGGGAGGATGTCCGCAATGCGATGGAACCCGTTCGGAGAACAATGCCAAAATTCGAAGATGACGAAGAATCGGACGATTGGGATGAAGATGAAGACGAGGGCGAGGAAGATGAATTTGAGTTTCGTGCATTGGGTTTGCCTTTCGCGCATGGTTTTGATGATCTTACTGAAGCCAAACTGAATGTACTGGACCGGCAAGGTCGCATCGAAGAGTATCTCGCCCTCTGCAAGAAAGAAGAGCGTCATCTGCGTTACACCCTTAAGTTGTGTGATCTCAAGCAGACAGTGGATGCTGTGAAATACGCTAAAAAGCATCTGTCCACTGCTGAGGAATCCTTGCAAGTGGCACAACGTTTAAGAGAGTTACGGTTGGTGACTGAGGCTATTGAGATCGGTGAGCATGGACTGAAGCTGGACGGGCCAAAGGCAAGTCTGGGCGAATGGTTGGGCCCCGTGGAAGAGGCCCAGGGAAGGACAAAACAAGCGTTAGCAGCCTGGTTGGCTGCGTTTGGTGAGCATCCATCACTGGAAATCTATAAAACGATCAAGCGCCTGACAGGGACCGATTGGAAACGCATGCGGCAAGATGTGATGGCAAAGCTCCGAAAATCGTTTGACAAGCAGGTTCTGGCAGATGTGTATTTGCTTGAAGAGGAATGGGATGAGGCTATAAAAGTGGCTGAGCGTCGTGACGTGTGGTATCCCGTTGTGGAAACCGTGGCCGATGGAGTCATACAGCATCGTCCGGAATGGGTTGCCGAAATCAGTTTGAAGAATGCAGAACACTTGATGGCTGAGGCCAAAAGCAAGAATTATCCGATTGCTGCATCCTGGCTCAAACGCGTGAAACAGGCTTATAAGCTTCTTGGGAAAATAGATGAATGGAAAAGGTACCTGGGAGAAACGAGGGAGAAATACAAGCGAAGGCCGGCTCTGCAAAATCAACTCGCACGACTATAGTTAAGGTTTCGCATCTTGCCAGATTCTGGCCTTTGAATTATTATTCACATTATGAATAACATTTCAAACATCAACACATACCGCGAACGGTGGATCACACCCCTCTTGCAACGTGCCATTAATGATCATCCTGTGATCGTCTTGACGGGTGCACGGCAGGTCGGCAAAAGCACCCTACTCCTGAATGCTGAACCGTTTCGCAATTGGCGTTTTCATACCCTGGATGATTTCGATGTGCTGGAACAGGCGCATTCGAATCCGGAATCCCTCTGGGCAGGAACAAATCAGGTAATTTTGGATGAAGTCCAAAAAGCGCCTGAGATCCTGGTCGCTATTAAGAAGACAGTCGATCGAAACCCTGGCAGGTATCAGTTTGTATTATCTGGTTCCGCCAATTTATTATTGATGAAGCAGGTAAGTGAGAGTCTGGCTGGGCGCGCAATTTACTTTGTACTTGATCCAATGTCAATTGGGGAAATGCACAATCAATCCAATCCAGAAGTGTTGGCGCATCTCCTGAATGGCGAATTCCCTGAGGAAAGTTCCTTGAGAGAGGATCTTCCCGATCCGACCGAGTTCATTCTTCGTGGATTTATGCCGCCGCTTCTCACACTGGATTCGTCCGAGGCATGGACTAGATGGTGGGAAGGATACGTGGCAACTTATTTGGAGCGTGACCTGAGACAGATAGCTCAGATTGACGCCCTGTTGGATTTTCGCCGCGTGATGGAACTGGCGGCTTTGCGCTCTGCCCAGCTGATCAATCAGTCTGAGATTTCCCGTGATGCCAGGCTATCCCAACCTACCACCCACAGATATCTAAACCTGTTGGAGACCACGCACCTGTTTGAACGGTTGCCTGCGTACACCGCCAGCCGCACGACCCGCTTATTGAAGTCCCCCAAGGCATTTTTTAACGACCCCGCGTTGGCAGTTTTTCTGTCCGGCTACTTCGAATTAGATGATCTCCGCAAGGCACGCGAGTATGGCTCTTACTTTGAGACGTTTATTTATCACCACTTGAGAATCCTGACCCGCTTAATGACCCCTTCCGCCCGCCTGTATTTTTGGCGGACACTCGATGGAAACGAGGTTGACTTTGTTCTCGAATATGGCAGACGCCTGCTTGCGGTGGAGGTGAAACGCGCCGATACCGTTGGATATCGTGACACTTCAGGGCTTCGGTTATTTCTAGAAATGCACCCCAAGGCATCTGCAGGTTTAGTTGTATATAGCGGAAATGAGATTAAGCGATTGGATGAGAAAATCGTTGCAATTCCGTGGTCCCTTCTGACGGGATAGAGATTTCACTAAATTTATGTTTTGTGCATAAAAAGTTACGAGCTCCATAATATGATATGCATAAAACATCATTCAAGAAATCATGCTCTATCAATTGCCCAAATTCGATATGGTAGAGTGCCTCACTTATTTCTGTTATGCCAAGGGCGGTGATTTGGTTTGTTGTCAAATGTTTTTAACACAGCTTCAGCCAGCATATTTTTTTCGACGCCAAATTTTCTATCTTGGATCTGAGTTGCATGGCTATTCTCATAGGAATATCTCCAGATATTCCCTAAGGATGGATTGGATACGGAATCGTTTTGCATAGGTGTGAAGCCGATCAAGGTTTCTGTCTTTGTTCTTCACATATTCCTTCAGTGCAGCGCTGCGTACTTGGATATCGATTTGATTGCGGCTACGTATGATGTCACAGATTGTTCTTTCGAGATCGGTAGACCTAACTTTATTGCCATGTGGCGTATTCATCGATATGACACCCAGATCAAATACATCACGATTGACATAAAAAATTTTGTAACCATTGGTATTCAGAAAATCGGAATGATATCCAGATGGGATCGAGATTGAGGTGGGAATGCCATATACTGACAGTTACATCAAGTTATCTCAGAGCAAGATATTACAATTCCTTCCTTTAATCACCTGGCAAATATTTACAAAAGCATCGTTATGTGCCCGTGTCAATTTCGGTTGTACGACCAGTGGTAATTCTGGATGCTTTTCAAATAAATGCAAATAAGCTACTCTCTAGTATCATACTTTGAAGTATAATAATTGCAAAAAGGAGTTGGGCTGTGGCACTTGAATTCTACGGGCGGAAGGGTGAAATGGAAGTACTGGATAGACTCTGGATCTCACCCAGAGAGGAATTCCTGGTTTTATATGGACGCCGAAGGGTTGGCAAAACAGCCTTGCTGGCTGAATGGATCCGGCGAACAGGCAATCGCGCTCTCTATTGGGTCGCATCCCCCACCTCGGCTGCTGCACAGTTGCGCTCCTTCTCTCAATCCATTTACAACTTTGGGAACCCGGGCTCACCGGCCCCGGACGGCTTTACTTACATTAGTTGGGAACAAGCATTCCAACAAGTCGCTCGACTGGCAAAAGATGAACGGATGGCGTTGTTCATCGATGAGTTCACCTATTTGCTGGAAGTGGATCCCGGAATTGCCGGGTTACTTCAGAACGTATGGGATCACGTTTTGAAGCAATCCAGTATTTTCTTATGCCTCTCAGGTTCCCACTTGGGGATGATGAAACGGGAGTTCTTTTCTTATCAGGCACCGCTGTATGGCAGGGCTTCTGCGCAGATTCATCTTCAGCCTTTCTATTTTGGGGCGACACATGGATTCTTCCCAAAGTATTCGGCGGTTGACCGGGTTGCCCTCTATTCCATTTTTGGTGGCGTACCGGCTTATTGGGAACGGTTGGATTCGTCAAAATCGATTTCCTGGAATATCAAGCAACATCTGCTGACTTCCAACAATTTACTCCAGTCGGAACCGAGACTGCTTTTACAAGATTTCATTTCCGACCCGCACAATTACCTGTCCATTCTGGGTGCGATTGCGAACGGGGCGCATGTCACCAAGGATATTGCCGTTATCACGGGTTTGCCAGGTGGTCATGTGTCAAAATATCTTGGAGTGTTGACCGAGACTGGCTTTGTCGAGAGACGCGTGCCGGTCACAGATACTGGTCCTTCCCGCACAGGGCGTTATCACATTACCGACCCCTATTTGCGTTTCTACTTTCGTTTCCTATCCGATCGACAGGATCAACTGGCTCTGGGAGCACAGGATATCGCTTTGGCCGAAATCAACCGCCACATGATTGATTTTATCGGCAAGTACACTTGGGAGGAACTCTGCCGAGAGTGGGTTCTGCGTGCCGGCGCGCTGGGTGCGCTTCCTACGATGTCAGATCATGTCGGCAGCGCCTGGAATTCAAAGGCCCAAGTGGATGTGGTCGGGATCAATTCGATGGAAAAGAAACTCGTTCTCGGTGAATGCAAGTGGACGCTTTCCAGTAATGAGCGCAAGGTGATGGCTGAGCTTGTCGAGGAGAAGGCTGCGAAGATAATTCCGTCAAAGGGAAAATGGAAAGTCTATTTCTTAGGCTTTTCACGCAGCGGCTGGACATCGGGAGCACAGGCCTATCAGAAAGAGATTAACCAACAGCCAGTCCAGGGAGAAAACTGGGTATCAACTGGAATTCGTTTGATAACGCTGGATGAATTGGATCATGACATGGCACAATGGACGAACTGAATTGTCTGGAATTTACCCGGGGAAGTAACATAAGCCCCTTCCATTGAGATACTGATCATCAGTAATATTCATGGTGATTGTGAGGGACTTGAATCCATCTTGGCAGACCTGTTGTTCTCATTGAATATTGCGTTTGGGACCCTAAACCTTCTGGGGATTCCCTGCCAGTTTCCTAATGCCCCATCTTAATAATTTGTGCAAATTGTTTTTTTACAATCACACTCATTTTGTTCATAAAACGAGTGTGATTGTAAAGGTAATTTTTTTAGATTTTGAAGAACTTCTTATGCATATTCCAGCCTACCTTATAAGTTGCTGTCAACAGGACTACCCCTCATATGGGCTGTGTGAATATCCTGATCTGTCTGCGCCAGATAACGCCGTAGGATTTGCAGGTCGGAATGCCCCATCAGTTTTTGCAGGGCGAAAATGTCGACGCCATTACGCAACATCACCAGTGCAAACGCCCGTCGGAAATCGTGCGGCGTGGGAATCGATTTCATTCCGATCTGTTCCGCGCGTCGGCGCAGAGAACCACGCAAAGCGGTATAGGTCATCCGTTCTCCGTGAATGGAAACCCAGAGAGCAGGGTGATTGTCTTTTCGATGCCGAAGATACCTGCGAATCGCGCGAATGGTTTTACGCCCCAGGAACACCATGCGCGGCTTACGTCCTTTTCCCTGACGGATCATCACCGCACCAGTTGCCAGGTCCACATCTTCCAGGTTGATGTTCAGGAATTCTTTGGCGCGGGCACCGGTATCTAGCAATCCCAGCATCATCGCTCGATCACGAGCACCGGAATAATTGCTTTGGCAGGTTTTCAGAAGTTGGTGGATCTCCTCAATCTGGATCGGTTCAATAGGATCGATCGGTAGCTTAGGCGCCTTGACCCTGCGGATCGGGTTTTTCCAGCCATCAGGCATGATCTCTTCCTCCTCGATCCAATACAGCATGGTCCGCAAAGGACGGAAGCAGGCATGCACGCCACCGGGATTGTGCGTCTCGGAAAGTTCAAGCAAATACCGGCGAATAAAATCCGAAGTGATCTGGGAGACCTGCGTCAGCGCTTGTCGTTCGCAGTACTTTAGGAAGTATTGTAATTTCTTGGTATAGAGCTCGATGGTATCAGGGGATAGCGCTTGGGATCTGCGGTCGATCAGAAAAGATTCGACTATCAGTGGTAAATAATCTTGCTGGGAAAGTGTGATAAGCCCCTGGTCTTGCGATTTTAAAGAATACATGGTGACCTCCTTCGTCTAGAGACCACCATATATAAGAAGAGTGCCCCACTTATTTTTGTAGTGCCGAGGGGGAGATTTGGACTCCCGACCAAGGGCTTATGAGTCCCCTGCTCTACCACTGAGCTACCTCGGCGGGGGTAACTATAGCCCCGCATGTGTTGCATGGCGCCATGGCGACAATTCTGGCGGGGGAGCGCCGCAAATATTACTATGGGAGGAATTGTTTGTCAACACGCGTAACCGCATGGCCAGCAAACAGGTTTTGCTGTTTCTCTACGATATAATCGGATCAGGAGGCGCGCCGATTTATGAAGATCCTGGTCCTGAACAATGACATGATGGAGCGTACGGTCATCCAGCAGGTTCTACAGCATAATGGACATGAGATCATTCCCATCGGGGATAGCGATACCGCCATGCAATTGCTTCAGGAGGGAGATATCCGCTTCGTGATCGCGGATCGGGCAACCACCGATATGGACGCAAAACGCTTCCTCGAACGCGTGCGCGAGGCAAAGCCTTCGTACCACATTTATATCCTCCTGCTGACCGCAAAAGTCCACGATACAGACGTGACCACGCCGCGTGCCGGCGCGGATGATTACTTGCACAAGCCCATCGTGCCGATCGAACTGAAGTCACGCGTGCAGATCGGTGAACGTATCATCCGACTGGGAGACAATCTGGCTCTCGCCAGGGACACCATGGAACGGGTGGCCATGTACGACACCCTGACGGGGCTATTAAATCAGAAAGCGTTCATTACATTCTCACGCGGAGAACTGGAACGCGCCCGGCGCGGACAGTCGCCTCTCAGTTTGATTGCTCTGGACATCGATAATTTCGCAGCTCTCAACCAGCAGTTTGGAGAAAATATTGGCAAGGATGTGTTGATCGTCGTCGCAAATGGAATCCGGGAGAAGAGCCGCCCTTACGATGGCGTAGGGCGTTACGACACAGACACATTTCTGATCATCCTGCCTGGCGTGATCGGACAGGATGCCGAGCACATCGCAGAACGTATTTTGAAGGGTATTCTAACTACCGAAATTACATTGCTCGACGGAACCACAGTCAGCGTGCAATTAAGCGCGGGGATCGCGTCTGCCGTTCGTATCACTATAACCACAGAAGTGGAGTACCTGATCGAAAAAGCCAGTGATGCAATGAAACAAGCCAAACGCAGTGGTGGAAATCAGGTTTCCATCGTTTTTGTGTAGATAATAACCAGTGAAAATTAGCCTTGCGAAGGTCGACCGGGAATGAATACCGGTCCTTAAAGTAAACCTTCGCAAGGCTATTGTTTTAAAAAATCCACTGCCAGCGCACGGTCTTTGCGTAGCACCCTGTTGAGGGTTGACCTGCGCCCTACATGCAGACCGCAGGTCTCTGTTTGCAAGTTTGAGACCTGCGGCCAAATCCTCTGCGGGGACAGGAGTCCCACGCCGAGCGTGTGGGCAGGGCTACTGCTGTTAAAAAATAAACTGCAGCAGGAACAATGAGGCCATCCCGGCCAGGATCGTAACCAGCGTATTTTTACTAACCCACGCCACCAATACAGCAACCAACCCCGCCAGCAGACGAAAATTTCCAAATGACAGATTCAAGAGTCCATCATTCAGTAATAGTTCGGGGAATACGATCGCAGATAGTACGGCAGGCGGGACGTAATGCAGCGCCTTGCGCACCGTTTCAGGGATCTGGAATCGCCCGAATAGATAGATGAAGGAGAAACGAGTCAGGAAGGTGATCAGGCCACCGATCAGCAGTACGAGCCAGATGTTCACAGGCTCTCCTTTGAGGGCTTCTGTCCTTCCAGAACGGTTCCGACAACAATACCCACCAGCGCCGCAAGGATCAATCCGAGTTTGTAAGGCAGCGAATAGGCAAGTAGCGCCGTAAGCCCAGCGGATAATGCCGCCGCGATCATGGGTCTGTTCTTCAACACAGGAATAACCATGGCAATGAACGTCAGCGGCAGCGCGAAATCCAGCGACCACGATTCAGGGATCGCAGACCCCAGGAAGACCCCAACCGCTGTGCTGGCCTGCCACGTGGACCAGAGCGCCAGACCCGCGCCGAGAAAGAACCAATGACCATACTGTGTACCCCGCTCCTTTTCATAGTGCAGGACTGTGGGCGCATAAGCTTCGTCGGTGAGCAGGTAGCTCAACAAAACCTTCCAGCGCATCGGAAGCGATGAAACATACGTGGCGAGCGAGGCAGAATATAGTGCATGACGCAGGTTGACCACGGCAATCGTCAACACGATCACAAAGCCCGGCGCTGTATCGTGGAATAACTGCGCCGCGATGAACTGCGATGACCCGGCGAAGACGATCGATGACATCATCTGTGCAGCAGCCGTGGAAAGCCCGGCGTTGATGGCCAGCGCGCCGTAGATCATGCCAAACGGAAATACACCGATCAGTAATGGCAACTCCGCACGTACACCGGCCCAGAAATTCTTCGATGGTTCACTCATGAATACTCCGATAGAAAATCAGCTATAAGTCCCCGATATTATCTTGAATCCGATGGACCGTCTACACTTCCGACGAAGCGTATCAGGAACTGAGGATCGTCCTGGCCGCACGCTGACCGCTTTCCACCGCGCCTTCCATGTATCCCTGCAGCGCTGTGGCGTGTTCACCGGCGAAGAATAATCGGCCTGCAGGACTCATCAGCACCTCCCAATGGGAGGTCACTTCACCCGGAGCCAGCGCCATATAAGATCCTCGTGTGAACTCCTCATTGAGCCAGGCAACCGTGGCTGTGCGTTCGATCAGCGCGGAGGAACCCGGGAATAATTTTTCGATCTCGTTCACTGCAACATGGATTCGTTCCTCATCCGATAACGCCGAGAGTTTCGCGCCGGGTTCACCGCCGGTATACGCCGTGATGATACCAGCCTCATCATCGAGATGATTGGTTGCATGCCATGTCATCACGATCGGCGTATCCGACACAAGTCGTCCGTTCCAGCCGCGTTCCTTCCAAAAACGTTTTCGATATTGGATCAACACCTTCGTGACCGCGCCATACGAAACCTGCTCCACCATACGCTGGTGTGCAGAAGGCAACGATGAATGAAAGTCGATCAGGCGCGCCGTGGTCAGCGGAATCGCCAGGACAGCGAATGCAGAGCGAAGCGTCAGATGCGAATCGTTTTGTTTAACGGTAACAGCCACTTCGTCCGGCAGGATGCGGATCGACGTCACCGCACAGTTCAAACGGACATCGGGCAGCGCGTCGGCAAGCGCGCAAGGGATCAAGTCATTCCCACCGATGACGCGATAATTTTGATGCTCATATCCATCCAGGTAATACAACGCAGAATTACGCGCCAGGTCGAGCAATGAAAAACGCTCCGGCTCGGTTGTATATTCGCTGCGGATATGCTGGATGAACTCGTTCTTCGCCAGCGGATGCACGTCCAGCAACGCGAGCCAATCGGACGCGGACTGCCGGTCCAGCCGCGCCGCTTCTCGCGCAGCCTGAGGCTGGTACGGGTCCGAGACCAGTTTCCCCAACTCTGCCAGCGCGCTCCAGACGCGATCGATCTCCAGTTGAAGATCGGTGCCCCAGATACTGCGGTCGAACATCGGACCCGCCTTGCCATTGAACGACGCCCAGTCATCGCGCTGTCCCTGCCAGCTTCCGACGAGCCCCAGCTGCAGATGGAATTCCTTTGCAAAGGAAAGCATGCGCGTGTGAGTCTCTTCGATGAATTCGCCGCCGCCTTCGGCAACCTGTCCATGCGCGAAACTGCGGAGGCTGTGTACACGTCCACCCACGCGCGCACGCGCCTCCAGCACGGTGACGATCCACCCGGCGCGATGAAGATCGTACGCGGCAGAGAGTCCCGCCAGACCTGCGCCGATCACAGTAACGGTTCGATGGTTTGAGTCCATAGGCTCGTATTCTAATCATACTGCGACACATCCTCCCTTTGAGATTTATGTCGCTTCTTAACTTGACCTCTTGCAAAAGTCCAAAACCTTGACCACGGAGACACTAAGACACGGAGAAAAATCATTAAAAAACCTCCGTGGCTCCGTGTCTCAGTGGTTCAAAAGGTAGTTAATAGTCATTTTCGTCTACTTATGCAAGAGGTCTACTAAATAGTGATATATTGTCGCGTCGAGCGGAGTGGCGCTGCTGGTTGAGTAGGCGGTGTTCGTCCGCCGTATCGAAACCCAGCGCCACGTAGACGAGACGCAGAGTTTCACCTCAAATCTGCGCTCCCCGGCACCGACCAACCGGGGCGGTGTCGTCTACCACTTCGTCTCGCTGCCGCTCGCTCAGTGTCCGCTACCCAAAGGGTACGACACTTGCACCGCGCTGCGGATGCAGTGCAGGTGTGTCAGCGCGAGAGTCTTATGTTGGAATAATTTGTAAAACTTCATGATTTCGCGTTAGGCTTTACTCACTTCTTCGCAGGAATTCCCGTATAGAGATCGACGCCGCCGCGCCTTCGCCCACAGCAGAAGCGACCTGCTTCGTGCTCCCGTGACGCACATCGCCGGCCGCAAAGATGCCAGGCACACTGGTCTCGAAGGGAAGCGGCTCCGCTTCGCGCAATTCTTTTCCGTGCGCAATGTCGTGACCTGTCACCACAAAACCGTACTGATCCAGTTCTGCATAATTTTTGAGAAACTCGGCATTGGGCGTCTGGCCGATAAACACAAACGCAGCGGCCGGATGTATCTCAGATGCTTCTCCGGTGATCTGGTCACGGAACTTTACGGTTTTCAATTTTGAGTCCTGCCCCTCCAGGGATTCTACAACCGTGTTGTATTTGATCTCAACGCGCGAAGTCGGTTCTTTGACCTTCTCTATCGCAATGCGGCTCGCCGTGAGACGATCTCCGCGCACCAGCATGGTCACCTTGTCTGCAAAGGTAGTGAGATGCAGTCCTTCCTCCACAGCCGAGTTACCGCCACCGATCACAACGATCTCTTTGGCGCCCTTATAAAATGGACCATCGCACGTCGCGCAGAAGTGTACGCCCGCACCGATGAAATCATCCTCGCCGGGGACTTCCAGCCGCCGGTAGGACGCGCCCGTGGCTACCAAAATTGCTTTCGAATGATAATGCTTTTCATCGGAGGTATACACTTCGTGATAGCCTTCCTCCATGGCGAGCCGTTCCACATCGACAGCTTGCAGGATCTCTACACCAAATCGGCGCGCCTGCTTCGTGACGCGCTCAGTGAACTCCTGTCCGCTGATGCCTTCCGGGAAACCGGGGAAATTATCCAGCCCGACGGTGATGCCGGCCTGTCCGCCCAGACCTGAGCGTTCGATCAGCAGTACATCCGCGCCTTCGCGTGAGGCATAGATGGCCGCAGTTAAGCCCGCCGGTCCGCCGCCAATAATGATCAAGTCGTAGTATGTCTTTTTCGCTTCGGTGGACAGACCGAGTTTTCTTGCTAATTGCGCATTTGTGGGTTCCACCAGGAAGGTATCGTCTTCGAACAGGATCAACGGGATGATGCGTTTCCCATCGTTCCGCTGCAGAACATAGGATTCGGCTTCCTTATCCTGTTCGATGTCCACCCAGCGATACGGGATGAACTGCTCACCTAAAAATTTCTTCGAACGACGGCAATCAGGGCACCAATATGCGCCGTATACAGTGACCCTTCGTGTCTCAGGGTAAGCTTTGGGTTCGGTCATGGAATCCTCTCCTTATGTGGTTTTCATGTTCCTGACGATGAAGGAGACAGGTTAATTTCCCCCGGGCAGAGGTAAATCATTACACAAGTATTAAGAACAAGAAATCTGGATGAAACCGCAAAATCAAACCACTGAGACACGGAGACACTGAGAATAAAAACTCAGTGTCTCCGTGTCTCAGTGGTTCATGATTTGGGATGGCTTGGTTTAATTTTTTACAATGCAATATCTCTGTACGGTTCACGAAAGTGGTCTCCACAGCATGGAGAAAATCATGGCCAATATCGCCAGCAAAGCGGCAAACGCTGTAAAGAATGCACTGATCTCGATCGTTTCTTCGGTGATCACCACATAGTTGGGCAGATTTTGGAATACATCCTCGAGCTGACCAGCGCTGGTCGCGACATAGTATTCCCCATCCGTTACGCTTGCTATTTCTTGCAGCGTGGCCTCGTCAATATCCCTGCGGAAGCCGCCACCACCACCGAGGGGACCAAAGCCGCCACCGCCAAACGGATCGGCGTTCGAGAACGCGTCATTACAATCCATGACCGAATTGCCGTTGGTCGTGCCGTATCCGATCGTGTAAACACGAATCCCGCGCGCGGCCGCCTGCTCGGCAGCTGTCAGGGGGAATGGGCCTGCATTGCTTGCGCCATCGGTGAGCAGCACAATGATATGGGGCACATATTCCCCCTCGGGAAGCGGGCTTGTGTTTGGTTCTGCACCCACAATGTCGCTTGGCGCAACCCGATCATCGATCTCCGCAATTGCATCGATGGAACGCAGGATGGCGCTTCCTATGGCGGTACGGCGTGCAGGGGTGAGATTTTCAATGGACTCGGTAAGCGCCTGCACGTTGGTGGTCGGCGGCTGGATCAGTTCTGCAAACCCGGCAAACGCCACAATGCCGATCTCCCGACCATCCATGCGGTTCTGAACGAAGTTCTGGGCAGCATCCTTTGCCGCTTCCAGACGGTTGGGCGGGATATCGTTCGAGCACATGCTCCGGGATACATCCAGTGCAAGAATGACAGTGGACTTATTCGATGGTATCGACACCGTCGCCACCGGCCTGCTTAACGCAAAGACCAGGCTGGTCAATGCAAGCAGAAAGAACGCGAACGGCAGATGTCTGCGCCAGCGCGATTGATGAGCTGCCGCTTCACGGACCAGTGACAGGCTCGAAAATCGGACCGCGAATCGATTCCTGCGCCGTAACAGCCAGATATACACGGCTGCGATCAGCGGGATCAATAATAACA
The DNA here is from genome assembly GCA_964489725.1 of uncultured Anaerolinea sp. GTDB lineage: Bacteria > Chloroflexota > Anaerolineae > Anaerolineales > Villigracilaceae > Defluviilinea. Next base: position 9,394 of record CAZBAX010000056.1, on the reverse strand, counting down.
AGAGGAATGATCCAGACCAAAGGAAACTCATCGGTCATCTCCAATTCAAGACCGTCATTGCGAGCAGAGCGAAGCAATCTCTCATCTAGCAGGCTCGTCTCATCGATGAGATATAACTAATAAAGCGGAGATTGCTTCGTTGTCGCTCTGCTCCTCCTCGCAATGACATAATTAACCTACGGCACCCGTCCAAACCAAAACAAAGAGAGCGTTCCCCCGATCAAAAATACCAGCAACCCCAGCGCCGCAAACAGGAATGTGATCTCCATAGCCTCGCGCTTTAGGGAAAGTTTCGGTTCCAGGTCATTATAAATTCTGAACAAGTCATCTTCATTGCCAGCGTTGTAGTACTGGCCGCCTGATGTGATCGAGACGGCGTTGAGCATTTGTTCATCCAGCTGCGTATGGACTGTGAATCCCTCTACTTCCAGATCGACACCCTGCGGACTGCCAATGCCCACAGTATAAATGCGCACGCCCAGGTCCGCGGCCAGGTCCGCTGCGGCGAGCGGGTCGGGATCCTGGTTGTTCTCGCCATCACTCAACAGCACAATCACCGACGACGGATACCACCCCTGCGGCTGCGGTAAGGCCTCCTGCGTATCGTCTTGCGGAGTCGACTGCAAAATAGACTGGCCACCGTTCTGGATCACGATCGTGTTTAGTGCAACCAAAATCCCGTTGCCGATCGAAGTACCGCGGCGCGGGACGAGCCGTTCGATGGTCGCAAGCGTCTCTTCCCGATTCGCGGTGGGCGGCTGTACCGATACGCCACCATCGCTGAAGGCAACGACGCCGATCAGCACACTCGACGGCTGATTCTTCACGAACTGACTCGCGGCTGCTTTGGCCGCTTCCATGCGCGTGGGCTGCAGGTCGGTTGCTGCCATACTGCCGGAAATATCAAAGGTCAGGACCACTGTCCCTTCAAGACGAGGGATGCTGATGGTCGCTTGCGGACGCGCCATCGAGACCAGCAAAATGGCGATGCCTCCGAGGAACATCATCGGCGGAAGGTGCTGGGACGCACCGGGTCCGCGCCCGCGTGAATCACGGATAACACCTAAGGCTCCAAATTTCGCCGCGAGGTCTTTTCTGCGCCGCTGCAGTCTGAAATAAAAATACAACAGCACAGGGATGAATACTAATGAGATCAATAACGTGGGCCAAACAAACGACATAAGAATTATCTCCGCATCTGCTGGCGTCGTTTTGCAAACCGGACGATGGAACGCACGATGTCATCCTGGGTCGAGAGCGGCAGCACGTCCACCCCGCTGCGTTTGAAAGCATTCTTCAGATCGGTCTCACGCAACTGCATTGCCTCCTGATAGCGCTTGCGGAATTTCCTATCGTGGGTATCCACATACAACTGCCCGCCCGTTTCCGCATCCTCCATCACCATCACACCCACGTCAGGCAGATCCATTTCAGCCGGGTCATACAATCGAACGGCGATCACTTCATGACGCTGGTTCAACAGACTCAACGCAGATTCCCATCCCGGCGCGCTGATGAAATCGGAAATCACAAAGATCAACGAACGTCGCCTGATCGAATTCAACGCGCCTTTCAAGAACAGGCGCAGATCCGTAAACGGCGCCTGAGGCAAATGAGGTTGTTTCTGCATCTCGTGGATGAGTCGCAGCACATGCATCTTGCCGCCTCGGGCCGGGACTGTTTTCTGCAGCCCGTTCCCGAACATCATCGCCCCGACGCGATTCCCGTGCCGCGTCAACAGGCGTGCCAGCACGGCGACGAAATCAAGCAGCATAGCCCGCTTGCCCTCCTGATTCTGCATCGTACCAAAATCGACCGATGGACTCAGATCGAGAAGAAACCATGCCGAAATTTCACGGTCCTCCGTATACTGACGGACGTACGGTGTATCCATGCGGGCCGTGACGTTCCAATCGATATAGCGAATATCGTCCTCCGCCTGATATTCGCGCAGGTCGGCGAAATCGACACCGAAGCCGTAGAACAGCGAGCGGTAATCGCCCTGCAAGAGACCATCGAGGCGGCGAATGACGCGCCAATCGAGCCGCAGCAGGACGCGCTCGGGCGTTTCAGGCATTGCTCTTTAGCTCCATATGTTCATGCAAAGGAACCACAGGAATCGGGATGCGCTCGAGGATCTTATTAAGAATATCGTCGCCAGCGATGTTATCTGAAAGGGCTTCGTAAGAGAGCACGATGCGATGCCGCATCACATCCAATGCCATATCGAGTACATCCTGCGGCAGCGCATACTTTCGTCCGCGCACAAAGGCTAAGGCCTTGGCGGTCAGGATCAAGTTGATCGAAGCGCGCGGGCTGGCGCCAAACATGATGTATTGCTTTAAGTCTTTTAGCCCAACCTTATGCGGCTCGCGCGTCGACGTCACCATGCGCACGGCATATTCCATCAGTGCCGGGTCCACATAGACTTTGTCGGTTTCCTTTTGTAGTTTGAGCAACTGATCGACGGTGAGCACTTTTTGAACCGCCTGCAGCGCGCCGGTCATGCGTTCCACGATGACAAACTCTTCGGTGGTGGTGGGATATCCGATCAATACTTTCAGCATGAAGCGGTCTACTTGCGCTTCGGGGAGAGCATAAGTACCCTCGGTTTCGATCGGGTTCTGGGTAGCCAGCACCAAAAACGGATTCGGGACCTTATAGGTCTCGCGTCCGATCGTCACTTGTTTCTCCTGCATCACTTCGAGCAGCGCGCTCTGCACTTTGGCGGGGGCGCGGTTGATCTCGTCGGCGAGCAGCAGGTTTGTAAACACGGGACCCAGCGAGGTGTCGAAAGAGCCGGTCTTCTGGTTATAGATGCGGGTCCCCACCAGATCGGCAGGGACAAGATCGGGCGTAAACTGGATCCGTTTGAATTCGCCACCGATGACCTCTGCGAGAGTCTTGATCGCCATCGTCTTCGCCAATCCGGGTACGCCTTCTACCAGGATGTGCCCCCGCGCCAGCAGCGCCACGACCATGCGCTCGAGGAGATGATCCTGCCCAACGATCACCTTCTTCACTTCATATAAGACTTTTTCCATCGGCGTACGATTCTCAAATTTTTCGTTTGTCAGCATGATGAACTCCTGTAGGATTTCTCCCTCATCCCCGGCCCTTCTCCCACAGAGAGAAGGGAGCAAAACTATCCAGGTTCAGGGTGGGGGGGATAATTAATACGGCGGCAATCCACCACCGCCGGCCGCAACACTGATCGGCACAGCAAAACCGATGCCGACGAAAAAACTATCGTCTGTGGGATTGATGATGCCTGTTACGATACCCACCACATGACCACTCCGATTGAGCAGAGGTCCGCCCGAGTTACCGGGGTTGATCGCCGCATCCACCTGGATCAACCCATGAATGGCTTGTTCCGTATTGGGCGGTTGGAACACACGATCAAATCCAGAGATCACGCCCGCGCTCATCGAACTGTATAACCCGAATGGATTGCCAACTACATACGCGTCGTCACCCACGCGTAAGCCGCCCGCATTCCCAATGGTCGCAGGCACATAGAGTTCCGGCAGTTGTGAGGCACCCAGCACTGCGATATCGATTTCTGGTTGTGCAGAAAGGACCGTGCCGTCCGCCTCGGTACCATCTGCAAACGTGAGCTTGATTCTGCGCGCGCCTTCCACAACATGCAAGCTGGTGAGGATCTCGCCGTTCTCATTGATAATGACCCCACTGCCAAGGCCGTGATCCACCTCACCGCTACCGCCATTCCGTTCTGTTTGGATCAATACCAGCGAGGGCTGTATCACCTGGTACACGAACACCGAATCGGCTGGACGCGGCGTGGCAGACGCCATGGCAACTGCCACTGCGGTACTTAAATCCTGTTGAGTCAATTGTGGGGCTCGCGTGACTGCATTGTAAAGAAACAATGCAAGTAATGATGCCAGCACACCCGATAAAAACGGCATTCCCCTCTGAATGCGTGTGCGCATCCGTGTAAATCGATCTCTAAGACTTTCGCTACCTGATAAGGATGGTTCGTTCATGAATTGAACCTCGATGGAACAATTGTTCAACGTTTAAAGAACTGTACAAACTGCCGCTGGAGGCAGGGAGCGATGAAGCTTTTATGCTGTTAGAGTGATGTGGCGGTATTCTGTATATCTTACAGGCAAACACAGACGTTTTCAATTAGATGATGATTAGAAAACCATGTGGGTTATTACGTTAAGGACGTAGGATTCTGCTCATTGCTTACCTGATGATTTCCCTACGACTCACCCAAAGCCGAGTCCTGATTCCGCTGCCAGGCCTTTACTCCCCCGCCGCCGCGCCGGTGTACAGCTCCACCAGGGCCCGCAGCCCCAGCAAATACGATCTCCAGCCAAGTCCGGCGATCTTTCCCCTGCAGACAGCAGAAATCAGTGAGACATGGCGAAATTCTTCACGAGCGTAGACGTTCGACAAATGCACTTCGATCACCGGGATCTGGATCGCCGAGATTGCATCTCGCAATGCGACCGATGTGTGTGTATAGCCTCCCGGATTGAATATCACCCCATCCGCCCACAAGCGGGCATCGTGCAGGGCATCGATCAGCGCGCCTTCATGATTGGATTGCAGGCAGGTGATCTGCGCACCCAGTTCTTTTCCCAGTTCGATAATCTTATTGTTAATATCGTCGAGTGTCAGCGAGCCATAGACGTCCGGTTCGCGTGTACCCAGCAGATTCAGGTTTGGGCCATGTAAGACAAGTATTTTCATGATTCCTCAGTTTCATGTCGTTGCGAGGGCGTTAGCCCGAAGCAATCTCCTCGTGATAAAGAATGCTTGCTATCAGGAGATTGCTTCGTCGGGTTCGATGCTTCTGCATCTTATCACTCCTCGCAACGACATCTACGCTAACACATCTTCCAAATCACTGACATCCACCAACTCCACTTTACCGATCTCTACCGGCAGCGCAAACCGAATTGCCCTGGCGTTCTTCTTCTTATCCACCCGCATCGCAGTGATGAGATCCTGGCGCGGCATGCCATCTGGGAGTTTGGTGGGCAACCCAAGTTTCGCCAGCACACCGGTGATCGTATCTGTGAGTCCAGTGCTGGCCAGCCCAATCTCCTCGGAGAATTTTGATTCTACAGCCATACCGATCGCTATCGCTTCGCCGTGACGCAATTCAAACCTGCTCACTAATTCCACGGCATGACCAACCGTATGTCCCAAATTCAACGCGGCTCGAAATCCTTTTTCGTAGGGATCTGCCTCGATGACTTTGATCTTCACTGCCATGGCCCGTTTCACGATTTCTTCCAGATTTGCTTTGACCCAATCCATACCGCGTGCACAGAGTTCGAAGAGCTCAGGGTCAGAGATAATTCCATGCTTCACCACTTCTGCCATGCCGGAGCGTAGTTCTCGTTCGGGTAACGTCAGCAAAAGGCTTGGGTCGGCGAGCACTTTCCTTGGTGGGTAAAATGAACCGATCAGATTCTTTCCTTCGGGAAGGTCGAAGCCGGTCTTGCCGCCCATCGATGCGTCTACCATCGACAGCAGGGTCGTCGGAATCGCGATCCATTCGATCCCGCGCATGTACGTTGACGCGGCGAATCCGGCCATATCGCCGATCACACCGCCGCCCAATGCAATCACCGTGCTCTTACGGTCCAGTCCATGTTCGAGGAAAGATTTCCATAGCCGTGAAACGATTTCGAGATTCTTGTGCTCTTCGCCGGCAGGGATGACGATCGATTTTGCCTCAGATCCTACCGCCTGCCGGATCTTTTCAAGATGAAACTTCGCCACGTTTTCATCGGTTACGATGATTCCGTTCGAGTAAGGCAGATTGGCAATCTGTCCTACTTGTACATCATACTCACCCATCGCAGAAAGATGGTGACGTCCCAGCATCACTTGCGCATCATGCGTGATCTGTTCAGGGGTCTTTCCATCCACATCGATCTTCAACGGAAATGAGCTGTAATGTTCTGCGCGTCCCTCCAGGTAGGATGTAAGTTTTGCTTTCAGGTCACCCTCCAATAAAGGACGTTGATGCATATCCTGCTGTAATCGTTCATACAGAGTAGATAACTTTGCCCGAAGCAGAATCACTTCTCCGCAGGATTCAACCAGCGCTCGGTTATCCTCTCGCAACAGCGCGCCACCACCCAATGCAATTACACGTTCGCTTTCCATGACGATTTGTTTCAGCGCCGACGACTCGTAATCACGCAATTTACCTTCGCCGTGCTCTGCCATGATTTGAGGAATCGATATGCCTGCATTCGATTCGATAATCTGATCAGAATCGACAAACGGCAATTTCAGATTCTGTGCCAGGCATTTTCCAATTGTGGATTTGCCTGCCCCGGAAGGTCCGTAAAGAAAAATGTGAGTCATAAATAGAAAGTGGAAAGTGGGGAGGATTATTCCCAAAATATGTGAGGGGTGTTATCCATGGGCAAATCTTCAAGAGTTGCCTTACGCAGGGTTTCAAACCTTGGCTTCATTTCCTCGATCGAATCACCGCCAAGTTTTTCGATCAGGGCGTCTGCCAATACGAACGCAACCATCGCCTCCAAAATGGGAACAGCTCGCGGCACAGGGCAAAAATCGGAACGTTCATATTTGGTCGGAGCATTTTCGCCCGCCGCAAGATCGACGGTTTGCTGTGGCGTGAGCGTGGTAGCAATCGGCTTCATCGCAGCACGGATGACGATCGGCTGTCCGTTGGAAATTCCGCCCTCGGTGCCGCCGGCGCGATTTGAACTGCGCAGGATTGATTGTGTGTTGCGTGATTCGTAATTAGTAATTGGTAACTGAATTGGATCATGGGCCTTCGTCCCTGGCAGACGCGCATTTACAAAGGCATCGCCAACTTCCACGCCTTTGATCGCCTGGACGCTCATGACTGCCATGGCCAGTTTTGCTTCGAGGCGTTTGTCCCATTGCATGAAGCTGCCCAGACCAACCGGAACGTGCAGCGCAACAATCTCAAGAATCCCACCAAGCGTGTTTTTGCCGTGGATGGTGTTCTCAATGGCATCGCGCATTTTTTGCGCAGCATCGTCAACGGGGCAGCGTACATCAGATTCTTCAGCGCGGACGAAGCGTTCAGCATAGGGCATGTCAGCGAAATCGGCCGCCACATCCCCAATGGAGGCAACATATCCGCCAATGATGATCCCGAATTGGGCGAGGAAATGTTTGCACACTGCGCCTGCCGCCACGCGCATGGTCGTCTCGCGGGCAGAGGCCCGTTCGAGCGCGGGCCGTAAGTCTTTATATCCATATTTGACTGCACCGGTTAAATCGGCGTGACCAGGACGAGGAGCAGTCATCGGCTCGATGGCTTTGCCCTTCCATTTAACATGGTCATCATTTTGTACGAGCAAAGCGATCGGTGCGCCGGTCGTTTGCCCCGCCATCAGCCCAGCAAGGATCTGGACTGTGTCCTTTTCGATCTTCATGCGGCCACCGGAGCCATAGCCTTTTTGACGGCGAGCCAGTTCTTTGTCGATGACCTCGGGCGTAAGGAAAAAACCCGCGGGCAATCCGTCCAGAATGGCGGTTAGGGAAGGTCCGTGCGATTCACCGGCGGTGAGGAAACGTAAGGGCATACATACTCCGTAATTCGTAAGTAGTGATTGGTGCTTAGAGGCTGGAGATTGGAGACTGTTCGACAGCCGTCATCATGGCTTCACGTGGAGGGTTATGTCCGGTCCAGAGTGTAAAGCCGAGAGCAGCCTGTTCGATTAACATTCCCAAACCCGTTGTGGCTTGCAATCCCTGTGCGCGTGCGTCTCTGACCAATTTTGTCTCACGTGGATTGTAGACCAGATCGTAGATTATTGTCCCGTTTGGAATGGAAATATCTTGAGGCAAAGGCGATTGGTCGATATCGGGAGTCATGCCGATGGGAGTGGTGTTCACAAGAAGGGAGATATTCGAGACTTGGTCCCACAGGGATGCTGCGCGAAGAATTGGGGAATCAAAATCGGTAACCGGTAACTGGTAATTCTTGAAAGACCGAGCAAGCTGCCGGGCCTGTTCGATCCTGCGTGCTGCAACCGTGACTTTCCAGCCATCACATAGTAATGCATAAACAACGGCACGAGCTGATCCGCCAGCGCCGAGAACCAGCGCCGATTTATCGATTAGTGATTCCCGATCGCGGATAAACCTTTTCAGATCAGTCAGGAACCCTTGTGCATCCGTGTTGTCGCCAACAAGTTTTTGATTCCGCCTATATATCACATTGACCGCGCCGATGGCTTTTGCTGTGGGCGTAAGTTCATCGAGCAGCAGAATGACATTTTGTTTATGTGGGATGGTGACGTTGAGTCCTGTAATCTCGCTGGAGCGGACGCGGGCGAGGAGGTCTTTCAGGCCCTGAGTATCCTCCGGAGGAATTGGGTAGAGAGAGTATTCTCCTTCCAATCCGCTCGCCTTGAGAGCGGCTTTTTGGATTCTGGGAGAGAGGGAGTGGCTTAGGGGATGACCGATGAGTCCAAGGTGGTAGATGGTCATGATTTCTCCCTCACCCCTTCCCCTCTCCCTCATGGAGAGGGGTATGTAGAGTACCCAGTACTTCGAAATAATTGGGGAATGTCTTGGAGACACAGGCTGGGTTTTCAATGGTCACACCGTCGAAACGTAGACCGATGAGCGAAAATGACATGGCCATACGATGATCGTTATAGGTCTGGATGACGGCCGGACGCATCGACGCGCAGGGATGGATGGTCATCCCATCTTCATGCTCCTCCACACTGACGCCCAGTCGCGCCAGCTCCGTGCAGGTGGCATGGACCCGGTCGGTCTCCTTTACTCGCGCCGAAGCAATGCCGCGGATTCTGGTGGGTGAGGAGGCAAAGGGAGCGATGGCGGCGAGGGTCTGAGCAGTATCGGGAATGTCGCGCATATCCACATCAATGCCGTGAAGTTCAGAGGGACCAGTGACCTGTATAGAGTTGTCAGCCTCTTCCACGATGCACCCCATTTGCTGCAACACATCCAGAAAGGCGATGTCACCCTGAATAGAGTTGCGCGAAATATTTATCACGCGGACGGTCCCGCCACAGATGGCAGGCGTGGCGAAGAAATAGGATGCAGCGGAGGCGTCGGATTCGATGGAGTAAGAAGTAACAGGTAAAAAGTGAGAAGGCTGGATGAGAAAGCGGTTATATCCGTGACGTTCGATTTCCACGCCAAAGTGTTTCATGATCGAGATGGTCATATCCACATAGGGTTTGGAATTGAGTTCAGTAGTGAGTTCGATCTCGACAGGAGACTGAGCGTACGGGGCGACCATCAATAATGCGGATAAGAACTGGCTTGAAATATTGCCTGCAATTTTGGTCTTGCCGCCCGGCAAACCTTTGGCAAATATTTCAACCGGCGGACAGTTATTTTTTGCTTCTGCTTCCAC
>CAZBAX010000055.1:0-38909 GCA_964489725.1 uncultured Anaerolinea sp. | reverse complement strand
GCCTATCTGGCGGCCAATACTAAATTGCTAGGCATCCTCAAGCGCAAACGCAAAGCCGCACATCCTTCACCATTGGAACTGATTCCGATCTTGACAGAAGCAAATCTACCTTAACTTGTGAGCGATGCGCTTAAGTCGTGCTTTGAGCAACTTCGCCCTTCTGGGTGTGCAGAAGATATGTATCTATCCTTTCTCAGCTTCAAATCTTCCAGAACAATGTCTCTGGCTTGCTCATATAAAAGTGTCGAGACCATTGAGTTATACCCGCTCCCCCGGTGGACATTGGAATACGTTTCCAGCGCCGCATGGACTGCTCACTCAAGCTCTGAAGAGGCATCTTCATTTTCGCTATTCCCTACAGACTCATAGATCGGTACCAAGTTTACATTCATGAATTCCCTCCAACAGCTAACGCTTGCCCATTCAAGGTAACGACAGAATCTTCCTTGATGCCTCTAAGCAGTAGCCAGAACCCAATACTTAATTCGAAGGGCAACAGTGGGATGGACATCCATAGAGGAGCATCATATCCAAGATAGTTCATCACAACGGCAACGAACGCCAGCGAGGCCGCGAAAATCCCGAAGAGCGAAATCAAGCGCGGGATGTACATCGATCGGTAAAACAGGGAATACCAAATCATCCCACCGATGCAGTAAAACCACATATGGACTCCGCTGTATCCATATCGATTGACACCCTCATACAAAAAGTCGCCTAATGTTAGATAAAAAGAATTCTGTAGAACTCCCGCTTTCACGAAATCCAAACTCAAAGGGATCAGCGCTACAGCCCCCATACTCGTCAGACCAAGAATGAGGGCTTCGCCCAACCACCATCCTAGAGCGATTCCCGCAAGGATTTTGTTCTGCTTATGGAGGACGGTATAAAGGAGTACAACCAGGATAACGATGCAACTACTATTCAGCATCTCAAACAGCACGCTGAGCCGCATCCATGTAACTTGATTTGAAATGCTAATCAGCATAGCCGAAGTATCACCCGATCCAACTGCTGATTGAAGCAACAAACCATTGGTCAGGCTGGTAAAAATCACCAGCAAAAACGCGGCACCCAAAAGCCGAGGTGCATTCTTATCGGAAATCATGTCATCCGCCTTTTGATCTAGATTGGCTTCGAAGCGATAGCAGGTGAATTGATTACAGGCATGGAAGGGATCGCCGCCGGATTGAAACCTTTAACGATCATCCACACTGCCATCACCATTTCTTGAACGAGTATGGGAAGCACCACAATGAGCTGAACAAACATCGGCAACTCAGTGATGCCGAACAGGCCCAGCAAGCCTGAACCTACCAGGTGCAACGTGACTCCAATTGATGGAAAATCATCAAGTTGTCTTTTTGTTTTAATCTTGTCCTCGATGATTAGCACTTGACCGATTCCAAGCCGGTTGACCAGATCCTCACCTTCCTGGTCGAGATCCTGCCGGCAAAGATGTATCTGGTAACTGGAACACGCGAGGACCCGCCGTTTTACCTTCAACAAACGCCGCGTCTGCGCCTCAAGCAAATAACAAACAATTAACCACTCAATAACGTTACCTTCATTAATCATTAAAGGCCGACCAATAGAATCATTCTTGAATGCAAACCCAACAACAGGAGAATAGAAATGCGCTCAAGGAAGTTCTTAAGTTCGTTGATAGTCAGCATCATGATCACTGTAGTCCTGGCAGGCTGCGGTGGTCCGGCTGCGCCCGCAGCTTCCGATGTGGACTGGAACATGGTCAAATCTGCCGCAGGAGCTGGTGGCATGGAAGCGTTGATCGCGGCGGCCAAAGCCGAAGGTGAATTGAACGTCATCACCCTGCCGCGCGATTGGTGCAACTATGGCGAGATGATGGACACGTTCTCAGCCAAGTATGGTATCAAGGTCAACTCGTTATTGCCCGATGGCGGCTCTGCCGATGAAATTCAGGCGATCATCGATAACAAAGAGACCAAAGGCCCCCAGGCCCCGGATGTCCTGGATATCGGTCCGGCCTATGGTCCGTTAGGGAAGGACCAGGGTTTGCTGGCTCCCTATAAGGTGGAAACATGGGACACCATGCAAGGACCAAAAGACCCTGATGGTTACTACTTTATTGACTATAACGGTGTGATGGTCTTTGAAGTGAACACTGACGAGGTAACCGATGTTCCCCAGGACTGGGCCGACCTGCTTGACCCGAAATATAAAGGTCAAATCGCTATTGCCGGTGATCCGCGTGCCTCGAACCAGGCCGCCCAGACCGTGTACGCCGCGGCGCTTGCCAATGGCGGTTCGCTAGATAACATTCAGCCTGGTTTGGAGTTCTTCAAGGAATTAAATGAAATGGGTAATCTGTTGCCCCTCATCGCGGACTCGGGCCCGATCGCCAAGGGTGAAACGCCCATCACGTTCCAGTGGAACTACCTGGCCGCCGCCAACAAGGACAATTTTGCCGGCAATCCCAACATCGAGATCGTGTATCCCAAGTCTTTGAACTGGGGTGGTTACTACTTCCAGGCGATCAGCGCTTATGCTCCGCATCCCGCCGCCGCCCGCCTGTGGGAAGAATACCTCTACTCAGATGAAGGGCACCTGATCTGGATGGAAGGTTATTGCGCTCCCGCCCGCCTCGCGGACATGCTCGAACGTGGTGTTGTTCCGGCTGACCTGCAGGCGAAACTTCCCGATCCTGAGATCATCGCGAGCTCCATCGTTCCCAACGGCGATCAGCTTAGCGCCGCCCGCGAACTAATCAAGAATGAGTGGGATAGCGTCGTCGGTCTCGATATCAAGTAAGTAGTCTCCTGCAACATTTAGCACGTGACCCAGTCAAATCCGGGCTGGGTCACGCCTTTGCCTATGAATCAAACAATTGCACAAACCGTTACCCCTGCCAAAAGAGGGTTGTTGGATCGCCTGAAGCAATCGAATTGGGTTGGGTTGTTTCCATTTTTTGCACTTATCTTTTTCTTCCTCGTCCTTCCCTCCACAAATCTGCTCTTTCGCTCGTTCCAGGATCTCAATGGGAATTTCACGCTTGAGAACTATGCAGTGATGCAGAACCCCTATGTGATCAAGGCATATCGCGTCAGCTTGCAGGTGAGCGTCATCACATCCCTGGTCGGAGGCGTGTTCGGATTCTTCGTGGCATATGCGATCACGATCGGGAACACACCGCGCTATATGCGAAATTTCCTGATGACCTTTTCAGGACTGGCGGCAAACTTCGGTGGCGTGCCCCTTGCCTTTTCCTACATCGCCACGCTCGGGCGGACCGGGTTTATCACCGCCATCCTCAAAGCAATCTGTTACACCGACGCGGCGGGCGCTCAAGTCTGCCCGTTCAACCCGTATGACAACGGGTTCAACCTGTATAGCATGAGCGGCCTCGTACTGGCATATACCTACTTCCAATTCCCATTGATGGTGCTGACCATTACACCCGCGCTCGAAGGTTTGAAAAAGGAATGGCGCGAAGCCTCGGCAAACCTGGGTGCAAATTCATGGCAATACTGGCGGGATGTGGCTCTGCCGATTCTCCTGCCTTCGATCCTGGGCGCCACTCTGTTGCTTTTTGGCAGCGCCTTCGGCGCCTATGCCACAGCGTATGCCCTGACAGGCGGAAGTATCTACCTGATCACGATTTTGATAGCGCAGCAGATTCGGGGCGATGTGTTGAGCAATCCCTATGAAGGCTATGCGCTTGCCATCGGCATGGTGATCATCATGGGTATTACTATTCTGGCATACACCGCCTTACAACGTCGAACAGTGAGGTGGCTGAAATCATGAAAAAGCCGCGCTTCGATCTGTGGTCGATTTTTTGGGCGGTGATGGCGCTGTTGTACTTTTTTCTGCCACTCTATGGAACGCTCGATTTCTCGCTGCGGATGAAAAAAGGCGAGATCAGTCTGTTAGCCTATGAACTTGTATTTGCAGATCCGCAGTTCTTACGCAGTTTCCAATACTCGGTGATCATGGGAATTATCTCCGTCACCATCAGCATCCTGATCTTCGTGCCGACAGTATATTGGCTGTATCTGAAAATACCCCGGGCACGCCCACTGGTGGAGATCATCACGATTCTTCCCTTTGTCGTTCCGGTCATTGTATATGTATACGGCATCAACACCGCATTTGGACGCCCCCCGCTTCGCATGACATCCAATACCTTCACTACCGATATTTTAATGGTCGGCGGATATATCGTCCTTTCCATGCCTTACATGTTTCGAGCCGTCGATGTGGGGATGCGCACCATTGACGTCCGCACACTGACCGAGGCGGCGCAGAGCATGGGCGCAAACTGGACACAAATCCTGTTCAATGTGATCTTCCCGAACCTTCGGATCGCCATCCTGAGCGGATCGCTAATCTGCTTTGCCACCGTTATTGGCGAGTTGATCCTGGGAGATTTCCTGCTTCGCCCGGCCCTGGGTCCCTACATGGCGGCGGTAGGCCGGGATAAAGCATTCGAACCCGCGGCGCTGGCAATCATCAGTTATGCGCTCACCTGGGCAAGCCTGGGATTGATCCAATACTTCAGTCGCGGCGGAACAACGCAGCAGCAATTGACCGGACGCTAAAACGGCATCGAGGATGACATGTCTTATCTTGAACTAACACACATTCAGAAATCGTTTGGCGGATCGATTGCCGTCGAAGATTTCAACCTTAGCGTGACGCAGGGAGAGTTTGTATCTTTTCTGGGACCGAGCGGTTGCGGCAAAACCACAACCCTGCGCATGGTCGCGGGTTTTGAAATACCCACCTCCGGGCAGATCACCATCAACGGCTATGACCTGACCTTCCTGCCGCCCAATAAACGTAATGTAGGCATGGTCTTTCAATCCTACGCCTTGTTCCCGAACATGACCGTGGAGGAAAATATCGGCTATGGCTTGAAGATAGCCGGTAAGACAAAAACAGATATTACGAACCGGGTGCACGAAATGCTTTCACTCATTCACCTGGAGAGCTTTGGGAAACGCTATCCCAACCAGCTCTCCGGCGGACAGCAGCAACGCGTTGCACTGGCGCGTGCATTGGCCTTCCATCCGCAGGTACTTCTGCTCGATGAGCCACTCTCCGCGCTCGACGCGAAGATCCGCGTGGAACTGCGGCAGGAGATTCGGCGTATTCAACAACAACTTGGAATAACAACGATTTACGTGACACATGACCAGGAAGAAGCGCTGTCGCTTTCAGATCGCATCGTGGTGATGAGCCACGGCAAAGTGGAACAGGTTGGCACACCGTCTGAAATCTACAACTTTCCAACCACCGAATTTGTGGCAAAGTTCGTCGGGCAGATCAACCTGCTACCTGTCGAAGTGGTGGATGCACAGCAGGGCATCGTGAAGCTTGGCGGACAGATAATGCAGGCGGGTCAGTACGGCCATTTAAACGGAAGCCCGATCCGGCTGGCGGTGCGACCCGAGGAACTTAATCCCGGGTTTGCAGACCGCGCGAACAACCTCAACGGCAAAGTGGACTCCATCACCTATCTTGGCTCCATCGTACGAATCAGCGTTGATGTGGAGGGACATCCGCTTTCATTGGATGTGTTCAACGAACGAAAATTGAGAGTCCCGGCGGTTGGAGATTCATATCAGGTAACTTTCCCGGTCGATGCCTGCTGGCTCCTCTAGAAAACTATATGGATCAATTTGAATGACAACACTACCTTCATGGAAAGATAAGGCTTTATTTACCCCTGGTCCGTTGACAACGAGTGCGACAACCAAGCAGGCGATGCTGCGCGATCTCGGCTCGCGTGATGCAGAGTTCATCGACACGGTGAAAGATGTTCGCCAACGACTCGTGCAGTTGGGAAACGGCGGCGCTGAGTACACTACTATCCTTATGCAAGGCAGTGGGACGTTTGGGATCGAAGCGACTCTATCCTCCGTGATCCCACAGGATGGGAAAGTATTGATCCTGATCAATGGCGCCTACGGACAACGTATGCTCAAGATCGCAGATATTCACCGTATCCAAACGACCAAGCTGATCTTTCCCGAAGATTCATTTCCAAACATTTCGGCGCTGGATGCTTCATTGAGTCACGATCCATCGATCACACATGTGGCGGTTGTGCATTGTGAAACGACAACCGGCATCATCAATCCAATCGCGGCCTATGGCGAGATCGTCAGGAAACACAAGCGCCTCTACATAGTAGATGCGATGAGCAGCTTCGGCGCCTATCTCATCGACCTGAAAGTATGCAACATTGATTATTTGATCTCATCCTCAAACAAATGCATCGAGGGCGTGCCTGGCTTTTCATTCATCCTGGCGAAGAAGCATGTTCTTGAAGATTCCAACGGATATGCGCGTACATTGAGTCTTGATCTGTATTCACAGTGGAAGGGACTGGAGAGCGATGGGCAATTCCGTTTCACGCCTCCCGTTCACGTGATACTTGCATTCCACCAGGCATTGCTCGAGCTTGAACAGGAAGGCGGCGTAAAAGCTCGCGGTGCGCGTTATTGTCAAAACTATGACAGCACACTCTCAGCGATGCAGCAGATGGGCTTCGAGTCCTACCTCAAGCCGGAAGATCAAGGCTACATTATTACCTCGTTCCGCTATCCCGATCATCCAAACTTTGACTTTCAAAGTTTCTACGCACGCCTTAGCCAAAAGGGACATGTGATCTACCCCGGCAAATTAAGTCATGCAGATTGCTTCCGCATCGGTCACGTAGGAAGATTGGGGGTTGCAGATGTGCGCGCACTGATGTCTGCAATTGCTGACACATTGGTCGAAATGGATATTACACTCGCATCACATTGAGGTCGAAATGAATGCAAGAACTGAACACTCGTATCGCGGACCTGTAAAAGCGGTCATTCTGGATTGGGCGGGAACGACCGTTGATTTTGGTTCATTCGCACCGACAGCCGTTTTCATCCGTTTGTTTGAGAGCCGCGGCGCCAGGATCACTGCTGCGGAGGCACGCTCAGGCATGGGATTGATGAAACGCGATCACCTTTGCATGATCCTTTCCATCCCAGCCGTCGCCGCAGCATGGCGAGCGGAACATGGTGTAGACCCGACCGATGCCGATGTTGATGGCATGTTCAAGGATTTTGTGCCTCTACAAATCTCTGTCCTGAAGGAATATGCACAACCCATTCCTGGCTTGCTGGATGTGATGCAGGAATTGCGATCACGTGATATCAAGGTAGGTTCGACCACCGGCTATATCCGTTCGATGATGGATGTGCTCGCACCCGTGACTCGCAAGAATGGTTATGAGCCAGATTCCATAGTATGCCCGGATGACGTGCTGGCGGGTCGTCCGTACCCATGGATGTGTTACCAGAATGCGCTGAAGTTGGGAGTTTATCCAATGCAGGCCATGGTCAAAGTGGGAGATACTATCCCCGACATTGAAGAAGGTTTGAACGCCGGCATGTGGACGGTTGGCTTATCTCTGACCGGCAACCTGCTTGGCTTGAATGAAGAAGAATTCCACAGGCTTACGCCTGAGGAAAAAGATCACGCACGGGAACGAATAGAAGCACAGCTATCCGATGCTGGAGCGCATTTTGTTATCGATGGCATTTGGGACTTGCCTCAAGTGTTGGATGAGGTCGAAACGCGCCTCGCCCAGGGAGAGCGTCCATAATGGAAACGGCCGATATTGTGGTGATTGGCGGCGGAGTCCTCGGGGGAGCCGTCGCTTTTTATTTGGCGAAGCAGAACGCAGGCCGCGTGATCGTGCTCGAGCGAGATCTGGTCGCGCAGGGCAATTCCAGTCTCGCGGCGGGACTGCTGACGCGCGGACGATTTAAGTCGCATCTCATTCCGATGGTGCTGGAAACCTATCAGGCGATTCAAGAGATCGAAAACATCACAGGCGAATCACTGGACATGCATCGAACGGGCTGCCTGTACGCCGCCGTTTCACCCGAACAGCAAAAGGCAGTCCGTGAACTGGCTAAAACATCTGTGTATGCCGGATTGAAAGTGGAATGGTTGGATAAGACAGAAACTTCGAATATGGTTCCGTGGCTGAAACTGCCGCGCGATACAAGCATCATCTTCATGCCTGAAGATGGCTACATTGATGGCTACACGCTAGCGAATGAGTATATCAAATCGGCGCGCAAACTGGGAGTTGAAATTCACGAACGAACCCCTGCCCTTTCACTATGTATGGAGGGCAATCGCGTCGTCGGGGTTAATACGCCGAATGGAAAAATCCTTTCGAACGTCGTGATTGATGCTGCGGGCGTGTGGGCCGGAATGTTGGCGCGTGAGATCAGCATCCACCTTCCGATGGCGCCTGTGCGCAGTCATTATTGGATCACCGCGCAGCATCCGGCTTTTTCGACGGAACAACCCTTTGTGCTGCTGCCTGATGCACGCGCCTACGCCCGACCTGGGTCGAATCGTCTGCTGTTTGGCTTTCGCGAAAAACAATCCCTATGGATGGACCCGCGTGAGTTGCCAGAGAAGATGAACGGCTTCGTCTTCAACGATGATCCCAACGGCTGGGAGTCATTGATCGAAGGTATACCCAGCCTCGAAAACTTTCTGCCGATCATCGAAGAATTGGAAATCTCCAGTTACATCAAGGGGCTTTCAAACTACACCCCCGACGGGAATTTTGTGCTGGGTGAATATCCGGGAGTGGATGGATTCATCGCTGCGACAGGATGCGCCGGCGCAGGGATTGCGATGTCTGGCGGAATCGGGCGCTTCATTGCGGACCTGGCAGCGGGTCGCGCTCCATTTGTCGACGCGGCCCTTCATCGCGTGGATCGCTTCGGCGAGATCGATTCGCTCGACCCCGAGTTCATCCAACTCTGCGCCGATGCACGCTCTGAAAAAATCACAGGCTGACCATGAACAAAGTAATCCTGATCCTCTCCGACGGACTGCGCTACGACACCGCTGTAAGCAGCATGGGCTATCTTGGTCACCTTGTGGAATCGAGACAAGCCAGCCTCTACAAAGTGACTGGCGAATTACCAAGCTTATCGCGCCCTATGTACGAGACGATCCACACAGGGTTAACGTCCAGCGAGCATGGAATCGTTGGCAATTCCATCGTGCGTCTCTCGAATAATCCCAATATTTTTCAACTTGCGAGAAATGCAGGCAAAGTGACTGCCGCCGCGGCATATTCCTGGTTTTCCGAGTTATACAACCGTGCGCCATACAACCGCATCGATGATAAAGAGGTGGACGACCACTCGTTGGCCATTCAACATGGGCGCTTTTACACAGAGGATGAATATCCTGATATCGAGTTGTTCCGCACCGCGTCGTTATTGGTCCGCCGTTTCCTTCCCGATTATTTACTGGTCCATCCGATGGGAATGGACTATCAAGGCGAGAAATATGGCTCTGATTCGAAAGAATACCGTAACCACGCCATCCATCAGGATATGTGGCTGGTACCGTTGCTCACAGAGTGGAGAACGCTAGGCTACGATATCCTGTTCACAGCAGATCATGGGATGAATCAGGATGGTGCGCATGGCGGGACCACGTCCGAGGTGCGCGACGTTCCGTTGTATTTGATCAGACACAAGGTCGAGGAAAGCGGTGACACACATGAGACCATCTCACAACTGCAAGTTGCGCCGACCATCCTGAAGCTACTCGACCTCCCTATTCCGGATTCCATGAGACATCCATCGATTTGTTAAATTTGCAAGTCCAAATTTTTAAGAGGCCTTAACGAGTTATTTGAACGCCATTAACCACCCTTAATTAGAATCAAAAACGTGTGGAGTCTATATGCCCGAAAAGATTCTGTTCATCGGTGGTTCTCTGAATCAGACTTCCATGTTGCATAAGATCGCGCAACATATGAAGGAGTATGAATGTTATTTCACACCGTATTACGCTGACGGGATCGAGGATTTTTTCGGCCGCATGGGCTGGCTGAATTTTACGGTCCTGGGCGGCCGTCACATGCGGGAAACAAAAAACTATCTTACCCGAAATCTATTGCCAGTGGACCATCGGGGAACGCGGCATAATTATGATCTCGTTGTTACATCAAGCGACTTGATCGTTCAGAAGAATATTCGCAACAAACGCCTGGTGTTGGTGCAGGAAGGCATTACCGAACCAGAAACCCTGATGTATTGGATGGTAAAGTGGTTTAAGCTGCCGCGTTACGTCGCCAACACAGCCACCAGCGGACTCTCCGATGCCTATGACATATTCTGTGTGGCTTCAGAAGGCTATGCGAGGCACTTCATCCGCAAAGGTGTCCGCCCAGAAAAAATCGCTGTGACTGGAATACCCAATTTCGATCATCTAAACGAGAACATGACGAATGACTTTTCCGAAGAGGATTTTGTGCTGGTGGCGACGACTCCGCTTCGTGAATCATTTCGGCGTGATGACCGGGTGGGGTTTATCAAGCGCTGCCAAACGATCGCTGCCGGACGACGTTTGGTGTTCAAGTTGCATCCGTCGGAGAACGCTGTTCGTGCCACCCGCGAGATCGAACGCCATGCTCCGGGGGCGCAAGTGCTTACGGAGGGTAATGTGAACCATATGATCGCCAAAGCATCGGTGGTGATCACACAACAATCCACTTGCACGTTTGTGGCAGTCGCGCTTGGCAAAGAGGTGTATACGGATCTGAATCTGGATGAGCTGAAGCAATTGATGCCAATACAAAATAACGGAACATCTTCGCAGCGAATTGCCAACATTGCCAGACGCGTCTTGCACACACCTATGCCGGTTCTGCATGAGATCCGGAAAGGAGTGCGCGCCCGACCAAGGTGGGAACGAGCAGACCTGCTATAAGGTGTATATGATCGCAAACAGAGGCTCATTTGCATCCCAACAGACTGTGGTGGCACAGCCAACTACAATTGTGCTTGCTAAAGAGTTGTTGGGTGCATTTCTACTCCTGATCTTTGCCGTTCTGGTAGTTCTAGTGCTCTTGTTGCCTGATATTGCGAGATTGTATGACCTTGTCAGGTTTTCGGCTGATCTATCGACTGGGCTGACTTTTATTGGCAGCCTGATCACTGCGGGATTCCTGTTTGTCTTTCCACTTTTTCTCATTCGAGAAAGTCTGCGTAATCTCGGAACTGCTCGGAAATTGGACCAGAGCGGTATTCTCACAGATGCCTATATCATGGACAAGTGGGTGGAGGATTCCGAAGGCAGATATATCTTCTGGGTCCGCTATGGGTACCTCGAACGCAGGAGTGCTATCCAAACCGTAAGTAGAGATATTTTTGATCGGCTGGCAAAAGGCGGAAGTATCAAAGTCCTGGCATTGCCGCAATTTCCAGGTATTTCGAGGATATGTCCTGAGAAATAGTAATCTGTCCTCCTTTGAGATCGCCTTGGTGGGTGAGATGCCTTAAGCAAACCATTACAAGCACTTAAAATCTACTTAACATCTTATTCAAATTCGAACCGTAGAATGGTTCATGTGGTTTCCCAACTATTTATGTATAACAGAGGAGTATCTATGAATAAGCGTTCGAAGACGTTTCTTGGAGTTTTGTTGTCAGCCGTCCTGATACTGGCGACAGTAGGGACAGCATTGGCTACCGCGATCAGCGGCGCTAGCAGTTCACAATCCGCGTATCTTATTGGCAGTCAGCCCAGGGTTGTTACCAAAGCAATTTTCACAGTAGGCGACTCTGCTAATTTCAAACCGGATGGCGTCACGCCGTATCGTATGGTTGGCATCGCCGACGGTCTGGGCGCCTACGATAATGGTGATGGCACTTTCACGATGCTCATGAACCACGAAATCGGCGGTGGAACAACCAATGAAATGGCCAGTCCGCTGGGGGTGGCTCGCGCCCACGGCAACGCGGGCGCCTTCGTTTCCCTGTGGACAATTAACAAATCAGACCTGTCGGTCCTTCACATTGAAGATTTCCTGGCAAATGATTACAGTCTCTACCTCAGCAATAACAATCCGTCCACAGGAACGATCCACACCGGCTATCTTGCAGGCGACACTTCATTAATTTACCGCCTGTGTTCTGCTGACCTGGCTGCTCCGGGTGCTTACTTGTATACGGCTCCAGATGGTACAGTCTATGGAACAACATCACGCCTCTTCGAAAGTGGTGAGGAGGCGGGAGGAACTGTCAGCAGCTTTGCGAGCGGTTTCAGTGGTGACTTGGGACCGGAGGGTACGGTCCACTTCGGCCGCCAGTTCGCATTTGCCGCGACCGATGATCCGAATACTCCTGAGGATGAAGCCCGCACCGCGTACGAATTGCCTCACGCGGGTCTCTTCGCTTGGGAAAACAATCTTGCCAATCCACTCGCCCAGCGTAAGACGATCGTGATGGGAATGGATGACACGTCACCGGGCCAGGTGTATGTATGGGTTGGCGAGAAGCAGACAACCGGCAATGTTGTTGAGCGCGCCGGTCTTACTCGCCAGAGCAGCAACGACAATCTGTATGTGATCAAGGTCGATGGGCTGACGCCCGATGCGACCGGCGCAACGAACGAAGACCGCGTGACGCCGCTTTCAGGCACCTTTAGCCTTGTGAATGAAGGGGATGTATCCGGGCTGACGCTGGCACAGCTGGAGACTCTCAGCGACAGCAGCGGCGCTACCCAGTTCCTCCGCCCCGAAGATGGACAGTGGGATCCAAACAACCCAGGCGACTTCTACTTTGTTACTACTGACCGTTACGATCAGGTCAAAGATGGCGTTGGCACACAGATCGGCCGCAGCCGCCTGTACCGGCTGCGTTTCACCGATATCACTCAACCCGAACTGGGCGGTACGATCGAGTCCTTGCTCGATGGCACCGAAGCCGGGAATATGTTCGATAATATGACAGTCAACAGCCGCGGTCAGGTCCTGCTTCAGGAGGATGTTGGAAACCAGGGGCATCTTGGTAAGATCTGGCTGTATACCATTGCCACCGACAAACTGCTTCAAATAGCAGAGCATGACCAGAAGCGATTCGGCAATATTGGTATCCCAGCCACAGCACCGTTCAACCAGGATGAAGAATCCTCAGGCATCATCGATATGTCCTCCATCCTTGGCGAGGGTTGGTATCTGCTCGATGTTCAGGCTCACTCTCCAATTGCCGGAGAACTCGTGGAAGGCGGCCAGTTGCTGGCCCTTCACATTCCGATTGGAAAGAAATTTAGATAGGATTTTGGATTGCGAAAGGTGGAGACCAACCCAAATGGGTTGGTCTCCTCTTTTTATCTCAATCGGGTTGCACTTTTTGGCCGGTGCTGTCGAGATAAAACGTTTTCATGTGTTTCGTTAACGTGCGCCGTGCCGCCTGCTCGATCTCAGTCAGAACGCTCCGGTGATCGGCGCTGTGCAGCAGTTCTCCAAAGGTGGCATATGATTTCAGGCCGAACATTTCTTTTCCACTCAGCACTTGTCGAAGCATTTGATACAGGAACGCCAGCCGCTGGCGGTCCGGTCGGGCCTTTCTGAACCAGGTAATTGGGTGACGCATCGCGGTTTGGGCGATCACTCCACTGACGATCGTGACAAGGACGCGAGTCTGCGGGACGCGCTGCAGGAAGATCTCGATGCTGCGTGACCATTTATCGAATTCTCCGTCAGAGCCTGGCATCCAGGCTGGATCCGGTTCGATGCCCCCGCGTGGAAACATCAATAACGAGCCTCCATCCTTCAAATGCTGGATTGCGTGGCGAACCGTCTGCATTCTCCCAAACGTATTGGCAACCGGCGGGGAAAAAATCGCATGCTGACTCACATGCGGGAGATATTCGTAGGGAGAAATTTTGCCAATGATGACCTTAAAGTCAGGTCGATTTATGTACGATGCAATCAGCATGCCATCGTACGACGCGGGATGATTCGCTACGATCAGTAATGGACCAGCCTGGGGAATAAGCTCGACTCCACACGCTTCGTATTCCGCAACAAAATGTGGCAACAGCCAGCGCGCTCCGGCTACCGATCCATTCTGACCAACTTTATAGTCCAGCTCAAGGATCAAATTCGAGACTTTAAATGTTGCCTTTCTGAATATCAAACGCACGCCTGCCATGATACCTTCTGAATCTGGCAGCGCCATTGCTCTTCTGATTTCTGAAAGGAGGGATTCGTTCAACTCCTGAAGCGTTGGAGCAGACTGGATTACTTTCATATTAATGATCAGGGATTGTGCGAGCGCGGTATTCATCATAATCGGGTAACAAGCGATTGTACGTGCTGTCCATTAACGGTGATGAGATGATGAAATCCGCCGAAGCGCGATTGCAGGCAATGGGGATGTTCCAGACCACTGCCATTCGCAGGAGAGCCTTGACATCTGGATCGTGCGGCATGGGCTCCAGTGGGTCCCAGAAGAAGATCAAAAAGTCAACTTCGTTTGCAACAATCTTTGCCCCAATTTGTTGATCTCCGCCCAGGGGACCGCTCTGGAGCTTGTTGATTTCCAATCCTAGTTCATTCTCAAGTGTAATGCCCGTTGTGCCTGTCGCGTACAGCGTATGACTGGCAAGCAGGTCACGATTGAACTTCGCCCATGCCATCAGATCCTTTTTCTTATTGTCATGCGCGACGAGAGCAATTTTCTTGTCATACCCCATTGCTATCTTTTTGAGTCTTACAACATCTGAATCCATAGTACCTCCGTTATCGGTGGGACAGGAAAAGTATAGTGTGGGTCCATGAACAGGGGTTTAACGAATTGTTAGGATATAAAAAAGAATACGCTGGAAATCGACAATATCGGAGCCGCGACGATTCGATTCAACCCGGTCTGATAGACAACTCGTTTATTGTTACAACGGAGGAACAATCGGCGATGCGCCAGATTTATATTTCAGAGCGAATGCGATTCAATTTGGAATAGAGTCTGGCATTATGAATAGCGATCGCAATCTGCGATGCAGTGAACTGTAACACGGAAATATCGTCCAGGTTAAAGGCCTCGATACGCTCGCTTTGAATATCCAATACACCTAAAATTTCCTTCTGAAACTTCAGAGGATACGCAATCTCTGAAAAGGCAGAGGTGAGCCCGGAGACTGTGACTCGGGATTTATTCTTCACAATGTTATTATCGCAGACCATTTCCCCTGTTCGATAGGCCTGTGTGGCAAGAACATTATTCTTGGTATCCAACAAGGTCCCGCGCGCCATTGATGAACCCGTGCAGGCTTCCAAAACGAGAGAATCATGCTCGTCACTCATCAGCCAAACACCGGCCCAGGTGTAATTAAATCGGGTTTGGATAATATTGATCACCTTGGATAAGAGCTGATTGATGTCCAAAATGCTGATGACCTGCTGGCTGATCTGGTTGCTGGTTTCAAGCTGGGCCGCGCGGCGAGTGAGCGTGAGGTTAACGTGGTTAAGTCTGGTTATGGCATCCTGCAGACTCTTATGCTGATTATCCAGTTTTGAATTGATCTTCTTGATCTCCGCATAGAGGTGTGCATTTCCCAATGCAATGGCCGCCTGCCCGGAGAAAATTGAGGTCGCTTTTATTTCCTCCTCAGTAAAGGGAACAACTGATAACCGTGAGATCGAAAGCATTCCCAGTACCTCATTATTTTGGACAAGCGGCACTCCTAACCAGGAACGAGTCGGAGCTGTGTTGGGGATGTGTTGCCAATCGAGACGCAATGTGGTGTCTTCCAGTGCAACAGGACGTTGCTCCTGGAGAATACTGGCAAATACATCGTTATTGTTCACCAACACGCGCGCGTCTTCCATGTCCACATATTCGGGATAACCGCGGAATGCGGCAAACTCCATATTGCCATCTCGATATAGCATGATCGCGGCCCGACTGAATGGGATGATCGAATCCATTTGCTCAAGGATCAGGTTTAACACCTTGGACAATTCCAGTGAACTGGAGAGGGTCTTGCCAATCTCGATCTGCTTTTCAATAATGCTGTTGGCATTCATCATTTGTTCAGATTGAGCCAGGAGCAGGTCATTCATTTCCAGCAAACGCAGGTCATTGTCGCCAATCGAAACGACGAGTGGGTCATAGCGGAAATCGGCAGGGCGACTGAGTGATTTTTGAACGGCATCACTAATAAGCGTATCGTTGGAAAAAATTTCATTCCGGATATTCATTTTCGAAAACAGACTGCCGAGTGGTTTCTTGAAAAAGAGTTCCACCCCATATGGACGGCCCAGCCATTCAAATATTTTCGAGCGGGAGATCATGCCAAGAAATTTCTTGTCGCTATGAAATACAACTCCCGGCAATTTAGGATTGTGATTCAACTCTTCCACCACCTGTTCAACAGTTATGGAAGCGTCTATATAATACTGATAGGAAGGCAGGTCTCCTATCGTTGTTGTCAATGTGAAGGATCTGTTCATTGGAGCGTCGATGATGATTTCTGGCAACATAGTGTCTCAGCGGAAAGAGATCAAAGCGTTGGGATTATACCTGGCAAGCTTTGATATATTTGTTAAGGTATCATTTCTACAGTTAACATCTGATTAATGGGAAGCTCATGGCTTTCAGGCGTTTACTTTGTACACCGGATATTTCGATGCAATCTTCTCAAACTCTGAAACTGGCGCGTCTTTACCGACCGGAATATGACCTCTCGCTCCGGGGGCAATCTGCAGATAGGCTTTAATGATTGGAGCTCGCTGGTGAACGTCCACTTCTTCGAGGAGAACCTGTTCACGTCTGCCATGCTTAAGCTGCGCTTTCCCGCCACATGCTTTGACATTGCGTACCCAGCTCGCATCATTGCCCAACATCGATACAAGATATCTCTGCTGATTCAACATGGTTAGTACAAGTGGAAAACGTATTGATTTTCCTGATTTTCTCCCCACTACTACCAATGTCACCAAATAGTTGGGAGCGACTCCCAACGAGTGAATGTTCGCCCAACCAGCATTCAGCAGGCTTGCGAGCCAATTCGGACGACCACCCCGATACAACCATCTTTTGAACGACATACTACCTCCAGCCCGATCAGTTTGTTGTGCGTGTTAAAAAAGATTCACGGTATCGACTGGTCTCCACAACTTCCCACACGCCGAAGAAGTTGATCAGCACCGGCAAAATCTTATTGACCATAATTTCCTAACAACGAGTAGCGACTTCAGCCGCTTTTTCGCCCGAGAAGGATGCTTTGGGGGCAGGACGTTTCAGGTTTCCAAGCAACAGCGAGACGGCCGAATCGCTTGAAACAGGCTGGGCTACAGGAGGAGTCTGCAATCTGACATTCGCCGATGAAATCTGCGTACCGCAATACTCACAGCGGATGGAGGGCTTGCCTTCGAAAGAGTTCTTGATCGATGCGCCACATTGAGCACAAGAAAGAATGGGGTGACTCACGTTATGGTTTCCGATACTGAATTGAGATGAACACGCAATGGTTGGCGAGGAGTAATATCCAGAAAAAGTCAACCCTCGCCAGGCAATCTGTACCTCCAATCAGTTTACGCTAAGTCTACACATAAGTTGGCCGAAAAAATCAACGTTTACCAGACTTTAAAATCAAAATCGAACAATTTCGGTGGCTTTCCTCTTGACAATATATAATACATGTATTATAGTACTAGTACTATAATAAACATCACGTAAAAAGGCAACTATGTCTCTCAAACACGCCATTCTTGGCTTCCTATCTTTCAAGTCTCTGACTGGATACGATCTAAAAAAAGCCTTCGACCAATCCATTCAGCATTTCTGGCCTGCCAACCAAAGTCAGATCTATCGCACGTTAGCAGCACTAAGCGAGGAGGGAATGGTCACAATCGAAGTCATCGAGCGCGAAGAGCGACTCGATTTAAAGGTCTATCACATCACAGAAGCAGGCAAAGAGGAACTACATCACTGGCTCGCCACTCCACTACAGCCATCGGATTACCGCGAGCCACTCTTGATCCAGGTCTACTTTGGCGGGATGCTCTCCGATGAAAAATTCATCCAATTGCTGGAACATGAGATCCACGGCATGGAAGAACGATTGGACGTTTACCTCTCGATCTACAAGATGTATGAAGAGATGATCAAAACGCAGCCCGACCCGCGTACATTTTTCCTAAGTGTCTCAACCCTCGAATATGGCATTCTGAGCAACCAGATTTCGGTGAGTTGGTTGCGAAGCGTAGTGGATCGCGTGAGGTCCGGGAATTACACGCTCAAGGATTTTTAGTCGGATCAATAAATAGTTTAGTTGAAATGGAGAATTCATGTTTCAAGTTTCGGAGGTAACATCATGACAACGCAACAACGTAACAAAACAATCAGAAATATCATTATCTTCTATGTTGGCACAATACTACTGTCAACTGGAGGCGGATTCATTATGGCGTCCGGGCAAGACGCGGGAGGATTGCTGTTCATTCTCAGTCCTTTGCTGATGGTTTTTGTGGTCCGCTTTCTATTGGGTGACGGATGGAAAGATGCAGGGCTGGAACTCAATATCAAAAAGAGCTGGGGCTGGTATTTGTTCGCGCTGTTGATGTACCCCATCTTTTTTGCAGTGATCATTACCGTGAATGTGCTGCTCGGGTTCACAACGCTCACGATGTCAATCTCCGAGATGCTACCGGTCGTGCTGACAGGATTCGGTATGCAGTTCATCGCTCGAATGCTGTTCTCGCTATCGGAAGAGTGGGCATGGCGCGGTTATCTCGAGCCACGTTTTACATCTCTCGGACTGCCAGATCTTCGGCGTCATCTCATCGTCGGTGTACTTTGGGCTGTTTGGCATTTTCCATTGATCCTTTCGACGGATTACACAAGCGTGTCACTCGGGATCTTTCTGCCACTCTTTGTGATCGACGTCATTTTGATGGCAATCGTCTTTGGGCAAATTCGCAAAGCCAGTGGCAGCGTGTGGACGTTGGTTCTATTACATGGAATGGGCAATGCGGTTGGATATGCCATTCTGGAAGGAAAACTAATCGCCTTCAATAATGAATTATTCGGCAATATCGTACCAGGCAGCATTACCGTTACTCTCCTCCTCGGCTTGATCACGTTGTTCATCTGGCAGCGCAGTCACACGAAACAGTCACAAGAGGCCGAACAGCAGGCATCTGTTTAGGCTTGAGTTGCTCCAACATATCTTTAATGTATCCACTCTGAGGAAATAGTATGAGCCTTACCAAGTCATCGAAAAAAGATAGTCCCTGGTTTCTGTTATGGTTTCCACCGGTCTTGTTTTTAGTGGTGATCACAATCTTCTCGATCTATTTTGGCATTTCAGCGCAAGGAGATGCAGGAATCATCGCCGCGAAGACTGCCGAAGCCACACCCTACATCTTGTTAACCGCTCAGTTGCTGTTACTTGGAATTCAATTCATGGTCTTTCGCCGACAAGGATTAACTCTGTATGATCTGGGCTGGCGCGCCAGTGCTGAACAAGAGCCGTGGAAAGAACTTTTGCTTGGCGCAGCGATCGGTGTACCGCTCGGCGTCTTGTGGATTTACGCCATCGAGCCAATCCTATCCACAATACAGCGCACGGTTGGTGATTATGTTCCGGCAGGTTCGCTCTTCCCTGCCCTGGGAGCAGCAATCATCCCGTTCGCGATTGCAGATATCCTGCTCGCGCCATTTGTGGAGGAAAACATTTGTCGCGGCTATGGCATGATGAAGTTACTACCACGCTTCGGGGCAACGGGCGCGATCCTACTCTCCAGTCTCTTCTTTGGCGTTTTACATTGGACCGGCGGATTTTGGTACATCCTCATCACCGGATTCATCGTTGGTATCCCATTTGCCATTCTACGCCAGCGACGAGGCAACATGCTGGTCCCGTTTGCAGCACACCTTGCGTTGAACCTTGTTGAAACACTTCTGATCTGGCTGGCGGTGTAAATCAAAATAGAGGAGAACAACTTGACTTGCCCCAAACTTATTCTTCTCAAAACGGGCTGCTGATTGCACGGCTCAGTTCAAAATCGTTAGCCACGGATTTCACGAATTGACACGGATTTTCTGACCGAATTCGTGCAAACACCTGCACTTGCGCCAGGTGCAAGTGTCTGTGATAATCCGTGGCTAACTTAATTTCGGGGTTAATTATGTTTCTGTATTTCGTCCTCTGCTTAGTTCATTGTCTCGATCTGGTAGATCGCCACGGTGCCACTTATCTCATTCGTTACGACGAGTAGCGGTAGACCACTTGGGCTCGATGCGGCCGAGACAAAGGTCAGGCCTTCCGGTGAGATATCGCCATCACTGCGGACGTACTCGACAAATGATGGGCTGGCCGGATCGCTAAAATCATAGACCATCACTCCGCCACCAGCGCGTTCCAGACCGATAAAGCCATACGTCACGCCGGCGACGACGCCAATCGTCACGCCTTCGGGTTCGGGTCCCTTATTATCGCTGCGGGTATCCCACTGGGAGGCCAGTCCATCATTGGCATTGAAGAACTCGGTGGTAAGCGAGGCAGTCAACTGCTCGAGATCATCACCGCTGTCGAAGACTTGCGTACCATCGGTCGACCAGATAGTGAAAGAGCGGGCGCCAAACGCAAAGAGCTGGTCATGGTCACTATCACCATCTGGATCACCATTGACGTTCGTCACCGTCAGGCGTCCCAAATTGGCATTTGTCTGAAGTGTGGTCGCATCAGGGAATGCAGTGGGATCGAGAGAAAGACTGTTAACGCGGGATTCTTCGTCCGCGCGTGCATCGCCCTCATTAGCGGTCACGAGATATGTCTGTTTATTTGCCTGGAAACTTGCAATACCATCAGGCATGTATATGCCGTACACCGGCCAGTTCGCGATATTGATGGCAGGTCCGTTCGAGCCGTTGTCGCGGTCACTGGCATCCAGGGGATTACCTGCCAGATTGTGATCTTTGTAGCCCAGCGGGATGATATCCTGGAAGGTAGCGGAAGCGATTTGAAGAACAGCAATAGAATTGTTCTCCTGTAGTGTGATCCAGGCAGTCTTGCTGTCGGCAGAAACCGCAATATATTCGGGTTCCAGGTCCTGCATCACGGTGGCTGCATCTGAGAAGATACGTACACCTTCAGCCAGTAATTCTGCGCGGCGATCGTTGAACCTCTTGAAGGTTGCATGCTTTACCAGGGCCTTGTTGATTCCGCGTGCCACATCGATAATAGTGACAGAACCTTCCGGGTCAGCCGGAGGGACGCGCTCACCTTCATTGGCAACCAGGATGCGGCGGCCATCGGGTGTGAAGGTGACCATATCCGGCAGGTAACCTGCCTCGAGAATTACCGGGTTATCCAATGAAGAAGTTGCGTCGTACAAATACACGCTTCCCTTCTGGCTGTTGTCATCGGGGAACGGGACCGCGATGGCGACAATGCCATTCTTAACGGCCACACTGGTCGCATCAAAATCCAGGGTTTTTAACAGTGTAGGGTTGGTCGGATCGGTCAGATCCAGCACGACCACACTGGCGCCAGCGCCGGTGACGTACAGTCGCTTGGTCGCGGGATCGTAGGCGGAGATCTCCGCGCCCGATGTAGCAAACCCACCAATCTTGGTCAGGTGGATGCTACCGCTCTGCGCCTTGACATTGCCCTGTGCCAGCGGGGCGAACGTAAGGCTTAAGATCACAACAAATGGAACGATCAGGGATACTGCCTTCGCTTTCATACATCTCTCCTCTATCTAAATGTTTTTTCTGGGATTTGCAGTTTCGAGAAGATTCTACTTGCGCGCTTTTAACAACCAGTTAAGAGGCAGTTAATGGTTTGTTTGTAGGAGTTACAAATGATGATGGAATTGTTGTCTGTGCGATCTACCCAAGATAACAAAAGCAGATACCCTCCCATTTGAGTGTGTCTGTCGCTAGTTTAGGGATGTTTTTTCCAGAGCTGCGTCGAACTGATGAAGTTCGTCCTGCTCGGTCTGCAGTATCACGAGCAGTGAAGGTATTTTTCCTCTATGCTCTTTCCGCTTCGCCCCTGCAAACCAACGATACTGGATACGACTCCATCAACCGCATTGTTCGTCCCAGTCAGCTGCGCCTCAAAGCGCGACAACAATGTGCCCACGTTCTTGAGCTGAGCCTTTCTCTCCTTCACGGAAGCCAGAGCTTGTTCGAATTCCCGGTGGTCAGCGGGGTTGTCTGCTTCTCTCAAACTTTTCTCCATGCTGGAGATATCGTCATCGTATTTGTTCGAGATCTGCTGCACCGAGAAATTGTTGTCCATGTCAGTCATTTGCAGGGAGAGCTGATAGGCATGTTCCACCAGTTCATCCAACTTCGATTGGACAGGTTCAAGCGCTCTGCGAAAAGCGGAATTGTTGGTGCGATACAACGAATTAAAGATCTGGATACGGGCACGATCCAGTTTGTCAAAACGGATCTGGTAACGCTGTGAGAGAGGCTCACGCGATTGCCGTGTAAATGTGATCTGGATGCCCGGGTCACGTGGGATCACAATAACCATCACCAGCCATAAAACAAGCCCAATGGGAGCAAGCCACCATGCAGAAAAGAGTCCGGCAGCAATTGTCAGCGCAAGCATCGCCATATTTAACGGATTCAGCAGCGCAGTGAGAAGAGGTGGGCGGTTATTCATGTCCTAGAAGAAGGTTGCGATCTCGTCGTAGATCTTCTGGATGTTCTCAGGAGAACTGTCATATTGCCTTCCGCCACTTGGGTCTGCGATCGCCTCCAGGATCACCTTGTCGGCATCGCCACCGAAAGCGATCGTAAACACCTTGATGGCGTTACCACCTTCGCCCTCGCTCGCCTGGATCTTGGCGATCAGCTCCTGCAAGGTAACAGCTGAGGCCGTGTCCTGCCCATCGGTTAGAACTACAATCGCACGAATATGTTTAGGATCTCCTTCCGCTTGTAGATCCTGGTAAGCGTTCAGAGTTGCATCGTACAGTGCAGTGTTTCCGTTCTCAAAAATCCCTGAAACACTGTCAAGGACCTGTTGTCGTTTTTGACCTATTGGTGAAAGTGGAGTAAGAGTCGAGAGTCCACTGCTAAACAAGTCAATTCGCAGTCGGTCGCGCTCGTCCAGTTTTTGGATGAACTGCATCAAGCTAGAGCGCGCTGTGGTGATCTTGTCACCTTCCATGCTTCCGGAAATATCCATCACAACGACCAGGTCCACAGGCTTTTTGGTCTGCTGCCACAGTTGTTGAATTCCTTCGATGACGGGTGCACTGGGAATCTCGAGGATCGTCTGCGGCTGGTTGATATCGATACCATGTTGTGAATCAAGCGGTGACGTTAAGGGAATTGATGGATCGGCAGGGCGGAACCCATATTCGAGCGCCTTGAGTTGCTGTGGCTTGTCCAGAAGGAATCTTTCGAATAGCTGCGCGGCTTCGTTCTGCTCGGCGGTCACCCAGGGGGCATTTACAATGGCATACGGATGGTTCGACCAGAAAGTGCCTTCCTGCGGGTAAATTGCTACGACTGGAATTTGTGAGGATTGTCCGCTAATGCGTTTGGCTTCCTGAGCCACGATCAGGTTTTCATACAAGACTGCTGCACTCAAATAAGAAGGTCCACGCTCAAACATGCGTTCGCCGAAAAAGCCTGTACTCGTTCTGTAGTGGATAATGCTGCTTTCCACGCCGGTCATGAACTCTTTGAGCTCTGGTGAATTTAGGTCCGCCTCCGTCAGACCGCGTTGTTTATCCAACCCTGCGTAGGTCTCAGCGATGATGGACACGATCCCGCTATTGCTGTATGCAGGATGTGTGTGCCCAAACTTGAAGGGTCCCCACTCTGGATGTCCATAAGCAGACCAGCCTTCCTCTGAGATCGCCAGCTGAGACACGTCATGCCAACCGATAGCTTTATCTGGCCAACCAAGAGCCTGTGCCATGGGCCGCCACATGGCAATAACCACCGGGCTCAAGACCAGGTCAGTTGGCGTGCCTGTCACCAAATCATCGGCGTGAGATTTTTTCCACTCGACATTGGCAACCGGGATATACACAGACGACGCCGGACTCCAAACCGTTGGCTGGAGCGTACCATCGATGATGCCGCGCACCGATTCGATCGACCCCATGGCGGTTGCTTCCACTTGAATTGTTGCCCCGTCTGACGTTTGATTCCACTCGTCATTGAACTGCTGGACGAGCGGTTCCAGCCATTCCCTCTTTTCCGAGCCATATACAATGGTCACAGTTACCGACTTACCGGGGATTACATTTCCCAGCGCGCCGCATGCACTTAAGATTAAGGATGTAATGACAAAGATCGAAAATATACGCAGTTTCATTCTTCCTGCTCCATTGTTCTTCATCGAATTACGTTGCGGGACCAAAAATCCCGCAACGTGTTCAGAACGTTTCCTGCCGGAATCTCCACTTCGATAAGCGCCGAGAGATCGGCAAGGAAACCATTCGCAGTGTAACGGTCAAACGGTGACCCAGCCTGATCCAGCTTGATGGAGGGGTCAACAGGGCGGAAACCATATTTGAAAAGAGCAACCTGCTGGGCTGCGTTGCTGGTCAGGTAATTGATGAAGAGAGTCGCAGCTTCGCTCTTTTGGATAGTGACCCAATCGGCATGCACCACACAGAACGGGTGATCGCTCCATAGAATTGCCGGCGGGTAATACACGCGCAGTTCGCCATACCTCCCCACCGCGTTCTCAGCCTGCTCGATGGCGGTTGCTTCATAAACCGTCACCATGTCAAAGGTGCTGGGTCCATACACAACCATTTTTTCCATGAGCGGGCCGGTACTGTACTCGAACTGTCCAATCGATGACTCGGTTTCCAGGAACCAGGCCTGATAATCAGGATTGGAGAGAATCTCAGATGCATCCAGGTTCGTGGTCTTACTGTAGTAACCATATGTCATCAGTAAAATGGTCATAAACCCGCTGTTGGATTTCAGTGGATCCGTATGTCCAAACTTTACATACCCCCACTCCGGATGGTTGTACGCTGCCCATCCTTGTGGATCGACAAGTGCATCGTGCAAGTCAGGCCAGAGCGACCTGCCGGGCTGTTTTCCCCAGATCACGTCGGCGCGCTCCTTCCAGGCAACAAGCACAAGCGGCGTTTTCACTACTGAACGACAGGAGGCTGTGTCGGCAGGATTCACGACGGGAGTTCCAAATTTCGCAGCCGATGAATCCTGCAATGCAGCAATCTGGAGCGAGCTTGCAGGACTGATCAAATCGGGTTGGCGGGTGCCATCCAATATGGCCGCGTTGATTTCCCACGATCCCATTTTTTCGAGTTCGATTTTTATTGGATGCCCGTCAATGATTGGGTTCGTGCGTTCAAACTCGACGATCACTTCCTCCAGCCAGGCTTCCTTTTCCGTGGAGTAAAGGACGGAAATCAATACGTGGGACGGCGGAGGCAGGATCATCTCCCGCACGGGTGCATATGAAATTTCACGAAATTGTGGAGAGACGATGGCGCCTGTGAATATCCCCAGGGCTACAAGAAGAAAGAGAATGAATAGTGCCCAATTGATTCGTGGTGTATACATGATGATGTTCAGCGGGAACTATGCACGAAAAAGCTGGAACGGACTTTAACGATTTGTTAAATGATTCCCAAGCTGAAATAAGGGAGCGTGTATGCGGAGATCCACCAACGGGACGAGATTTCCATCGTATTCACGAGACTTTTCGATCGCATGGAGTTCTTGATCGAAATGCAGGTAGCGGAAGCTGCGTCGGCTCAAGCTATCAGCAAGACGATTCTCACGCCGCGGCACCCAGAGCCAGGTGAGAGAGAAGAAGCGCCGTGATAATTTGCGGGCGCGCTCGTTTAGCTGTCTTGTCAGGGGCGATGTGACTCCGGCGAGTCCGGTCATCTGGTCGATCACACATTTGGCATCCCCGCGGATCTGGATCCGTTCATGACAGACCCGCAGATCAGACAAGGCTTCCAATCCATCGATCAGGGCAAGGTATTCTGCCGCGTTCGAGCCCGCTTTTCCCGCGCCCAAATAAACACCAAAACCATGAGCCAGTTCCATCGCGTTGCGTTCGATCAGCCATCCATATCCGAGCAGCCCAAAGGGTTTCGCAAACCCGTTTCCAGCATCGCGAAGCATTCCATCAAATTGAAGTGTATACATGATCACTTAAATGCAAAGCAGCGACACTGACCGTGTCGCTGCTTACGAAAGGAGCAGAAAATACAAAAAAACAGATGGTGTTTTGAAAGGTACTCAATATGATGAGTCCGCATCTCGGTCTACCGCTTGTCTCATTATTAACTTTACTTTTCACTTGGATTCAAAGGCTAAAATTTCAACATAAAATAAAGTAAATTCTGCGGCACTATGTAATTATCTCGAGAACGCAGAAGAATGGGTTAAGATGCGGTTATTAAAGAGTTAAGATTAGAAATCGGTACCCTTATAAGGAAGCGGCGGCTCAACGATCTTATGTTATAGTTTAATGGCATACGGACAAGCCTAAGATTCCCCTGTAAACGGATACAAATAAGAGATGCCCGATACGATCCTGGTTGTTGAAGATGAAGTCGCGTTACGCGAAACGCTTTCCTATAACCTGAAGAAGGTTGGATACAAAGTTGAAGCCGTAGGCGATGGGATGGCCGCCGTGGAAACTGCCCGCAAACTAAAACCGGATCTGATCCTTCTGGATCTGATGCTTCCTGGAATGGATGGCTTTGAGGTCTGCCAAATTCTGCGAAAGGAAATGGGCACTCCCGTGCTGATGCTGAGCGCCCGTTATGACGAAGTAGATCGTATCGCTGGCTTGGAAGTCGGCGCTGACGACTATCTGACCAAACCCTTTTCGATGCGGGAACTTCTCGCTCGCGTGAAGGCCCAACTTCGTCGAAATCGGATGCTGCGTGAGGAATTTGGGAAATCGACGGGATCGTTGAACAAAAGCAAAAAGCTTGTATTTGATGGACTCGTGATCGATGTCACTCGACGGGAAGTCACAGTAAATGACAAGGTCATTCCGCTCAAACCGCAGGAATACAACTTGCTTCTTTTCTTCGCGGAGCACAAAGGTCAAATGCTGTCGCGGGAATTCATCCTTGAACGTGTTTGGGGATGGGAATATGTTGGTGATACCCGCACGGTCGATGTTCATGTACGTTGGCTGCGACAAAAAATTGAGGAAAGCACCAGGGATCCGCAACGGATCGTTACGGTCCGTAGAGGCGGCTACCGTTTTGAAGGGTAGTCCTACCCTATTAGAGCCGGTTTCGATACTGCTCCATCAACCATGCCTGTGCATCCACAGGCTTTTCGTCTGATGGTGCTTTAAGACCTGCGGCGATGGTGTAACGCGCAAACTTGACATAAATGGATTTAGGACAGTTTTGAAAGAATCTTTGGTGCAAGAAGCCAGTCCAGAACAGCTTTACGTTCCACATGCAGATCATCCGCTGAAAGACAACAGACGCTCCCATTTTTGAAGTTAATCGCAACATCGGCGCTTCCTGCCGTCAATGTACTCACCAATGTGCTCAATGAGGGTTCGTGTCCAACCAATACCAGTTCACCCACTGAGTACTTTTCATTGATCTCACCAATGAGTGTATCGGCATTTCCGATGGGAACAAGTGCATCGCTGAAGACAATTTCCCGCTTGAACTTTAATCTCTTCGCAAGGATCTCTGCGGTTTGTGCAGCGCGCACAAATGGGCTGGAGAGAATCAAATCAGGTTTTACGCCCAATTTCTCAAGGGCAGACGAGATCTTGCGCATTTTCTCGCGTCCTTTCTCGCTAAGAGGGCGCTGGCTATCGTCTTCGTACTCGGGCGTTCCGGGATCAACAGCGTTGCTGTGACGGATCAGGTATAGTTTCATTCAGGTTTCTCCCAAGGAAAAAGTTGGTCGGGCGCAGATCGCCAGAAGTTGTGCATCTGGTTCTTATCATTTGCATAAGCGGAGATCGCCTCCGCGTGCCGATGTTCATAGTAATCGTGAATAGCCTCCGGGTCAGAAAAAGAACCGTTCTCGGAAAAGTCATCGAAAGTTTGCAGGAAGACCTCTGCATCCTGCACATCTCCCATCAATGACTGATAGTCCTGCATACTCTTCAGATTGTTTTCCGGAAAATCCTTCACGAGGCGAAAAATCACCTCAACCATATAGCGGAACGTCTTGAAAGCAATCCGAACACGATGAATGGTAACCGGACGGGCAAGATCCACTCTTGCGAGACGTTTCTGCGCGATCATGTAAGCATCGTCTGCTGCCTGTAGGATATCCGATACAAGATTCTCGCCCTCCTCGGACTGCATGGCATCGTGAATTTTGCGGATACGCCTGGCAAGTTCTTTGGTGCTGAACTTCTCGATCTTTTTCCGAACGCTCCGAAAGAGCTTATTCTCCTGACGCCGCTGCCGTTTCTGAAACAACTGTAATTCTGGAAACTTCTGGATGGCTTCCGAGATCTCCGCAAGAATAACCTGTGTATCACGCAGGTCGTCGAATTCATCGAGCTGTTCCTTGAGCAGACGGCTGACCTTTTGCAAGCGAGGGCGAGGTGCGATGGAATTTAACAACTGGAACACTGCCATCATCCTGCGTGTCGCCACGCGTAGATCATGTACCGCTTCCTTGGAAAATTCATCCCGAAAGCGTTTCAGTTCCTTCAGGTATTTTCGCCAGGAATTCTCCAACGCTTCCAGTAAGAGTTGACCGACATTTGATTTTGATGTGGGGATGTCTGTGATATCCATAGCGCATTCTGCCAGCTTGTCTGGAGCTGCACACCAAACACCTCTTCAAACAGATCCTTTCGTTTTTTGATCGCCCAGGATGCCAGCATTCTATCTGCCTTCCCGCTGATTTGGAGCTACCATCCAGATTCCCCATTCTCCAGTTTCACATCGGTCACCAGATCATTATGGCTGATATCCACAGCGTCTGCCAGTCGAAGCAGTGCCGTAAGCTTATTTACAATACATCTCTCCGTCTGAGACAAAGATCTGAAACTTTCACGATCGTTTGAGGGCGACTGCTTGCGATGATACCGAATTAGATTTGCCACAATAATCTGTTGTTGAGCCGTCAGACCGATCAGAGGATTTGCACGCAACAGGTAATAACCATGTTCTTCATGATTCACCGCATGAATAAAATGCCCAATATCATGCAACAGGGCAGCAACTTCCAATGACAAAAGTTGATCATCACCCAAACGGTGAAGCTCTCTGGATTGTTCGAAGAGACGAGCCGCAAATCTGGCAGTCAATCGCCCGTGCTTTTCGTCGAAGCGATATTTACGTCCCAGGTGGAGCGCTGATTCCCACGCTTGATCGCGCGCGCCTGCGCGCGGATGATGAGAGAGCTCATCGGCGATTTCCAGCAGCAGTCCATCCTTCAATCCGACATGTGGAACTAGAATCTGCTGCACACCCGCTTCCTGGGCGATCATGTGCAGGACGATCGAAGCCGGCACGATCACATCTGCCCGATCCGGACGCAATTTCCACTTCCGAATTCGTTCTTCATAACTGAGATTATTGAGACGCTTGATAAGTTCCCCTAATTCATCGAGAGTGACAAGACGATCACTATCTTCCTTGAATAATTTCTGGCGCAGTCTGCCGATCTCTTCGACATTTCCCCCGGTTCCTACGCAGACCTGGATTTTCTCTCCTTGAAGATCTCGTTCGATGCGGTAACGATTCGCTTCCATATATTCTCGCACCCATTTGCCGAACGTTTTGGGATCTCCGTTATTCAAATCCAGTTTTTCCAGAAGACGGACGGTACCCAATCCGTAACTCTCGGTAGAGATGATATTCTCGCCCGTGGATGTGGTTACCTCGATGCTCCCACCGCCTATATCAATTAAGAGTGTACGCTTGTTTTTCAGCCTTAACGCGTACATGACCGCCCGGTGGATGAGGCGTGCTTCTTCCTCTCCATCGATGATTTCCAGCTGAATTCCGGTGCTTTTGGTGATTCGCTCAACCAGCAGATCACGGTTGGAAGCTTCACGCGCTGCGCTCGTCGCCACGGCACGCAGTTTTTGCACATTGTAATTCTCGGCCATGTGCCAAAACTTTAGGAATGCTTCTTCTGCCTGCTGGATGGTCGTCGGCTCAAGATGTCCTTTGCGAAATACATCCTTTCCCAACCGGATAGGTAAACGGACGTTTTCCAACACGTGCACCTGCCAGGACTCGTCCACCTGACCGATCACGATGCGCATTCCGTTAGAGCCGGCATCTATGGCAGCTATGGTAGTCATTTCATACAGTCAACTACGCCATTGCTATCGCTTCTGGATGTCGTTCGCCGGTCACAATAAACATGACCCGCTCACAGATATTGGTCGCGCGATCTCCCAGCCGTTCCAGGTTGTGAGCGACCCAGATGACATAGTTAGCCCGGTCTATGTTGCGCGGATCGTTGATCACGCTGTGTATAGCATTTGTATACAAGCTGTTATAGCAGGCATCGATGATGTCATCATCGGCGATGACCAAGCCAGCGGTTTCGGTGTCTTCCTCAGCATAGGTGGTCATGGCACGGTGCAGCATATCCACCCCTTTCTCTGCCATCGCGTAAATCTCGCGCAGCAGGGTGGGCATACTCAGTCCTTCCGATCGAAGGTTGATCGTCGCAATCCCCTTGGCATAGTCGCCAATACGCTCCAGTTCGGTACAGACATCCAGGCTCGCGGCAAGCGTCCGTAGGTCGCGCGCGATCGGCTGTTGGGTAGCCATCAGGACCATGATGGATGTTTCGATCTCATACCGTCGCCTGTTAATGCGCACGTCACCCTCCAGAATCTGGCGGGAACGCTGCAAATCGTTGTCCTTTAGTGCTTGAACGGAGTCCATCACAGCATTTTCCACCATGCTGCCAAGGAGGAGAACTTCGTCCCTGATTTCCTGCATTTCCTGATTAAATGTTAGTCTCATTGCACACTTCCATTCCGGA
Organism: uncultured Anaerolinea sp.; assembly: GCA_964489725.1. Classification (GTDB taxonomy): domain Bacteria; phylum Chloroflexota; class Anaerolineae; order Anaerolineales; family Villigracilaceae; genus Defluviilinea. The sequence continues at coordinate 8,118 of CAZBAX010000055.1, read as the reverse complement.
GACTGGTTATCCAAAAACATGCCGGGTGTCAGCCTTCCATAAGACAATCCATACGGTACTTTTGAATGTATCACGAATCATTTAACACCCCTGGAAAATAGTGTTAACGATTGGTAAACATAATCAGGCTGACCTGTCATGAGTCTGCATGACGCAGGCTAAACATTTGTTGTGGATCGATGATCTCAAGTATGAATGTCAAAACCATGCCATTTACTTTGGCAAGATCGCATCAGACAGGTATACTACAAGCCAAGGGTGAAGCACAGTTGACACCTGCAGTCAACAAACTTGTGGTGATGAAGAGGTAAATGCGTGTCAACCGCAGAAACTTCCTGGAGCTGGGCATGGCCCTGGTGGGGTACACTGGTTGCCCGCAATACGATTCATATGATCGTTGGTATCTTCCTCTTCATTCGTTCCCCGAAGGAGAATAACGGTGTTGATGCCAAGTATTTGCGGCTCATGAGGACAATGGGCTTGATCGTCGTTGCTGTGGCTTTCTGTCGTTCCATTTTTGTGTCCAGCTATCTGAGGCAGCTGGCTTGGTTTGATTCTGTACTGCACAGTTCCATTTTGATCCGCAGTTTTGCCATCTTTGCCGAGCTTTCCTTCGCCGGCTTGATCGCAAAAAGCCTGTTGCGTATGAATGAAGATGTTCCTGAAGTTGTCGACACAAAGAATGAGGTTATTGCGTTCCTGCAAACCAAGCCTCCGATCATCTTCTTTGTGTGTATATTAGGTGTAAGGGTCCAAGACATCGTGAACAGTTTTCGACATGAGTTTTATCTGGTGGAGGGTTCAAGACATCGTGAACTTGATCCAGCTGCCGAGTGGTCTGCAAATTCGGGTCTGAGGCGTGCCACGGTTTCGGCAATATCATACGCACAGGTTTTGCATAAGCGCCAAGGATGATGAGCAGAACGTTGATACCAAATCTCCAAGCGTCGGCAATGAGTAATAATCGTAGCCCAAACATATTTCCCTGCCAGACGCTTGCTCACTTTCCAGGATTCATTGAGGACAGTGATGGTGCCATCGGGCTGGACTTGGCGAATGAAATGGATCCGTCCAGCGGTAATCGGCAAGGGATCGGGCAAATGCGAGACATGCTTGGCGGTCAGGCGAGGAAGTGTTTCGCGACCTTGCGCTTGTTGAGGCGTGGTGTCAATCAAAAACGGTGGTACATACTCGGTCATATACCACTGGACGAAGGTTGGACTGGCACGACATAGCTGAGCGAAGGAAGCGAAATGTCTGCGTTCCCAGAAGGCATGGCCCCACAAGCCGTTCACTTCTTCAACTTCGCCATTGTGCTCGGGTTGAGCAACGGGCAAGAAGATCAGTTCGATGCCCACAGACAAACACAGGCGAACAAACTGTCCGAAGATGCGCGGTGCTTTGTACCCTCCACAGAAGGCCGCATCGTTGTCGAGTTGCAAAAAGTGCGGGATTCCAAGGGTTTTCCAGGTGTGGAGAGAGTGCGCCCGCACCGTCTCGAAGCTTTTGTTGGTGGCAATCGTTTGCGTGCAAGTGCGGGTACGCATGTTCAATGAGTGAAAGGCGTAAATCTTGGGACCGTCTTCGAGATACCGGCACGTCCAATCCAAAGCATGCAGGCTGCCAGATACTACCTGCAAAGGTTTCGGAAAATACACCCGTTTGGCTGGTTTGGGTCGTGCGATCATGCCACGCTGGCGCAACATGCGTTTGATCGTTGAGAGCGAGGGGAGAGATTTGTCTCCACTCACTTTGCGTAACTCGCGCCGGATCGCTCGTGCCCCGATCAAGCCAACTTTCTGTTTGACCAAGCGGCGCCGCGTTTGGACAATCACCTTCACGATGCTCGATGAGTATTTTGTAGGTATCTGATGCGGTCGCCGCGAATGACCGTGCAGACCGGAAATGCCGTGTTGTTCGAAACGTTTTTGCCATTTGCTCAGCCAAACACGACTACGCTGAACCCTTGCCAAAATCTCTTGTTGTGACTTGCCCTGCAAGTGCATACGGATCGCCTTTCGGCGCAATCGATACTCTTGTTTCTCGTCCATGCTCTCTCGCTTTCGGAGAAAGCATGATTGAGAACATAGAGATGAGTCAAGAGACTACAGCAGTTCACGATGTCTTGAGCCTTTTTCGAGATAAGATTGTTCACGATGTTATGAACCCTGACAAGTAGTAAATTGGGTTTGCCAGATTCCAAAATATTCTACTGGCTTGTTTTTAACAACCAATTAAGAGGCAGTTAATGGATTGTTTCGAAGGGTTACAATAAATTTGAATTCGTTCTTAAAAACGAACACCTCCGTGGGAGGTGTTCATCTTTACAGCACCTGTGTTTTTTCCAGCTCGGTGTCAAATTGTTGAAGTTCAGCCTGCTCGGTTTGCAAGATCGCGAGCAGCGAAGGAATTTTTTCCTGGATGCTTTTGCCACTCCGTCCCTGCAGCCCAACAATGCTGGATACAACGCCGTCGATCGCATTATTCGTGCCGGTCAATTGCGCTTCAAAGCGCGACAATAATGTACCCACACTCTTAAGCTGAGCCTTTCTCTCTTTCAAAGATGCCAGTGCCTGCTCAAACTCGCGCCGGTCAGAGGGACTATCTGCTGCTCTGAGATTCTTCTCCATATTGGCTATATCGTCATCGAACTTCGTTGAGATCTTCTGCACGGCAAAATTATTGTCCATCGCTGTCATTTGCCGCGAGAGTTGATAAGCATGTTCCACCAGATCATCCAAAGTGGATTGGATTGGCTCAATCGCCCTACGCAATGGAGGGTTATTTGCTCTCTGCAAGGTGTTAAAAATCGAAATGCGCGCCCGATCCAATTTATCGAAGCGGGTTTGGTAGCGTTGCGCCAACGGCTCACGCGATTGCCGAGTAAATGTGATCTGTATGCCAGGGTCTCGCGCGATCACAATAACCATGATCAGCCAAAGCACCAGTCCAACGGGAGCGAGCCACCACGCCGAACAAAGCCCGGCAGCGACGATCAGGGCAAGCATCGCCAGGTTTAGCGGATTCAGCAACGCGGTGAGAAGAGGCGAGCGGTTATTCATTTCCTAGAAGAAGGTTGCAATCTCATCATAGATCTTTTGGATGGTGTCGGGCGAGCTGTTGTATTGTCTGCCGCCGCTTGGGTCTGCGATCTGGGCAAGGATATCCGAATCTGCATCATCACCAAATGCAATTGTAAAGACCTTGATAGCGTTGCCACCTTCCCCTTCGGAAGCCTGGATCTGCTCGATCACCTGATCCAGCGTTGTACTCGAAACAGTATCCTCCCCATCGCTCAAGACAACGATCGCACGGATATGGTCTGGGTCGCCTTCACTCTGCAGGTCGCTATACGCGTGTGCGACAGCATCATACAGGCTGGTATCATTTTGTTCGAAAATACCAGAAACGCTGTCAAGCACTTGCTGGCGCTTCTCCCCGATGGGCGAAAGCGGCGTCAGGGTCGCAATCTGATCGTTGAACAGGTCGATCCGCAACCGGTCACGATCATCCAGCTTTTGGACGAATTGCAGCAGGCTGGAACGCGCTGTCGTAATCTTATCGCCACGCATACTTCCGGAGATATCCATGACCACAATCAGGTCAACAGGCTTTTTCGTCTGCCGCCATAACTCCTGAATCCCTTCGACTACTGGTGCGCTGGGAATCTCAAGAATAGTTTGAGGCTGGTTGATGTCCACGCCGTGCTGTGAGTCTAACGGCGCGGTTAGCGGAATGGATGGATCGGCGGGACGAAACCCATATTCCAGAGCTTTTAGCTGCTGCGGTTTGTCTAGCAGGAATGTTTCGAAGAGTTGGGCAGCTTCCTTTTGCTCCGCGGTCACCCAGGGAGCATTTACAATCGCATATGGATGGTTCGACCAGAACGTTCCCTCCTTTGGATAAATCGCCACCACAGGAATTTGCGAAGATTGCCCGCCAATGCGCTTTGTCTCCTGGGTAACGATCAGGTTTTCATACAAGACCGCAGCGCTTAGGTAGGAAGGTCCCCGTTCGAACATGCGGTCGCCAAAGAACCCGGTGCTGGTGCCATAATGGATAATGCTGCTTTCCACTTCGGTCATGAACTCTTTGAGTTCTGGAGATTTCAAGTCCGCTTCTGTAAGCCCGCGCTGTTTGTCCAACCCGGCGTAGGTCTCTGCAATGATCGAGACGATCCCACTGTTGCTGTAGGCAGGATGTGTGTGCCCAAACTTGAATGGTCCCCACTCCGGGTGACCGTATGCAGACCAGCCTTCTTCCGAGATCGCTAACTGGGCGATGTCATGCCAGCCAAGGACTTTGTCGGGCCAGCCCAGCGCTTGCGCCATCGGACGCCACATGGCGATCACTACTGGACTCAAGACCAGGTCCTTGGGTGTGCCAGTTACGAGGTCATCTGCATGGGATTTTCTCCACTCTGCATTTGCAACTGGAATATACACAGAAGAAGCCGGGCTCCAGACGGTTGGCTGCAGGGTGCCGTCAAGAATGCCGCGCACCGATTCGATCGACCCCATGGCGGTCGCCTCCACGATAATCGTTGCTCCCTCTGACGTCTGATTCCGCGCTTCATTGAATTGCTGAACGAGCGGCTCCATCCAATCTCTTTTTTCAGAGCCATATACGATGGATACCGTAACAGAGTTACCGGGAATCACATTTCCCAACGCACCACAGGAACTTAACAGTAACGAAATAATGACAATAATAGAAAAGATACGCAGTTTCATTTTCCTGCTCCAGGGTTCTTTATCTATTTACGTTGCGGGACCAAAAATCCCTCAACGTGTTCAGAACGTTCCCTGCCGGGATCTCCACTTCGCGCAGATTCGAAAGATCGACAAGGAAACCGTTCGCAGCGTAACGATCAAACGGCGAGCCGGCCTGATCCAGTTTGATGGACGGATCAACCGGGCGGAAGCCGTATTTGAAGAGCGCCAATTCCTGCGATTCTTTGCGGGTCAGATAATTGATAAAGTGAGTGGCAGCTTCGCTCTTCTGCCCGCTGACCCAGTCGGCGTTCAAAACACAGAAGGGATGGTCGCTCCACAGAATTGCGGGGGGATAATAAATGCGCAGCTCGCCGTAGCGTCCCACAGCGTTCTCGGACTGTTCGATCGCCGTCGCCTCGTATACGGTCACCATATCAAACGTGCTGGGACCATAAGCAATCATCTTTTCCATCAACGGACCAGTACTGTGCTCAAATTGACCGATGGAGGATTCGGTTTGCAGGAACCAGTTTTGAAAGTCGCTGTTCGACAAAATATCGTTCGCACTGAGACTGTCTCTCTTGTTGTAATACCCATACGTCATCAATAGGATCGTCATGAACCCACTGTTGGATTTCAATGGGTCGGTGTGTCCGAACTTTACATATCCCCACTCAGAATGATTGTATGCCGCCCAGCCTTGAGGTTCCACAAGAGCATCATGCAGATCACGCCACAGAGACGCGCCCGGTTGACGCCCCCAGATCACATCGGCGCGTTCCTTCCAGGCAACGAGCACAAGGGGCGTCTTCACGACAGACCAACATGACTCTGTGTTGGCTGAAGTAACGATTGGTGTTCCAAACTTAGCGGCAGACGAATCCTGAAGTGCTGCGATCTGCAATGTACTGGCGGGGCTAACGATATCCGGCTGGCGTGTTCCGTCGAGGACGGCAGCATTGATCTCCCACGATCCCATCGCCTCAAGTTCTATTTGGATCGGATGTCCGTCAATAGCCGCATTGGTTCGTTCGAACTCTGTGATGACCTCCTGCAGCCAGGCTTCCTTCTCCGTGGAATACAGTACCGAAATCACGATCGGTTCTGGCGGCGGTAGGACAAGTTCTCGAACGGGAACGTATGAAATTTCACGAAATTGTGGAGACAGGATGGCACCGACCAATACCCCCACCGTAGCCAATAAAAACAAAATGAACAATACCCAGTTGATCCGTGGTGTGTACATGAAGAGGTCCAAGCTGAACTATACACGAAAACACCCATGCCGAATTTTAACGATTTGTTAAAGCGTGCGCACTCCTTGCGGTGGAGCGTGCACCCGAAGATCAACCAGAGGGATCACATTGCCTCCGTACTTGGATGGAAGCTCTGCTTGATAGGAGCGGCGGACTTTCTGCGCTGCATAATGAAGATAGCGAAAACTACGACGGCTAAGACTGTCAGCGATGCGATTATCACGGCGCGGCACCCACAGCCAGGTCAATGAATGAAAACGCCCGGCTAACTTTCGGGCGCGGTCGTTCAGTTGTTTCGTCAGTGGCGAACTCACTCCTGCTAGCCCGAGCATCTGGTCGATCACACATTTGGCATCCCCACGAATCTGGATGGGCTCATGCCAAATCTGAAGATCGGAAAGAGCTTCCAGCCCATCGATCAAGGCGAGATATTCAGCTGCATTCGAGCCAGTCTTACCTGCGCCCAGAAAAACCCCAAAACCATGGGCGACTATCATTTCGTTCCAAGTAATAAGCCATCCATACCCCAGCAATCCGAATGATTTCGAAAACTCGTTCCCTGCTGAACGCAGCATGCCGTCGAATTGTAATGTGTACATAGTCCCTCAAATGCAAAGCAGCGACACATGTTGTGTCGCTGCTTGCGTAACGAGAAGAAATGTAAGAAAACGGGGCGCTGGTTGGAAAGAGTAATTTGTACTCGATCGTATAGTCCGCATCTTGGTTCGATTATCTCTAATATGAGGGGAAATAGGTTAAGAGGCCGTTATTAACGGGTTAAGATTCGGGATTAGCTCCAGATTAGGGCAATCGCATCTAAATTGGGTTTGAAGTGAGGTACAAATGGCTATCGTGGAGGTAGGTATGCCGAAGAAGCCATTGGAAGCGATTGAAGAACATTTTAGCAAAGTGACCGATCCGGGTGTGGAGCGGACCAAAGATCACAAACTGATCGATATTATCGCCATCGCGATTTGCGCGGTGATCTGTGGTGCCGAAGGCTGGGTCGATATGGAACTATTTGGGAAGAGCAAGTTACCCTGGCTGAAGACGTTTCTGGAGTTACCGAATGGCATTCCGTCGCATGACACCTTTGGGCGAGTATTCTCGAGGATCGATGCCCAAGAGTTCCAGTTGGCGTTTTATGAGTGGATCTGGGCGGTGAATGCCATTATTCCAGGGCAGATCATCAACCTGGATGGCAAGCAACTGCGCGGCTCGAAGGACAAAGTGTTGGGCAAACGAGCGATTTACATGGTGAGTGCCTGGGCGGAGGAAAACGAGCTGGTGCTGGGACAGCGCAAGGTCGACGAAAAGTCGAATGAAATCACGGCCATCCCGGAACTGCTCAAACTGCTGGCTCTTTCCGGTTGTATCGTGACCATCGACGCCATTGGCACCCAAACCAACATTGCCAAAACGATTGTGGAAGCCGAGGGCGACTACGTTTTGAGTGTCAAGGAGAACCAGGGTCATCTGTATGAAGATATTTCGGTCCTATTTGGGGTCGATCAGGCGCAGAATTTCAAGTACGCTTCGTTGGAGTACGCCCAAACCACCAACAAAGCTCATGGTCGCATCGAAGTGCGGGAATGTTGGAGTACCTCCAACCCGGACTATCTCAACCTGATCCGTGGACGCCAAGAGTGGATGGGTCTCCAAAGCATTGCCATGCTGGTGAGTACCCGGCTCATCGACGGCAAGGCAACCAGGAAGGTCCGTTACTACATCTCCAGTTTACCCAGTGATGCAGAACGCCTGCTCCAGATCGTTCGCAAGCACTGGTCCATTGAAAATGATTTGCATTGGGTTTTGGATGTGGCCATGAATGAAGATCACAGCCGGGTTCGCAAAGAGCAGGCGCCTGAAAACTTCGCCGTCCTACGCCATATGGCCCTCAATCTCCTCAAGCAGGAGAAAACCGCCAAAGGTGGCATCCATGCCAAACAGCTTCAAGCTGGCTGGAAAGAAGAGTACCTCCTAAAGGTTCTGGCCGCCGGCAATTAAGATGCAATCGCCCTAAGCTCCAGATAGGCTGTAGCCGCTCGCCCTCCTATGTTATAGTTTAATGGCATCAATATGCACTCAATATTTGATACTGTTGGCGAATTCAAACCGAGCCCCAAGCAGGCGTTAGGAGGGATGGG
>CAZBAX010000054.1:0-39258 GCA_964489725.1 uncultured Anaerolinea sp. | reverse complement strand
GAGGCTGCTGACGAACGCGGCCGGGTGGCGCACCGCGACGACCACCCTGCAGTTCAAACGCTTCGCAAACCAATCCATCGAGAATACGGCAAATGGATCTTTGAAGAGTGGGCGCTGCCCGCGCATCAGCCCATTATAGAAGATCAGGAAATCGCGTCCCATGCGCAAAAAATCGCGCCGCGAGCGGATCGAACGGATCTCATCCCACAAATGATAATCAAATTCGATCAACTCCTGGAAAGCAGGCAGGTACTCGCTCTCATTTTCCGCGCAGATGTATTGATACCAATGCCTGACCTTCACACGAAGTACACCGGGGCGATGCAGCACATTTAACGGCTCACTGATATAGGCCGTGGATGCATCGGCAGCCAGCATTTTCCCGAGCCATGTTGTGCCGCTGCGGTGGGTACCTGTAACGAGAATGGGAGTGAGTGGCGAATCAGCCATAACTATTCCTACTTCATCGGAAGCGTGAGGATCGAATTAACTCCGTAAAGCTGCGCGGCACAGCGGTTCAATCTGAACTCACGCCGGTCACCCAGGTCTTGCACTGCATCACTGCTGAGAAAGGGGATGGTCAGATCCTGGATGCCATCTGCTTTCATCGCGCGGATCTGTGCGTCACGTTCATCCCAGGCTGCCGCGCGCTGCTGGTATTGCGGAACATCGGCCGTAACCCGCCATGCGGTTCGCAAGGGATAGAGTGAAACCAGCACAAAGAGCAGAAGCGCGCTGGTCTTAAGCGCCGGCGACTGGAAAAACATCCATCCACTTTGTGCTGCTAGTATACCCATTAATGCACCTGCTGCCATCAACGTGCTGGAAAATAAAACGACACCGGCAAAGCGGGCACGTTCTGCAGGGAACGATTGTCCATACACGCTGGGGGCAAAGGAAGCCGTGATCAAGATATAACCGATCAGTAAGACAACAAGGAGCGAGACTATACATTGCATCCGAGTTTTGGCGGAGGCAGTTGCGCCGGAGCCGCCAGATCGGACGTAAAAGAACAACGCCGGAATCGCCACGTTGAGTAAAACGGGCAGTGGCAGGGTTCGCACCTGATCGATCATAAATTCAAACGTGGAATAGAAGATATTCCAGGCCAGTTGAAACAAGTTTGATTCCGTATTTCCCAGACGGAGCGAATTCGCGGGCGCCAGCGCCAATACCATCAATGAGGCCGCAGAGCCTGCCAGGGTCCATACTGGGATCAGCAGGGTCGAGCGGCGCGCAGGAGTTTTCACCCACCGCCACACCGCAAGGATCGCCAGAATGAGAGCTGTAACAGACAATGTGATTGGCGGTTCCGAAAACCCACCGATCACGAATGGGATCACAAAACAGGCTGCATAGACCCACGCTGGCGGTGTCCGCTCACCTGCCCGGCGGATTTGCCCGATCACAAACGCAGCCAGGAATGGCAGCAGCGCCACCGGCGCAAAATGTGACGTCATGCCGGCCCGCCAATACAGCGTTTGATAGAGATCAGGCGCCTGCACAAGAGAGAAGTATGCGATCAGTGCAGCCAGGTAGAACGTCAGTGCGCCCTTCCATTCCAGATGCAACAGATTTTGAATTTGATCCAACAGAAAAAAGAGTCCCAGGACGAACATCGTTAACATCAGCGCGGGCAGAATGGCCGGGTTGTACCACCCAAAGGCTTTATCTGCAAAACCAATAAAAAGGATATTTGTATAACGGCTGGAAGAGGTTTCGTACCGCAGAGTCATCGCGCTGATGAAATCCCCATCCTGCACAAAAAAGGCGGAGAGGCAATAATCGTCACTCGTATAGCGTGAAAATGTACCCAGATACGCATACAGCCCAAGTGCAATTAATGTGACAAGAATGGCAGGGATCAGGCTAAGGGAGAGGTAGTTCCCAGTATTTTGCTTGATTCGATGAAACAGATCATTCATAAGGATATGTTTTCTGGAAACGCCTGCTATGGTTTCACCCCAACAGCCACCAGGATCATTCCCAGCCCGGAACGATTCGCCAATTCTCGTGATAATCGTCCATCTGCCCACGTTGGCGAAACCAGCGACAGGAATGGACTCCACATATACATCGTACCAAAGTATTCGATGTTCAACCCGCACTCTTTCAATAAACGCCGCAGCGACGCCGGCTGGAATTTGCTGATGTGCTGCTCGCCCGCCATCCTGGGGGCCATGTTCATGCGGTCCACAGCCCATTCCATGATCGGCCAAAAACTGCGGTAGTTGGGAGTTGTCACCAACAGCCGCCCACCGGGACGAAGTACCCGCGTCGCCTCTCGTATCGACACCTGCGGCGCTTCGAGATGCTCGATCACTTCTGAAAGAATGATGGCATCAAAACTATTTTCAGGCAGTGGAAGTAACTCGCCAATCGACTGGATACAGGCATATCCACGCGGCGCGTCCGGTCCCGTGCTGGCTTCCTCCAACCGCGAGCGCACAAAGCCCAGCGCCTGCATCGAAAGGTCCAGCGCCACCGGATAGCTGCCGCGCACCACAGCCTGCATCAATAAGTTCCCGGCTCCACAGCCCACTTCGAGCAGGCGCGCATTCTCTTTGAGATGAACTTTCAACAACCGGTCGATCATGGTCAATTTGCCGCGATGCCAGAAGCGCTGCATGGGATGTCCCGAATGCAAAGCGCGATACTGGTAATCGCCGGCCACAGAGTGATAATCAAAAGACAAGTCGAAAACTCCTCAGAGACTATTTCCTAAGTCCGTGTTACCTGCATTTTTGTACACCCCGCACGTTACATTCAAACCGCTTAGCGAAACGTGCGGGGTACACGGATTTCGCGGACAACACGGAAAAGAGCATTTATTCTAAAGATTTTTCCGTGCCTCTCCGTGTAAACCGTGTCGTCCGTGTTCCAAAAGGCCTTTGAGAAACAGTCGGTAAGCTCCAATTGCGAACGTTGTAGATCTTCGCAAGGCACTTCTAATTATATTTTCCCTGCCAGTCCTGCCAGCGGACCATGAACAGGTTAAGCAGCATCTCGAGGGAATCGCTGACCAGGCGCACGCGGCTGTCTCTGTGACGGTCGATCATCTGCACGGCAACCGGTTGGATACGATACTTGAATTTCCGCGCCACAAAGAACAGTTCCACATCAAAGCCAAAGCCATCGATGGTCAACCGCTGGAAAATATTCTTCGCAGCAGCCGACGTGAAACCCTTGAATCCACACTGCGTATCGGCGGTCCCGGTGGAGAGAACAAAACGTTCGAGCCATGAAAAGACCTGACCGGCGAGATACCGGATGGCAGGCACGCCCTTTACTTCTGAACCTGGCAGTACGCGTGAACCGACGGCGAGATCATATCCACTGCGGAGAGCGTTGAGAAACTCATCGATGGCATGAAGCTGATAGGGCAGGTCGGCATCGATAAAAAGAATATATTGCCCGCGACTCTCCATCACACCGTGCCGCACCGAAAAGCCCTTGCCCCGATTCGCTTCATTGACCAACAACTGCACATCCACTTGGTTCCGTCGTTGCCAATCCTGAACGCAGGCAACCGTTCGATCCTGGCTGCCGTCATCCACGACGACGATTTCAAATCCCTCCGGGCGCGTGCTCATATAGGATCGCAAACCATCCAGCGTATGGGCGATCAACGCCTCTTCATTGTAGGCGGGTACGATAATCGATAACTCCGGCGTCTTCATTCTCCAATGTCTTTCTCGATCAGGGGCTTCTTAAATCGTAGACCACAAACCCATCCCCTTGCATGTACACAGGATACACCGTCAAACGCTCTCTGAGCAGCGGCTGCCGGTTGAATTCTTCGAAATCGGTAATGAGAAAGAAATCTTTTTTTGACGACTGCTCCGCGAACAGATCGTCGAACGAGATCTCGCCACCGCGCGCGTTGACGTACGTTTCGTCGCCGATATACGGCCACGTGAACGTGGAGATCAACCCCCAATATTCAAGACGTGCCCCATAGTCCTGTGTGAGCGCCACGATCTTCTCGGCTCTCAACGTCTCACCCAGCGAAGAGAACATTGCTGCCTGCGGGCGATAGTCCACATCCTTCATTTGATTGCGGACGCCCCATACATGGATAAACAATCCGAACAACAGGATGAGATACACAACGCTTCGCCGCGCACCCTGGAGGGTTGATTCCGCCAAACGGGCAAGGAACCCGCTCCCCAACGGACTCAGTGACACGGCCACGATCGCGATCAGCGGCAGATGATAATAATCATGCGTGGCAACGTGATAATCGAAAAAAAGGCTGTATGCAAGATAGGAGATCCACAGTCCCGCCATCAGGCTTCGCAGCGGACCTTTATCTATCAGGAATAATCCCAGTAATCCCAGTGCAACAAAGATCCCGCCCGCGGCCAGATCTGCCTTGACGGCCCACTGCAAATAGTTCAACGGGTTCAACAACAAGGATGGAATGAAGCGTCCAGCGAATTGTCCTCCAAGGTTGCCTTCGATGAAAATCCCATAGACCAGATACGCAAGCGCAGGCACGGCTCCCACGATTGCCATCATCCAGATCTGGGCATTGCGCAACAAGTCGCGAAACGAAGACCGGGAGAGCACCAGGGCCAGCGCGGGGCCGATCACGAAAAAAGCCGCGGAAAACTTGATGAATATCGCCAGCCCACCTAAAAGTCCCGCGAGAAGCGCTTCCACCCACCCCCTTCTCCCTGTGGGAGAAGGGCCGGAGATGAGGGCCAACCAGCGTGCCAACATCCACCAAAAGGAGACGATCAGCGCCACCATCAATATGTCTGGCTGAAAGCTGCGACTGGCGATGATCGCATAGGGGAAAAATAAATAATAAGCAGTTGAAACGATCGCTCCATCAAACGACGTGAATTCACGCATCAGCAGGAACAGGAATAATCCACCGATCAACCAGAACAGCGAGGAATACACGCGTGCCACCCATAACTGCTCACCTGTAAAGCGATATGTAAACGCAGCCAATCGTTCGAAAACCACCGGCTCGACGGTCGCCTTCAAGCGCGCCAGGTAAATCCCTCGTTCCAACCGTTCTGTCGAAATGCCGTCGGGCTGGGACTCATAATAGAAAGCACGCGCCTTCATCGCCGAGAGCAGTTGGCGCGTCGGGTGGAAATCAAGCGGGGGGTCGGTAAGATCGTACAGTCGAATGGCAAAGGCGGTCGCGAATAGTAATACAAGCACAGCAGCCCGGCTTACCCGCGACGAAAAGAGAGATGGCTGGCTCATAAGCCCGTGTATTTTATCAGATTCAGCTTTTTGGCCTGTTTGGCGAGTATCCCCGCTGCCTGCGCTGCAAAACAAGCTCTCGTAAGCGACTCAGTCCCATGAGATGCAATATGGCGGAGATGAAAATATTCAATCGCTTGAGCGCCGTTGGTGGATGGAGGAGCAAGGCCCGCAACCAGGCCTGCAAAGCGGATGCGGACTGTCCCGCGTCGAGCAGATAACGCGCGTCTACCCGGTGGGCAGAAGCGCGGGCGCGTCGTTCTACGCCTGAAATTGTCTCCGCCAAACCGGGCTGATTCCTGGCCCAATCCAAAATGCGGAAGGCTTCGCGCCCGAACTCGGCCGCTTTGAGTCTGTTCTTTGCCTGCGAATGATAGCGCGCCGCCGCCCAGGTTTGGGGCACGTGGAGAATTTTTCCGTGCTGCGCGATACGGATCCAGAAGTGATGGTCAAGTAGAAAGTGGAAAGTGGTGTCGAGCCCGCCGGTTCGTTCATAGGCTTCACGCCGAAAAAATACGGCCGGTTGACCGATGATCTGAAAGCATAGCAGGTCTTCCAGCGACAACTGGCCATATTTCAGAACGTTGAACGTCTGGCCATGCTCGTCGACTGCCAGCATATCCCCATAGACCAGAACGACGTCGGGGTTTTGCTGAAACATTTTTACTGCGGAGGATATCGCATTCGGTAAGTAATAATCGTCCGAATTCAGCCAGGCGATGATCTCTCCAGTGGCGCGAGAGAGCCCTTTGTTGATGGCTTCACCTTGCCCGCTATCTTTCTCACTCACCCACCAATGAATGGACGGGGTAAACCCGTCCCTACTGGCGTATTTTTTGATGATCTCCACACTCCCATCATTAGACATTCCATCGACAACCAGATATTCAACATGTGCATAATCCTGTTCGAGCACGGAGCGTAACGTCTGCTCGAGGAAGTCCGCCTGGTTATAGGATGGGGTTACAACCGAGACGAGAGGTTGAGAGGATAAGGGAGATAAGTTCACTACATTGGTCCGCGTAACGTTTCGCTCCATCCGGGGCTTAGCCCCGGATGGGAGCAGGATGGAGCACTAGAAGAGTGAGTTGTAATCCATTTTTGGGAAGATCGTCAACTTACCGCCAACTGTGGCATCCAACACATTTCGACCTGCTTTTCGGTACGCTTCGTGTGCCAGAGCGTAACCGATCTCGGACGTGTCCAGGTCAGGCAGTTGCCATTTTACGCCCTTACCAAAATAATTCGGCATGAAGTGATTCGGGTCATCTCCCTCGGAGATCACGGTCTTATTCGCTTCCCCTTTGGATGCAAAATTGTGATCCACGCCGATCAGGATCGCTGTTTCGACTCCCATGTGATAGGCGAGCTGAAGTGCGAGATTCGTGACGGTCGCGCCTTCCCAAACACGTCCACGGACGTCGCCGGTGAAGCGAGGTCCGGTGTAGGATGTGTATACGAACGTGGGTAATTGGGTAATTGGTAATTGAGCGGAGAAATGTCGGTGCGAACGCCAGGCGATGAACTTCGGAAGGGCAAGTGAGTTGATATCGCCCACGAACTGCTCAACGACCAGATCATTTGTAACGCAGAGATATGTGGCAGAGAATCCAAGTTCTGCGAAGGCAAGGTAAAAGCGGTTCATACAAAATGTGATCTCATTCCGCAGTTTGCTGAGATCAGTCTGCTTCAGGCTGGGACCGTTGCCGATGATGAAGGCGCGCCTGCCCTTATGAATATCCTTCAATTCGCCAAGACGACGGATGCTTTCGCGCCGCCAGGGATGAAGATATGCATCGGGGAGCTCCGGG
The DNA here is from genome assembly GCA_964489725.1 of uncultured Anaerolinea sp. Lineage (GTDB taxonomy): Bacteria > Chloroflexota > Anaerolineae > Anaerolineales > Villigracilaceae > Defluviilinea. The sequence continues at coordinate 32,221 of CAZBAX010000054.1, read as the reverse complement.
ATGCGGCGAAAAGCATCGTATGTGTCACGAACAAAGTGCCATAGCGGTTGAGGGAGGATGTGTTTGAGGGTTGTTTTCATAAGTGAATGCAAGGTAAAAAGTGGAAAGTGGAAAGTGGAGAGTCTTTCTACTTTCTACTTTCCACTTTCTACGTTCAGAACCATTTTATTCCGTGCTCAACCGCGCCGTCGCCCCGCCATCCACAACCAATGCCTGTCCCGTCATGAATGAGGACTGTTCATCATCAGCGAGGAAATAGATTGCCTGGGCGATCTCTTCGGGCTTGCCTACCTTCCCGTTGACGGTCCTGCGGGCCAGGTTATCCAGCCGTTCCTGAATATCGCCATGACCCGCATGGCCGCGTCCCAGCCCTGCGCGCAGCATGGGAGTATCCACCGCGCCGGGCAGAATGGCGTTGACTCGGATGTTATCGGGCGCGAACTCGATCGCCATGGCACGCGTGAGTGCCAGCAGCCCGCCTTTCGACGCGGCATACGCGGCAATATTCGCCGACGTCTGTATCGCATGCACAGACGAGACATTGACGATCGCCCCGCCACCTGCGGCTTTCATCAATGGATGCGCCAGCTTCACAAACAGAAATACCGAGCGCAAGTTGGACGCCATCACCGCATCCCATTCTTCCACGGTTGTTTCGATTAACGGCTTGGCAACCTGCACCGCGGCATTGTTCACCAGCACATCCAGAGTTGGATGGAAATTCCTGGCTTCCTTGAAGATCACCTCGGCCACATTCGGGTAGGAAATATCCGCACGGATGAAGTGTCCATCCGCAGGAAAGTCAGCGCCAACGTCAGAACGGTCGACGCCGATGACGCGCCATCCCTTCGACGAAAAATGATGGACGCATGCACGTCCAATCCCCCCACCTACACCAGTGATGAGAACAGTTTTTGTCATATATTTTTTCTTTTTTGTACGCGGATCACACGGATTTCACGGAAGAATTTTTTCTACAGATTCCGGGTCCAGGATAATGATCCCTTTCGAGAGTTGTCATAAATTTTACGCCGGAATTCGGCTTCTCGTCATATGTCGTTGCGAGCGGAGCGAAGCAATCTCTAGCTAAATGGAACGATTGTATCGATGAATGAATTTCGTCTAATTGGGAGATTGCTCACTTGCACCTAGCGCAAGTACGGTGTCGTCGGGATTTCGGCGCTATTGCGCCTCAATAACCTTCTCGCAACGACATGTAAGTGATCGTCCGCGTATTTCGTGTACTTAAAAAAGATTCCCGGATGGGATACCCAATCCATCCAGCAGATTCTTAATTGTATTCCAATGGACACGCTCCCACGCCTCTGGGCTGGAGTTGGAGTTGTGCGGTGCGAGCATGACATTATCCATTTTTAAGAGCGGACTATCTAACGGGAGCGGCTCATGTTCGAAGACATCAAGTGCCGCGCCGGCAAGACGTTTCGACTGCAAAGCTCCGATCAGCGCCGGTTCATCGACGATGGGTCCACGGGCAGTGTTGATGAGCACAGCGTTTGGTCTCACCAGGGAAAGCGTATCGTGAGTAATGAGATGGTGAGATGTGGGGTTGAGGTCACAGTTGACCGAGATGAAATCAGTGTTGGAAAGTAGAAAGTGGAGATCGGTCATTTCGATCCCGGTCTCATTCACGAAGACATGGTCGATATCAATAATATCGGTGCCGTAGACTTTCATGCCGAAGGCGCGGGCGCGACGTGCCACGGCCTTTCCGATATTGCCAACGCCGATCACGCCGAGGGTACATTCGCTTAACGTCTTGCCCGGTATCTTTTCCCACTTTCCACTTTTCATTTCCTTATCCATCCATGGCTGGCGGCGGGCGAACGCAAGCATGTAACCGAGCACGGTATCCGCTACCGGTGTGGTGAAGGCGTTCAGGGTGCGGCCCAGCTTTATCCCATAACGGGAGCAGGCTTCGGCGTCGATCGAATCGACACCCGTCCCCCACTTGGAGATCACTTTGAGGCGCGGGGAACAGGCCCGGATGACACTCTCAGTATAGCGGTCATCGCCACAGATCGTACCGTCGAATTGGCCGGCGTAGTTCAGCAGGTCAGATTCCTCCATGCGTTCGTGCACATCGGGAGTGATTACATCGAGCCCATATGTTTCAAGGACAGGTTTGAATCGATCCATGAACGGGATCATATAAGGGGCGGTCATTAAGATGGTTGGCATGAGGCAGTCTATTCTTTTTTTATTGGCTGGTGAGTTGGTGCTTCATCAGAAAATCACAGATCGCAAAATCGAGTTCCTCGTCGATGTCCCAGGCTTCGTTGGGGTCGATCTCGAACATCAGCGGGGTATCGCCAATGCGATGATGTTTGCGGAGCAGGTTCGGACGCGTGAAAATATACAGGCAGGAATTCTCTTCATAAACAGGAGGCAGGTCCTGAGTCTGGATGAGGATCGACGGATCATGATTGATCGCGCTGCCATTTCGATCGTAAAGCCGGGTTTGCAGGCGTGTCACCGAGAACAGCGAATCACGGGTGGGATATTCGCTGAAAAAACCTTCGATAGCATGTGAGACCGTTTTGTGCTTGAGCAGCGGATTCGTGCTGTGCGTCTGCAGGTAGAAATCGGCAGGGAATTGTTCGGTGTCGTAGATGAGAATATCATTCATCGGAACGTCATCGGCACGCAAATGTTCGGGGCGATCGATGATCTTCACCTGCGGGAAGTTCTCACGCAACTCATCCATGACGGGCTGAGAATCGGTATCTACCACGATCTCCGAAATTTCAGGAACATGCAACAGGGTTTCGACAATGTGCTGGTACAGCGGCTTGCCTGCCAGGGTACGGTAGTTCTTACCCGGCACACGCTGGCTATGATGGCGCATGGGGACGAGGGCAATGAGTTTCATATTCATTGATTATACCGAATGGCACAATCAAAAAATGCCCTGGAATTTTCCAGGGCATTTTTAACCTTCGCGTCGATTATTGGATAGCAGTACCAGCCGCGGAGACAAGGAACCATACACCTTCCATTGCCTGTCCGTTAACATCACCAGGCACCGTATCACCGGAGAAGTAGTACAGCGGCCAACCATTATAGGTAGCCTGCATCGTTCCATCCTCACGCGTGATCGTGCCAAGCAGCGCCGCATCTACACCTTCGCCAGCTGTGGGGACTGCCGTTACGACCAGGGCAGGCCATTCAGCCTTACACGCAGCATCCGTACAGGCGCTCGTGCCGCTATTCTGCGTATCATTCGTGAAGAGATACAGCGCCCGTCCCTGGTCATCTACAAGGAAGGGTTCCGCCACATTCGGACTGCTGGATGTGGCAATCGTCAGTCCCGTGGACTGAGTCGCCTCGATAGTGGGAGGCTCTGTCGGCGCTTCGGTTGTAGCCGCCACCTGGGTCTCTGTAGCCACAGCGACCGGCGTTTCCGTCTCACCGGTGACCGGCACAAGAGCCGTCGACGTTTCGGCAGGTGTTGTTGCGACGGGAGCACATGCACCTAATGCCAAAACGAACAGCACCAGCGCACTGAGAAGATTCATTCGTTTCATTCTCTCTCCTTACCAGATACTTGGATCGATCCGAAATGATTCGCCCATGCTATGGATCATAGTGACTAACGATAGTCTTCCGTCCTGAGAGATGAATTAGAACATGTTTAGCCGCGCATGAATGATCCTGGGAGAAAGGTCATGTATCCACAGGTGTATCTTTCTTATTGACGATTCAGAAAAGGATACTGGGCTATCCGCGCGTGTAAAATCCCCATTGCCCAGGCGAAAATTCTCCTGCCGCAAACTCGACCTGCTGATCGGCGTCCTGGATGTAAAGAACGCGGAAGATGAAACCTTGTCCATAGACGGGATCGTTGACGTGCGCTTCCTCCCCAGCCGCCACCTGCCAACCCTGGCCCCAGACGTTAACTCCCCTTATCTCGAACACTTCGCCCTCCCGAGCCGAACCTGCAAACTGCCATTCGGTCTCCTTACTCCTTCTGATATTGGATCGGCTCCACCTCCCTTTTGTTCTCCGTCTTATGTTTGCGGTCTCTTGCATAATAGAACGTCTCGCGCAGCTGTGGTGTGACGAGGCTGGTCTGGCGGTGTCCTATACGCGTACCGTGGAATTGCATGAAACGGAACCACAAAATGGAACGCAGGTGCTTCCAGAGCACACGTTCGCGGGCGGCATGCCACACGTCACTTGAAATATTGGCAGCCGTCAAACGCAGGAAATCGTAAACATTGAAATGAGACTCGGGATAGATTTTTTTGAACGCCATGGCTTCGCGGCGATAGCGGTTGTATACGCCACGCGGCCTCTCGTTATGTACGTGGATGATCTCTGCTTCTGGAATGTACGCAATCTCGTAGCCCTGCTCCTTGGCCCACTTGGCCCAGGCCAGATCCTCCAGCCCCGTCAGCGTTTCATCATAGGGATGTTTCTGCCACAAGCTTTTCCGTATGGCGGCGTTGGCATTGTTGCAAAACGCAGTTTCCTGGCGCGGCTTGCCGACATCGGGAAACCATTGGTGAAAGATCTGTTGTTCTGAGTACCGCGCAAATTCCGGTCCGCGCTGCTTGCCATAGGTGAGGGCGATCTTTTCATCTTCAAAAGGATATAGCAGCGATGCCAGCCAATCTGGGTACACAGGATAGACGTGCGCGCTGGCAATCACGATCAATTCCCCCGCCGCAGCACCGATGCCATAGTTGAGTGACCTTCCAAAGGTAAACTCCACAGAAGGGATTCTCACGACTTGCGCGCCGTATAATTCGGCGATCTCAACAGTGGTGTCTGTGGAGCCCGAATCGACAAGGATCACTTCCACATCTTTGAGCGTTTGATGTTTGATGCCCTCCAGTAAACGCCGGATGTGTTTTTCTTCGTTATAGGCGCGGATGACGATGGAACAGTTCATGGGTCGAGTGTATCAGTAGGCAAGTAGACAGGTAGATTCCTTGTATACTTGTCTACTTGTGTACGTTCTTATTTGCTTATCTTTTCACCAATCAAGATCCTTCTCATATCCTAAACGAATCAGCAAATCTCCTGCTACATCTTTGAACATATTTTTGTGTTCCTCTGTGAAATGCTTTTTCCACTCACCGGTCTTTCCCGAGCGGAATGTTGGAGAGCGGCTGGGATTGATAGAGGATTCCAGAAACTCGAGAATCAACTGTCGAGACGCTGGAAGCAGCGCGCGGGACAGGAAATGGTCCATAATACGCGTCAACGCAGAAGCGCGGTCGTTGATGAGTTCCTCAAAATGGATGGACAGCACTTCGTCATGCTCAAGCCATTCGACGTAGGGAGCAAACCTTGCAGCGATGTCGGGGAATTCCACATCCAGATCGGGCCGCCCAAGAATACTGGCGCTCAGCCGGGCATTGAAATCGGGCAGGGACTGGTAATACTCGTGGTGGACGTGCCGTGCTTCCATATCGGTGACGTAGAAGACGTGCGAGACAACGACATCACGCGGATCGCGAAAGATAAAATACGGGATGAAGCTTGCCGAACAGACTCGCTCGATCGCTTTGGGTCTTGCGAAGAGATGCGCCGAGGCAATATCACCGGGTCGTAACGAATCAAGCCATTGGCTGGCTGCTTCAGGAGCGCGTTTCCGTCCGCTTTCACCTTCATATTCAGCATAGAAAGAATGCAGCCGCTTCGAATAGGGAGCAACGTTCGAGAATCCCAGCAGAATTTGATCGAGCAGGTGTGTGCCGCTCTTGGGGAAGGAAATGCCCAGCAGAATCGGCAGTTCCGCAGGCTGCGACGGAAAACGCAGACGTTGCAATAATTTTTCAGTATGATAGACTGTGGAACGGAGCGACGCTTTCAATGCCATACCGATATTTAACCACAGTTTGGTAGCCACACACCAGCCCCCGGCCGGGTAGTGTCGGGGGAGACACGGAGACTCTGAAAGAATCTTCTAGGAATCTCTGTGTCTCAGTGTCTCCGTGGCAAATAGGTTTTTAGAACCAACTCTCGAAATCAAAGTGGTGCAAAATGAAGACAACGATATTCAACACCCCGATCCTGAGCACGATACTCCACTTCCTTGCAAAGTTCCTGATGCGGTTGGCCAGTTGGCGCGTGGATGGGAAACTTCCCGATCTTCCCAAGTTCGTGTTGATCGGCGCACCCCATACATCGAACTTCGATTTTCTGTTGTTCCTGGGTGTGATTTTTTCACTACGCGCAAACGTTAAATTTATGGGCAAGGCGGAGTTGTTCCGTCCGCCGCACGGTTGGTTCTTCTACTATTGCGGCGGCGTTCCGGTAGACCGCAAGAAATCGACTGGACTTGTGGAACAGATGGTAAACGCCTGCAACCAATCGGACCAGTTCATCCTGACTATCGCTCCCGAAGGGACACGCCATCACGTCACGGAATGGAAGCGCGGTTTTTATCACATTGCCAAAAGCGCCGGGATCCCAATTGTGTTTGCAGCCGTAGACGGAAAGCACAGGGAAGTGCGCATCGGACAGGTATTTCATCTCACCGAGGATGTAGAAGCAGACATGAAGGCGATCCAGGGATATTTTGCCGGGGTGATCGGGGTCAGACCGCGCAGGAAATATATTACGCTGGAGAGTTGAGAATCAAAACTAGTGAAGATAAAACAGTAGGGTCGGGCGGCTGCCCGACTCTACTGTTTATCTTACTTCGCTTCTGCCATTGCCTGCTTGAAATCCACCAGCGCCTGGATCGGCGTAGGATCTACGCCATAGCCCATCGCCAGATAATATGCCATGTAATCGCCAAACAGGATCATCGTCCACATGTGGGCGAGCGGAGTATTGCCGCGCGCTTCTACAAAGTCGGTGTTCATACCTTCGAGCATGAACGCCTTGCGCGTCAGATCGGAACGCAGACGGTTACGCGGATGATCGGAAGGCGCGCATAGGAAGAGGGTCATCGTGTGGGCATTGAGCGTCTCCTGCGGATTCATCGTCCCCGCCAGCGTATTATGATCGGCTTCGGGCAGGAATTCGAAATTCGCGCCGGCTTTGGCGACCTCATTCATCTGTCCCTTCCAGCGGCGGGCAACCACAGATAACAAGCCTGATCCCATGATGGTGACCCAGCGTCCCATCAATTGACCGGCATAACGTTTAGCGGGATTCTTAACCGCAGGGATCTCTGCTCGTAAGCGTTGCTGAATGCGCTTCATCGCAGCAACGGTGCCCTCGATGGCATCCTTTTGGTCAGGAATGACTCCCAGCCGCTGGAACATGGCCAGCAGCAGACCAAACGAGAATCCAACTGCAGCGCGCGGCTGACCAGCGTGATCGAACGTCCATACAGGCATGTCGTGACTGCGGGCTCGCTTTGCAAGTTCGCCGCCCGTGCAAACTACAATGAGGCGGCACCCAGCTTTACGCGCGGCTTCGAACGCTTCGAGAGTCTCCTCCGTATTCCCGGAATGTGACGAGCAGATGACCAGCGTCTCTGCGCCGCGGGCATACAAAGGGAGCCCATAATCGCGATGAACGGAAACAGGGATCGGGGCGAGAGAGGCGCAGTACGAGGCGAGCAGGTCGGCTCCGATGGCAGAACCACCCATGCCCGCGATCACCACCTGTCGGAAATCCTTCCAGTCAGGCAGATCATGCTTCAGCCCAAGTTGATAGGCATATGCAAGCTGGTCGGGCAGATTATCGATTTCCCCCAGCATGTTAAGCGTATCAAGTTGCCTAAATCTATCAAGATCATCAAGATTCACGATTGCCTCCAGAAATGAATTCAATTAATTCTACACTAGATTCTGTATTGAAATTGTCAGGAAGCTTTTAAGGTATGGGAGGGGAACGTGCGCGATGATTAGATGTAGGCACAATGTTTACCTCATGACGTTGGGGTCATGAAAGGAGGAAAGCCATGTTCAGGCATAGGTTCCTCAGCATGGTCTTATTGGTGGGAATGTTAGTCTCGCAATCAATTCCACGTGCGATGGCCGCAACGCTGTGTGATTCAGCACAATTCGTATCGGATCTCAGCTATCCCGATGGAACGTCTGTCGCGCCCGGTTCCACATTTGTTAAGAAATGGCGCCTGGCCAACAATGGAACATGCGCATGGAATACAACCTATCGCGTCGTATGGGTGGGCGGCGATCAGATGGGATCTACAGCTGTGAATATTCCGGTCAGTGTCCCGCCGGGGCAAATGGCCGATATTTCCGTCAACATCACCGCTCCGACAAGCGCCGGTCACTATAAAAGCCTTTGGAAACTCAGCAACGCATCCGGCGTGCAATTTGGGATTGGAAGTACCTCGAGCGAATCGTTCTGGGCGGATATCAATGTTGTGGATACCAGCGCCGTCATTTTTGATTTTGTTGCGAATGCGTCATATGCTCAGTGGAAAAGCGGCGCGGGCGCAATTCCATACCCGGGCACAAGCGGCGATGACCGCGGTTACTCATCACAAGTCAACACCCCGCATTTGGAAGATGATTCATATGATTCACTGCCGGGCTTGCTCACGGTACCGCAAAATAAATTCAACGGCTATATACAAGCCACGTACCCTGAGTTCCAGGTGCAGGCGGGTGACAAATTGCAGACATTGGTTAACTGCGAATTCGGGGCGACGGGTTGTTACGCTACATTCCGCATCGATTATCTGCTTCCAAACGCCGTGCAAAAAACCTTATGGCAATGGAAGGAAGCGTCTGACAAACGTTTCTACCGCGCCAACCTGGACCTGACATCGCTCGCCGGACAAAAGGTGCGTTTTGTGCTTATGCTGCTATCGAGCGGATTTGCCAGCGCAGACCGCGCCATCTGGGGATCGCCGCGCATCGTCCGCACTGGCAGCGTACAACCACCTGCGCCTCCTTCCACGCTCACACCGCTCCCGCCATTGACAGCGACGGCCACGCCGATCGCCCCTCCGCCTCCCACTTTGCAACCCGCAGGGTGTGACCGGGCTACATTCGCCGCCGACGTAACGGTGCAGGATGGATCACAGTACGCGCCTGGCGCGGCCTTCACAAAGACATGGCGTCTGAGAAACTCAGGCTCGTGCGTGTGGACAACGGCCTATAAACTGCTCTACTACAGCGGTGATTCGATGGGCGCGCCGACGATGGTCAATCTGCCGTGGGGAGCGAGGACCAATCAGACAGTGGATATTTCCGTGAATATGGTCGCGCCATCCACACCGGGAAGTTACCGCGGCTATTGGATCCTCGCCAACGCCAGCGGACAACTCTTCGGCATTGGCGCAAACGCGTCGAATCCAATCTGGGTCGACATCAAAGTCGCCGGCGAACCTACCTTTGAAGGTGGATACAATTTCTGGTTAAATGCCTGCTCGGCAGAATGGAAAAGTGGCGCTGGGCCGCTGCCCTGCCCCGGCGCAGATGGTGACAGGAAAGGCTTCGTAATCCCACAGCAATCCACACAGTTGGAAGATGGAACCATGGGTCCGGCGCCTTCGCTGGTGATGTCTCCTGAGAATAGATTCAATGGATACATTATGGGTACCTTCCCGGCATTTACCGTCCAACCGGGGGACCGGTTTGTATCTGGCGTTGGGTGCGACTACAACTCCAGCTGTTATGTGACCTTTCGTCTGGATTACATGACGGCAACAGGGTATATAGGAACCTTCTGGCAATTTCGTGAACAGAACGACGGAAAGAACTATTCTGCCAGCGTTGATTTGACTCCGCTGGCGGGAAGAAGCGTACGTTTCATCCTGACGATCCTTGCCACCGGAAACGCCACAGGTGACCGCGTGCGGTGGATCGGTCCGTCGATCATGCGCAGGGAAAGTACACAACCTCCAACGATCACACCGGCGCCTCCGACGGTTAATCCTCCCACGGTAGTACCTCCGTCGGTGGTGAACTTACCCAATATCCGTGATCTGCAGATGATCGATTCGGTCAACGGTTGGGCAATTGGAAATTCCTATGTGCTGCGAACCGCGGATGGCGGAACGACCTGGTACAACGTCAGTATGCCGAATGTCTCTTCGTTCGGAAGCGGATTCTTCCAGACCACGAGCAAGGGATGGGTGTTTGCAGCGGACGCCAATAGCGGTATATCTTCACTCTTCCGCACCACCAATGGCGGCGCGACATGGACTGCGTACAACAATCTTCCATTCAATGGAGGCATCCTGCAATTCCTGGATGATATGAATGGCTTTGTCATGTCTGGCCAAGGATCCGGCATGCACAAACACGCGATCCAGTTGTTCCAAACCTCTGATGGCGGCGCGACATGGACGCTCAAATATGCGATCGATCCATCTCAGCCCAACAATACATTGCCATTTGGCGGAATCAAACAGGGAATGACATTCCGCGATACATCCACCGGCTGGATCGGTGGTTATACCCCGACAACAGGGTTCATCTATCTCTACAAGACCGCGGATGGCGGCACATCCTGGGCTCAGCAAGCACTACCGGTGCCACCGGGTTACGAAAACGCTGATATGAATACAACAGCGCCGACATTCTTTGGGACGACGGATGCCATCTTCCCGGTGTGGATGACGACTGGCGTGGGACAACGTGACCTATTCCTGTATGTCACGCATGACGGCGGCGCAACCTGGAGCTATTCCGCAGCGTTCGCGCGCAATACAAATACGACAGAATTGGTTTCCACACGCGATGCATTCAACTGGAACACAGGCGGCTTCTTACAAGCTACGAGCGATGGCGGCGCGACCTGGAGGCAATTAACATCCAATGCCACTTTCGGCGAAGGCATCCGCGAGATGGACTTTGTCTCCACAACGACCGGCTGGGTACTCGATATGGATGATGAAGGAAACACCGCTCTCTATCGCACCACAGACGGTGGCTTTACCTGGATCATGTTGTTCAGCACCATTCCAGTACAAACCCAGCCCGAGTTGACGATCATCGGTCTGCACATCGAATTACAAAACACAAGCTGCCTGAGTCCAGGCGATCCTATGGGTGTACGAATCTGGATCAAGAACAATGGGCAGGCCGCCGCTGGCAGCTTTGTAGTTCGGGTAAATAATGTAGACCAAACGGTGAATACGCTGGGCGTCGGCGAAACCACTGCCTTGTTCTTCACGGGCTATACCAATCCAGTCACAGCAATTGTGGATGCTACCAGCGTCATACAGGAAAGCAACGAGAACGACAATACGCGTTCCGAAATGGTCCCAGTGCCAACGCCTCCATTGCCATGTGTGACACCAGCAGAACTTCTGCAAAATATTGTGAACACATTGAACGCCAAGAACTTTGATGTCGCCAAAACAATGATGGGACAAACATTTGAAGTTGGCTTCTGGCAATCACAAGGACTGTCGCTCACGCCCGATCAGGCGGTACAACAACTACAGGGGTATGTGCTCCCGAGCACTGTGCTGGTGCCTGACGCCAATAAGGATCTGAATAGCTTGCTGGGCGGCTTAAATGCCTACGCGATCATGCATCTCGATCCATCCAAGTCGCTTGCCTTGTTCGTATCTGGATTGGGATCAAACGGCACAGGTGAGGCGATTCTGTTTGTCACCCAACGGCTCGATGGGAGATATTACTGGCATGGTATGCTGCTCGCGCCCACAGGATTCATACCGGTCCCCGTCGAATTGATCGGCCCCTACACAGTGACAGGCATACCTCCCAACGGCGCCCTGGATATCCGATCAGGCGCAGGCCTAAGCTACCTCGTCATCGGATCGTTTTCAACCAGCACGAACAACATTATGAGAACGCCAAGCACTACGGCCGCAGATGGCATCTTCTGGGTGGAAGTCATCCATCCTAATGGCGGCACAGGCTGGGTGGATTTTAGCAAGTTGACCGAATACATTACCACGGCGGCCTTCTGTATAGATGCCCGCGTTCAAACCATGATCGGTCAGTTGAAAACCAGCGTGATCGATTCCAATGATGAGATATTTGCATCCCTGGTGAGTCAGAAAAGCGGAGTCAACGTTCATGCCTGGCAGCTTACAACGCCCGTCAATTTCAGTGTTGCGAGCGCCGCGAACATTTTCACAAGTACGCAAGTCTACGACTGGGGCCAGCCTGAAGGTCGGGGGGGTCCTGACTCTGTATTGGGCACATTCGCGCAGATCGTTCGGCCCAATATGCTGGAAGTGTTCAATGATCCAACCACGATCAACTATTGTGACGACCTGACATTGGTATTTAATGCTGAGCGCTCCTGGCCGTATACGAACATTCATTTCTATCATCTATATAGGCCCAGCACACCGGCAAGCCTGGACTTCCGCACATGGCTGATCGGGTTTGAATATCTCAATGGCGCACCACGCTTATATAGTATGCAATACGTGATCTCGGCGCCGTAAGGATTCCCAAGTTGGCGAAGGTAAGAATCATAAGAGGACAGGCCGTTTACCTGTCCTCTTTATATCTTCAAACCTACTGCCACAGACCAGCTCCAGTACGACTCACCTGCGCCAGTACGGCTCACCTGCCCTGGCGGGCGGTGCCAGGGTAAGCCGCATGGTGCCGGGGGAGACACGGCGTCAAGGACGCCTTAATTATTTTTCTCAGTGTCTCCGTGTCTCTGTGGCTTACGTCTTTTACACCGCGCTCTTGATGAAATCCGTCAGGTCCTTCTTCATCTGCCTCAACGACGGCATATGGATGTACATCATATGCCCCGCCTCATAATATTCCATCGAAAAATTCCTGCGCAGATCTTCATCCAGGCCAAGATGATCGAAGGTATATTCGGTCGCAAAATAGGGCGTACCGAGATCATAATATCCATTCGCAATGAATACCTTGAGATACGGGTTATAGGTCATTGCCTTACGCAAGGTCTCACCGACGTTCACATATTGGTTCTCGAACTCTGCAAACGACCACGGATGCACGAACTCACTCAGGATCTCATACGACAGGTCTGATTCGAACTTCAACTCACTGCGAACGTAGTCATAGAAGCAGGCGGTATAGGGTCCCATCACATTCGTCAACAGCGGATCATATTCAGGATATTCGTTTACGCCCAGGCGATCCTTGCCGGTGAAGCGACTATCGAGGCGGCCGACGGTCAGTCCGCGTTCGCGCAGCAGTTCCTTGAAGTAATGGAAGGCATGGATGCGCAGCTTCGAACGTTCCACGAATTGCTTTGAAACGCCGGTATACATCGCCAGCTTCTCGATGATCTGCTCACGTTCCTCCCTGCTCATGCCATCGCCTTTGAGCAAGGCACGCGCATAATCGCCAAGCGCGAATTCCTCCGCTTCCCTGAGCCAGGTTTGCAATGGCTTGTGCGGCTGCAGCACATTGTGATACCAGGCCGTCGCGGTATAGCCCGGCAGGAAGAGAATATACGGCAGGTCGTTGTTGAGATTGAAATCGAGCGTCGTGAAATCGAGTACTGCCGAGATCAGCATAATACCGTTCAGGTACATGCCATGTCGTTCCTGCAAGTATCCCGAAAGGCCCGCAGCACGTGTCGTACCATAACTCTCGCCGATCAAAAACTTGGGCGAGAGCCAGCGGTTGTTTCGCGTCGTATATAAACGGATGAAATCGCCGACCGACTGAATATCCTTTTTGAACCCATGCCATTCCTTCGGCTTCACACCTTCGACGGGGCGGCTGTAGCCCGTATTCATCGGGTCGATAAAAACAAGATCGGTCTGATCGAGCAGGGAATATTCGTTATCGGTCAACTCATACGGAGGCTTGGGCAGATTGCCATCCTCCTGCAAAACGACGCGGCGCGGGCCCAACACACCCAGATGCAGCCACACGGATGACGAGCCCGGTCCGCCGTTGAAGGAGAACGTCAGCGGACGTTTCGCTTTGGATCCATCGCCATCCTTGATGTACGCCACAAAGAAGACCTGCGCCCGCGCCTTTTCGCCCTCCGATTCCTTCTCACGATCGGGCGTTTCCTCCTTAAGGACCATTGTCCCCGCTGTGACGGTGTACCTGATCTCCCTGCCTCCGATCCTGACGGTATGCTTCGTCACAACCAGGTTATCTTTTGGAGTTGTTTTCTCTTCCTTCTTTTCTTGTTTTTCCTCGGGTTTCTTTTCTTCCGGCATGGATGTATCCTCCTGGGTTCAAAATGCAGGCACTGGAATTTTACGGCAATGTGCAAAACCCGGCATGGTTCCCGAGAATGGTTTATTTAGAAGGGCTTGAACACCATCAGCCACAGCACGATGACCGGAATCCCATAACCCACGATAACCAGATCTGTGACTCTCATATTCTTGATGTACGCTTCCACTTCAGACTGGCTGGCTGCTGGTTCCGCCGGGAAATGCTTCCCGCCGATCATATACGGCAGACCGACCATTCTTCGCAAATGCTTGAATCTTTTTTCGTTCATAAAGACCATGTGCAGGAATACTCCGACCATGAGGATGATGGATGCCCAAATCCAGCCCTTGTTCCAGATATTGAGGATGAATGGCATGATCAAACCGGTCAATCCCATCGCAAGGAACGAGATGAACATCACCGCGATGCTCGACATCGAAAGATCGAGCAAGGCTCGGATACGCTCCAGATCAGTTTCGGTGCGCAGTTTCAAAGCCATTGCAATGGACGCCCCGTGTGCGAGGAACATGGTTAATGCCGATAACGTATGCAGAAACACCAGCCAGGGGATTAATGCAAGCATAGTATCCTCCTCGGTTAAAGTTTGAATCATTATAGGACAAATCGAACTCCGTTTCAATCACACGGATGAATCTTTTTCTGAATGACCTCCAATGGCAACGCATTCACCGTTCTGCCGCGGGAACCTGTCATCGAATCCGCCGTACACAGGGAGTTGTAAATCGCTTCCTCGGTCGCTTCGATCGCAGCCTGAAACAACGGCGACATCAAGTCATTCGGCACTTCAGGATACGCCCGAACGTTACTGCGCCGCTCCTGTGTTCTGCGGACTTCTTCAGCTGTTGAAAACGCGATCACGTAATCTCCCGATCCATTGCTCATGGATGCGCCCGTACGGGCCAGGCCGGCCAGTCCACGGTTTGCGAGGCGCTTGAGATTCCGATCCGATAACGGTGCATCTGTTGCAAGTACGATCATCACCGAGCCATCCGCGGAGTTATCGTCGAGTTGTTCTTTCAAATAATACTGACCCAGGTGTTCCCCAA
Source organism: uncultured Anaerolinea sp. (assembly GCA_964489725.1). GTDB lineage: Bacteria > Chloroflexota > Anaerolineae > Anaerolineales > Villigracilaceae > Defluviilinea. The sequence continues at coordinate 17,103 of CAZBAX010000054.1, read as the reverse complement.
CCGGAATCCCATCCATTTGCAGGACACCGCCGAAATTGGTTTGCACCAGAGCGCCGAGTGTGTAGCCGCCAAGAGATCTCGGCAGCAGTCGTGAACTCGTGCCGATGCCGCCTTTCCACCAAAAGCAAACCGTCCCGGTACCCGCGCCGACGCATCCTTCTGGAATGGAACCAGACCTCGCGTTCTGGATTGCCTGCAATACGTGTTCTTTCGTCACTGCCATCCTTCGAATGTTATTCAATAACCCGTCATTAGTCTCCCCCACTACAGGATTGACACTGCCCACCTCTTCGTTGCCTTCTTGCGCAAGCGTCCATTCGATGATCGCTTCCGCGGCGCGCGGCACACATAGAGTATTCGTTAGAATAATGGGAGTCTCGATCTCACCGAGTTCATTGACCTGGGTCGACCCGATTAACTTGCCGAAGCCATTCCCTACATCGATTCCAGCGGGCACTTTATCCTGATATAGGTTTCCAGCATGAGGCAGAATGGCCGTCACGCCGGTGCGGATGTCATCTCCTTCGATCAACGTGACATGACCGACTCGCACTCCATCCACATCTGTGATCGCATTCCAGCTTCCGGTTGGGAGGATTCCCGGAGAAATCCCTAACTCTCGCGCACGTTTCCGTTCTCCCATGATTACTTTGTATACAATTGGCGGGTCAGCTCATCGAACTGAGGGATTACACGCCGCAAGGCGAATGCTGCCGCCATTTCAAAAGGACGCAACAGAAGATATGCAAAATCTGCCAGAAAAGGATTTCTGATTTTGCGCGCCACGAATCGGCCGATCACATCGTAGACCCTTCGAAGCGCTTTATGCAAACGCGGCAGAACGGCCAGTAATGCCAGTTCGGCAAACTTCAAAATTTGCAATTGTCGATTTACGGTTAGCGATGTTCCATCGGTTCGCAAAATTACTCTTGAGCCCACAAAGCCTGGATGTCCCTGTGCAGCGGCGGTGGCAATATAACAATCTGGCGGAGGTTCGGGCGGCAGAGCCGCATACAGCTCATACATTTTGAGCATGGCTACGCGCCATGCGACGATATATGCACCGGTCCAGGCGGCGAATCCCAGCCCACGCAAGAGCGTGATCTTCGTTTCATGGTTTGTGAACAACCAGACTGCCACCCTGCAATACAGCAGAAAACACCAAAACGGAGCAGCGACCGTGATGCACACCAGCAATAGATATACGGGAGCAGTAGGCGCTTTCGCGAGTACAGCGATCGCGAGCACAGCAACCGATAGTACAACTGTCAAACGAGTATTGACTTTCTTTGTATCCCACCTTGATACGGCCCAGGCATATATTCTCGCCGCGAGGATCGGCACTATCCAGAGCAGAACAAGCAACAGAGTCGACAGGTCGGCGTTGAAAAAGTAGAGCCCGGATAGAACACTAAACTGCAGCGCTAACAGCACACCTGTATAGATCCCGAAGCGCACAATTAAGTGTGCCGAATACCGCGCGAAATCATACGAAAGAAGCAAATAGCAGACGATGGAATACAGCAGAAATGGAAAAAAGGGCCAGGAGGCTTTGGGTGAGAGCAGCAGGATCAAATAGGTTTTGAACTCCCCGTTTTGCCATTCCGGCCAAAAGAGGTCCGTGGACCAAAAGGCAACCGCGGGCATCACCAGAACGAACGCAGCAAATAACAGTTTTCCCAGCCGGGAACGTGGAATCGGGCCAGCGATCGGCGGTTCTGGCGGTGGGCTTGTGTCTGGTGGAGCATCGATGTTCATTATATTATTCCTTATGATTGATCAATCGATACACTTCTTTCTTGCTCCAACCACTTTGTGCCGCCAGCTCGACAGAAATCTCTTTGGCCGATTTTTCATTTTTCAGTTCGCGTTCAATGGCCGCACGCAAGTCGTCCTCGGTCCAAAGCCCTCTTTCATTGTTCGCCTTTCCTTCCACGACCAGGGTAAACTCGCCCCGCGGCGGCTGTGACTTGAAATACTCCACCGCTCCCTGCACATCGCCACGCCAGAATTCCTCGAACATCTTGGTCATCTCACGCGCCACGCAGATTTTTCGATCGCCGAGGATCGAAAGAATATCTTCCAGCGATTCAACAATGCGATACGGCGACTCCAGGAATACCAGCGTATAAGGCTGGCTTTGAACTTGCTCCAGTCGGCGGTGTCGTTCACTGGTCTTATGCGGGAGATAGCCGAGATACAGGAACGAGTCGGTGGGCAGGCCCGAAACGGTCAGGGCGGCGACGGGGGCTGAGGGGCCGGGGACCGGCCTCACGTCGTAGTCCGAGGCGAGCGCGGCTTTCACCAGTTCGTAACCGGGATCGTTGATCGCCGGAGTCCCTGCATCCGACACCAGAGCCACGTCCCCCTGAGAAAGTTTGTCGAGAATGAAATCCAGCTTGTTGAGTTTGTTATGTTCGAAGTAGCTTGTGGCAGGCGTTTCGATCTGAAAGTGTTTGAGCAGCTTCCCGGTATGGCGCGTATCCTCTGCCGCGATCAACGCCACTTCACGCAAAATGCGCACGGCGCGCGGCGACATATCTTCGAGATTGCCGATCGGGGTTGCGACAAGATAGAGTGTGCCCATGAAATGATTGTATCACTGCGGTGCTATAATGCTTTTTTTGAAAAGGAGGCAGAGTGACTCAACTTAACGCGGGTGAATATGATGTAACACTCAACGGAATTCGAATCCATTACACCGTGCGCGGCGCCGGACCAGTCCTGATCGCCCACTCAGGAGGTCCGGGAATGGATGCGCGTGGCTGGGATGACTTTGCCAAAGTAGATGAGTTCGTTACCATCGTCGCCATCCACCCGCGCGGCTCGGGGCTTTCGGGATCGGCAGCCGGGAACGCATACCTGCTGCCTGACTACGCTTCAGATGTGCAGGCGCTGCGACTCCATTTGGGCCTGGAGAAACCAGCCCTCATTGGCTGGTCACATGGGGGTATGGTTGCACAGCAATTTGCCTTTACCTATCCCGATTCCTTATCGAAGTTGATTTTGTTCGATACCTCAGCCTGCTTCGGTGAATTCCTCAGCGACATCGAAGCCGCGGTGCAGGAATTCAAGGGCGAGCCATGGTTCGAAAAATCGTTTGCGGCGCTCAAAGCCGAATGGGATGGCAATTATCAAACCGATGAAGACATGGCACGCCTCTGGGTGGACGAAATGAAGTTTTACTTCAAGAAATTCGACAGCCGCGCAGAGTCCTATCATAGACGCACCAAAGACCTGCCGGTTCGTATCGCGCCGCTCAAAACATTCAACGATAAGGAAGCCGCCACGATGGACTTGCGTCCTCACCTGGGCAGGATCAAGGTTCCAACACTCGTCATTGTGGGACGTCATGATTTCATTACCAATGTCGGCATGGCAGAAGAAATGGTCAAGCATATTCCAAATGCGAAGCTGGTAGTCTTTGAAGACTCAGGCCATTATGCACTGGTGGAGGAACCAGAAAAATTCTATGGGGTCATAAAAGATTTCGTGGAAATTAACACGGGCATGTCACTCTGAGGGAGCGTTGGCTGCGCCCGAAGAGTCTGTATTCTTTATATTAAGGATTCTTCGCTCCGCTCAGAATGACAGTCCAAACTCAGTTTATCAATGGAGAATCTATGATCGTCATTTCAGACATGATGGGCACATTGACCACCGGCTCACCCGTGATCGGTTTGGTGGATTGGGTACGTCACAACCAGAGCAGGAGGCAGGCACAACTCTTCACGGCATCCATCACGCCGTCCTATATCGCCGCGAAACTGGGTTTGATCGATTGGCAAAAATGGGCCCAGCGCGTGATGATCGACAGCCTGAAGCTGATACGAGATGCGTCGCCTGAAAAAATGAAGCAGGTTGGCGAGTGGGCTGTGGAACACAATCTCTGGAAAAAACGCCGGGCAGATGTGATCTCCCGGCTGACGGAGCACAAATCACAGGGCGCGCAGGTATATATCGCCAGCAGTGTCATGGAACCCCTGATCGAACCATTCGCACAGCGGATCGGCGTGCAAACGATCGGCACGGCGGTGGAATACCAGAATGGAAACGTGCGCCTTTCCGGAGGTTTGGTCGCGCAGGAGCGCAAGATCACGGAAGTCTTAAGCCGCCTGGGCGTCAAGCGGGTCGACTTTGCGTATGGAGACACAATTCAGGATGTCCCACTGCTCGCACATGCAGACCATCCCGTGGCGGTTTACCCGGATGCGAAACTAAAGGAGCATGCCCTGCAGCATGGCTGGGAGATCCTTGGTGACCGGCGGGAAGAACAATAGTTGCGGTAAAAGGCAGGCTTGGGTGTGAAAATTCCGGGTATGTAGAGCAGACGGCCAGCCCGCGAATCTGGCGAACAAGCCGCGCTTCGTGTGCTATACTTTGTTTGGACATCGCAATACATCTGCAATTTTTGTAGAAACCTGATAAAACCAGTTTTTTCAAGGATCCATGTCACTACCAAAGGAAAACGATCGTACTAAGGCATTGCTGGAACTGCTTTATCACGTCAGTCGTGAAGTTGCAACTGCTCTCGACCTGCGCACAGTTCTCCAGCGCGTGCTCTATGAGGCTTTGCAGAATGTGGGCGGGGAACGCTCCAGCATCGTTGTGCTGGATGATGTAGGCAAGGCGATGGATGCCACGATCGTGTACGGCAATCAGATCCATGAACATACGACCCAGCAGCTGCGCGATACGATGGAGCGAGGGCTTGCAGGCTGGGTGATCCGCAACCGGCGGGGAGTCTTGATCCACGATACCAGCAAGGATGAACGCTGGCTCATGCGCCCCGACGACGCTGTGGACAAATCTGGCGCCAAGTCGGCGATGTGCGTGCCGTTGCTGGCGCGCGAGAAAATGGTGGGCGTGCTGACCCTTGTCCATGCAAAACCCAATGCCTTCTCAGAGGATCAATTCGACCTGATGCAGGCCATCGCCGACCAGGCCGGCATTGCGGTTTTAAATGCACGCTTGTACACCGAAAGCCAGCGGCAGGCCCGCGTCATGACGGCCCTCGCGGAAGGCGCCAGCGCCATGAATATGTCGCTGCGCATGGACGATGTATATCAACGCATCCTGCTCCAGACCATGCAGGCGCTGCAAGTGGAAACCGTGGCGCTGGGAATGATCGATGGCGATCAACTCGTCTATCGCGCCGCCACCGGCCACAACGCCGGGAATATCATCGGTCGCACGGTTACGCTGGGAGAAGGCATTGTCAGTACGGCGGCACGCGAGGGACGCGGTATCGTCGTTCCGGACGTAAGCCAGGAAAAAAATTATGCCGATGCCGACAGGTTCGGAGGTATCGAGATACACGCCATCGTGGTCGCCCCGATCCAATCGCCGAACGGGGTGATCGGAATCCTGGAGGCGATCAACCCGATCGCAAAATCCTTCGACCCGGATGCGCTGCTGGTGATGACAGGGATCGGGGGTCTCGCAGGCACAAGCATTCAAAACGCGGATTTGTTCGAAAAATTGCAGGCGGCCCATCAACGTTATCGCGAACTGTTCGAAGACAGCATCGATCCCATGTTGATCACAGACTGGGATGGGCATGTCATCGAAGCCAACCGCCAGGCCAGCCTGCTGAGCGGTTACACTCATGAACAACTCCACGCCATGACCATCGATCAGATTCACAAAGTGAGCTGGAATCGTATTGGCATGGAATTCGAAACGCTGCGCGAGAATCGCACCTGTTCCTATGAATCGTCGCTGCACCGTGATGACGAATCACATTTGCCCATCGAAGTCCATGCACGCCGCGTCGAATTCGACGAAGCCGATTCGATCCAGTGGATCCTGCGTGATATCACAGAGCGTAAGGAACTCGACAGCCTGCGCGAGGACCTGACCGCCATGATCTACCACGATCTTCGATCTCCACTGGCGAATATTGTTTCGAGTCTCGACGTGCTGTATGGGATGGTGACCGACGATGATAAGGATACGGTTCTTTCGATCCTGAAAATTGCAGAGAATTCCACCGACCGGATCCAGCGCCTTGTCAGTTCCCTGCTGGATGTGAATAAATTAGAGTCCGGCCAACCCGTGGCAGACCAGAAAGTGGTGGATACGCTTGCCCTGCTGAGAAATGCCGTACACGATGTGGCACATATTTCAGAGGGACGACGGCAGAAATTATTGAGTGACCTGCCGAATGATCTTCCTCCCATTTGGGTCGATGAAGATATGGCCCGACGCGTGTTGATCAACCTGATGGAGAATGCCAGCAAGTTCACCTCTGTGGCTGGCACGATCGAAGTAGGTGCGCGGCAGGAGGAAGCCTGGATCCACATGTGGGTAACAGATAACGGACCTGGGATCCCGTTGATCGAACAGGATCGGATCTTCGACAAATTTACGCGCCTGCGCGGCAACAGCAAGGCCGGCGGATTGGGCATCGGTCTGGCGTTCTGCCGGCTTGCTGTGCTGGGGCATGGCGGCCATATCTGGGTGGAGAGTGAGCCGGGCAATGGCGCCACATTCCACTTCACCCTGCCTGTGGCAACTGCTGAACAAGCAGCAGCACAAAAAGAATAGTGTTAACCTTGGAGTCAGACATCTCATCGTGCCTTATGGGTACGCTGTCTGAAATTCCAAAAACGTGTGTCATAAAATTTAGGTGAGTATCCCTTCAACAGGAGCAGTACTTTTCAATGGATGCAATTGCAAAGAATATTTATATCGAAGAACGATATCTGGGTGTAACCCTGGGAGTCATCATTCAACCGCGCGGTTTGATCCAGATCGATGCGCCCCCCTCGCCTGAGGATGGCCGCACCTGGCGCGCCTCGCTGATGGGCATGGGCAACGGCCCCGAACGGGTGCTGATCAATCTGGATGCGCATCCCGACCGTACACTGGGAGTGCGGGCCATGGATTGCACGGTGATCGCACATGAGAAAACCGCGCAGGCCTTTCGCAACCGTCCGAACACGTTCAAGGCCCAGGGCGATGAAACCGGCGCAAATTGGGAGTCTATCCCCGGCCTCGGCAGCGTTCGCTGGGCCCCGCCGGAAATATCCTTCGTGGAGAAGATCACCATCCATTGGAGCGACACACCCATCCTGCTGGAGAGCCGCCCCGGCCCTTCGTCAGGCGCCATCTGGGTCACTCTGCCAGAGGAAAAAATTATCTTCATCGGCGATAGCGTGCTGAAGGGACAGCCTCCCTTCCTGGCCCATGCTGACCTGCCCGCCTGGATCGAGACATTGAAGATTTTGCAGGAACCTGAATATAAAGGCTTTACGATCGTTAGCAGCCGCGGCGGTGTTGTGACGCAGCAGAACGTGCGCACGCAAATCGATATTCTCAAACGCATCTACGATAAAGTGGATAAGCTTGCCAAAAAGAAACCTGCCCACCCCACAACAGACAAACTCGCTGACTCGATCCTCAAGGATTTCAAAGCTCCCGCGGCGCGTCAGAGGCAATACCTGCAGCGCCTGCGCTACGGGTTGCAGCATTACTATGCCAGACATTACCAACCGTCGTCACACCACCTGCTGGAGGAATAGTGACATTGCAGCCCCTCTTCGAAGTCACGCGTGGACAACTCGTTGAGTCAGTGCATTATGGATCGATTGCAGTCGTCGACTCGAAAGGAAAATTGATCGCATCCTATGGCGACCCGCAAACGGTCGCTTTTTTACGCTCAAGCGCCAAGCCGTTTCAAGCACTGCCATTCGTGGAACGCGGCGGCATGGAATATTTCCAGTTCACGCCGCGCGAACTCTCGCTGGCGTGTGCTTCCCACGAAGGCAGCGACATGCATGTACAGGCTGTCATCGCGCTGCAAAACAAGGTCGGTGTGGAGGAGTCGTCTTTACAGTGCGGCACGCATATGCCTGGCGATGTAAATGAACTTAAGACCCTGATCGTCCAGGACAGGCAACCGCGCACCAATCACAACAACTGTTCAGGAAAACATACAGCCATGTTGGCCTATGCAAAGATGCGCGGCCTTCCGCTGGAGGATTATCTCGATATCAATCATCCCATCCAGCAGGACATCCTCGCTTCTTTCGCCGAGATGTGCCTGTTGACCGTTGATCAGATCCGGCTCGGCATCGACGGCTGCTCCGCGCCCAACTTCGCGGTGCCACTCTACAACGCCGCCTATGGCTTCGCGCGACTCTGCGATCCAAACGAACTCTCGGAACCACGCGCCTCATCCTGCCGCAAGATCACGGCTGCAATGACCAGCTATCCCGAAATGGTCAGTGGATATGGCGAGTTCGACGAACAGCTGATGAAAGTGGGTGAGGGCAAGTTCGTCTGTAAACGCGGCGCCGAGGGGTACCAGATCGTCGGCATACTGCCCGGTACGTTGGGCCCTGATTCGCCCGGCATCGGCATCACCGTCAAAGTGTCTGACGGCGATGCATCACGCCTGGGCAGCAGACTCGAATCGATAAGCCGCGTCCGCCCGGCTGTGGTGGTCGAGATCCTCCGTCAGCTGGGAGTCCTTTCCTCGAAACAGGAACAGGCTTTGGCTGCGTTCGGACCCGAAAAGTCCATCATGAATCACCGCGGCCTGGTCACGGGGACATCCCATCCTGTTTTCAAGCTCCACTAGTACAGAAGTCCTGTGACCGGCGGCGCGATGCCTGAGACGTTCGAGTCTCGCGCGTCTATTTGCTTCATGCTCACCACCCGTAAATTTTCTTTGAATATAAAGAGTGTTACAATCCAGATTGCATAGCGGATTAACGAATATACTTGAGAGCGAGAGTATGGCATCTTCCGGGGACCGAATTCTATTAGTTGAACATGACCCTGAAATCAGTGACTTGATCGCACGTCAGGCGTTGCGGTCGGCTGGTTACCAGGTAGATGTTGTGTCAGACTCGTCCGCTGCCATTAAACGCTCGGTTCAATCTCCCCCTGACCTGATCATTGCCAATATGAATCTTCCTGGACTGAGCGCCAAGGACTTGCTGATCGCGCTTGCATCGCAGGGAGTAACGACGCCCCTGTTGGTGATCGCCAGAAAGGGCCAGGAGCAGGAAATCATTCAGGCGTTTCGTTTGGGCGCGGCAGATTACCTTCTCTGGCCGGCCCGCGATGCTGAAGTGATCGCTGCCGTGGAACGCGTTCTCAGCCGGGTCCACGAGCTTCGCGATCGGCAGCGCCTCGATCTGAAATTGAGCGAAACCAATCAACAGTTGCAGCGCCGGGCGCGTGAGCTGACGGCAATTGTTAACATTGGCAAGGCGGTCATTAGCATCACAGACCAGCGTGCTGTTTTGCAACGGATCGTGGATGGGGCCGTCCAGGTCACGGATGCGACAATGGCCTGGCTTCTGCTGCGCAGTGATGAGAGCAAGTCTTATCTGCTTGCTGCACAGCGGGGTTTGCCAGAGGTATGGGCGAAAAAGATGAACACGCCTCTCGATGATGGCATCAGCTCGCTGGTGGCTCTTTCGGGGGAGTCATTGTCCATTGAAGGTGAACCACTGCTCAAGTTCCGGGTGGCCAACTTTGGCAAGGCTGCCTGCGCAGTGCCCGTCAAGATCCAAAAGGAAGTGATCGGAACGCTCGTGGCGGTTCGCAAAGATTTACGCCCGTTCGAAAAGGTCGAAGAGACGCTGCTTGAAGCGGTGGCTGATTATGCATCGCTGTATCTGGTAAATGCGCGCTTGTTCCGTGCACTGAACGATACCCGGCAGGTCTCCCGCGAAGTGGAAAAGCGTCAGAATGCGGCGGCTGAATCGATCCGCGGCGCGATCATGGAGGATCTCAAAGCTGCAACGTACCCGATCGACCTGTTACTAACAGAAATGACCGGTAATCTTTCAGGACCTCAGCGGGAGGCGCTCAAGACAGCACGAGCTGCATTGCAGCGCATGGCTCGCGCGTCTGAAAAAACCACACCCCCTGCCCCCATCAGCCTAAAAAAGCAGTAAAATCTCCCTACATCTTATGTCGAAGCCCGATCTCATCTTACTTGCATTGGAAGATTCCGCCATTTTGAATTTAATGCAGCGTACTCTGCTCTCTGGCAACTATGAAATCGCCGTTGCCAAAGATACCGAGTCACTGTCACGGATCATACAGGAATCGATTCCCAGCCTGCTATTGATCGGCGAGACATTTTACGGTCATGAGGGATTGAAAATCGCCAGGGAACTTCTGGAACGTTTTCCAACGATTCCGGTTCTGCTCTACGCATCAGAGGCACGCCCGGACCTGATCAAGGGCGTATTGCGACTTGGACTGAGTGGGTTTCTGGTTCCACCACTCCGTACAGCAGATATTGTCGATTCGGTTGAGACCAGCCTGCGGAATGCCCATCGAGTCGGTGACTGGCTCAGGCGTGAGGTAAAACGCACAACCGCCTCGCTTCAAAAACGGGCCCAGATCTCTGAAGCAGAACGGATGCGGCTGGAGTCGGTATTCCTCAATATTCATGACAGTGTCATGATCCTCGACCAGGAGAATCACATTATTCTGATCAACCCAGCCATGTGCCGGGCGTTTGGGCTCGACGAAAAGAATGCGGTTGGAAAACCCGTTCTGGATGTGATTTCACATCCCGATCTTCGTTCGCTGCTGGTGCGCACAGATCATCATGACCCACTACAATATCATGAAGTCAGCTTTGCCGATGGCAGGGTGGGCAATGCACAACTGACTGCCATTCATGACGTCGGTTTTGCCCTCACGATGCAGGATATTACCTACCTCAAGGAAATGGACCGGATCCGCAGTGAGTTCGTCCATACGGTTTCGCATGACCTGCGCTCACCACTGACATCTGTGATCGGCTATACCGAGCTCGTGGAACGCGCCGGTTCGCTGAACGAAATGCAGAAGGATTTCCTCGGTCGCATTCAGGAGAGCGTTCAACAAATTACCGGTCTGATCAATGATCTGCTGGATATTGGAAGCATCGAAGCGGGGTTTGATACGCGCCGCGAGTTCGTCCAGTTGGAGGGGATCCTGCGCTATACGCTCGACATCCTGCATGGACAGGTAAAGACGAAGCATCTGGCCGTCAAAACCGACATTGGCACAGCCTTACCGGCCTTGCGCGCCAATCCCATCCGCCTGCGCCAGGTGATGGATAATGTGGTCGGGAACGCGATCAAATATGCTCCGCAGAATGGCGAAATCGAAATCTCCATTCAGGCCGAGGCCGACCAAATGATCCTCAAAGTCACCGATAATGGACCGGGAATCCCGGCTGCTGACCAGCCACGCATCTTCGATAAATTCTACAGGGGCAGCAATATCGACTCGGAGGTCGAGGGGTCTGGGCTTGGGCTGGCCATCGTGAAGACAATTGTGGAGAGTCACCAGGGACGCATCTGGGTCGAATCGGTGGAGGGCAAGGGCAGTTCCTTCTTTATCGTTCTTCCCATTCTTTCTGAACCGGCTACCATCGGCAAGAAATAGTTTTCCACACTTTCCGTCATTGCGAGGAGGGCGCACTTCCCGACGAAGCAATCTCACATCCAATTCGTGAGTAAGCCTCCCTAATGAAGCATGAGATTGCTTCGCTCCGCTCGCAATGACGGACTCCATATCGTTAAAAATGCTTCCGCCGAACAGTTAGTCCGGCGGAAGCTTTCGCCAAAGGAGGAGACAGTGAGGAGCATTTGGAGGTGTCTTTGTTCCGTCTCCGTCTTCATAATAGTCGATGCGTTCGCTTTCTGCCATCGTAGAATGTAACCGATAATTAGTGACGTTTTTCACGAATAAAACGCCCTGGACAAAAACTCTCGGATAAGTGCGATTGCATGCCCCGGACTCTCATACCCCATCACGTACAAGTTTGCATCCGGGTTGCCACAGATCATCTTCGATACATTTCTCCCCTGTTGATACAAAGCCAATACCGGTTTTCCCAATCCTAGTGCAAAGCCGATCTCATATCCCACGCCATGCGAGGGAACGCTGACTTCTGCGATCAATGCATCGCTTTCGCGGATCCATGTCACATCGCGGCTGTACACCTCAAACGGATCGATCACCGCTTCCAACGCCATAACGCCTGATTCCGCCAAATGAGCCGTTGGCACCTGATGACGATCATCGATCAATGCTGTGGTGATCACCTGATACACAGACTCGAACTCGCGCCCACCTGTGATGGAACAGGCAAAGTAAATATTCATTTTTGTGGCAATCGTGAAAGAATGGAGCTGGGCGGCCGTTTTTGCCCCGGTGGATTTGGGTCTACGCCGGAACGCATGCTTTCCAGCTCGGCGCTAAAACTCATCCAGTCCTGGACAAGGATGACAAGATGGGGCGTCTTATCCTTGAAAAAGAATCGAGACAGGAATAAGCGCAACAATCTCGGCGAGACCGGGTAACCACTCAATTCGATCACCAGTGCGGTCCTGGAGGAAAGAGGCGCAAAAATATCCTGGACCCAGCCAGACATACTCTTCTTCGGAAAAAGAAAATGCATTTCGGTGGCTGTCGTCTTTCGGATGCGCTTATAGGAAATAGCGAGACGCATAAAAGGAGTAACAAGCTTCAACGAATGGAGTTGAGGCTGCACGTATGCAAACTGTTTCGCGATTAAAAAAAACAATCCCACCAAAATTGCCAGTACGCCAACGCTGCCAGCCAATTGCCAGCGCCAGGGAAGGAACGGCGCCATAGGCTCCAGATACTCAGCATATGCGATTCCGAACATGCCGAGTCCCAGGGTAATCATGGCCGGCCACCAGCGATTCAGCATGTGCTGATAGACGATCAGCGGATACTTTTTTCTGGCGCGTGCCATGGGTTACTCATCATCGTCTCGTTGGATGGATAACCCGCCTCCCTGCCCCACTTCGGTCTGCCCCGCATTCAGTTCCGTGCTCAACTGCTGAATCGCCTGGGTCAGTTGTTCCCCGCGAAAGCTGAAGGTGACATCGCCGCGGGTCTTTTCGATAATACCGCGCGCCAGGTCGGTTTGACGGCGCAGACCGTTGGTAATGGCATCGGGATAATCCATGGTCACCAGTACCGAGTAGATCTCATCCATGTGACCCAGCAGACGTTCCGCTTCTTCTGAGTAGCCCGAGCGCAAAATATCGAGCGTCCGACGACGCAGCTCGCCGACCACTTCAGCCAGGCCGTTGAGATACGTCGCTTCTTCCACTTGCAGATCCTCAGGAGTCTGAAGCGGATGGTTCTGGATCAGCGCACAGGTGATATTGGCCTCCACGAATTCCTTGAGGGCATCCTGTGTGTAACCGGCGAAGAAAAGATCGGGATGCGGCGCAAGCTCACCGCGCAGCTTGTCTGCCAGCCGGCCCGCCTCAGCGAGTTGGAAATCCATTCCATCCCTGTCATCTCTGTGCACTGCACGGATGGCAAGTGAACAGGCGCGCGTCAAAGCCCGGGCCTGCTTCAGCGCCTCATCCCGCATCGCCGTGCGGACGTCGAACTTTTCGCGAATTTGGTTGGCTATACCTTCAAGCTTATGCATCATCTTTTCTTCTCTAGCGCCTGATTCCTACAAACTTCCAAATGACTTTCCAGATTGAAATTCAAATTGCAAGTTTAACATCGCACGCGTGCGGCACTGTACTACGTGGAGTTGTCAATTTCCTTCCTTCGGAGGATCGGGGGGAGGTTCCGGAGGATGATAGGGACGAAATAAGTTTTCTGCGAGTGAACTGTTGCCGGGAACCCGGATCTCACCAAATGCCGCTTCATAGCGCGCTAGATTTTCGGTGAGGGCACGCATAAGCAATTTTGCGCTGAGTGGCGTCATCACGATCCGTGAACGCAGGTTGGCCGTGGTGTCACCCGGCAGGATTTGTGCAAAATCTATAACGATGTCAGCGGGAGAATGCGAAATACGAGCCAGGTTGGCATAGGCTGGTTCGGACCCCTCAGGAATGTTGATCTTCGGCCCAACGGGTTGAGCAGGTGTCGTCATACGTTCAGTCCTATGGTGTAAAACCTGGAAGGCTAACAGTCCCGGACAGCAAGGACCATCAGCCTCATACAGGCTGTTCTAGAACGGAATATCGTCTTCGGCAGGGATCTCTGCACCTTCCATGCCGCCCATCACCTGGCCTTCACCACCCTCGCCGCGCGAAGACAGGAAGCGAACGGTACCAGCCGTCACATCAAAGGACGCGCCGGCAGAACCATCTTGTCTTGTGTACGTACGCGGCCCGCCAGTTGCCTTGTCGGGTGTCAACCTTCCTTCGACCAAAACTTTGGAGCCCTTCTTGACATACTGGTTACAGATCTCTGCCTGTTTGCCCCAGGTGGTCACGCGGAACCAGATGGTTTCCTTTACTTGCTCGCCATTTCCGGTTGAATATTGGCGATTCGTAGCCACAGAAAAGGATGTGACGGCCTGTCCGGAAGGCGTATAGCGCATTTCAGGGTCCTTGCCAACGTTGCCGACGATGATGATGGTGTGATACATGGGAAGATCTCCTTGGATTGTAGGTACCCACCTTTCGCGGTGGGGTGAAAAATTTAGGATGGAATCTATTTTACCCGTAGTTCGACGTTTTGTTAACCAACCTGAGTAGCATAAACAAAAAGATGTCGTCTCAGATCTGGGACGACATCTTTCAGAAACAGGCGCTCTGAAAAAATTTTACGTGGTTGTATGGCTGATCGTTCGACGCCGCATCAGCAGCCCTGCACCCATCATAAGCACAAAGATCGCAGCGATGGCGAGGACCGTATAAACAGATGCGCTGCGTGATGGGGCTGCCACGGGAGCAGTCACTGGTTCCGAATTCGTTACGGGTTGCGCGGCGACCACGGGTTCTGTATCAGTTACGGGCTTCGCGGCCGCAGGGACCACGGGGCCGGACAACAGCGCGGATTGAAGCGTGATGTTATTGTCTTCCATCAGCACTCGCAGGACTCGATCTGATGGCCGATTCAGGAGACTCCACTCGTCCACAGTCCGCAGGGACTCGCCTTCAAGACGGCCAACGTAATGGACATAGCCCGGTTGTGTCGCGCTGGTGGGATAGTAGACCATTTGAACAAAGGGTACAAGCTTTCCGTCCAGGTTCAAATGAGCGGTGATGTTGTAGCCCATATCCATATTGATGTCATCCGGGGCGTTGGCAAGGGCAGACGTACTGAAGAAACCTGCCTGCTCCAAATCCATCATGGCTTCGTGATCGTTCAGGGATACCTCGCCTTTGATGCCAGGACCTGAGATCGTGAGCATGCCAAGTTCCTTCGCAAACACCACAGACGTTGGGATCGCCACCAGGGCAATCACCAATGCAAGCAGCAAAAGATGACGTTTGATTTTCATTTCTAAATGCTCCTTTTTAGACCTTAGCTGCCGCTGGTTTGGCGGCATTTGTAGAAGGTACACCTCCCAATACAAACAGGTTCCCCGCCTACGACACAATCCTGTAAATCACTCCGCTTGTGCCGGTGGCGCCGATACCGGGTGCTTTTGTGAGCAGATAGATTTCCCCGCTTTGATCCTGCCCGATGCCAAGCAATTGATCCATTTCGACAGGTATTTCCGTGATATTCCATTGTCCCAAATTCAACAGACGTGGGCGTGCTGCGAACAAATGCCCGTTGCCTCTCCCCCAATCGCCAAAGATGTAAGCGCCACGTAATTCCGGGATGGCGGAGCCGCGATAGACAAATCCACCGATGAACGCAGACAGATCACCTTGATGGGGATAGGCGATCACCGGCTCAGACAAGCCGGATGTGGAACAGCCTTCGAGGGGCCGATCCCAACGCTGAGGGTCGAAGCAGCGCGTCCCTTCACGGATCGGCCAGCCATAGTTGCCGCCCGCTTCGACGAGACTCACTTCCTCCATCATCGCCTGCCCTACATCTGCCACAAAGAGACGAGACTCTCCATCCTCCGCCACATCGAATGAAAAGCGATATGGGTTTCGAAACCCATACGCAAATATTTCCGGGCGTCCTGCCCCGGTCGTGAACGGGTTGTCAGCGGGAATCAAATATCCTTGGCCGGATTCCGCCGTCCCGTTTACGTCGATGCGCAGAATTTTTCCGAGCAGAGAGTTGACATCCTGTGCGTACATCCCCGCTTGTGATGCAGGGTCACGGACGCTATCCCCAGTCGCAATATATAAATATCCATCCGGACCGAAGGCAATGTGGCCCGCTTCATAGTTGTAGCCGGGCTTATCCATTGCCAGGATGACACGCTCTGAATCTGGGTCCGCCTGATTAAGATCGTTTGTGAAAACTGCAAGCTCAGAAATATAGGTAGTGTGATCCCATTCCTCTGGTGACAAGTCATTTCCCAGATGACCACTGTACGAAACATAGAAACGACCGTTGTCGGCAAAGTCTGGGTGAAATGCCAGCCCCAGCAGGCCGCGTTCATCGTAGAAATCATTCAACTCGACGATCTTCTCGCGTACATCGAGGAATGGAGTTTCCAAACGTTTGCCATCGGAGAGAATCCATATCAGTCCTGTTTGATCCACCACAAAGAGACGCCCACTTCCATCACCGGGATCGATCAACGCGACCGGTGACGTGAATCCTTCTGCAACCAGTTCCAGCTTGAGTTGAGGCGGTATACTTTGCGTGCAGGCGCTGATGGAAGCCAAGAAAATTACAATCAGAAGAAGATATTTGAATAGATTCATTGCCAGAGATATTTTTATTCTACTACTCACATCATAAAAAATTACAGGTTATATCACGAAACACATTTCCGTCATTGCGAGGAGTGGCGCCTCGGCGCCATTGCGACGAAGCAATCTCATTCAGAGTTGCAAATCGATAATTTTGTGTGAGATTGCTTCGCTCCGCTCGCAATGACGGCACTCTGCAACGGAAAAGGAAACCGACCATGACCATCACCTATCGAACAGCGACCATCGATGACTCGTCTGCTGTATTTCAGGTTTTTGCCAAATCCATCATGGATTACAGCGAACGGATGAACGTGATGGCCATCACCGGCGGGAATGACCCTGAAGTATTGAAGTCACTCTGGGACCGGCGTAGATCCATGTTTGAGTTCCTGGCAAAGGATTGCGCTCACTTCTGGGTCGCTGAAAATGATGGGGAGATCATCGCCTATGCGCGTTCCATCGAGCACGGGGGAATGCTTGAGTTGACGGAATTTTTTGTTTCACCGGATCAACAATCGGC
>CAZBAX010000053.1:0-42834 GCA_964489725.1 uncultured Anaerolinea sp. | reverse complement strand
CGGCGGGGACATTCCTACTTTGTCTAATAGGTGACATTCTAACTTTGCGCTAACACAAGTGTCCAATCCTCGCGCATGAGGGCGATGTGCGCCGCTTCAATCGCGACATCTGTGCCTGCCGCACCCATTGCAATGCCAACGTCCGCCTGGGCAAGCGCGGGCGCATCGTTCACACCATCGCCGACCATGAGGACAACATATCCTTTTGCCTGGTATTCCTTTACAATATCAATCTTGTTTTCTGGAAGAAGGTTTGCGCGATAGGAAACACCCAATTTTTCTGCCAGCGCAAATGCAGTGCGTTCGTTATCGCCAGTGAGTAGTTCAATGTGACGGATGCCCAGAGAACGGGCATCGGCTAACGAGGCGGGAACTTCGGAGCGCAGTGAATCCTGGGCAGCTAGTGGTCTGTTGGATAAATACTGCACGAAATTAAAAGCAATGCAACCCGTGGTAACGCTGAAATCACGCTTGAAATCGCACCTGATGAGCCATTGGCACGCTTCGAATTTACTGCAAAACTTATCCAACAAACCACTAGTATGCCAACCAGTTGATGATTACTTTCCAAAAACAGAAGTGTTTTGCCCTGCGCTTCGAGGTCAGCAGTAAGATGCAAGGATTCAGCCGCGGGGATCATGCGGCGATTGCCTACTGCGATGCGATATCCATCTACAATGGCGCGCACGCCATGTCCGGGCACGGACTCAAAATTTGTCGGTTCAAGCAGAGCAACATTTTCATCACGAGCGAGTGTCCGCACGGCTTCAGCCAGTGGATGTTCTGAGTAGCGTTCGGCGGATGCAGTGAGACTCAGCACTTCTCCGCGGGATAGTCCATTCAACGAGATTACATCGGTGACCTGCGGCTGACCGAGGGTGAGCGTACCAGTTTTATCCACCAGCAGAACATCGGCACGCGCCAATAATTCAAGATACTTGCCGCCCTTGATCAGTAGCCCGCGTTTCGCGCTCGCGCCCACGGAGGCGAGCATGGCAACGGGAGTTGCCAGTGCGAAGGAGCAGGAGCAGGCAACCAACAGAACAGCAGCGGTAGATAATGGGTTTCGGGTGAACAGGAAGGTCAGCCCCGCAATCACGGCGACCACAGGTAGATACCAGGCGCTGAATTTATCGGCAATCTGCTGGACATCGGCGCGATGCGCGTCTGCCTCCTCCACCATCTTCACCACGCGTCCGAAGGTTGTATCCGTTCCAATCCGTTCAGCACGGATGCGCAGACTGCCCAGTTTCGCAATTGTCGCCGCATACACATGCGTCCCGCTTGCGGCTTCAATAGGCATGGATTCGCCTGTGATGGCGGATTGATCGATGGTCGCCTGTCCGCCTATGACTTCGCCGTCCACCGCGATCTTTTCACCTGGACGCACGATGACGGTCTCACCAAGCTTCACATCAGCGACGGGGGCTTCCAATTCTGCTCCATCGCGTTCCACGCGGGCGGTCTGTGGAGCGAGGGATGTCAATTCCTTTACCGCGCGGCGGGCGGATTCGGTCGTGAAGTTCTCCACATAATCGCCAACACGCATGAATACGACCACAAGCGCGGCAGTAACCCATTGACCCACCACCAATGCAGCAATGACACCAATCGTCATCAGAGTATGTGAGATGATCTGGCGTTTCAATGTGGCGCGGATGACGTTCATAAAGACAGGATAACCGCCCGCTATCACGAACAAAACGCCGAGCGGGAAGGGGATCAGGTCATTGAGAAAGTCGAACAATCCCAAGCCTTCGCCGAAGATCACTACACTCAAAATGATCGCGAACACGCTGACTAACAGGATCGTCAATCGGCGATTGAAAACTTGTGCTGAGCTTGTCGAAGCATCCCCCATCGAAACGGGATCAACTTTGGGGGAGTCCGAAGCGGACACGTCATATCCCGCGCCCTGAACGGCAGCGTGGATGGCAGGCATGTCCACCAGCGCGGGGTCAAGTTTCACTACGGCTTTCTCTGTGCCAAGGTACACATTCACGGATTGCACGCCAGGTAATTTTTCGATGGCGTGTTGGACGTGCTGGGTGCATTCAGCGCAGTCCATGCCTGAGATGGGGATTTCTAGCGTTCGAAAATTTGACATATTAAATCCTTGTTATTGTGTGGTCTATGTTTTTAACATTCGTAGTCCACTGCGATGAAAACAAACTCGCTGATTTCGTGTACCAGGCTGCTATGGGCAAGGCGAACACTCCTGCGACTGTCGAGCCCGCCACTGGAAATGCACACGGATCGCAGCAAACACGCTGTGAAAAAATGTTTGGCTCATTCGGTGACTCCGTAGATTCGTAATGCCTTCACGGTTGTTGATCCTTCTCCTGATGTTTGCTCATCATGCTTATCCACAGCAAGACAGCGACACCTACCACGATGAAGCTATCTGCCAGGTTGAAGGTCGGCCAACGAGCCGCGCTGATGCCTATATCCAGAAAGTCTGTCACACGGCCATCGGGCAGTCGGTCCACAAAATTAGCAACCGCGCCGCCGAGAATCAACCCAATGGGCCAGGCTGCGACGGGATGAATCTCATCTGTGAGTAGTGCTCGCACCAGCCAAACTGCCAAGCCGATAATGATAAGGCCTGTGACAATCAACGGCCAGACTCCGTCGTTCGCGAACATGCCAAATGCCACACCGGTGTTGTAGCCCAAAGCCAGACGGAAAAACTTACCGATGATTTGCACAGGGTCATGTAGCGCGAGCGTCCGTTCCGCCCAGGTTTTGGTCAGCCAATCGACTGCCCAAGCGATCAGGAAGGCAATGAGAACACGATACTGTAATTTCATGTCAAGACTACTTGCGACTTTCTGTTCGAGGAAGGTTATAACGAGTGCATTCATAGACGCCGCGCGCGACATCCGACAGGAGTTCATCTGCTAGAAGGAGCAATTTTGCGACGCGGTCATCGCTCAGGGAGTAGTAGGCAAACCGTCCCTGCTGGCGGACGGTGACCAGCCCGCAATCACGCAGACAGGAAAGGTGATTCGAGACGTTGGGTTGGGTGAATCCCGTGGTTTGTACCAGGTCGCTGACGGTGCGTTCACCTTCGCGCAGGGCTTGGAGAATGGAGAGACGGGAGGGGTCCGCAAAGCCGCGAAACAGTTTGGCTTGCAGTTCAATGCTGGAGGTGGTGGAGGTGATTAACATGGTTCCTCATATCATTATATCAGTATGTAATGATATTTTACTCTGAGGTATGAAGTTGTCAAGGATTTTGATTATTCTCGGTCCTTCAGCTTGACACGCAGAAAGGGATATAGTATTATTTAATAGTTGAGCAACTGTTCAACTATTAAATATAAAGCATGACCACCTATCTGAAAATCATCCTCCCCATCTATCTGATTCTTTTCTTTGGACTCGCCATGTTTTGGCGCTCCTACATTGCCTGGAAACGCACGGGGATAAACCCATACGCTCTTGGAAACGGTGATACAGTTCATGATTACGTGGGAAAACTGTTTCGCGTTACCCTGGTTGCGACCGCCATGATTGTGCTGACTTTTTCCTTTTTTGAATCGCTGTACAATTTCCTCTTGCCCATCTCCTGGCTCAACTCAACCTGGCTGACGGGAATGGGTCTTGCCTTGCTTGCTGGCGCTTTTGTTTGGGTGCTCATCGCACAAATCCAAATGGGCGATTCATGGCGAATCGGCATAGATGAGAAGACCTCTTCCGCACTTGTTCAGCACGGATTATTCAGCATCTCGCGCAATCCCATATTTCTAGGTATGATCACGATGCTGGTGGGACTATCGTTGACTGTCCCAACTGCTGCCACACTGGTGGTGACCGTGCTGGGCATTGTGTTGATTCACATTCAAGTTCGGCTCGAGGAATCCTTCTTGCTCGATAAATACGGCGAAACCTATCGCGATTATCAGAAGCGCGTCCGCCGTTGGGTATAAACATGCCCAAAAGGAACATTACGCCAGAAATTGCATCCGATCTCGCCAGTCTCTTTGAAGCTCTGAGCGATCCCACTCGCGTGCGCATCATCGCTGCGCTAGTCGAGGGCGAGATGGGAGTGGGAGAACTGGTGGAACGCATCGGCGTGACCAAATCCGCCGTTTCACACCAGCTGCGCGGGCTGCGCGACAAGCGGCTCATCCGCACCCGCAAACAGGGTCGCAATGTTTTTGTCTGCCTTGACGATGATCATGTCATTGAACTCTTCCAACGGGGTCTTGACCACGTTCTGCATGGTTAAAATGAAGATTGTGTTTCGAACGCTCCTGCTGATGCTTCTGCTTGCTGCCATCTTAATTGGATTGGCGGAGCATTGGACGACTCCTACTAGGAATGTGCAGCATGTCTTTCCCGAGTCCGTGTGTACAATCCATGCAGGATTTCTTTTGCCGAACACCCCAAAAACAAATCTTAGTGAACCCAGTATTCCGCCACGCTTCGCACCAGATGATACTACTGCCTGGTGTTTGAACAAGAAAATTTCCCACCCACCAACATTATAGTTGAAGAGATTCTTTATTGATTGCCCTACCTGTTTGGAAACCAGGTGAGGGCTGTTACCGCTTGTTGCATAAATGACTAAACTGTTCGATAAAAATCACGGGGAGATTTCGGAACTCTGGTTTAGCTATTTATGCGGTACTCTGTAAGTATGCTTGTTTGCAAACGATACCATTGTGAGGATTTGTGTTTATGGAAAAAACAATCGAATTGGAAATACCCCTGCTTTTACCTGATGTGCAGGATGAGCAGGATGAATGTCTCAATCGTCTCGAAAAGGAATTGCAAAATCAGAAAGGGATTCTGCGCGCCCACCTGGAACGCGACAAATCGCCTGTTGACCTGTGCCTGCATTACGATCCCAACCTGCTTACCCTCGAACAGGTGCGCCGCATGGCAGAACGCGCAGGAGCGGGGATTGCAAACCGTTACCATCACGCCCTGCTTCCCATCGAGGGCATGGATTGTTCGGACTGCGTGACCGTCATCGAACACAGCCTGGGTCGCATGGACGGCGTGCTGGCAGTAAATGTCAACTATGCCGCGGCGAGCCTGCGTGTGGAATATGACAAGCATCAGATAGACCGTCCCGCCATCGAAAAACGCGTGCAATCTTTGGGCTATGAAATTCCTGTGGAAGGATTCCGCAGTTGGTATAAAGAAAATCGTGAAATTGTATTCAGCCTCACAGCGGGATTGCTCTTATTAATCGGCTGGCTGGGAGAAACCTTCTTCGGTCTGCCAGTGCTTGCCGCGACCGCTTTGTACATCGCCGCGTACATTTTTGGCGGCTGGGATATTTCACAACACGCCTGGCATGCGATCAAAGAGAAACATTTCGATACCGACCTGTTGATGGTAATGGCAGCGCTCGGCGCGGCGTTCCTCGGTGAATTTGCTGAAGGTGCATTGCTTCTCTTTCTTTTCAGCCTCGGTCATGCACTGGAAGAACGCGCTTTGGATCGTGCCCGCGCTGCTGTGCGCGCGTTGGCGGACCTCGCCCCCAAGGTCGCCCTCGTCCGCCGTGATGGAAAAGAGCAGGAACTTCCCGTTGAATCTTTGCGATTGGAAGATGTGGTCATCGTCCGCCCTGGCGTGCGCATCCCTGTGGATGGCGTCATCCTCACTGGAAACTCTGGCGTGGATCAAGCCTCGGTCACAGGCGAATCCCTTCCTGTGGATAAAGTTCCTGGCGATCAGGTCTTTGCCAGCACGGTCAACGGTGAAGGCGCGCTGGAAGTAAAAGTCACGCGCCTTGCCAAAGACTCCACACTGGCCCGTGTCATGAAAATGGTGGAAGAGGCGCAGGCGCAAAAATCACCCACCCAGCAAACCGTTGAAAAATTTGAGCGTGTTTTTGTTCCCGCTGTCCTCATTCTCACCGCGCTGATCATTATCGTGCCGCCTCTGTTTGGCTTCCCGTTCCGTGAGTCCTTTCTCCGTGCCATGACCCTCCTCGTTGCGGCTTCTCCCTGCGCGCTTGCACTTGGCACGCCTGCCACCATTCTTGCAGGTGTGGCGCAAGCCGCGCGCAATGGTGTCTTGGTCAAGGGCGGCGCGCCTCTCGAAAACCTCGGTCGGCTCAAAGCCATCGCCTTCGACAAAACTGGCACGGTGACACACGGAAAACCTGAAGTAACGGATGTTGTGGCGTTTCAGGAATCCGGGTGGAAGGAAGCGGATATTCTGTCGCTTGCAGCGGGAGTGGAATCGCGTTCTGCCCATCCGCTTGCACAGGCAGTTGTCCGTTCGGCTCAGACTCAGGGTCTGCCTGTTTCCGTTATGGACGAAGTCGAGTCGCTGACGGGACGCGGCTTGCGCGCCGTCTCGAATGGCAAAACGATCTGGATCGGCAATCGCAAATTGATGGACGAAGCAACGGTAACGTTATCTGCCGAGGCGCTTGAGAAGGCGCAGACATTTCAGGAGACGGGCAAGAGCCTGATGTGGATCGCGAAGGGGCAAACTGCCATAGGACTCATAGCTCTCGCTGACACCCTTCGTAACGAAGCCGCGCCAACCATGAAGGCGCTTCAACAAATGGGCGTGGCTCACACCATCATGTTGACTGGCGACAATGCGCGTTCCGCCTCTGCCATTGCTAAGGAAATCGGTCTGACTGAGTTCCGCGCCGACCTCATGCCAGAAGATAAACTGACTGTGATCCGCGAGTTGGTGAATGAATACGGACAGGTCGCCATGATCGGCGACGGCGTGAACGATGCACCTGCACTTGCAAATGCAACAGTTGGCATCGCGATGGGCGGTGCAGGCACCGACGTTGCATTGGAAACAGCGGACGTTGCCTTGATGGGTGATGATCTCTCCAAATTGCACTTTGCGGTTGGATTGGGTCGCGCCACGCGCGCGATCATTGTACAAAACCTGTTCATCTCGTTAGGCGTGATCGCCTTGCTCATCATTACCTCCCTGACAGGCATTGTCAGCATCGGTATTGCCATCATCTTCCACGAAGGCAGCACGCTGGTCGTGGTGGCGAATGCGCTGAGGCTGTTGGGATACCGCGAGCAAAGGTAACATGAAAACCGTCACAGATTGGGTGATGAGTGCGGGTTCAACGGCCCTCATGATCGTTGTGATAGGAAGCTGGCTTGCCAGCATCCGCGCGCAAAAATCGGCGTGGGAGATTTCGAGCCGCTGGTTTGCCTTGCCTGCCTGGGCGCAGGTCGTTCTCGGATTTGCGGCGATTGCCTTGTTTATCTGGCTTGGTTTCCTGTTGTGGCTCCCGCTTCCCTTACGGTTGTCAGAACTTGTCATAATGATTTGGCGTTCCGTCGGGTTGATCATCTTTCTCGTCGGGCTGTTTCTCGCGCTGTGGGCTCGCTGGGCACTGGGCGCGATGTATGGCGTAAGCACAGGTTCGTCCGCGCCATTGCAGGAAAAACACCGCCTCATCCAACGCGGACCATATGCTTTCATCCGCCATCCGATGTATCTCGGCCACTGGCTGGTGATACTTGGTGTCTTGTTAGCATATCTCACATGGACGCCGTTGGTGTTGTTGATAATGACCGTGCTGTCGTTCTATCGTCGAGCGCGGCGCGAAGAAATTTCACTGGGCGAACTGTTTGGCGAGGAGTGGCAAGCCTATGTTAAGAATGTGCCGCTGTTCCTTCCGCAACGGAAAAAGAGGTCAAAGGAGTCTAATCATTGACAGATCCTACAGACAGAAAATATATACAAATATGAAATGGCATTGGATTACCTTGCTTGCAGGGCTTGGGCTGTATGTGCTTGTTCCGATCCCAGGGATTTTGCCGCACTCCGTGGATGTTGTGGTGATGATATTGTCGGGTATCAGTCTGCTTTCCGTCGCCGTATTTGGGTTTGACACGGTCCATGTGGAGGGAGGTCTGGCAATCTCAATGATCACCCTTAGCCTGCTCATGCTTATTGCAGGGATTGTGCTGGCGTGGCAGGGGCATGGATATATCCTGTTCCTGCTCGCCGTACCAGCCCTTGGGCTTGGGATGTTTGGCGCGAGAAAACTAATGGATAAAAGAGAGAAACATGATTAAGAAGAATCCGTATTTTGTGCTGTTGATCGTGACAGCAGTCATTGGGCTGACGATGCTTGTGGAATTTGTCTTCAGAAAACCTTATTCCTTTCACGGCACGGTTATCGACCCTCCATTGCCCGTGACTGACTTTACCCTTCAAACTGCCAACGAAGAAGTTTTTCGTCTGAGCGATCAACAAGGCAAAATCGTTCTGCTCTTTTTTGGATATACGAGTTGCCCCGATGTTTGTCCTATTACTCTCGCGACCTTCAAACAGGTTTATGACAGTCTGGGCGAAGATGCGCAAAAGGTGCGATTCGTGATGATCACTGCGGATCCTGAACGCGATACGCCGGACAAGGTTGGCGCGTATGCAGCGCGTTTCAATCCGGAATTCATTGGGCTGAGCGGGAATATTCCGGAGCTGGAAGCGGTGTGGAAGGATTTGGGCGTATTTGTCGAAAAACAGGATTCAAGCAGCGCCGCGGGATATCTGGTAAGTCATACCGCCAGTGTTTACGTTCTTGATAAAAGCGGAAGTCTGCTGATGACATTTCCCTACGGTACAAGCGCAAATGATCTCGTAGATGACATAAGGCAAATTCTAAAAGATCCAGCCAGGATCGAACTTGATAGAGGATTTTGATTTACAGAGTGTCGCACGCCTCTGGCGTAGGTAAACTTGATGTTTAGATCTCAGCCTACAGTTTCATCCAAAAAGTTTACTTAATCATGAGATGAGCGGTAGTTTTAGATTTTATAGTTTATGACGAGGATAACTTATGCAAACAAAACGCAATAAAGTAAAACCGCTTCCTTCAAAAAGGGCCGCCCGGCAATCGGCGCGGCGCCGCCAGGGACTGCTCACCAGAATTCTGTTCGGTATTCTAGCTCTTGGCGCGATCGTGGCGATCTTCTTTTTGCTTAATGACGGTGGCAACAGCAATCAGCAGATTGATGGGGTAGTGGCTCATCCCGGTCTCGCGCGGGAGCATGTGAATAGCCCGGTGGTTTATGATCAAACGCCGCCTGCTGGAGGAGCGCACAGCCCGGCCTGGCAGAACTGCGGCGTGTATTTAGAGACCATTGCGAATGAAAATGGTGTTCATTCGCTGGAGCATGGCGCGGTCTGGATTACCTACAGTCAAGACCTGTCTGTTACTGAAATCGAGGCATTACAGACTCTCACCCGTCAGAGTGGTTTTCGTCTTTTGAGCCCCTACCCCGATCTGCCAAGTCCGATTGTAGTTTCTGCCTGGGGGTATCAGTTACAACTCGAACAGGCTGACGATCCCAGGTTGGGAGCGTTTATTGAGCAGTATGAACTTAATCCACAAGGACCGGAGCCAGGTGCGCCGTGTACCGGTGGACTAGGGCAACCAGGATAGGAGAAAACCAATGCAAGATACGTCCTCCTTGGACAAATCGCATCCAAAAGAATCAGGCTGGGATGTAAACATCCGCACTCTCCTGATGCTCGCCGTGGCGGTGGTCCTTGCCGGGTTGATCGGATTCGGGCTGGGTGTACGGCAGTCCTCCGCGCCAGGCAGGGACTCTCCCGAGGTAGGCTTTGCCCGGGACATGATGATGCATCACGCGCAAGCTGTCGATATGGCAACTCTGCTTCGAGACCGGACGGAAGATCCAGAAATGCGGCAAATTGCCCTGGACATTATGTTGACACAGCAGGCCCAGATCGGGCAGATGCAGGGCTGGCTAGCGCTATGGCAATATCCAATCGCCAGCACCGCTCCACCTATGACTTGGATGGATATGCCTGCCAACGATGGCATGCCTGGAATGGCTACCCAGGCGCAGTTGAATGAATTACGCGATTTGCAAGGTGTGCAAGCCGATGGATTATTCCTGCAATTAATGATCGCCCATCATCGTGGTGGTGTGCTTATGGGGGAGGCTGCGCTCGCGCGCGTGGATAGACCCGAGGTCCGCGCCTTGGCCCAATCCATTGTCGACGCGCAGACAAGCGAGATCGCTGCCATGCAGACCCTGTTGCAGCAAAAAGGCTTCGCGCCGATTCCGGAGGAAGAGAATATGAATCATGGCACTGCCACCCCATGATAAGGCCTGAAGTTCATTGTTTGTTCGGCGCGGATAGGCTGGCGGCCGCCAGAGCGCGCCACGCCTTCAGGGCCAGGATTGCTGCCGCTGCATGGGCCAAAGCGGTGAGGAATGCCAGGACGGCTATCAGCATATTTGCACGCCCGAACTGGAAGAACACTTCGCGCGCATCCAGGAGCGCCGCCGCGCCTGCCAGCAGAATTGTAAACAGGAGAGCTGTCCGCCCGAAACGCAATACCGCAACAGCCAGGAGGAGCGAGATGCCCACGAATCCCCAGACGATCCACGGGTTTTCAAGGTTGATGCCGAGAATCGTTTCGGATTCCTCGCCGCCCGCTTCCGTTCCCGCGCCTTCCGTGTGGGAACCTTCCGCTTGCTCGTTTTCTTCCGCAGACTCCCCTGCCTCCAGTTGCTCACCGGCTGCGGGCGTCTCGCGCGACTCGCCGCTTCGTTCCAACAGGACGGCCAGCGCGAATAATGCGGTGGAGATCGCCAGCAAAGCGGCGGTCCAACGAGTCAGCCTGCTTAAGTTCGGTCGGTTTGTCATATGAATTTACTCCTATAAAGTGTGAAATGTTCTACCCGGAATTTGTTGCCTGCGACTGTATCACTTCAAGCGCACTTTAAGTCAAGAAAGGATGGAGAACGCTCATGGAAGACTTAACCATTGGCGAAGTTGCCCGAAGGGCCAGTGTGCGGCCCTCGGCATTGAGATATTACGAAAGCATCGGCTTGCTTCCTTCACCCAAACGCGTTAAGGGACGGCGATACTACGATTTGGGTGCAGTCCAGCGACTGGCGCTGGTTCAATTGGCGCAACAGGCTGGGTTTACGATTGCCGAGATTCAAACATTATTCCACGGTTTCGCACCCGATACGCCGCCCGCCGCCCGCTGGCGGACTCTTGCGTGCCGCAAGGTGACTGAACTGGACGCGCTGATCGAGCGGGCACAACAGATGAAGCATGTGCTCGAAACGGGTCTCCAATGCGGCTGTATCAGGCTGGAGGACTGTCCGATCACGCCAGGCGATCTGTGTTGCTGTGGATGACGGTATTTCAAATTAATCGCTTCCACAAAATCCAAGGAGAGCCAATGACATTAGATTACATCACGCTCCTGAGATCACTCATCCTGTTCGTTCTGGCAGGTTTGGCAGAAATCGGGGGCGGATACCTCGTGTGGCAGTGGCTGCGGGAAGGCAGGGCGCTGTGGATCGGCATTGTCGGTGGTCCAGTGCTTTTTCTCTACGGGGTGATCCCCACCCTGCAAACAGAGCCGGCCTTCGGTCGCGTCTATGCGGCGTACGGCGGGATTTTCGTCGTGCTTTCGATCCTCTGGGGGATGGTCTTCGACCACTGGCGTCCCGATCGTTTTGATATACTCGGCGCGGCGGTTGCACTGGCCGGGGTCTCCATCATTATGTGGGGGCGCCTGTTGTTTCGATAAAACAGAAAGCCGCGTAATCGGATTGGAGAAAAAGACTATGATGCAAACCAACCTTTCCGCAGGTATGCAACACCGGCGCGCCCTGATGTTAACCTTTGGACTCACATTTACCTACTTCATCGTTGAAGTGGTGGGCGGCCTTCTCACCAATAGTCTGGCCCTCCTGGCAGATGCGGCTCACATGCTCACGGATGTGGGCGGGCTGGGACTGGCGCTCTTTGCCATTTGGATTACCCAGCGCCCGGCATCACCGGCAAAAACCTATGGTTACTATCGCGTCGAAATTCTGGCCGCGCTTGCCAACGCGCTGATACTCTTTTGGGTGTCGTTCTATATCCTGTACGAGGCATATCGCCGTTTTCGGGAGCCGCCTGAAGTAAACAGTCTGCCGATGATGATCGTCGCGGTGGTTGGGCTCGCCGTGAATCTGATTGGCATCTATAACCTGCGGCGCGGCTCCAAAGATAGCTTGAACGTACAGGGCGCATTCCTGGAAGTCGTGAGTGACACGCTTGGTTCGGTGGGTGTAATCGTAGCCGGTTTGATCATGTACTTCACTGGTTGGTATTACGCGGATCCCATTTTCAGCGTGCTGATCGGTCTGTTCATCTTGCCGCGCACCTGGGGGTTGATGACCCAGGCTGTAAACGTCCTGCTGGAGGGCACACCCGCGCACATCAATCTGAAAGCTGTCGAGGATGTGATGCGGTCAATTTCAGGTGTTGCTGCCGTGCATGATCTGCACGTATGGACGATTACCTCCGGCATGGACGCCCTGAGTGCGCATATCGTGCTTGAAGATGGTGTCTCATTACAGGCTGGACAAAAAATCCTCGAGATGCTCAATGCACAATTAAAGGAGAGATTTGGCCTTGAGCATACAACGATCCAGATGGAATACGCCAGCCTGGCACAGAACGAGACTCGGTTGTAGGCAAGGCATAGGATATATCGAAGTGCAATCGCAACAGAAATGAAATCCAGCAAGAGGAGATTTTTATGAAAAGCAGAACGTTATTTCTGGCACTTCTGCTACCGGCTTTGTTTGTCAGTGGGTGTGGGGCAAGAGGTGAATTCAAGGTGATGGATGCCTGGGCTCGCCCTGCTGCTTCGGGCGAAACCGGCGCGGCATACTTCATTATCAGCAATGCGACCAACACCGAGGATCGTTTGTTGAGTATCAATACCGATGTCGCTTCCGCTGCTGAGGTTCATATGAGCATGATGGGCAGCAATGACGTCGCGTCCATGGAGATGCAGGAGTCGGTGCTTATACCTGCACAACAGGAGATCATTTTCAAACCTGGCGGTCTTCATGTCATGCTCATCGGACTCACGCAAGACCTACAAATGGGTGATACGATTTCACTGACACTAAATTTCGAGACGGCCGGCAGCATTACGATCCAGGCAGATATCGAAGACCACTAGCGATAAGAATTGGTATCGGTTCATGCAAGGAAAAAGAACAACGTTCCATGGAAAAAGAAATTCTAATTGTTGATGATGAAACAGAATTTGCCGATTACCTCAGGCGAGGATTGACATATGCTGGTTATCGGGTGCATCTTGCTCATACGGCGGAAGACGGGTTGACAAAATTCTACCAATGCCAACCGCATTTCATCATTCTTGACGTGATGCTGCCAGGTATGGACGGAATGGCTGTCTGTCGCCGCGTGCGCGAGAGCGGTTATACGGGCCCCGTATTGATGTTGACTGCCCGGAACGCGATCCCTGATCGGGTGATGGGGCTGGATGCTGGCGCTGACGACTACCTGGTCAAACCGTTCGCCTTCGATGAACTACTGGCTCGCCTGCGCACGCTCCAGCGTCGTACTGTCGATGTGGATTCCAGGATGACATTCGCGGATGTCGAACTGGATAAGAACCTTTACACCGTTTGCCGCGCGGGCAAGCCCATTTCTCTGACACGCACTGAATACCACTTGCTAACTCATTTTCTCTTGCATCCTCGACAAGTTCTGACGCGGGAGATGCTCGTTTTGGAACTCTGGGGGCAGGACGCCGAAATCCAACCGAATCTGTTGGACGTATACATCGCACGTCTGCGCCGAAAGCTTGGTGATCCACCGTTGATTCACACTGTGTACGGCATCGGATATGTGCTGAAGGATGAAAGAATATGATCCCTTTGCGATGGAGGCTTACCGTTTGGCATCTGTCCCTGACCACTCTTGGATTGATGGGATTTGTTTTGGTTTCATACCAACTCCTCTCAAACTCCCTGCGTGCGGAGGTGAACAACACGCTGGCCGAACGCGCCAGGCATGTAGCGGATGCCGTCGCCGTTATCCCAAACCGACCCATTGAAGGCTTGTCACAGGAAGCCACCGACGAGTTTCGATCGCCCGGGGTGTACGTGCAGATTTTTAATGCGGAGGGCGCGCTCGTGGCGCGCTCATTCAACCTTGGAATTCAACAAATCCATGCACCTGCCTCGGATCTCGATCGTGTGTTGAATGGTGAGAGTTTCTATGACTCGGCGGAAATTTCTGGTTTTCCTGTGCAACTGTATTTCCAGCCTATTCAACGCGATGGACAAATTGCCGGCGCGATTCTGGTGGGCGAATCATTAGTCGGACTCGAATCCACACTGAGCCGCCTGCGGCTTATCTATGCCGCGGGCGCCGCCTCCGTGGCGCTCTTTGGACTGCTTGGTGGATGGATTCTGGCTCGTCTGGGCTTGCGTCCACTGGTGCGAGTTACGCAGACTGCCAAGGATATTGTGAACGCTGAAGATCTTTCCCATCGTGTGCTGTACACCGGTCCGGATGATGAGGTCGGCGCGTTGGCAACAACGTTTAACGAGATGTTGAGGCGCTTGCAGTCCCTGTTTGAAGGTCAGCGGCGATTCCTGGCCGAAGCTGCTCATGAGCTGCGGACACCGCTAGCCTCAATGCTGGGCAATGTTGATTTGCTCGTGACATTTGGCGATGATTCAGCACGTCGGCACGAGACTATTTCTGCGCTCCAACGTACTGGGGGGCATGTATCCCGCCTGTTGGATGACCTCCTGCTTCTCGCACAAGCCGAGGCCGGCTGGCATCTGGCGTCATTTGAAGTGGTTGCAATTGATGACCTTCTCATCGACGTCTATGAGTCGGCTATGTTGACTGCCAGGAATGTTAAGCTGAAGCTTGAACGTTGTGAGCCCGCGTCTGTACGTGGTGATCCAGATCGCCTGCGGCAGGTGTTCATGAATTTGATTGACAATGCGGTGAAATATTCATTACCCGGCGGAGACGTGACGATCAGTGTATTCAATAAGGACTGCAATGTACATATCACGGTTAGCGATCATGGTTCTGGTATTCCAGAAGATCTACTCCCGCTGATTTTTGAACCGTTTTTTCGTGCACCTACCGGCCAGCGTATCCCAGGTGCAGGTTTGGGATTGGCTATTGTCCGCTGGATTGTCCGTGAGCACGGGGGAGATGTGAATATCCGAAGTGAGTCGAATAAGGGCACGACTGTCGCTCTCACTTTGCCAGCCATCTCAGATTAGTCTCTTACCATTTATTCAGAATTTATACAGAACTTTTTTATACAGGGGGCTTACTATACCTGCGTGCACGCAAGGTTTACCAGATGTTTCAGCCATTCCCCTGGCGGTATCCTAACGGTGATCCTTGCGCCATAGAGGGCGCAAGGAAACCAACCGTCTGGTACGTTTTGCGTGCACACTATTGATCATAACTGATGTTACGCAGCACAGCCACTGTCCCCTGGCGGGGATAATAAAGACACGGAGTCGCAGAGTAAAAACAAAGAGCTTTTCTCCGTGTTCCATCTGCACTTGCGTCAGGTGCAAGTGTCTGTGGCTCCCCCGGCACCGTGCGGCTTAAGCCGTACCGGGGCAGGTGTGTGGCAAAACTGCGTAAGGTGAGATCATAATTCCAAAACGCGACGCCAAGGATAGTCATGACGCAATCTGCAAAAATCGCTTTCAGAAATCAAAGGTGGTTCCTGTTCCTTGTACCTGCTATCATCTTCGGTTGTTCCCTTGCAGCACCATTCAACGGAATTCCGGGAGGTAGTGCACTCAGTCCAACTACAGTGAGTCCGGCCATCGGCACAGCTACCCAATTTCCTATGCCTGCCAATGTAGAGGACGAACAATCGTTGCTTGTCAACTTATACGCGCGTGTCAACCCGGCCGTTGTCAATATCACCCTCTATGGGCAGCAGGGAGGCTCGCTGATACCGTTTGGTCAGGGATCGGGTTTCCTGTTTGACGAGAGTGGGCACATCGTCACCAACGCTCATGTGGTTGAAGGGGCGCAACAGATCGAGGTCACTTTTTCTGATGGAATCATTCGTGAGGCAAAATTGATCGGACAGGATCTGGATAGCGATCTGGCTGTGGTCAAGGTGGAACAACTTCCGGCAGGCATTGCCCCCGTCCAGCTTGGCAATATTAGCGAGCTGGCAGTGGGTCAGACTGTGATTGCCATTGGGAATCCCTTTGGGCTGGATGGAACCTTAACCCGCGGCATCATCAGCGCGCTCGGACGCACCATTCCTGCTCTTACACCGTTTTCCATTCCCGAGGCTATCCAGACCGACGCGGCAATCAACCCCGGCAATTCAGGGGGACCGCTTCTTGATCTTCACGGGCATGTCATCGGCGTCAACGCCCAGATCGAGACGGATGGGACGAGCCGCAGCAATAGCGGCGTGGGCTTTGCCATCCCGGTCAACGTGGTGGAACGGGTCGTTCCGGCGTTGATTGCGGAAGGTCGGTATGAGTGGTCCTGGTTGGGTGTCCGCGGCGGGAATCTTGTTCCAACCCTGGTCGAGGCTATGAAACTGCCAGTTGAGCGTGGCGCATACATTCTGGAAGTGATAGCTGGCGGCCCTGCAGAGCAGG
This sequence comes from uncultured Anaerolinea sp., assembly GCA_964489725.1. Lineage (GTDB taxonomy): Bacteria > Chloroflexota > Anaerolineae > Anaerolineales > Villigracilaceae > Defluviilinea. The sequence goes on along the minus strand of CAZBAX010000053.1, from coordinate 26,398 downwards.
CTGGCTTGCGCGGCGCGACCGAAGAGCGAGTAGTTAGCGGATTGGTAATCCCTATAGGCGGTGATGTGGTCACGGCCATTGACGGTCAGCTAATCTACTCCTTTGACGATTTATTGGTTTACATCGCGATGCAAACCAGACCGGGTCAGAAGGTAAATCTTACTGTCTTGCGGGACGGCGAAATCCGGGAAATAAGAGTTCTCCTGGAAAAGCGCCCAGATCCGCTTTGGGCAGAGTCGCCAGCAAATGTTCCCTGACCTATACTGGAAATATGTAGATATGGAAACCCCTGTAGTTGATCCGGTTTGTGGAACAAAGTTAAACCCGGACACTGTTACGTACAAGTACCAATATCTGGGGCGTACTTACTATTTTTGTTTTCTCGAATGCACAATAGTTTTCGATGAAGAGCCAGAGAAGTATAAAGGTGACATCGGCGCCGATGTTACCTTTGACAAAGGTGAATGATGGATTTCCTGGAAGATTTGTTCGAGAACCTGTTCGAAAGAAAAAAGAGCAAAGGCTGGGGCGGCGGTCATCATGGCGACTCCGGTCACCACGGGCGGAGAGATTATCCGAACGACAAGCGGCAGCTACAATGTCCCAAATGTGGCGCTGAAAACAATCCGGCCAGCGACTTCTGCGCGGCGTGCGGTGCGAGTCTGTCATCGAAGATGGCGCGCCGGAAGTTTATAAACTGCGCTCACTGCGGTTCCCAGAACGATCTGGATCAAGCCTACTGCAAGAGTTGCGGCGCGCCGCTTTCAAAAACCGCATCTGGTGCTTGCCAATCCTGCGCCTCGCATCTACCGCCTGATGCGCGATTCTGCCCGGGGTGTGGACGGGCCGTCTGATCGAAATATAACATTACTACACTGGAGGTCTACTAAAGTATGAACCGCAAAGAACGTACAGTACTTATCACCATCATAATCAATGTATTGCTCATTGCCTTCAAGTTCTGGCTGGCTGGCACTTCGGGCAGCCTGGCTTTGCGTGCCAGTGCACTGCACTCCATCGCGGATGCGGCTATCAGTGGTTTCGTCCTGGTCGGTCTTTTGATCAGCCATTGGGATGATGCCCGCAACCAGCGCAAGGGACAAGTGAGCGCGGTGGAAAATTGGGTGGCTCTGGCTGTAGCCGCCGCAATCTTTTACGTCGGCTTCGATATTGTGATCGAAGTCCTCGGTGGTCAATCTCCCGAACTCAAGAATCTGGGACCCATTACTCTTGCTTCCCTGGTCACAGTGGCAGTTGCCTACTTCATTGCTCGCTACAAGCTGTATGTGGGTAGGCAGACCAACTCGCCTGCGCTGATTGCCGGTGGATACCATTCTCAAATGGATATCTACGCCTCTATCGTAGTGGTGGCGGGACTTGGCGGCGCGGCTCTTGGGCTTCCTAATCTGGATCGGGCGGCCGCGGCCGTGGTTGTGGTCTTCATCCTTTTTTCCGGCTACGAAATCGCTTCTTCGGCGATCAGCGCTCTGCGTCACCGCCAGGCGTTGGATATCGAAGGTGAGAGCGGACAGTCGCATACCCACGAGCCGGCCGGGATATGGCGCGCTTTTATTCCCGTTTCTGCCTTGATCCTGCTTGTGCTTTATGTGTTGTCAGGCTTCTACATTGTGAGACCTGGTGAGTCCGCGGTGGTGCGCCGTTTTGGAAACGTGATCGCGGGAAATGTCGGAGCTGGATTGCATTATCGCCTGCCCTGGCCTGTTGATCGCGTGGACGTGGTCGCACTCAACGCCGTCCGCCGCGCCGAAACCCCTGCCAGTCTGATGCTGACTGGCGACGAGAATCTGATCAATGTTCGACTCAGCGTACATTACACCGTGACAGATCCCGCCAAGTTTTTGCTGAATGTGGTCAATCCCGAAGATCTGGTACAGCAAGCCGCTGAATCCGCAATGCGCCAAGTAGTGGCGAATGAGGCAGTGGATGCCTTGTTGACCGTGGACAAAGCCTCCATCCAGCAAAAAGCGGCGTCGCTTGCACAGGAATCCTTGAACACCTATGATTCAGGTCTACGAGTGGTCGGTGTACAACTGCTGGAAAGCAGTCCGCCACCGGAAGTTGCCGATGCTTTTCGTGATGTCGCCAGCGCCCGCGAGGACAGGAATACCTTCATCAATGAGGCCCTGGCATATCGAAATGAGATCCTGCCGGTTGCGCGCGGCGATGCGGAAAAGATCATCCAGGCTTCAAACGCCTATCGTTCCGAGAAAATAGCGCAAGCCACAGGCGAAGCATCGCAGTTTGCGAGCCAGCAAGGCGCGTATGCTCAAGCCCGCGATGTTAGCCGCCTGCGTCTGTATCTTGAAGCCATTGAAAATGTTCTCCCGGGCGCGCGCAAGTTCGTGCTCGACGCCGCGGTGAAATTACAGACGACCGACTTATGGTTCCCCGGTCTCGGAAACACCCAGACGTTTCCTCCTCAGCCCTGAATTGTGTTTCACCGCCAAACATACCCTACTTTGATCTATGGAGTGACCTATGAAATCTTTGCGAACGATCATCCTCATTGTTATTGCCCTGGGTTTTCTGGCAGTCAACCTGGTCTTTTTCCAGGTGGATAAAACCGAATATGCGATAGTCACCCAGTTCGGCAACCCTGTGAACGTCATTACCAGACCCGGACTGTATGCCAAGCTGCCTGACCCATTCCAGAGTGTGACCCGCATCAACAACCAACTACGCGTGTACAACCTGCCGCAGACTGAGTTTCTGACGGCGGACAAGAAGAACATTGTCCTCGAAGCCTACGCCACCTGGAAAGTGACCGATACCCTGACATTCCTCAAGACCGTGAATGATCCGCAGGGCGCAGAGACGCGCCTGGCCGATATCGTAGCGTCGGAGCTTGGCACCGCCCTCGGGCAGGTGGAACTCAGCCAATTGGTCACTGTGGATGCGGCGCAATTGAAATTGGGAGACACGCTTCTGACCGTGACCCAAGGGGCGGCTGATCGCACACAGCAATATGGCTTCGTGGTAACAGATGTTCGCCTCAAGCTGCTTACCTTCCCGCAAGCCAACCTCACCAGCGTTTTTCAACGTATGAAAGCCGAACGGGAGGCGATCGCGCGCCAATTCCGTTCGGAAGGTACTGAAGAAGCCGCAAAAATTCGTGCTGGCGCAGATGCTGAAAAAGCTAAAATCCTTGCAGATGCCAACCAGCAGGCGGCGGAAGTCCGCGGCCAGGCAGATGCGGAAGCCATCGCCATCTATGCCGCCGCTTTTGGGAAGGATCCGGAATTCTATCGTTTCCTCCGCACTCTGCAATCCTACGAGGCATTCATTGACGCCAATACCACCCTGATCCTGCCCTCAGACTCTGAACTTTTGCAGTACCTTAACCCGGGTAATGTCACCGTTCCACCGCCCGCAGTGCCTTAGGACCATTCGATGAGTACCAACCCTCCCACACCTCCACCATCGTTTGATTGGCGCGGCGCATATCGCCGTGTGACTCAAGCTATTGCACGTTTTTTGCGCATCCTCATAGGTGATGGCGAATCTCCCGTGGACGATCTGCGCGCCGCTTTCGGGCATCTTAACCCTCGCCGTATTATCTGGGGCATTGTAGGCCTTGCCCTCGCCGGTTACTTCGCAACAGGAATCTATGTGGTCGCGCCCGGTGAGCTGGGGGTGGTACGCCGCTTTGGGGCAGTGGTGGAACCGCGCGCAGCACCCGGTCTGCATTACCGCCTGCCGTGGCCAATCGACCGCGTGGATGTTGTCAATGTCAGTGATGTACGCCGTGAAGTTGTAGGTGTTGTTGAGCCTGAGGAAGGACATGAACACCCGGAGCCGCCGTCGAAACTGCAAGTGCTCTCCGGTGATACCAATGTCATTGATGTGGAGATTGTCGTTCAATATCAGGTGCGTGACCCACAGGCGTATCTGCTCAATGTGCAATACGCGCCGTATAGACTTGTACGTGATGCCGTGCGGCAGGCTGTGACTTCGCTTATTAGCCAGCAGCCGGTAGACGCCATCCTTACCACGGAACGGCAGGCTTTGCAGGATGACATTCGCGCCGAAACACAGAAGCGATTGGACGAATACAACAGTGGGCTTGTTGTGGTCGGAATCAATTTGCAGAAGGCATTCCCGCCTGACGAAGTGTCCGCCGCTTTCACAGATGTGAACAGCGCCAAAGAAGACAAAAACCGCGCTATCAACGAGGCAACGGGTTATGCCAACAGCCTCATTCCTGAAGCGCGCGGACAGGCTGAAAAGATTCTTGCAGATGCCGAGGCATATCGCTCGAATGTGCTGGGACAAGCCAATGGCGCGGCGCAGGCATTCGAGGCAGTGCTGGCTGAATATCAAACCAATTCCAAAATCTATGGCGAGGATGTGACGCGCTATCGGCTGTATCTGGAAGTGCTTGAAAAGATCCTGCCGCGGGTTCAGATATACACAGTGACCACGGAGAATGGAACCGTAAACCTGCGTCTGTTCGGCAATCCCGCACCGACTCCTGTCCCCGCACCCTGAAGGTGAATCATGGCTGAAGGCTGGAAGCAAATCTGGGAAGACATACGAAACGCCCTGCGAGGCGAGGAAACGAAACAAGAAGTTCCTCCTCCAGTGGAGACGCCTGATTCCCAGCAGACTGAAATCGAAAATGAGACTGTCGAGCATGATGAAGAAGAGGTTGCTGCTCCATTGACCGTGGAGTCTGAGGAGGTCTTGGGACCTTCAGGCGAGCTTATCCTGGAACCGGCACCAACACCGAGGCAGATCTGGGTGCGCAGGCTTAATAAGGGAGGATCCTATCTGTTGATGGCAGTTATTCTACTGACCGCCTTCTGGTTTGCCGGCGGCTATCGCTGGGCGCCGGATGTCTATATCTGGTGGCTGCGTCTCACCGCGCCAAAACCGCCAGCCTCCGATGTTGTCGCAACCTTTGATGGCGGGCAAATCACGATTGCAGATGTTGGCACCCACCTGAAGCTGCTCCTGCCGGACGAATACCAATCCGTGGCAGGCTCGCCGGAAACGCTGCTGGCTGTGATCGAGGACATGGTCACGGACGAATTGACGAGACGCTGGGCGGCCACACGCCAGCCGGATCAGGATGAAACGTTTAGCCATACCATGCAGCATATCAATGAAAGTCTCAACCTGGAGTCGCTCGACCTTCAATTGCATGAAAATGAAATTCCAGTCTCAGAAAGCGAGATCCAGGCATACTACGAGTCCAACAAAGCTCAGTTTGGAGACTTGACACTCGATCAGGTGCGCGAGCAGATTCGCCAGACGCTCGTTTCTGAACGTGAGCAAGGCTATATTGACCAATATATTCAGCGACTGAAGGATAACGCCTCTATCAGCCGTAACTTCGACCTGCTCAATGTGCCGGCACCTTCGGAAGACGATTTGCGCCTTTATTACGACGCCAACCTGGATCAATTCAGACTGCCGCGCGAGGTCCTTGTAGATGAATTGCAATTCGCAATCGGAGGAGATGAAGCAGTTGCTCGAAAAAACGCCGATGATGCCCTGCTCAAAATCCGTTCGGGCGCAACCTTTGACGAGGTCGCGCAGACCATCGCCGGAGCGTCCCTTCAAAGCGACATAACCGCGCCGGAAGGGACTCGCGAGCCGGAATGGGATGCCGCAGTCTTTGAGATGACCGACGGTGAATTGAGCGATGTGTTTCGGGCTGGGGATTCATTTTATATTGTGCGATTGAGCCAGTTACAACCTGCTCGCACAAAATCCCTGGACGAAGTTCGCACTGAGGCGCTGACAGCTGTACAGCAACAGAAAACGGATGAATGGTTCGCCGCCAATGCCAGCAAAACCATTTTCACGGTCAAAGGTAAAGGGTATACGCTGGGTGAGTTTTACCAGGAATATCTGGAACTGCCGATTTCGACGCAGTCCCAATATGCCGGTGCGGATGGTATGCAGAATTTGGCTGAAGCACTGATCGAGCGGCTGTTGCTTGTTGAGGATACATACGACCAATTGCTCGATGTGCAGAACAAACCGTTATCGGATGAGTCACGCTTGCAAGTACTGAAACAGATGATGCATCAGGAGGAGGTTGATGACAAGATCCAGGTCACTGATGAAGAGCTGCAAAAATTCTACGACGAGAACATTGACTTGATGGCTCTCCCGCCCCAGGCTCGTATCCGCTACATCCGCATTGGCCTGGGACAGACAGAGGATGAACAAAAAGCTGCCCGCGCCCGCGCCGACGAAGCCTACAAAAAACTCGTTCCTGGATTGTTCCAACAAGGCGCCGACTTCGCTGGAGTCGCCCAGGAATATTCTGAAGATCCCGAAACAGCCGCGCAAGGTGGAGAGCTTGCCGAATGGATCGGTGAAAGCGACGACATTCTGGCGGAGGTCCAGTTGCATCCCTTCCACGAAGTGGCTCTTGCGTTACAGCCGGATGAGATCAGTCAACCCTTCCAGTTTGGTGACAGCTTGTACATTGTTCAAGTTATGGAACGCAGCGGTCCCGAACAGTTGCCATTTGAGCAAGCCAAGCCATACATAGAAGAAATGCTTACCCAGCAAAAACATGATGAACAAATGGTCCAACTTCAAGAGTCCCTGCTTGGTCAAGCCAACTTTGTTTTGTATCCCACCGTACTGGAAAAATACTTTCAGGAATTGCAAACACCCGCGCCAATGACTCTATCCCCCTGATCGGGCCGGTGCTTCATTTCCCTCCCTAATCTCATTGGAGAGAATATGAAAAAGAAAAATGCACAAAGACTTCCCATCTTATTATTGATGGCAGGCAGTGCGCTACTCATTCTCGCCGCTGCAGTATTTTTATTGCAGAACGAGTCCAGCCGGGCAACCCCGCCCTCTCCCGCCGCAAGCGGACATGATGAGGAAACCTATCTGGAAATTGAACGTGTTTCGTTGGAAGAAGCCAAGGCTGCGCTCGATTCGGGAACAGCTGTATTCGTGGATGTGCGCGACGCGGAGGCGTACGCCATGAGCCACATCCCCGGTTCTGTATCGATTCCCCTGGCGGAAGTTGAAAGCCGCCTGAGTGAACTTGACCCCAACCAATGGATTATCACCTACTGTACCTGACCTAGCGAAGAATCAAGCGCCCGTGCGGCGCGTACTCTGCTGGACAATGGTTTTACAAATGTCTCGCCTGTCTTGGGCGGGTTCAATGCGTGGATGGAAGCAGGTTATCCGGCCGAGCCATAACGCTGCTCAAATTTTGAAGGAGTCAGTATGTTTGCAGGGAATAAGACCATGGGAATCATATACGTAGCAAACCTATCCGTAGGAAAATTCCTATTGCATCCGATTCGGACAATTATTCAGGTTAACCTGAGTTGCCTAACAGAAAGACCTGCTCTGCGAAAGAAGCTTAGTAATAGATCGGGTCGATGTCGCAGGCGAGCAAAGCCACGATCGAGCATGGAGCACATTTCGGATTTACAAGTTGGACGAGCATTCTTGAGACCTTTCTTGACATTTCCATGGCAATACTCTTCCGGATTGAGTTCTGGAGAATAGGCAGGTAGCTCTTCAATCAGGATTTCAGGGTGGTTCTGCAGATAAGCTTTGGTGATCTTGCTGCGATGGATCCGAGCACGATCCCAAATCAAGATGATTTTGCCAGGGATGTGCCTGCGAAGATGCGCCAGTGCTTCGATGAGTTTGTGACTATTGACCGAACCTTCAAAATGCCGCTTGTAGATTTTGCCGGAAAGCGTTAGGGATACGGCTGTGGACAACGCTCGCCGTTCCTTGGTCACTCGACGAAAGATAGGTCGTTTTCCTATGCGAGCCCAGGTGGTGGCCAAAGTTTCTTGAAAGGAGAAGCCAAATTCATCCCAAAACACGATTTTTGCGCCGATTCTTTGCGACTTTTTTTATCCTTGGCCAATCTTTCTGCAACCAGGCTTCTACTAACTCTTTATCCTGCTCAACCGCTTGCGGCAAGGGTTTTTGCAGACTGAAGCCTAACTGGCGCAGCAACCGATTGAGATAATTGCGATGATATGTCACTTCAAATTCTCGTTGGATTAACTGGCGAACTCGCTCCAGCGTCCAGCGATCTGTGGAAAATCCGTTGGCTAAAGCACCACGATCCAAAAGTCGCTTCAGTCTTTGTTGTTGTTCTTTCGTAAGTTTGGAACTACCTCCTTTGGCGATCCGTTTTCGCAAACCTCGTATGCCTTCTGTTTCTACTTTCTTTGCCCAATCACTTACGGTTGCTCGGCTGACACCCAATTGTCGAGCAATTTCAACTTGCGTCAGTTTGCCTGCTTTTATGAGACGACCACCTTCTAGGCGTCGCTCTTCCAGTTGTTCTCGTGTTTCGTAGGTTGGCTTCCATGTCATCTTCTCATTGTAAGGCAATCGATGTTAACCTGAATAGTACCATACTTGGGAATGCATTGCTTATTCGTGTTGTTCGTGACATTGTGAGCATTCCTTTCAGTGGGGGCGCCGCCCTAGCCATGGGGCAGGTTTTGAAAACTTTCATAACCCTGTTCAAAAAAAAGGGAATTGTCATGAAACAATTGTATATTATCTTGCTTGGACTCTTGCTGACAGGTTGCGCGGCTCCTGCTTTAGAGACGTCCAAAACTGCTGATCTGGTATCAGATCCCGTATTGGTGGGCGCGGGCGATATTGGTTCTTGCACAAGCCTTGGCGATGATGCAACTGCTTTTCTCCTCGATAACATCCAAGGTACTGTTTTTACAACCGGCGACAACGCTTACTTCCACGGAACAGCGTTTGAGTTTGCCATTTGTTATGGGTTAACGTGGGGTCGTTTCAAGGAACGGACATTTCCTGCGGTCGGCAATCATGATTACAGCACTCCAGACGCATCGGCGTATTTTAGCTATTTTGGTGAGCGCGCGGGGGACCTGGCGAAGGGTTATTATAGTTATGAGTTAGGTGCCTGGCATATTGTCGTATTGAACTCTTCTCTCCCGGTTGATCCTGGTTCAGCACAAGAACAGTGGCTGAGAGCAGATCTGGCAGCTCATCCGACAGTTTGCAGCGCTGCTTACTGGCACACTCCGCGGTTCAGTTCGGGTCTTAAGCATGGAAGTAATTCTGCGATGAGCCCTTTATGGCAAGCCCTCCAGGACTACGGTGCCGATGTGGTCATAAACAGTCATGAGCACAATTATGAACGCTTCGACCCACAAAATTCAGACGGGACGCTGGATCTAAGCAAAGGTATTCGCGAGTTTGTCGTCGGAACTGGTGGTGACAGTCATCATGCGCTTGGAGATCCAATTGCAAATAGCGTGGTAGGAAACGATCAAACGTATGGTGTCTTGAAACTAACGCTCCATCCTACTAGCTACGATTGGGAATTTATACCGATTGCAGGGCAATCCTTTACGGATTCCGGAAGTGCAACATGTGTCGACCTAAGCCCATTCGCGTCTGTTCCTGGCGACCCATAAGTAATAGATTTGCGAAGTATATGATTCCCAGAGCAATAACCTCTACATCTTCATCTCCTGAGCCGGTATTCAATCAGCGTTTGCTGGTATTTCTCCATGCGCTGCTCTTTGTGCTTGGCTTCTCGCTGGTCTTTGTGATCGGCTGGGGTGGATCGGTGACAGCGCTGGGTCAGTTATTCGGCACCGATAAATGGGTCATCGCACAGATCGGCGGCGTGATCGTGATCATGTTCGGATTGGCGGCTCTGGAAGTGATCCGCGTTCCGTGGTTCTACGCCGATACACGTGCACAGTACTCGGGCCAACGCGGGACATTTGGCGGCTCGGCATTAATGGGCATTTTCTTCGCGGCAGGTTGGAGCCCATGTATTGGCGCAACACTGGGAGCGATCCTGACAATGGGGCTTAACCAGCAAAAGGTGGGAGAAGCCATGTGGCTGTCATCAGGGTATTCGCTAGGCATTCCGTTCCTCGTGACGGCAATTGGGCTGGAGCGCGCTTCCAACTGGCTCAAGCGCATGAGACCTTATCAGAAATATTTCAAGATCGCCAGCGGCGTCTTCATCATAGCAATTGGGATCTTATTGTTGACTAACACCATGAGCCTGATCGCGATTTGGGCATTCAAGAATGGATATTACATCGAGTCCTTTTCCACTTATGCCGCCACACCCACTTATCTCACCGCAATTGTCGCGGGGTTGCTTTCATTCATATCCCCGTGTGTACTTCCGCTTGTGCCTGCCTATCTCGGCTATTTGAGCGGACATACGATACAGCAATCCTAATTATCAGAACAGGAAGCTCATGGAAACACCGACCACTTCTGAAGACACAATCACTTTCAAGCGTTCACACTTTTATTCGGTATTAGTAGTGCTGGCTTTCGCGGTTGGAATCTTGACCGGGTATGTCGTTTGGTGGCGTTCACCCAATCCAGGAGAGGCGGTGCTGAGTAACCAGCCCGTCACTGAAGCGCCCGCCACACAACCACCTCAATTCACCCGCTACGACGTTCCATCCGGCGGCTTTCCCAGTCGGGGACCGGCCGACGCACCCATTGTGATCGTCGAGTTCAGTGACTTTCAATGTCCGTTCTGCAAACGATTCTACGATGAGACCTATCGGCAATTGATGGATGCCTATCCCGGAAAGATTCGCTTCGTTTATCGTCACTTGCCGCTGACTTCCATTCATCCCGAAGCGTTCCCTTCTGCGGAGGCCTCCATGTGCGCCAATGAACAAAACGCCTTCGCAGAATATCACGACAAGCTCTTTGAGAATCAGGATAGACTCGGGCGCGAACTATACATGCAGATTGCGGCTGACCTCAAGTTGAATACGGCATCGTTTGAGGAGTGCTTGAACACAGGAGAATACAAGGATCTAATACAGCAGGATTCAGACTTTGCTATTAATCTGGGCGTGCGATCCACACCTACATTTTTTGTCAATGGTCTGCCTCTTGTGGGGGCTCAGCCACTTGAAGCGTTCAAGCAAGTGATTGACAAGGAACTCGCTGGTGAAATTACACAATAATTCAGTTACTCATTATCGGTGAGTTTATCGACCAGGAGATAGAAGAGCTGATGCAATCCCTTAATCTGATCTCTCGCCGCGATTTTCTTAAACTTGCCGCATCGGGCGTGCTGGGTTTTGCCCTGTCTGAATTGCGCCTTGACGACGCCTTCACCGCGCCCTCCGTTTCGCAAGGACGGATAACATGGAGCGGCGTATCCTTGTATGAGGTGCCTTCATTTAACGCAAGAGAAATCCGTCTTTTCGGAATCGATCAAGTTGTAGATATTTCCGCTGAAGTGAAGGGCGATCAAGGCTATGGTAATCCATACAACAAGACCTGGTATCAGGTGGAGAATGCTTTCACCTACTCAGGCTGGATTCAGCCCGTGGAAACCCGCTATCAGAAAACGATCTTTGATATTCCTGCCAGGGGGCAATTAGGCGAGATTACAGTGCCCGTGAGTATCACGCGGCTTGCACCTTATGTGTTCGCTAAAAATGGTTATCATCTTTACTATGGCAGCACGCATTGGGTGAAGCAAGTCGTTGTCACACGCGAAGAAAAAAGCATTTGGTATGAGATTTACGATAGCGTACTTCAAAAAAACTTTTATGTTCCCTCTCATGACATGCGGCTCATTCCCATTGAAGAATTGACTCCGCTATCTCCTGATGTGCCGGATGAACAGAAAAGCATTGTTGTGGATCTCACGACCCAACTGGTCACTGCCTTTGAAGGTGAAAAGTTGGTTTTTTCGCAACGCTGCTCGAGCGGCGCAGACGGAACGGAAACACCGAAAGGCGATTTCCGTACCTATCATAAAGGTCCATCCATTCACATGACCAACCAGGGTGACGCCATCGAGAACATCTATAACCTGCCCGGCGTGCCGTGGTGTGCATTCTTCACCGGCAACGGCGAGGCGTTCCACGGGACGTACTGGCATAACGATTACGGACGACCCCGCAGCCACGGTTGCGTGAACCTGCCATCGGAGGTCGCAAAGTTTCTCTATCTCTGGACCCAGCCCAATGTGCCGCCTGATGAAGATTATGTCCATCTGCCCGGCGAAGGCACAAGGGTGCAGATCTTCTGAAAGAAGATTGTGTCTATCCTGCCAGCTTAAGGAACACCTATTTGGTGAAGAGCACATCTGTTTCAGCTCTGGTGTTCTCACATCCTCGAGCACAGCTCCAGCCCGGATTTAAAATATATGCCTAAACTATCACGTTACCGAACCTTTTTCCTGGTGCTGCTGGTACTCCTACTGATCATCATTTCACCGCCTGTTTATAAGCTTTGGTCTTGGCGAATCGATGACCTGCGTATTCAGTTAATATATCTGCTTAATCCACCAGACGACGCCATCTTCCAACCTCAACAACAAGTCAAACTCCCAACCCCGGCGACAAACACACAGCCACCTTTCAATAATGCAGCGGAGACTCCAACGCCCAGCCCTCGTTTGCCAACGGCGACACCGACCAACACCACTGACCCGCTGCCAGATTCAATTTCGCTAGCTGGGTTTACCTATGTTGATCAGAATGAACGCTGGAATTATTGCGGCCCTGCGACCCTGACGATGGCGCTCAACTTTTGGGGATGGAAGGGAACCCGTGACGATATTGCCAGGATCGTGAAACCAGGCATTCAAGACCCACGGCTCGACTTTATTCAGCGCGGCAAATGGGATAAGAATGTTATGCTTTATGAACTGGCCGATTATGTTCGTGATCATACGCAGTTCAGTGCAATCACCCGTTTTGGTGGGGAAATGGATTTGGTTAAGCGCCTGATCGCTGCCGGTTTTCCCGTGGTCATTGAAAAGGGATACTACGAGCGCGATTACACGGGCAAAGTAGGCTGGCTGGGACATTACGCATTCACAACTGGATATGACGAAAAAACAGGAATGTTCATCTACCAGGAAACCTATCCACCCAAGGGGGAAAACGGTAGGGACCGGATGATCCAATATGACGCATTTCGCGAAGGCTGGCGCGGTTTCAACTATCTGTTCATGGTTGTTTTTCCACCTGATCGTGAGAGCGAAGTTCTGGACCTGCTCGGCCCCTGGAATAATCCAACCTGGGCAAATCAACGTGCCCTCGAAATCGCGAATACCGAAATCCAGACCTTAACAGATACCCAGAATTTCTTTGCATGGTTCAACAAAGGGACCAGCCATGTTGCTTTACAACAATACGCTGACGCTGCACAAGCCTATGACCAGGCATTTTCCGCCTATGCCCGACTAGATCAGAACGAGAAAACTCGTCCCTATCGAATCATGTGGTACCAAACAGGTCCCTATTGGGCCTACTATTACACAGGTCGATACGGGGACGTAATTGAACTGGCAAACACCACCCTCAACGAAACTATGGCTGATCCAACACTTGAAGAAAGTCTATACTGGCGCGGGCTGGCTGAGTATGCGCTTGGTAATACGGAAAGCGCCATTGCCGATCTCCAGGAAGCAGTACGGCTCAATCCAAACTTCGAGCCAGGCATCACAAAGCTTCAGGAATGGGGAGTCCACACAAAATGACTACGTTTGTCGCTTGTAGCGGCAGTCGAATACTCGTTTGAGACAACATGACAAAGTTATCCCGTCGTGATTTTCTAAGAGTAAGCGCAACCACATTGAGTGGGATGGCGTTACTACGATTCGGGCCATACTTGGATTCTTTCGACGACGCAAATCTTGTACGGGTGACGACTGATGCTGTTAGCATTTACAGCAAGCCCGATGACCAGAGCAGGATCACTGGACAATTATTTCGGGACGAGCTTATACACACTTATGAAGAAGTCGACTCGGGTACACCAGCCTACAACCCTGTATGGTATCGCGTTTGGGGTGGCTATGTCCACCGGAGCCGACTGCAAAAGGTCAAGACCCTCTACAACGAACCGTTGACGAATATTCCCGAAGGAACTCGACAGCTGGCTGAAATGACTGTGCCCTACACGCAAGCGATGCGTTATACCAGGACCTATGGTTGGCAGCCGAACCTGCGATTGTATTATGGATCCGTTCATTGGATTGATGGGATTGAAGAAGTGAAGAAGGGGTATAGCGCAAAAGTCTCGGTGACTTCTGTCAAGACTGCGGCGGCATGGCTAAAAGCATTTGAAGACTGTCCGTTTTGCACCTTTTAAGAGCATTTGCGCCATGTCCATACCACAGTTTAACCTTTTGGAGCTTTTTTCTCCGGTAGTTTTGCGCTATACCCTTGAAGAAGGCCCGGATGGCGAACCCTGGTATCGGATCTTCGATGAACTCGTTGGCTTTGCCTATCACGCGCGTGCAATTCACCTGAGATCGATCCCGTTCAAGGACTGGTCCCCCGTGGACGTGAACACACCCTTGGAAGATAAGCGGATTGAGGTCAACCTGAGCAGTCAGGTCCTGACCGCATACGAGCGCAATAGCGTCACTTTTGAAACCACCATCTCCTCCGGTATCCCGGCCGGTCGCCCGAGTCCCAATGTACTTTCGACCAAGACTCCCAGCGGGGAATTTCGAATCCTGGCAAAATATCCCGCCAAACACATGGGAAATGGAAGTCTCTTTGCCGGAGTGGATGATTACGAACTGCCGGGTGTCCCGTGGACCTGTTTTTTCACCGAAGTGGGGCATGCGTTTCACGGCACGTATTGGCACGATAACTTTGGTACACCCATGAGCCGCGGATGCATAAATTTGCGCACCGACGAAGCCAAGTGGTTATTTCGGTGGGTGCGTCCCGTTCATGAGCCTGATCGTATTTATACTCCTGGGTACGGAACGCAAGTTGTAATTACGCCGTAAAAAGCGATCCAAGAGCCTTGTCTTTTAGTCTCAGGAGAATTCATTGAACAAACAACAGATAATTAACCGAAAGCCGTAGAATGAGCTCAACAACGAATATTGAAGTCACGCAAGACGTCAAGCAAAAAGTGAGGAAGTTCGTAATACAAAATGGCTTCATTACCAACAGACAGTGCCGCCTGCTTCTTGGAATTGGATACGGGCAGGCAATTGCATTATTCAGAAAACTCGTGGAATCCGGTGAATTGATCCGTGAAGGCAAAACATCTTCGGTCAGATATCGGTTGCCAATCAAATGATTGCCTCATAAGCAAACACGTGATCGACACAGCGATACACTCATTGATTGACATAATGAACTGTTTATTCGGTCTTGATCTTCACCTTCAGCCATGCCGGCAGCCAGCAAATCTACGGCGTCGCGCCAACAAAGTTGAGCATATACAACGCGTCCTCATAGCCCGGACGCATGGATAGGGCTTTGCAACAGTCTTCGATTGCGCCAGTGGTATCGCCTTTGCGATAGAGTGCCCATCCACGCCACAGCCAGGCCTCTTCGGACATTTCCGGGCGCTGCAGGGTACACTCTGCTATGAAAGCCTTTGGCTGTCATTCGCCCAGGGCTGCTTCCACAGCTGCTTGGAGTGTTGGGTAGTTGATTCCATTATCAACATACTGCCCATTGACAAATACTGACGGCGTACCGCGTACACCCGCCTGTTGACCTTCTTGAGTTTCCTGTTGTACTTTTTCAGCATAGCGACCAGTATCCAGGCATTGGTCGAATTTGGCGCTATCCAAGCCTATTTCCACTGCACACCGCTTGAGATTGTCTTTGCTGAAGACACCCACATTTTCACCGTTTTGTTCCTGGTAGAGCTTGTCATAATACTCCCAGAAACGTCCCTGCTCGTTGGCACACTCACTAGCTTCGGCTGCCCATTGGGATTCATCGCCTAGGAATGCAAACTGCCGGAATACAAAGCGTACTTGCCCAGATTGGACATACTCATCCTTTAGCTGTTTCACCGATGTTTGGAAAAAATATTGGCAGGCGGGGCATTGGAAATCGCCGTATTCCACGACGACGACCGGCGCGTTTTCCTCCCCAAGGCTCTTATCCAGACTAATTTCCGCAAGCGCTTGAGTCTGCGCCACTCGAGGTGTCGACGCATTTGCTGCGCCCTCTCTTGGCCAGAGAGCAAAGGCGACCATACCCAAAGCGATGATGGCAACTACCCCCCAAGAGATTCGCGAATAGCGGCGCTGCTTTTGCAGTTTCAGCAATCGCTCACGCCGAGTAAGATGATCTGATTTTGAACTCTTTTGTTTCGTAGACATTATGTGATCTCCTAAATTTCTTAAAGAACCCAGAGCAACAAACCCAACCCCAGAAGAGCCATGATCCCGCCGGTTGCACCGCGCACCGTTCGTGATGAGGCGCGTTCCCAGGCCTGTATCTTGCGTCCCATCACAGGGTTCAGCGACAGTCCCAGTAGGACGATCAAAGGCAAAACGAACATCAGGTTGTACAGGGCAAGGTAAAAGAACCCCTGCAAAAACTCCGTCTGGCTTCCCAGCAAACCCAGAATGGCGACGTAAGGTCCACCAGAGCAAGGGAAACTTTCCAAACCCATCAAGGTGCCTAGTACAAGGCTGGCCGGCAGGGTGGCGCGGTACATCCAGGTTTTCAATCCCTCTTTACCAATTTCCGGTAGTTCCAGACGGAGGGGGAATTTCGGAAATAATGCATTTAGCAAATTGATCGATCCAAAAACAACGAGCAGTCCGGCCCCGACTTGCCCCAGCCAATGTCCTTGGGCCAGCCCTGAAACTTTAAGCAGCCCCAGCCCTACCAGAAAATAGACCACGTACACTGCGGCAATGTACACCATGCCCATCTGGGCGATTGCCCACCGATTCTTGCGGATGGAAAAGAGAAAGGTGATGAAGAACAACAAAATCGCCATAGCGCATGGATTTATTCCGTCTACCAGACCTGTGAGCAGCACTGTGGAGAGCAGTAAAGGCTGCTTGCTTGTTGCGGGTGCATCAAAGCTGGAGCGGTTGGCAGCAAACCAATCCAGATATTCTGAGATCGGTGTGTTCGGCGGGTAGCTCTGTACCGGTCCGGCAAACGCCCAGGCCATGTAACTGCCGTCGCCACCCTCATCGCTATAGATTAGGATGCGCTCGGGCAACGCACTACTTGAGAGCAGCGACAACACCACGTCGCGCGGGGGTTCGCCTTGCAGGATGATGCGACTGTCATCCACAAAGGTTGCCAGATGACTCTGCAATTCGAGCGGCACACCGAGCTGGTCATTCAGGCCGTTCAACTCAGCTCGATTCTCGCGCTGATTGATGTAATCCTTCTTGACGACTGTGATTTCATTCGAATCGAGTAGATCTTTCAATTCCCCTTCGATGTATGTTACGCACTCGTCACAGGCCTGGTTGTAATAGATCACAGCCTCACGCGTTTGGGCGTGGACGGTAGTAAAGGGCAAAGCGCTCAGCAGGAACGCCAGGAAAAACAGGATATTTTTGCGATGCATAATTAGAATCTCCGTTTAACAACAGTACAACGTTTTGGGGATTTCTCCCTCCTTCAGCGCGCCAAAGGGGTTGCCATAAGCGCGGATATTGGCGATCATCTGCCGGTTAGAATCCGTCTCTACCGACTGTGTGGTCAGCACAGATCGAATCGCCTCACCGTTTGGGTCATGCCCCACAGGGCAGACAACCCGGCACGAGCGACATAACGTGCATTGATAAAACACGACGGACGCTATGTTTTGATCAGCCAGCAGCGCCAGCCCGCGCGGACTGATCTGTTCCTGGCGCAGAATGGAAAAGACCGGGCAAGCCTCGCGGCACAGCCCGCAGGCAATACAGGCGGGATTGTTTGTGAGTTCGGTTAGCATAACTTGCCTCGATTGAGTACGTTATTCGGATCAAAGCCCGCTTTTAGCTGGCGAAGTTCATCGCGGTACGCAGCGCTCACCCAGGTTTTCTTTTTCAAGCCAATGCCGTGTTCACCGCTCACACGCCCGCCCTGTTCAGCCGTCAGGAGATAAAGCTCTTCCAAGCGAGGATCGCCGGGTTGGAAACACGGATGAACGATGCCCATTCCCAGATGGCCAAAGGCGGGGATACCCTGAGCATCCAGCCATTCCAGCAGCGCTTTCAAGTCAGTTTGCGCCTCGATTCGCGGATCCTCGATGACCGGATAACCCGCTTGAGCCAGTCGCGGATATAGGCTATCGCGTGCCCGCCACAATTCGGCGATGCGCGCGGGAGCAAGGATTTCACCGGCGCCGCTCTCCCATTCCACCATCAGATGGGGGCGTGGCTCCCAGCCGACCAGCGCGGCAGCGTGACGGTTCAAATACTCCATTGCAGAAAGGCGCTCAGTTTGAAGCAGACGCGCTCGCTCCACAAGTATTTCGTGATCGCTCGAAAAGGCACGCAAAGAGAGCGAACAGTTTGCAGGGATGGGAGCTAACTTGAGAGTAGCATGCAGAATAAAACCAGTCACACCTTCCCGTCCAACCGCTTGATCCAGTTGTTCACCAGTAATGTGATGGATTTGCCCGCGGCCGTCCACCATTGTGATCCTTTGCACCCAATTCTGCATTTTGCCATAGCGCACCGCACGCAGGCCCGCGGCATTGGTTGCCAGCATCCCGCCGATGCTGGCCGCGCGATGGCTCCCCGGAATAACCGGGAAGAACAATCCCTGAGGCTGCAGCCATCGATTTAGAGTTCCCAGGACGGTCCCGGCGCGGACCTGAATACAGCGCGCTTCCGCATCTACGGCGCCAATTGATCTCATGCGCGAAAAATCCACAACGACGGAATTCTGCGGCGTAGCGCCGCCGCATAAGCCAGTTCCCGCGCCGCGTGGTACCAAATCAACTTTTTCTTCGAGGGCCCATTCCACGACTGTACAAACTTGTTCTGCGTGTTCGGGCCATATCACTACCAGGCAATCGCCGCGAAGTGTAGAAGCATCCTGTCCAACCGCCAAGCGATCTTCAAGAGCAATCGACACCAGTTCGTTGCCGAGTAAGGA
The DNA here is from genome assembly GCA_964489725.1 of uncultured Anaerolinea sp. Classification (GTDB taxonomy): domain Bacteria; phylum Chloroflexota; class Anaerolineae; order Anaerolineales; family Villigracilaceae; genus Defluviilinea. The sequence continues at coordinate 7,541 of CAZBAX010000053.1, read as the reverse complement.
TTGCAATCGAGTCATGTTCATACAGCACTTTCCGTTCCACCATCCAATGCCTGGCTGAATTCCAGCACTTGCACGCCGACGGCATTTTCTTTGAAGTGTGCGTAACATAACGGGCAGGCTGTGCAGAGCACACCGTTTTGCACCTGCTCAAGCCGTTGACGCGCAATCGCATTAGCCAGATCAGGGAAGTTGGATTTCACGCCGCCGCCTGCGCCGCAACAAACGCTTTGATCCCGGTTCTCGGGTAGTTCCGTAACTTCCCAACCGGCATTTTCCAGCAAAGCACGCGGCTGATCATAGATTCCGGACCAGCGTCCCAGGTGGCATGAGTCATGATAGGTCATCGTTCTGACGGCAGCGTCTGATTCAAGATCCAGGCGGGGATGCAGGATCTGCGTGACATGATATGCATCCAGCCCGTAATCGTATTTGAGGGTGTGGTAGCAGCCCGGACAGTTGGTGATGATCTTGCGCACGCTGAAACGATCAAATGTCGCCAGGTTCTTTTGTTTTAAATCTTCAAAGTCGGCGCTGTACCCGGCTCGTTTGACCGGGCTGCCGCAGCAAAGTGTTTCACCCTGTAAGACGATAAATTCAACGCCAGCATCTCGCAGCAACATTTCATACCGCTCTGCCACCTCGGGGAGCGCATACTGCGTCACACATCCAGGGTAATACAAGGTGTTACTGCCAGACAGCTTATCCAGGAGGCGTTTGAACATCGAGCTATTCCTGCGGCTTTTGGATAACGGCGTGAAATTCCACCGAGACTTCCGGGTTTGCGGGGTCGTTGCTGCGCAGGTAGATCACGCGCGTGATATCGCCGTACAGATTGTCCTCCGCCGGATCGAGGGTGACTGTCAGAGCGGCGGAATCTCCGGGAGCGATTTTCTCCTGCTCGATGACCGCCTTGGTGCAATCGCATGAGGTGGAAATTTTGTCGATTTGAAGTTCGTTGCCACCGTCGTTTCGCACCGTGTAGACCAGCTTGATCTTCTCCTGTGGGACTTCGCCGAGCTCCTGCGACAAGGGGTCAACTACAATCTTTGGTGCCGATGCGGTGGTACACGCGGCAACGATGAGCAATGTCAGGAGTGTTAGCATTAGCAGGTAAATAAATTTCGTGATACGCATGCATTCTGTTTCCTTTTTGAATTCTGGTTAAACGTTTGTTGGACAAAATGGACGAGGTCAGTTCCACCAGGTGCAACTGGTCACCCTGCGTTGAGGCAAATATATGTCTCACGTCCGGCGAGCCGCCTCTCTCACAGACTCAGAACTGTGCCACATTCACGCGCGGCGAAAAGACACAGTTCCACCCCAGAGTAGGTGAAAACGCTCAGGTGAAAGCTATTTAGTTATGCGGAGATGGGAGGACGTTTGAGCCGAAGCGCGCCAGGAGCATATCCCATCGCGCTATCGACAGCCAAATCGACAACTAAGCAGGTTGGCTGGACGACAGATACGAGAACAGGCATCCAACTCGTGCAGTGAGTGCAAGCCTCGGCGTGTAGGTCAGCATCGTCGCTGGTAGATGTTACATCGCAGCTACACGATGTCTCCCCGACTGGCAGGCAATCCGCATCCAGCATCGTATTGAAGGTGAAGGTAAAAAGCGGAAAGATGACGAGCAAGCCCCAAAAGCATCGAGACCAATTAATCCATTGGGGCGGTGTCAGGCGAAGGGCATGTAGAGCTGTCATCACCCCTATGAATAACGTATCATGACTGGGATGTCAACATGACAAAAATCATCTCAATCGCGCAAAATGAATAAGGCCACTCACTTCAAATTTGTGAACGTCTACATTGTCCCGCGTATCATTGAGATGCGGGTTTTTATGGTGCGGCGCCAACAAAGTTGAGCGCATACAGCGCGTCCTCACAGCCCGGACGGATGGATAGGGCTTTGCGCCAGTCTTTGATTGCACCAGCGCTATCGCCTTTGCGATAGCGCGCCCATCCATGCCACAGCCAGGTTTCCTCGGACATTTCCGTGCGTTGCAGGGCATACTCTGTCAGAGCCAATAAATCATCTATACGGTTGGTCTGGAAATTCGCGATGAACGGACCGAACTGGTAGCGGAACATCCGCTGCGGCAAGCCGATCTCGCGTGCCTTGTCATAAGCCGCGTTGGCTTCATCATATCGTTCAAAGTACACGAGGTTACTGCCCACGTTAAACCACGCGAACGCGTCGTCTGGGTCACGAGCAGTAACAGCCTGGGCAATGACAAGCGCATTTTGCCGGTTCAGGTCCTGGTCCCAGTTTGAGCCGACCAAATTCTGGATCTCTGCCTCCTGTTCGGGAAGATAAACCACGAGGTGCAAATAGTTGAACGGCTTCCATTCCATAGGGAATCTTTTGATCTGGTCCACGATACGCATCTTGCACGGTGAATGTTTGAGTTGCATCGTCATATCCAGTGAGAAGTAGATAGTGTGCCGCCCAGGGATCATCGTCGGGCCAGCCCGTGTCATCGGGATTGATGGATGTAGTCCCTTCGATCATCACGGGATATGCAGCGGCAATCAGGCGTTTGAGTGTTTCGATATCCCCGCCCACACGATATTCGATACGAAGCCAACCCGCGTAATTGCGTACCCAATAAGCCATCTCTTCAGGGTTGACGTTGCGGTCCCCGTTGACGGGCTTGATCACATCCGAAATTGTTTTCTGGTCTCCAGTCCAATCGAACATGTGCAGCATCATGGAAAGCGCGGCGGGACCGCAGTTGTTCGGGGTTTGCTTTTCGTAAGGTGGGGAACCAAGAAATGCTTGTGGCGGAGGTGGGGTCAGTGTCGGTGTAGGTGGAATTTGTGTGGAAGGGACTTCGATGGCCGAAGTTACCTGGCTGGTTGGGCTTGCAACGCTGGCAGGCGTCGGTGTATTTGGGATCGCCGTCGGAGCATCACCAATGGGATCGAGCACGTTCCTTGCATAAGTCTTTGCGACTTCGTACCGCCATGCGAGGCGGCTGTTGACCGCTGGGATTTGAAGAATCAAAACGGCGAGCAGGAGTGATCCAGCGCCAATCAACAGCATGTTTCTTTTCGACATTCGGGAAAGTGTACCAGGAGGTAAAGATTTGAAACTATTTTCTCGTTTGCCTGTCAAACGAAGTGTGAAGAACAACACTATAGCGCGGGATGCTTAATACTCCCTTAGGAAAAAGGAACAAGAATGAAGAGACCCCTTTTAATCGCTTTCCTGGTAGTCGCACTTTTATTTGTACTTGCGAGTATTGGCACAATACTCTTCTTTACCTTTGATCGTGGTGGCAGGGACTTTGTTTTCGACCGAAGCCTTGTCTCTGCCACGATCGAAGAGAGCAAGACCTTGAACGTGGAGGGTCCCATCACCCTAAAGGTGCAGGATGATGCCGGGGATGTGAGGATTGTCGGTGGAGAAGGCGAAAAGGTTGAAATCAAAATCGTAAAGACGGGTTATGCTCTCGCCCAGGCGCGTGCAGAGGAAGATCTCAAGAACATCCGATATCAGATCGAGCAGGATGGCAATGTGGTTACACTGACCTATGATCTCAGTAGAATCAACACCAGGGATATGGATACGGTTGACTTCATCGTTACCGTCCCAAACGAAGTGATTGTCGATGTGAATGCGGGTATGGGTGAGGTGAATGTTTCTGGCACGAATGGCAATGTGACCATCATCAACGATTTTGGCGATGTGATTGTTGAAAACATTGAAGGCGCAGTTAATGTCGAAACCAAGGGAGGGCGAGTAGATGCCTCCTTGATCAACGCGGGAGACGGGAGCATCGACTTGTCCTCTGGGTTTGGAAAAGTCTCCCTTGAACAAGCCACAGGCAAGGATATAAAACTTTATTCAAACAGCGGCTTATTGGAAATGAACGATGTACGCGCTTCAGGGGACATTGAAATGTCCAATGACTTTGGTGATGTCTTCTTCAATAACGGCTCCTCGAATTTACTGACCGTTGAAACAAAAGGCGGAAAAGTCAGCCTCGCTCAACTCAACCTGCGCGGCGCGCTCACAGTACAAAATAGCTTTGGCGAGATCGAACTCGAACAGGCAAAAGCAACCTCTTATGATCTGCAAGCCGGGGGTGGCTCGGTAACAGTGAACGGCGCCCAGGGCAAACTCAAAGCGTACTCCGATTTTGGCTCCATTATCATCAAGAATGCAGAGAATGCTACGGTTGATCTGGATACCAAGAGTGGTTCGGTGGACTTCGAAGGCTCGCTCGGCGATGGACCTCATAATATCCGTTCGAGTTTCGGCGAGATTCATATTACCATCCCTGCAGATTCGGCGCTCAATGTCGACCTCAAAACGGGATTTGGATCGATCAAATCCGAAATCCCAATAACGATCATGCTTACAGACACAACGAAGGGAAGCCAGCAAATAGGCACAATGAACAATGGCGGCAGCCAGCTCACAGCCGAGACCGAGAATGGAAGCATTTCCATTGAAGTCAGCAAATAGCAGATAACCCCTCGCTTTGATTCATGAAGCAAAGACCTGAGATGTTTTTGGAGACCTATCAGGTCCTATATATTACTGTAAGAGCAACCAGGGATTGATCGGAGACCCGTTCTGGCGGATCTCAAGGTGCAAGTGCGCGCCCTGAGAGTTGCCTGTGTTCCCGGATGCTCCAATAGGTGCGCCGGCTGAGATGCTCTGGCACTCCCCGACAGAGATTGCACTCAGGTGTGCGTAGATCGTTACAAACCCGTTGCCGTGATCGATCTGAACGACATTGCCGTACCCATAGTTCCAACCTCCCTGTGCCATGGTGACTACGCCGTTATCTGCCGCCCAAACCGTTGTGCCCTCCGGTGCAGAGATATCGATGCCGTTATGTCCACTTTGGCCAAAGTCATAGCCTGAAAGGTAACGTGCCCCCGAGGGCCAGCTGAAGAAACCTCGACTCTGGAAACCGCCGCCACATGCGCTCCCGCCGCTTGTGCTCTCCCGTGTGACGACTTGGATGAACAAGGGCTGATCGTCGTCCACGCCGCTAGGGATCATAACATACGTATCAGGTTCAACAATTGGATTCGTTAAATCGAAATGATTGCCAGGCCAGTTAATGATGTCATCCGGCTCAACCTCGAATCTCTCGGCTACGGATTCAATGGTATCGTCCTCCTTCCACTTGTAATATACGCCATCAGTAGGCGGTATCACAAGTTCCTGTCCCGGCTGGATGTTCGCGGGACTGCCATCAAACTCCTCGTAGTTTGCCCAGTATATGGTTTCCGGCTTTAATTTATACCTGTCAGCAATGGCAAAAACTGAATCCCCACGCGCTACGCGATATTCTTCAGTCTCATAGCGCGGCTTGTCGGCAGGGGTATTAGTCTTGATCCGGATTTCTCGCTCAATGGAAGCGAGCGCTTTAGGACCGCTCAGGACTGGCAGGTTGATCTCGGGTAGATTCTCATCTAGTGCGGCCGTAGGCACCAGCGCCAGGGCAGGAATAGTGCTGGTTGACTTCTTCCATTTCAGTGCGCCGCCCACCATGCCCGCGACGAGGACCAACGTGATCGCCCAACTGATAATACCGTGGGGATTGTTCTTGAAAAACGATGATAGCTTGGACATTGGAAAAGAATTTTAGCTTAAACTACCCAGAGCTGTGTTACGAATCCCTGCCTAGATTCTCAAGAACTTCCTGATTGTTGCGAGTGAATCAAGCTGAGTAATAATTGTTTCGATTACCACGGCAGGATGCATGTCTGCCACGTGTGGCTGAGGCATAACCTTCTGGAGGTACATGCGGCGCATCAGCCGCATGCGTTGCGACAGATTCTCGCGACGCGTGAAGGAACGCTCACTCCAGCTTTATTGACGATTATTTGGATGGCTGTCGGTTCAGACCCGTGCAAAAAAAAAAAAATCTGTTGCTAAATTCAACAACTTGACGAACCCCATGGAATTTTCGGAGGGGAGGAAACTATTCTTTCGATGCAGCTTGTGCCTCTTTCTTCGCCCTTAGCCAGCCGTTTAAGCTGAATTTGACGACTCGTTCATTGCCAGCCAGCAATTTCTTGATGTTTGGTCGCAATGCCCAGATTAGGAGCAACTCTGCCAGCACACCGTACCAAATATCAATGGATTCGTGCAGACCCACCCAGGCGAGTATTGTGAATACAACAATCACGATCAACCCGATGGTCATGGTTGTGAGTGATGCAATGCCCACAGTAAACCAGACCAGTGCACCTGCTGTGAATACAATGGGAAACATCGGAAGCCATAAGCCCATCGCACCGCCGAGTGCCGGCGCACCGCCCGCGCCACCGTGGAACCGCAATTTTCTGTTTTCATCACGCCCGATCAAAAAGATGGAATAGTTATGCCCGAGAATTGCTCCGATTGGGGCCAGGATAGATATGAGATGATTGTCCGGGCTAAGCGACTGCGCGATCCAAACGGAAACCGCTCCTTTTAAGATATCCAGAATCGCGGTCAGCAAACCGGCCCAAAACCCTGCAGCGCGCACGACATTTGTCCCCCCGGTGCGTCCACTTCCCATTTCTCGAACATCATTACCCGTTTTGATTTTGACGATCAACAGGCCAAAGGGGATGGACCCCAAGATATATCCTATTACCACGGCCCCAATGCCAATCAGAATCTGCATAACTTTAAATCCTCGGCTGAATTTGAAACGAGAAACACTGTAGCAGCAAGAAAGTTGCTTTATGCAGAATTTTATGGGCGACAAAGTAATGGATCTTATCGCGAACTGGAATCCGAAACCGTTCCTCTATCTCGATATAGTCAGTTAATCTTGTTGAAGTGACCCTGGATAACGAACTCCAGGGTCACCACCGTCCTGTAAAACTGACAGATTTTAGCTTGGAACATCACCTCAGACTGCTTGATTTAATGATCGTTCTGCTCGTGGTTGGAATCATCGTTATCATGGTTGGTTCCGCCGTTGTGATGGTCGGTTCTATTATTCCCATGATCCTGATGTGGATGATCGTTAGCATGATACGCTCCTACACGCTGACTGGATCCACATTGCCCGTTTGTCCCGGGCTGGTCGCAAATATCAAGCGGTGCGGGACTTTGCGGCGTCCGGGCGATCTCTATCTCATGGATGCCCGATTGAGTCTGGATCGTATGCGTTGCCTGCTCCAAAATTTGCGGTTGGGTCATCTCCCGCTCGTGGATGCGCGACTGGGTCTTGGTCATCTGTTCCACAACTTGCGTTTTGTCCTGCTGGCGGAACATCTGCGTGCTCCAGGTTCTCAGTGCATAGAGCGACTCACCTGGCTGGCTATGTTGGGCCGCTGCCACGGTGACGCCGGCCGCGCCAAAAACGAACACCAGCGCGATCAAGATTGAGAGAAGAGTTTTGGTCATTTTTATCCTTTCAGGAGTATGTATGTTTCCATCTCTATAGTCGTTGGAGCAAGGAGAAGTTACGTTTTTCACAAACTCGTGGTCGGTGGGGTAGAAAGGTTGTTATCTATTTTTGCCTGTTAGCGCAAAGTTAGAATGTCACCTATTAGACAAAGTAGGAATGTCCCCGCCG
>CAZBAX010000052.1:0-46826 GCA_964489725.1 uncultured Anaerolinea sp. | reverse complement strand
CTTTTTGGTGCACCGCGTACTCACGAATCTGACTTCTATACGCCCACTACGCACCCTAAGAAGGATCATCCGAACTGGGACAATAAGACCGCTGAGATCAACCAGTATTATGCCGATATTTCTGCCAGTATCCAAACTGCGACAGAAGAGATTATGCTGAAGATGGCTCGCTATGCGTACGAGAAAACCGGACTCAAGCGGCTCTGCATGGCAGGCGGTGTCGCCCTGAACTCCGTGGCGAATGGGCGCATCCTGCGGGAAACGCCATTCGAAGAGGTGTATATCCAGCCGGCCGCAGGCGACTCCGGCGGCGCGTTGGGTGCTGCACTTTACGCTTATCATGTCCTGTTAGGCAAACCCAGAAAGTTCGTCATGGAACATGCCTACTGGGGCAAGTCTTATACGGACGAGGAAACGAAGCGCGCCATTGAAGCTACGGGTCGCCCCTATCAGTTCGTCGAAGATCCCGAACGCCGGGCTCAGATGATGGTAGACGACATGGTGTCCAGCAAAGTCATTGGACTCTTCCAGGGACGCTTCGAGTGGGGCCCGCGCGCGTTGGGCAACCGCTCCATCCTCGCCGATCCGCGCAGTGCTGAAATGAAGGACGTTGTCAACGCCCGCATCAAGTTTCGTGAGCCGTTCCGTCCCTTTGCCCCGGTGATCCTGGAAGAGCGCGCCTCTGAATTTTATGAAGGGCTCGATAATCCCAAGGGGAACTATCCGGTCCGCTACATGCTCATGGTATATCCAACAAGAGATGGCTGTGGCGAGAAGATCCAGGCCGTGACTCATGAGGGCGGCACGGGACGAGTGCAGACCGTGACAAAACAATCCAATCCGCTTTACTATCGGAGCATTGAGTTGTTCGGCCAGGCCACCGGGGTACCGGTGTTGTTGAACACCAGTTTCAACTTGCGCGGTGAACCCATCGTTACCACACCTGCGAATGCCTTGAATACGTTTAGCAAAAGCGACATCGATACGCTTTATGTAGACAACTTTGTTGTTAGAAAGTGAGGATGATCATGAAAAACTTCTTCCGCAGTATGACGTCAAATGTAGGGATCGTAGGACAGCTCTTGAGCTTCCTGTGGCAGCGTAAGCTGTGGTGGCTGATCCCGATGGTCGCCGTTCTGTTGCTCTTTGGTTTGCTCCTGATCTTTGCGTCCGCATCCGGCGTCGGGCCGTTTATCTATACACTGTTCTAGACCAATCGAAGGGCATTGCGCCCTCGCAAAGTTTTCGCCCTGGCTCCCAGAGTCGAAGGAAGGCTTGGTCGTACCAGAGATGCAACTCCTTCTGGAGACTTGAGCCAGGGCACTTGCGGGGGCGATGCTCTGTTTCGCCGCTCCATCTTTCTCGCCCGAGCCCGGACCTGTCCGATGTTCAACGGTGGGTCTAGCCGGCGAAAACCGGAGCGAGCCGGTTCGTTTCCTGGCTGGTCACCGATGCGATATAACCCCTGCCAGTGCATTGCTACGGAACGACATTTGCGGTGAAGCTAAATACACCGGCAATCGATGCTATGGAATCATGAACAACCCAACGACCCTACACCAATTACTGACCTTCTCCGCGGAAAGATTTCCCGACCGGATCGCGGTCGAAGAGACTGCCGGTGGTACGATCACCTATCGGGATCTCGACCAGCTTTCCGATCGACTCCGAGACCGACTCGTCCGTCTCGGCGTGGGTCGCGGCGACCGCGTGGGAATCTATTTGCGTAAGTCGGTCGATACAGTGGCCGCCATCTTCGGCATCCTGAAAACGGGCGCAGCCTATGTTCCCGTGGATCCCGGCGCGCCTCCTGCCCGTAACGCCTATATTTTTAACGACTGCACCGTCAAAGCGATTGTCCTCGAGAACCGATTCGTGGAAAAACTCTGCGCGGAATTTCCAAACCCGAATGCGCTTCCGGCCTTGCTAGGGTTGGATGGTACGGGAAGCGGAGATTTCCTTAAGGGGGCCCTGGAAACAGAAATAGCTCTCGATGCGTCGCGGGTGGCTTCTGACGAATTGTCCAGCGACGATCTGGCATACATCCTGTATACATCCGGATCGACGGGCAAGCCGAAGGGCGTCATGTTGTCGCATCGGAATGCGCTTGGTTTCGTCGACTGGTGTTCGGATGTATTCGACCCCAGTGAGAACGATCGCTTTTCCTCGCATGCGCCGTTCCACTTCGATCTCTCCATCCTCGACATCTATGTCTCACTAAAGCATGGCGCCACGTTGGTGCTGGTGGAGGAAGAAATCGGCAAGGATCCGATTCGGCTTGCCTCGCTGATCGCGGAGAAACGCATCTCGATCTGGTATTCAACACCCTCGATCCTGAGCTTCCTGGCGCAGTATGGAAAGCTGGACCAGTACGAATTTCCTGCTCTGCGGTTCGTATTGTTCGCCGGAGAGGTATTCCCGATCAAACATCTGCGGATGCTGAAAGACCTCCTGCCGCGGCCGCGCTACTTCAATTTATACGGACCCACCGAGACCAACGTCTGCACGTACTATGAGATCCCGGCGACGATCCCCGTGGAACAGACGAAACCATTCCCGATCGGGAAGGCTTGCACTCATTACGAGGACAAACTCAAGGTCGTGGATGAAGCGGGTCAGGAGGTCGAGACCGGCCAGGAGGGAGAACTGATTGCAGCGGGACCGGGCGTCATGCGTGGGTACTGGAACCTTCCGGAAAGAACCGCAAATGCTTTTCTGGTCGATGCCACGGGCGAGCGCTGGTATAAGACCGGAGACGTTGTCCTGCAGGATGAGAATGGCGATTATCTCTATCTCAGCCGCCGCGATCGGATGGTGAAAAAACGCGGTTATCGCGTAGAGCTAGGTGAAATCGAAGCCGGGTTATACAAACATCCTGATGTCAGGGAAGCTGCCGTGATCGCCATGTCAAACGAAGAGAATGGTGTACAGATCAAAGCCTATCTCAGTTTCAGAGCGGGACAGAATCCTTCGCGTATCGAGCTCAAGCGTTTTTGTACCGAAGCGCTGCCCAATTACATGATCCCTGATTTCTTTTCTTTTGTGGAGAGCCTGCCGAAAACGTCGACCGATAAGATAGATTACCAAAGGTTGAAGTCGATCGAGTAAAGTTGGTATTGAGATCATGGAGCGCCGATAATGCGGGTTTTATTTCTTACCAACTTTTACCAGGTTCCTGGCTCGGGCGGAGAAGAACAATCCTGTCAGCAGGTTGTGGAGGGGTTGAAACAGAGAGGTCATGCAACACTGGTGCTCACCAGCATGCACGGTGCCGACAATGTACCTGCACGAGTGGAGGGTGTATCCCGGTCGCTATATCTGGAGATGGATCTGGTGCCCTGGAGGCACAGTATCACTTTCTTTACCAAAAGAAAAGCACGAGAAGAGCATAATTTACAAGTCTTTGAGCGAGTTCTGCGGGAGTTCGATCCAGACATCATTTTTATCTGGGGCATGTGGAATCTGCACTATTCTCTTGCGGCGTTCGCGGAGGCGCAGTATCCCGATAGAGTTGTCTATCGTTTTGCCACGTATTGGCCAACTCTGCCCAGCCAGCACGAATTCTATTGGCGCGCGCCTGGTCGCAACTGGTATAGCCGCCTGATTAAACAGGTGCTGGGCCGCCTGGCTCTGGATATGTTGGCGAAAGAGACCCACAAAGTTCCGTTAGCATTTCGACATGCCTACTGTGTGAGCGCTGCCTCCCGCGATGTCCTTGTGGAGGCGGGCGTGCCTATAGCGCACGCACGGATCATACATACCGGTCTGGACGCTCAGCAGTATCGAAATGGACGTGATCCGCACGGGCCTCATCGGGCAGGCCGCAACCTGAACATTTTGTATGCAGGGCGTTTGTATCCTGAGAAGGGTATCGACACTCTCATTCAGGCAATGATCAGGCTAGTGGGCAGTCAGGGAAAGCGAAATATCAACTTGAGCATAGCCGGTTCCGGTTCAGTGGAATACGAAAACCGCCTGCACCAGCTTGTACAGCAATCAGGGCTAATGAATCATGTTACGTTCCTGGGCTGGATGCCGCCCGCAGAAATTCCTGCGCTGCTGCGAAAATTCGATGTGCTTGTGTTACCTTCTGTCTGGCCTGAACCCTTTTCTCGGGCTGTGCTGGAAGGCATGATCTCGGGCTTAGTGGTGGTGGCAACTCGAACCGGAGGTACACCCGAAATTATCGTAGACGGAGAGAACGGGCTGCTGTTTATGCCGAATGATCCGGTGGATCTGGCAGAAAAAATTGTTTCCCTTGCAGATGACCCTGATTCACGCAGCGCGATCGCCAACGCTGGCCGGCAAAGCATTCTGGAACGATTTACGATGCCGAAAATGATGGACCAGATCGAGGGCTACCTGCAAGAGGTCGCGTATGGCTCTGCCCCGGCAAACACCAGTCAAGTAGCCACTGTTCAAACGTCCGGCTAACCAGGAACGCTGTCTGGCTTTCGACAAGTAAACACATTTCACATCATGTAAAGGTGACAAATCTTGAACCGATTACCAACGATCAGCGTAATCATTCCCACCTATAACCGCAAGGCGTCGGTGCTGCGAACTCTGGATAGCCTGGAATCGCAAACGTTCCCGATGGATCGTTTGGAAGTGGTCGTCGTAGATGATGGCTCTACCGACGATACCTCCACCATAGCGAACCGGAAGTATCCCTTTACATTCCATTACCTGCACCAGAAGAATCAGGGCGCGACCACGGCTCGCAACCATGGGGCGGCGACCAGCCAGGCCGAAATCCTGGTTTTCATCGATGATGACATCACGGTTTCGCCGCAGACCCTGGAGGCATTTGCAGAAAAGTGCATCCAGCGGACCGGGATCCTTGCAATGGGAACGATCAAGAAGCGCAGCAGCGAAAACGCATCCGTCTATACTCCGGTTGTACTCACGATGTCAGCCCATTCCCTGATTGCACGAGACGATGTGGAGGTCCATTTTGTGAATTGCAATTCGGAACTTCTGGCTTGCAGGCGCAGCGACTTCTATGAGATCGGCATGTTTCAGGATCCGACCGGCGGGCATGGCTGGCCAAACTGGGATGATGTCGATTTTGGATATCGGGCCCATCTCAAAGGTTATAAGCTCTTGGGCACGAGCAAGGCAAAGGCGGAGCATTGGGATTATTCGATCGCCAGCCGGACTGCAGCATGTCAACGGTACTATCGGACCGGCAGGTCTGCCGTATGGTTGTTCAATAGACACCCGGAGCTCCAGCCGTTGATCCCCATGCTGCATGACAAAACTCCACCGGCCTGGGGTCAGGACCCACCTCAGCTCATCGCACGGAAGTTGGCCCGACAAGTCATATCATCTCTAGTGGTCTTACGTGGTATGGTCATGCTGACAAGTCTCCTGGAGAAGCATTACCCCTCACCGGTGGTTCTTCGCCGTTTGTACTATTTATTGCATGGAGCCAACTTGTTTCAAGGCTATCGAGCAGGCTTACGTGACTTCGAGCCAGTGGGCATAACGAAATGAAGGCAATTTCAAGCTTTTTACATCCGCGGCTCCAATTGCTGGTAGTCGTCAGCGGGTTTCTCCTGGTGGCCGCTCTGTCATATGCGGCTTCGAGAACCCAGCTGGCTATGGTTCTTGTTCTTCCGTTTGGAGTGGCAGTGCTGTGGGCCTTCATACGCTGGCCGTCTTTTGGATTATTGGTAGCCGCCGTGGCCGGTATACTCGTTCCCTTCACAGGCCCTAGCGGTCTGACTGTGACCATGATGATGGTGGCCCTGATGTTTGGACTTTGGCTGTTTGACATGGTGGTCCGTCAGCGCCAGATCCATCTAGTGACTTCACGCACTTTCTGGCCGCTGTTTATCTTTGTTGCCGTCGCGTGTATCTCCTTTGTCATTGGTCAATTGCCCTGGTTGACGTTCGCTTCGCATGCCCCTCTCGGAGCCCAACTGGGGGGCTTGTCGATCATTCTACTTTCCGCCGCGATTTTCCTGCTTGTGGCAAATGTGATCGAAGACCTGCGCTGGTTGAAGTGGATCACCTGGGCTTTCTTAGCGCTTGGCGCATTGTCCATTATCGTCCGATCGGTGCTGCCAGAGTTGGGGCTATCCACGCGAAACTTGTTGCCGCAGATGGGTACCGTTTTTTATATATGGGTGATAGCGATCGCGTTCAGCCAGGCCGTGTTCAATCGGGATCTGCATCCGCGCTGGCGGATGGCCCTCGGTGTGCTGGTGGTGCTCACCCTTTATATTATGTTCTTTTGGAAATACAACGACAAGTCCGGCTGGCTATCATGCTTCGTCTGTATAGGCGCGATTGTGATATTCCGTTACCCGCGTGCCATCGTAGCCATGATCCCGTTCGGGTTATTGGCCGCCAGGTCAATGTGGTCCGGAATCGTCTCCACCGATGAATATAGTATTACAACCCGCCTGGATGCCTGGATCATCATGGGCCAGATCATCAAGATTAGTCCGCTATGGGGGCTGGGGTTCGCCAACTACTACTGGTATACACCCCTCTTTCCGATCCGGGGCTACGCCGTAAATTTCAATTCGCACAACAACTACGTCGATATTGCCGCCGAAACAGGAATTATTGGGTTGGCCTGCTATGTATGGCTGCTGTGGGAGGTGGGTCGTCTGGGTTGGCAATTAAAGGAGCAGGTGCCGGCCGGATTTGCCCAGGCTTACGTATATGGCGCTTTGGGAGGGCTTGCTGCGATGATTGTGGCGGGCATGTTAGGCGACTGGGTGTTGCCCTTCTTCTATAATGTCGGCCTGCGCGGATTTCCATCCAGCATGCTTGGCTGGTTTTTCCTTGGCGGTTTGGTGAGCCTGGCGCATATGAACACACTATCCAGGTTCAAGAACAGGGACAGCAATCAATCCCCGGCGCCATCCTTTTATCCGCCATCCAATTTCTGAGAGCGGATGTTCCTTTGCATTTCAACTGTTGGCTGACCAGTTACATCCACTATTTCAGTACAAATCTCAGGCGGAATTGCGTCGCTCGGAGAAGTAGATGCCAAATTTGAACAAACCGAATATCATCGTGATCGTGCTGGACGCTGTCCGAGCGAAAAGTGTCTCTGCATACGGGCGCTCGACTCGGACTACGCCGCACCTCGATGCATTTGCCGCCGAGAACGTGCTTTTCAATCGGGCCTTCACTTCTGCCACCTGGACAATCCCGACACACGCGTCGCTATTAACGGGACTCTATCTCGCGCAGCACAGAATTGAGAGCACGAAAGCAGATCGGTACTTGAACGATCGAATTGTTACCTTACCGGCTGCGCTGCAAGGCCATGGTTATCGAACCGCGGCGTTTTCACAAAATTTCCTGTTCAGCCCCAAATATCACATCAGTCCGTTTCAAGAGTTCCATGATATGGAAGCAGTCTGGAAGTCATCGCCTTTGTTTGGAGGAGGTTCGAATGGATCAGGGGCCGCGCAGAACTCGGTTGTGACCCGCTACCTTCGAAAACTCAACGGGCTTCGGCGCTTTCTGGACGCCATGCTGGACTGGATCAAAGCCTCGAGTGAAGGGAATCCCTTTTTCGTCATGGCCAATGTGGCCAATGCTCATTATCCGTGGGCGCCTCCGCTGGACGCGCTATGGCGTCAGATCGGTTTTGATCTACGACTTTTGCGTGACCGGGAGCTGTTTGCACCACGACCCTTCCAATACAACTCAGGGAAACGCGCGGTCACGAAAGTCCACCGCCAGTTTTGGGACGCGCTCTACCATGCAGCCCTGATGCACGTAGATCGAGAAGTCGGGCGTTTCCTGCGCCGTCTTCGTAAATGGAGCGGCTGGTCGAATACCATCGTCGCGATTACTGCCGATCATGGTGAGTTGTTGGGAGACTATCAAGACCTGGTCGGGCATATGTTGTCTTTACATGACAACCTGCTTCACGTACCGCTGCTCATACGGCATCCCGCATACTCCAACAGAATCGTTGACGGTGTAGTGCAAAACATGGACCTGTATTCCTCCATCATCGAATGGACTGGCTGCCCGACCGCTGCCATCCCCGCCGCTCAACTCCAGCGACCTGCGCTGTCAGCCGCCATGGATGACCCAAACGATTCAGGCGGCGTGGCATTTGCCGAAGAGGATTATACCGACAGCTACGATCCCATCGGCGGGCTGATGCGTGCAAACCCGAAGATGGCGCCGACTAAGTTTCCGCGGCACCAAATGTCGGTTCACAGCGCGACACATAAGTATATTTGGGCTGAAGATCGGCCCGGAAAACTCTACGACGTACGGTCCGATCCCGACGAGAATCTGAACTTAATCAATGTTGCGACTGCTGCCGAGCAAACAGTCTTGAATGACCTTAGCGAGAAGTTGGAATCCTGGCGCGCCAGCTTGGAATGTTTTCCGCCAAACCTCGTCAACAATGCCCCGCAGGTGGATGCTGTAACGCTCGACCGCCTTAGAAGCCTGGGTTACGTCGAATGATCCCACATGGGACGAATAAGTCGATATGAGAAAATTCTATTTCTCAATGCAGGTGACGTTCCTCCTGGCGGTGACTCTTAGCGCCGTTTTCTTTTTCAACTTTACCGCCGAGGACGCCTATATTACGTATCGCTACGCCGAGAACTGGGTTAACATCGGCTCCCTGGTTTACAACCCGGGAGAACCGATCAATGCGATGACTTCACCTTTGCATGCTGTACTTTCTGCAGCCTTTTTCCTTGTAACCGGGAACACCGTTCTAAGCAATAAAATCGTCTCTCTCGTGCTGCTACTCCTTTCCACCCTGCTTGTGTGGCAACGGTATAGAGACCAGGTACACCTGCAGCTTTTGGCGCTTTTACTGCTGCTGTCTCCGTGTGTGTTACTGTGGACCTTTGGAGGACTCGAAACCCCGTTCCTCCTGCTCCTGGCAACGATCACTGTAGTCCTGGTCCTCCGTCGAGCGACATTCAACTCTACGACCTTTCTGGCGATATTTTTTATTGCCGGGCTGGCGTTTCTAACTCGTTACGACTCGATCTTGTTCTTCGCCCCAATATGCCTGTATGCAGCATCGAAGGCAGGTTCGATCAAATCGGTTGTTGTTGCCATCGCTGTAGCTGCCATTTTGCCTGCTGTGTGGTTATTCGTCAGTGCATATTATTATGGTGATCTTCTTCCCACTTCATTTTATGTTAAGACCCCGAAGGGGGGATTGGGGGATTTGATCTTTAATGGAATATATATCGCTTCGTATCTGCTGTTTGTTGGCATTATTCCTGTCCTTGGCTTAATAGCTGGTCTCCTGGTTTCAAAACATAGAACGAGCCGGGGTGTTTTGAACGGTCACTTCAGGAGCGTTTGGTGGCTCTATGCGGGACTTTTGTTGGAGATCTTATATGGTTTGACGATGGCCACTCACCATATGATGTTCTCTTTTCGATTCTTTGTCCCGTATATACCTGCGGCTGTAATACTTGTAGTGGATCTCCTTGGCCGTGCATACGAGAACACCGAAATGGATCTCTTCGCAGGACGGCCCGCCTACCTGTTCGCAGGATTTCTCGTTTTCCTGACGCTGTTTCAACTCTATCAGAACCTGTATACATATCAGCGCTCGGTGAACGGGCTGTCTTTGATCGGGGAATACCGTGCCCTGGGTATCCGGGATTATGTCAGCTTCATAGGCATTTTGGAACAGGAGGCCCTTGACATCCAGAACCATTGGTCGTTGCTGGAGGGAGATAGCAGCAGAAGCCCACGGATCATAACCTATGCGGCGGGCATGTTGCCTTACACGTATCGAGAATCGTACATTTACGAGAAATTGGTATCGTACCGCCACTGCCATGAACGGTATCGTCAGCGTCTCTACGCAGACTATCTCCACATTCTGGCTCCCCGGCAGGGCGAAGTGGCTGAGCAGTTGCCAATGCCAATCGATAACTATGATCTGGTCTCGTCGTACGCGATGTTCTTTGACGGATCGATGCAGGAATTCCTTGTGTACTACAACCCCAATCCTGAGGAACATAATTTGAGCACGGGGATTAACGATTTCTGCACATTGGCTCCCAGGGCCGAAGATTGATGAAAGCCGCAACGCTTCCTACATACAAGCCGTAACTATCAGGTGTACATGGAAATGAGATTAGCTTCACGAAATTTTGGATCGATGTTCAAACTGGCCAGCCTATGGTTGGCTGCGGCCTTGTTCATCACATCGATCACTCCTTCATGGGTTCTGGCGCAGTCCTCCAATGAACCGTGGTCTGAGCCTCTGAACCTTTCCCACTCCGGTTTTGCGAACAACGTGGCGTTTGTGATTGATTCTGATGGGGTCGGGCACACGGTCTGGCAGGATCCTCTCGGGGAATATATCTACACACGGTTTGATGGTGATCAATGGAGCGCGCCAGCGATGACTGAGTTGAGTCGCATATTCAAGCCGCCGGCTGTCGTTGGATCGCGGCGTCCGCAGGCAACGAGTACAAATGACCCCAAACCAATTTTCGTGGCTGGTCCGGGGGACTATATATTTTCCTTCTGGATTAACGATGAAGGTAAATTGTTCGCAAGCAAAGTGAAAAACCACAGCTTTGAACAGGTTGCCGCCTGGGATACTCCGCGTATCGTCGCCCAGAATGCAGTTTCTTTCGCGGTTGCTATTGATGCACGCGGCGAATTGCATGTGGCCTACCAGAGCGGGCCTGATGAATCATCAACTGTGACGGGCATTTACTATACGCGTTCAAAGAATAGCGGGGTGAGTTGGGGAAAAGCCGTGTTGCTTTATGAATCTCCATATCTCCGCACGCTGGCTGAGGGCGAGGCGAGCCTTAGCGTCGCCACAGCGGAAACCGAGAATGTCCCCCGCATATTTGTGGCCTGGGATAACCGGCCTCGTAAACAGGTGTTCCTGACGCAATCCGAGAACGGCGGCGAGACCTGGGCAGAAACGATCCTGGTCGCCGGGCCGACGCCGGATAGTTCGTTGGACGACCCGTTCAACATTCGTGTCGGCGTGCACCAGAATAGCATTCTGCTGGTGTGGCAAAACGGACAATCTGCAGGCGAGTGCAGCCAGATTTTTCAATCTTCCAGTGATGGCGGCGCCACGTGGAACGATCCACAAGTGATGATCGATAATCTGCTGGGCTGCACACAGTCGAACAATTTTGTACCCAAATTCGCGACCGACACGGAAGGACTGTTGTATTTTCTCACCGAGACGAAAAGTCAGTCGTTCTTATCGGTGTGGGATGGACTCCAATGGAGTCAGCCGCAGGCGCAACCAATGCTTTCGGGCTTCAAGGAGCCTGAAATTTTCACACGTGTTACCTTTGCTTGTCACCAGCCCGCTGTGTTAGACGAACGGCTGTATGTCGTCGGCTGCGATCAGGGGGAAGGTGGCGATCTATGGGTTACCTCCCGCGACGTGGGTCCTAACACAGCGGGATTCGAGCCACCGGTATGGAGCCAGGTTTCGACCGTTTTCAGCGATACTCTGAAGATCGAAGCCGTTGAGTTGGCAGCAACAGACGATGGCTTAATTCACTCCTTCCTTGTGCAATATCAGGATCCGGCTGTCTACTATACAAACTGGGACGGTGAATCGTGGGCCCGCCTGACGCGGGTGCTGAAGCTGCCGGAGGGCGAAGCTGGTTGGCCAGCGATCGCAGCAGGGCCCGGCGATGCACTTTTTCTCGTCGTTCCAAATAATCGCGGCGGGCTCTACTTCAGCCGCACCATCAGCGGAACGGCCCTTACGCCATCCAGTTGGTCAACCCCACAGCAGCTGGCAATTGGACATGATGGCAAGATTGGATCGGTCGACGTTGCCCGGGATGCGGCTGGGACCGTATACGTAGCCTATTCTATTCCGGTGAACGATGACCGCGGCATCTACATGGTGTTGTCGAAAGACGAGGGCAAAACCTGGTCTGAACCGCTGCAGCTTTTCGATGGAACGGCGGCTGGTTTCGATTTCATCGGCGTGCCTTCCTTGCTGGCATCGGCAAATGGATCATTGCATGTGACGTGGAACGTGCAGTCCCTTCAGGGAGATGGAAGTCCGCAGCCGGTCGCTCTTTATTACGCGCGCTCTGAGGATGGCGGTCATATTTTCGATGCGGCAGAGGTACTTCTGGAAGAACCAGTGGTTTGGCGAGCGGTTGTGAACGACGGCAAAGGGCAAATGCATCTATTATGGCAGATACAGGATGCGTTCTCCACTGTATGGGATCAGGTTTCGATGGATGGTGGTCATGCGTGGGAATACCCACAGGGATTACCTGTGCAAGGAGAACTTGCAACGTTGACGAGCGACCCGGCGGGGAGATTGCATTTGATGTATGTGGCCGCCGGCATGCTCGGTCAATGGCAATGGGATGGTAACGGCTGGAAGGCCGAATCGCCCTTAAGCCTGCCATTATCGTCGCAACGGGAGAATGCGGCCGAATTGTTGACCGCAGTCGTCAGCAAACAAGGAAAAATGATGGTGGTCTTAGCCAAACAGGCCGAAGCAGGCGACGGGGCAGACAGGACCTTGCTGTTCTCCACCCGCGCCATCGAGCTGCCGCGAGCACTGACGGAAACGCAGGATGCTCCCACCAGGACGCCTGAAGCGTCCACGTCACCTCTGAACACAGCTACGCCTGATCAGTCGTCCATGACGGACTCCACGCTGGAGCCTGAGCCAACCAATGTACAGACTCAAACCGCCAGTACTGCCACCGGCAAGCGAATATCTCCGTTCACACTAGCGCTTTTACCCGTTGCACTGCTTCTCCTCGGCGTGTTGGGGATCATGATCCGGCAAGTCATACGGGCCAAGGATCGATAGCCGATCGTTGTTTGGCTGTTTCGAAAAAGCCACAGCCCATTCGATACATCCTGAGTTTTATCCTCAATGAAAATCAATCTGCGTGGCTTACTGATCAATCTGTCTTTGGTTTTATTCTCCACCAGTGTTGCCCTGCTGGTGAGTGAGATGGCGCTGCGACTGATGGGCTCAGGACCATTGTATGTAAGCCCTGAGCGCGATCGTTTCTGGAAGTATGATTCGCTCCTCGGATGGGCGCACGAACCCGGGCAGAGGGGTGTTTTCGAAACATCCGAGTTTCAGATCGGGGTTCGAATCAATGAAAACGGATTACGAGACCGACTGCACTCGTATGAACGTCAGGATGATATCGGACGTATATTGGTTCTTGGCGACTCATTTGCATGGGGGTATGGGGTGAAAGATGCGGAACGGTTCTCAGAACGGCTCGAAGAAGCCCTGGGAATCGAGGTGATCAACGCAGGTGTCTCCGGATACAGTACCGACCAGGAATTGCTCTGGTATGAGAACGAAGGAATTAAATATGAGACCGATCTGGTGATCCTGGTCCTTGCCGGGAATGACGTCGGTGACAATCACCGGCAACTCGTCAATACGATCTATTACAAGCCGCGTTTTGTACTCCAGGATGGACAGCTCGTCCTCATGGGGACACCGGTCCCGAAAACCAGTCCCCAGGGAAAATTTGTTTATTCGCTATCACAACGCTCTGCCCTGGCGTATTTTCTGGTCCAACGATATTTTGACATCCGTTCCTTGTTCGCGAGGATGAAGTCCAAATCGGATCTTTCAAACCCGGCAAAAACAGCCACGGTTGCCAAAGCAGAACCGTTTGAGCTGACAATCGCTCTGCTCGACAAAATCAGGAATGTGGCCGAGTCACGGAATGCAAAGTTTATGATCGTGACGACTGACAGCTGGTGGAATTACCCAACCGAAGAAACGTATGACGATTTGTTAACTGCGATGCGGGAAAACGGATTCCTGGTGTTGGATGTTGAATCCATGCCGGGTTTTGATCCTGAAACAATGATCATTCCAAACGACGGCCATTGGAATTCATCTGGTAATGAATTTGTGGCCAAGGAAGTACAAGCCCTTATCGAAACGGAGCGGCTCCTCAAGCAGCCCTAACCCGCCACGAGCCAGACCGCAACCTACATTTAGGAATAGAAAGGTGACTATCATGAGTAACGTAAATGAAGGAAAACTGTCGATGCAAGAAGTAAAAGAGATCATAAAAGGGTACATCCTGGAGGAATTTCTCCCCGGTGAAAACCCTGCCGAGCTGACCGATTCAACTCCGCTCATTACCGGCGGCATCCTCGACTCGCTTGCCACTATTAAGCTGGTGTCCTTTCTCGAGCAACGGTTTCACATCCAGATCCAGGCACATGAGACGATGGTGGATTATCTGGATACCATCTCGGATATTGGGCAACTGGTCAGTTCGAAACTGTAGAGGAGACGCCTACCCGTGGAACGCATTCTCTTGGCAAGCAATCGGTGGCATCGGTTTTTGCCCATCGCTCTCATCTTGACTGGCGCAGTAATCACAGCTGCTGCCTTGGCCGCCGATCTTCTAACCCTCGGTGGTATGCAAGGTATTGGCCCAAGGCAGGTTGCCTTGGCGTTGAGTGGGCTTGCCATACTACTGGCTGGCTTTGTCTTAATCTCAAACCTTCACCAGCGGTATATCGCGGAATGGCTCCTGCTTGTAGTCGCGACCATCGTGGCAGCGTTTGCCTCTGACCTGATTGTGATCAATGGTTTGCCCGACCTGCCTACCAAACTCCTCGGGCTGATGTCGATCGTATTTAGCCTGTTAATGGTGGGAACCTTCCAGGTTTCCTCTCTGGGTGGGCAAAGCGAGAGCGCGTGGCCCAGCTTGTTTGCTCTCGATAAACTCCAGATCAGCAAATTTCTGAGCGCCACGCTGCAACTCGGGTTCCTGGTAGCGGTGATCCAATTGTTCCATTTGGAGAACCAGGCTGTCTACCAAAACATGATGCTGCTGACCTTCTATGGGTTCGTAATTCACTATCTTCTGCCATCGCAATACCGCCTATCCTTTTTCGTTCTCCTCTCCCTGGCTGCGATTACGGGAATTCTTGGTTTCGGAAATGGCATCTGGCTGGTCGCAACTGGTCTGGCTCTGATCGGAATCGCCCATCTTCCACTATCCTATAACGTACGGGTTGCGATCCTGCTGGCGGCAGGTACATTACTTGTTGCCTTCCGTGTAGGATGGATTCAAGCCTCGTGGCTCGATGTGATCTGGCCAGTTCTGGCTTCGATGTTCATGTTCCGGTTGATCATATACGTTTACGACCTCCAGCATGGAAAGACGACGCCCACACTTGCCAGCACCCTTTCCTATTTCTTCCTTCTGCCCAATGTGGTCTTTCCTTTCTTTCCGGTCGTAGATTACAGCACGTTTCGCCGGACGTATTACAACGAGGAGCAGCACCAGATTTATCAGAAAGGACTGCAATGGATGTTCAGGGGTGTGATCCAGCTCATCCTCTATCGTTATATCAATTATTATGTGATGATCGCGCCTGGGGAGGTAACGAATTCGCTGGAGCTGGTCCAGTACCTAATCGCCAATTTTTCCCTCTATCTTAGGATTTCCGGGCAATTTCATGTGATCATTGGGCTCCTGCACCTGTTTGGTTTCAATCTGCCTGAGACACATCATCTCTACTTCCTGGCGACCAGCTTTACCGACCTGTGGCATCGGATCAATATTTACTGGACTGGATTCATGATGAAGGTGTTTTACTATCCTATCTTCTTCAGGATCAGGCAGTTGGGAGCGACGGCCAGCCTGGCGCTCGCGACCGTGATCGTGTTTGTTTTGACCTGGTTTTTGCACGCCTATCAATGGTTCTGGCTCAGAGGCTCATTCTTACTGACTGCGCCGGACATCGTGTTTTGGTCCATTTTGGCCACGCTGGTAGTGGCGAACGTCCTCTACGATTCGAAGCGCACGCGTAAACGCACGTTAGGGCAACGCGCCGCCACACTTAGGGATATTGCACCCGAGGCTCTCGGCGCAGCCGGCACCTTCAGCGTTATGGCGATCCTTTGGTCGCTCTGGAACAGTGATTCGATCCCGGCCTGGCTGGACCTGTGGTCTGTGGTCAAACCGACGCTGGAAAGCGTGGGCGTGTTGGTCCTCAGTTTTCTCACCATCCTTGTGCTGTTTATCGTGGTGACCTGGCGCACAGCCCGCTCTGAAACAAAGAGCGGACCAGCTGCAAAGTCTCCCGACTTTTTTAGATCTGCGGCAGCCAATGGCGCCGCCATTCTGTTGCTGTTTTTCGTTGGAACCCCAGCGGTGTACAGCCAGATCGGGGGCAAGGCCCAGGCACTGATCGCGGACCTGACGGTAAATCGGCTCAGTGATCGTGAGGCTGCATTGCTCCAACAGGGTTATTATGAGGATTTGACGGGTGTAAACAAATTCAATTCGCAGCTGTGGGAGATTTACACGAAGCGGCCCTCCGATTGGGTTGCGATCCGGGATACGGCCGCGGTCCGATTTACGAACGACAACCTGATTACGGAACTTGTGCCATCCACCTCGATCGACTACAACGGCACGCGATTGACCATCAACCGCTGGGGAATGCGCGATCAGGACTACGAGCAAATCCCTGCTGAGGGTACGTACCGCGTCGCATTGATGGGTCCGTCGTTCGTTATGGGTTTGGGTGTTGCCGATAACGAAGGTTTCGAGTGGCTGTTGGAGGAGCGTCTCAATCGTGAATATGCGGGCGATCTACACGCGCGCTATGAAATTTTGGACTTCGCAGTCCCTGGCTATTCGGCGATCCAGGACCTTCTGTTGCTCGAGCAAAAGGCAGTTACATTTCAGCCGAACGCGCTCTTCTTCATGGCGCATCAACGCGAGGAAGAATCGGTCGTGCTGTACCTGGCTGATCGACTTGCCCTCGAGTCCGATCTGCCGTATCCGGACCTGATCGAGTTGGCGCGCCAGGCCGGAGTGAAGCCGGGCGCAACGAAAGATGAAGCCGCGCGACTTCTCCAACCGCACGGAACCGAAATCCTCTCCTGGACGTATCGACGCATTGTAGAAGTCTCTCGTGCTAACGGTATCGTGCCAGTCTGGATCTTTATGCCAACCCTCGAAAATGCCTTGCACGAAGAGGAAATTACGCGCCTGAAACGTATTGCTGAGGAGTCGGGCTTTATCGTGCTTGATCTCTCGCATGCCTACGATGACCAGGACCTCGACTCGCTCGTGGTTGCCTACTGGGATAAGCATCCGAACGCGAAAGGGCACAGCCTGATCGCCGAAGATTTGTATCGCCAGCTGCGGGAAGAGCCAGCAATCCCTCTTTTTCCGTAGAGCACAGTAACAAGAATAGAGAAGCGCGCTTGCTTACCGATTTGTTCGCCGCGCAACACATCAGCGAGTGCCTTCGCCGACGCGCCGATGATACGACAGGATGCATGCCCATGATTCGAATTCAACGTACAAAAGGAGCAATGCTGTAACGAAGATGAAGATCCTCTTTTTGCTTGATGGGGAGCTGAAGCCGGGACATCGCTGGTTATGGAAGTATCTGCCTTCCAACGAGGATGAGCTCGATTTCCTGGTGACACGCGCGCCCGCTGACCGGTTTCAAAAGTGGGGCAAACTGTTCACCTACTATCCCACCTTTTGGCTATCGGGACTGCGGGCCTTCCTCAAGACCCGCAAAACGCACTACGATCTGGTGATCGCCTGGGAAGGAAAAAACGGCTTTCCATACGCCTTCTTACGCAG
Source organism: uncultured Anaerolinea sp. (assembly GCA_964489725.1). GTDB lineage: Bacteria > Chloroflexota > Anaerolineae > Anaerolineales > Villigracilaceae > Defluviilinea. The sequence continues at coordinate 29,226 of CAZBAX010000052.1, read as the reverse complement.
CCTCTTTGGTCAGAAACAGCCCCCGTTGATGATCGTCGCCTTTAATATCCGGGGGGTGATCAGCCACTTTCTAGGCCTGGCACGGTTTGGATTGCGTTCCGTCTCGCGCGTGGTGGTGCTGACGCCCGGTGAAGTGGAGCAATATCAGCGAATTCTATCGTTGCCTCCTGAAAAGATCTGCTACATCCCTCATGGTTGGTATGATGACATGGAATGGTATGACCCGGACAAGGGCCAAAAATCGGAAGCCCTCGACAAGGCCGGAAAGTTCATTTTCGCCTCGGGTCGTTCCTTCAGGGATTACAACACGCTGGCGCGCGCTGTCGAAGGCACTGACGTGGAGGTCAAAGTCAGTGGTCGCAAGTTCAATCTGGCTGGGATCGACCTGCCTCAGAATATGGAAGCTACCGGCTGGCTGGCGTATCGAGAGCTTCAGAATTACTTGTATCACTCGCACTTCTACATAGTTCCCTTGCAGCCCATTGCTTTCGCCGGCGGTGATAGCAGCCTGCTTCATGCAATGAGTTTTGGTAAGGCTGTTGTCGCCACCCGTGCCCCCAGCACAGAGACCTACGTGAAGCATGGGGAGACCGGGCTGCTTGTGGAACCAGGTGATGTTGACGGCATGAGACAGGCCATCCTGCGCTTATGGAGCAATCCGGAGGAAGCCAGCCGCATGGGTAAGGCCGCACGACAACGGTTTGAGCAAAACCACACCATCAACAAATTAGCCGAACGAATTCACGGCGTCGCCCTGGATGTCTATCGTGCTCATCATGGATAGAACCAGGCAGCAGCGGCTGTTGATACTGATCCTGGCTGCTGCTGTATTGATCCGTATACCCATGGCGCTTTATATGGGCGATCAAGTGAGCGCTCTGCCTGGCATTCAGGATCAAGTGACATACGATGCTTTGGCCCATAGTCTGTTGGATGGTCGAGGCTATAGCTTTACCGAGAATTGGTATCCGTTCACGCGGGCCAACACGCCCACTGCTCACTGGTCGTTCGTGTATCCGCTGTACCTGGCTGGAGTGTATGGGCTAACTGGATATCACCCTCTGGCGGCAAGGTTGGTTCAAGCGATCGTGGCCGGGCTGCTTGTCAGTTTCCTGGTCTACCGCATCGGACGCCGGGTCGCAGATGAAACGACCGGGTTGGCCGGCGCAGCCCTGGCAGCCGTGTATGGCTACTTTATTTATTACAACGTAGCCTTGATGACCGAGACATTCTTTATTGTGTTGGTGCTGCTCTCGTTGGATCTCAGCCTGGAGATCAAAGAAAAGCCTGTGCTATGGCGCTGGGTATCACTCGGTCTGGTTCTTGGAACGGCCGCTTTGCTCCGGCAAACGGTTCTTTTGTTCGCACCGTTTCTGCTTCTTTGGTTGTTCTGGGAATTGAGGAACACTGCTTTTCCTCGCTGGCTTGTCACCGTACCTGTCCTTGTGATTATTTTGATGATTGCGCCCTGGACGATCAGGAATTATCGGGTATATCAGCAATTTTTGCTCCTGAATTCCAACGCTGGTTATGCTCTGTATGCATCCAACAATCCGAACCTGGGCGCTGATTGGAACAATGACGAGGTTGTGGTTCCGGTGCCCACAGAACTCAGAGGGCTGAACGAAGCGCAGCTCGATCGTGCCCTGACACAGAGGGGAATTCAATTCATCGTCGCGGATCCCCAGCGTTACCTGTTGCTGACCCTGGATAAAACGCTTGAGTATTTTAAGTTCTGGCCTTCCAGCGAATCGGGAACGCTAAGCAATCTGGTTCGTGTGCTCTCCTTTGGTTTGTACCTTCCATTTATGTTGTTAGGACTCTACTTTTCACTTTCCCGCTGGCGAAACTTTGCGGTCTTGTATCTATTTATGGTGATCCATACTGGCGTTCATTTACTCTCGTGGCCTGCGCCGCGTTACCGGTTATCGGTGGATGCTGTGGCGATGGTGTTCGCTGCTTTGGCTGTCCTCGAAATATCCAGACGCGCAACCGCCTGGCGTCGCAGACCATCACTCATCAATAACTCTGTATCTGATAAAGTGCAGTCATAAGGCTCCTGCTTTATATGTCCTCAGTAACTACGTCTACGACAGCTAAAACTCCTGCCTTGAGCAAGCGGTCAGAAAGAATCCTGACGATACTAATGGCCATTGTAGGTCCATTATTGCTGATTGGCTTGCTTGAAGGTATAGCGTATGTTTGGGAACGCACGCAGGCAAACAGCGTTTACGCCTGGGAACTGGTCGCCTCACGACGGATGGAATGGGTGAAGTATCCTGAACCGGGCGCTGGTTATACCCTGATGAAGCCGGATAGTCATTATGAGTGGCAATCGATACCCGTCGATATTAATTCTCGTGGTTTGCGTGGGCCCGAAACTACGTATGAAAAGCCGCCCGGCACATACCGTATCCTCAATTTGGGTGATTCCGTCGTGATGGGGTGGGGCGTTCGCCTGGAAGATACGTACGGGCAGCGTTTGGAACTACTCTTGAATGAAGACTCTGGCAGCAGTGCAAGTTTTGAGGTGATCAATGCAGGTGTGCCAGGCTGGAGCCTGGAAAATGCCTTGGCCTATCTGCAGGCAGAAGGTCTGAAATATGAGCCAGACCTGGTGGTATTGGATATCACCATTGCCAACGACATCAATGGCAAGAGCGCTTTGCTGGCAGGCAGCGACCCGGGTCCATTTCGATGGCTCAGCGATCACACCTACCTGTGGCCATTCTTGCAAAGCCAGGTTTCATGGGCCAGAGCGCGTGCCGAGGGCAGAGACCGTGTAGACACGATCGATCCCCCGACTAATCCCGCCAAATACTTTCCACTGGATGCGGAGTCAGAGCGGTGGACTGAACGCTGGAATTCGGTCCTCGATATTGCCGAGCTGGCAGAAGAGAATGACGCTCGGTTTGCTTTGGTATTATTCCCCCTCGAATTCCAGGTTCTCGATAAAAGTTACACGACACTGCCGCAGGAATTATTCAGTTCGAACGCGGCGGAAGCAGGTATTCCAACATTAGATTTACTGCCCGCCTTTCAGCAAGCCTGCCAGGAAAAGCCAGGTGGTGCATGTCAACTCGAAGACCGTTATTTATTTGCCGACGTTTGGATGCATCCTTCCGCCCTGGGGCACGACCTGACCGCGGCGGAACTGCGCGAAATGATTGCAGACATGTTGCCACGCTAGGTGGACATCTTAATAAAGGAACCGGATATGGATTTTTCATGGTCAGAAGAACAAATCAAATATAAACAGGCAGTCGTCGAATTTGCCCAAAAGGAATTGAATGAAGGGCTGATCGAACGCGACCGGCAGGGTGAGGTGTCGCTCGAGAACTGGAAAAAGTGTGCCAAATTTGGCATTCTCGGTTTGGCGGTTCCAGAAGACTCCGGCGGCAGCGGCGCCGATATCCTGACTACGATGCTGGTGATGGAAGGGTTGGGATATGGCTGCCGGGACAATGGGCTGATCTTTGCGATGAACGCTCAGATGTGGAGTGTCCAACATCCGATTCTCGCCTTTGGCACCGACGCCCAGAAGCAGAAGTATCTGCCCGGTATGTGTACTGGCGACCTGATCGGCGCGCACGGCATGTCTGAACCGGACTCCGGCTCCGACGCCTACAGCCTCCACGCCCGCGCGAAGCGGACCGATGGTGGCTATATCCTCAACGGCACGAAGATGTTTGTGAGCAATGCGCCGTTTGCCAATATGGCTCTGATCTTTGCCACGGTCGATCCGACAAAGGGAATGGGAGGTGTCACCGCCTTTCTCGTGGATAAAGGAACACCGGGTTTCAAGGTCAGCCGGCATATCGAAAAAATGGGACTGCGCACCTCTCCGATGGGCGAAATTATCCTGGAAGACTGCCTCTTGCCTGAGGAAAACCGGCTCGGACGCGAAGGCGCCGGGCCCGCGATTTTCAATAGCTCGATGGAGTGGGAACGCAGCTGTATCCTCGGCAGTCACATTGGAGCGATGGAACGCCAGCTTGAAGAAGCGGTCCGCTATACGCGCCAGCGCTCGCAGTTTGGTCAGAAGATCGGAAAATTCCAATCTGTTGCCAACCGCGTGGCAGACATGAAAGTCAGGCTGGAAACGGCGCGACTGCTCCTTTATAAAGTCGCCTGGTTGAAGCAGCAGGGTAAACCTGCTGTCATGGAAGCGGCGCTGGCGAAGCTGTATCTCAGCGAGTGCTTTGTCCAGTCCAGCCTGGATGCCATCCGCACGTACGGCGGCTATGGGTACATGACCGAAATGGAAGTGGAGCGCGATCTACGAGACGCCGTTGGAGGCTTGCTCTACTCAGGTACGTCGGATATCCAGCGCATGATCATCGCGCGCTGGATGGGGCTGTAACGGGTTTTCATTTTTCCTGCTATCACGGACTGGAATAAGCATGTTGATGACGGACGACAAACAAAATCGAGCTTCGACCCAGAATTTGAAGGCAGACCTGTTTCTGCTTCACGCGCCAAGCGTTTATGATTTCCGCGAGCGCGACGATATCCTTTTTGCCTACCTCAGCGACTCGGATAGCGTCAACGTGACATCGATCTACGAGATGTATCCGATTGGTTTTCATGCCATTAAGCAACGACTGCATGAAAATGGGTTCACGGCTGACATCGTGAATATCGCATCGCTCATGCTGATGCATCCAGACATTAATGTAGATAAATTGCTGGCAAGCTTGGAGGCGCCTGTCTTTGGGTTCGATTTGCATTGGATGGCACACTGTCATGGTTCGATCGAGCTGGCGACAAAATTAAAGGCAATCCACCCTGAGGCCTTGATCATTTTTGGCGGACTCTCGTCGACGTATTACGCTGAGGAGTTGATCCAGTATCCGGCGGTGGATGTTGTTGTGAAAGGATACGACACGCTTGAACCCATGACTCAATTGATGCAGTCGGTTACGCGGGGAGACCGTGACTTCGCGCACATCCCAAACCTGATTTACAAGAAAGGCTCAGACTTCATTTCCACGGGATTTACCCACAAACCTCTTCATAACTACAACGCCGCCACCGTGGATTGGTCCTACTATCAAAACGCACAGGGGCACTCCGTTACTAGCAAGCTGATCATGACGTTACCCAATGCAGGCTGCGCCAGGGATTGTTCCTGGTGTGGTGGATCTCGTTATGCTTATCAGAACATTATGGGCCTGGAGAACACGCTGGTACAAAAAGACAATCAGCGAATCATGGAAGAATTACGAACGATGGGCGATGCTGCAAAAACCACATCCATCTACGCGCTCCAGTGTTACTCCGAGCCGAAAGCCCGCTTGCATGAATATCTGGATGGCATTCGGGAAATGGGCTATCGGAGCGTCTCTTTCGAGGAATTCCACCTGACTCCTGTCGATATGCTCGAAAAAATGGCTCGAGCAACGCAGGCGTACATTATGCTTTCCCCAGAATCCCATGATCTCAACATTAGCAAGTTGGCCGGCCGAGGAAATTATTCCATGTCTGAAATGGAAGAGTGGATTCCAAAAGCGCTGGATGCTGGCATTGCGGGCATCATGGTTTGGTTCTTTATTGGAATGCCCGAGCAAACACCCCAGTCTGTGCTGGATACCGTCGCGTACAGTGAACGCCTGATGAAAAAGTTTCATGGTCAGAATGTGCTTCCGCTGATCTGCCCGATGGTGCCTTTTCTTGACCCGGGATCACGCCTGTTTGAAGAGCCGGACAAACACGGCTACCGAATTTTTCACAGGACATTGGAGGAACATAGACAGGCCATGGTGGAACCGCTTTGGTTCAAACGTCTGAATTACGAAACACAATGGATGTCACGGCGAGAGATTCAGGATGTTACCTATGAAGCCGTCGCCCGGCTGGTTTCGATCAAAGGTGAAATGGGTATCTTGCCTCCTTCATTTTGCAAAGCGATCCTGTCCACGATCGAGGAGACCAAATCGTTGCTTTCACACGTCGAGCGGGCCCTGGAGTTGGACAACAGGCTGCCTGCCGATCTGAAATCCTCGATCCGCTTGTACAATCGAAAAATACTTGCTTATTCCAGCGATCAGATCATCCCGACCCCACGTCCCTTTGGTGGGCGCTGGTTCGATGATTTCACAATACCGTCGAGCATGATTAAAGCATTGAGTAACTAAATATTATGAATCGAAACCTGATCTTTTATACTCTGGTAATCACTGTTTTTGGTTCCCTTTTGTGGTTTGTTTTTAACCAGGGGGCAAAGCTCGATGTGCTGCAATCTGCTGAAATCAGCGCAGGCGAAACGAGTGCAGCACCAGGCGCGCAGAATCCAGAAGTCGCCCCGAACGATGGAGCTGGCGTTGTTGCATCATTCATCAGTAGTTTGTTCGCAAACCTGACGCATCCCCTGAGCCTGCTCCTGATCCAAATTGTCGTCATCGTTTTGCTCTCCCGGTTACTTGCTTCACTCGTGAGTAAGATCGGTCAGCCCATGGTGATCGGCGAAATTATTGCAGGCATTCTGCTTGGACCTTCTCTGCTCGGTTACTTCTGGCCGAGAATCAGTGAGTTCATATTTCAGCCGGCATCATTACCCAATTTGAACTTTCTGAGCCAATTGGGACTGATTCTTTTCATGTTCATCATCGGCCTGGAATTGGATATCCAACTGTTGAAGCACAGGGCACACACAGCTGTCGTTGTCAGCCATGCCAGCATTATTATTCCATTCACGATGGGTGTCAGCCTGGCGTACTTCTTATATGCGCAGTTTGCTCCACCGCATATATCGTTCCTGGCCTTTGGCTTATTCATGGGTATCGCGATGAGCATCACTGCGTTCCCTGTGCTGGCCCGCATCCTGCATGAACGCGGCTTGACCAAGACTCCGCTGGGCAGCCTGGCGATCACCTGCGCAGCGGCTGATGATGTCACAGCGTGGTGCCTCCTTGCGGCCGTGATCGCGATTGTCCAGGCGGGGAGCTTCCTTAGCGCCGTGTTTACGGTTTTGCTTTCCGTAGTGTACGTCATCGCGATGTTGAAGCTTGTGCGGCCCTGGTTGGAGCGGCTGGAGACTCAATATGCAAGCGCCGAGAGTCTGAATCGGACCTTCGCTGTCGTTGCTTTCGTCGTCTTGTTTTTGTCTGCTCTCACCACCGAAGTGATCGGCATTCATGCCTTGTTTGGCGCCTTCCTGGCGGGAGCAAGTATGCCGTCACATGCAGGTTTCAGAAAATTGCTGGCATCCAGGATCGAAGATGTGAGTTTGGTCATTCTGCTGCCGCTGTTTTTTGCCTTTACCGGCCTTAAGACTCAGATTGGACTGTTGAACGATGGCGCGAGCTGGCTGGTTTGTGGACTCATCATCGCAGTGGCAGTGGCCGGCAAGTTTGGAGGCAGTTTGCTGGCGGCCAAGTTTACCGGCCAATCGTGGTCTGATTCTTTTGCCATTGGGGCGCTAATGAACACCCGCGGGCTCATGGAGCTGATTGTGCTGAACATCGGCTATGACCTGGGCGTGCTTTCACCAAAGGTATTTACCATGATGGTCTTAATGGCCCTGGTAACAACCTTTATGACCGCGCCCGCGCTGTACTGGATCGAACGTTTTCGCTGGAAACTGGATTCGATGACTGCAAAGTCGCTTCCAGAAAGACTTTAACGTATCTATTTGGATCATCACAAAATTGGAGGTACATAAATCATGTACGATGTCATTATCATAGGCGGTGGACCGGCTGGCTCAACAATGGGATCCTATCTCTCGAAGGCCGGTATTAAGAACCTGATTCTGGAGGGGCACAACCAGCCGCGTCCTCATGTAGGTGAGTCGCTCGTGCTCTCCACCATGCGCGTCTTCGGCGAGCTTGGTTTGATCGACAAAATGGATCAGGCGGGGTTTCCCAAGAAGTTTGGCGCCTCCTGGCGCGATTTCAATGGCAAGGAAGCTGCCCTGCACTTTTCTGAATTTCGTCAGGAAGGCATCGACCGTGACCATACCTATCACGTGGACCGGTCCAAGTTTGATCTGCTGCTGCTAAAACATGCTGAAAGTCTTGGTTCTGATGTTCACCAGGGTGTACAGGTCAAACGAGTCAATTTTGTGGATGATAAGGCGGTCGGTGTCCGGGCCCGCTTCGCCGGACAGGAAGTGGACATTCCCGCCAAGATTGTGATCGATGCCAGCGGACGTCAAACACTTCTGGGACGCCAGTTGAATTTGAAACAGAACGATAAGATTTTCAACCAGTACGCCGTGCACGGCTGGTTCGAAAATGTAGCGCGCGGCGAGGATCCGAAAACAGAAGATTACATCCACATTTATTTCCTGCCTGTCAAGCGGGGCTGGGCGTGGCAAATCCCGATCACAGACAAGGTTACGTCGGTTGGTGTGGTGGCAGAGCGCGAAGTCTTCCAGCAGTTCAAGACCGAGTCGGAGCGTTACTTCAATACCTACGTCCAGACCAACAAGGGGTTGGAACAAGCGATGGCAAATGCAGTGCGCGTCAATGAGTTCAAGACCGAAGGTGACTACAGCTATATGCTGGATAAGTTCTGTGGCAATGGCTTCATGATGGTTGGCGATGCGGCCCGTTTCGTCGATCCGATCTTCTCGTCAGGCGTCAGCGTCGCTATGCACAGTGCCCGGTTTGGCTCGCAGACGGTTCAGGCCGCGCTCGAAGCGGGCGACTGGAGCGAAGCAGCCCTCAAACCATACGAGGAAACGCTGCGAGGCGGCGTGGATATTTGGTATGAATTCATCCGCCTGTACTACAAGTTGCTGCCACTCTTTACGCTCTTCATCCAGAGTGAATATCGGGTCGAGATCCTGCGCCTGCTGCAGGGAGAGGTCTTTAACCGGGAGGATGTGCGCGTGCTGAACGTCATGCGCCGCTATATCGACGCGGTCGAGAAGAATGAGGGGCACGTCTTCCGCGGGCAGCTCAGCGATATCCCGATTGACGATATCCTCACAGAAGCCGAGAACGCTTAAGACGCTTGGCAGAAGTTCGAAACAGAAAGACGATGCTAACGCATTTTCAACTTAAGGAGATTTCATGCCGCGTGTGATTGTGTTCGACTTAATGGGGACGTTGTTGGACCTCCAGGCGATGGACACGCACTTCGAGCGTTTCTTTGACAACGCTGCCGTGCGCAAGGAATGGTTCACACAGACCCTGCAATTGGCTATGGGTGCCGTGCTTACCAACTCGTACGAAGATTTTAACGTTCAGGCTGACACAGCCCTGGAGATGACCGCCCGGCACTACAAAGTCTCGATGTTGGGCGAGGAGAAAAACCTGATCCTCGGTACACTGCGCAAACTGCGGGCCTTTCCCGATGTGGCTCAGAACCTGCAGCGATTGCGCGATGCAGGCCTTAAACTGGCCGTCCTAACGAACTCGACCTTGCCAGCAGCCGAAGCGCAGCTTACCTTCGCAGGTTTGCGGGATCATTTCGAACAGGTCATCTCAACGGATGAGGTCCACTGTTTCAAACCCGCACCGGAGGTCTATCAACTAGCTGCCGATCGACTCGCTGTGGAACCGGGACAAGTACGCGTCGTCTCGGCACATGATTGGGATGTGACCGGCGCACTACGAGCCGGTTGTGCGGCTGCCTTCCTCGCCCGACCAGGCCGAGTGATGAATCCCTTCGGGCCTCAGCCGGATCTAAAAGGGACGGATCTGAGTGAGGTAGCAGACAAACTATTGACCGTGGAGCTCGCGAAGAAGTAGGAGGCGAGCGGAAGGCGAAACCATGGCGTATTTACTCCAGCACCTACTGACAGAGAGCGCCGCGCGCTGGCCCGAAAAAGAGGCGATCCGTTTTGAGGGCAATGGACTCAGCTACGGTCAGCTGGACCGCTTGAGCAACCAGGTCGCTCGGACACTACAGGCGGCTGGAGTCCGGAGAGGTGACCGGGTGGGAATCTATGTCCACAAATCGCTCGCTTCCATCGTCAGCTTGTTTGGCATTTTGAAAGCAGGCGGTGTCTACGTGCCATTGGATCCTAACGCTCCTGCCAAACGGCTGGCTTACATCAGCCGTAACTGCGATCTCAAGGTTCTGCTGACATCCACGGAGCAAATGGTGAACATGGCGCAGCTCCTTTCGGAAAACGCCCGATTCGAGGCTCTGGTGCTGACAGACGATCAGCCACGAGACCCGGTGAGTCTGCCCGAAAGCGTCCAGGTGATGTCCTGGAACGGTGCGTTGTCCCAGGACGATCAGCCGTTGGATTCAGTGGGTACGATCGAAACTGACCTCGCTTACATCCTGTACACGTCAGGTTCGACGGGTGATCCCAAGGGAGTCATGATCTCCCACCGAACGATCTTTACGTTTATCAATTGGTGTTATGACACGTTTCATGTCTCCCCGGACGATCGCGTAACCAGTCACGCGCCGCTGCATTTTGACCTCTCAACATTTGATATCTTTGTCACGATCAAGGCAGGCGCTACGGTGGTGTTGGTGCCGGAGAAATTATCGATCTTCCCGGTGCGGCTGGTGCGACTCCTGCAGGACGAGCGCATCACGATGACCTACCTCGTCCCATCCATCCTGTCTTTGATGGTTAACTATGGCGAGTTGGCCCGCCATGATCTGTCTGCCCTGCGGACGATCCTGTTTGCCGGGGAGGTCTTTCCGATCAAGTACCTTCGCCAGTTAGTGGCGGCCATTCCGCATGTGGACTATTACAACCTGTATGGACCCACCGAAACCAATGTTTGTACCTATTACAAGGTGCAGTCAAAGGATCTGGACCCCGATTGCACGCAGCCGGTCCCTATCGGGATCGCGTGTGAGAATCTTGAAGTGTTCGCTGTGGATGAGGAAGGAAAACTGGTGACCGAGCCCGGCAGAGAGGGAGAGTTGTGGGTGCGTGGCTCAGGCGTTGCACAGGGATACTGGAGCGACCCCGAAAAGACATCCAAAGGTTTTGTGCCTAACAGCTTCCAACCGTATTTTGACGAGCTCGCGTATCGTACAGGTGACATCGTGACTCTCGATCAGGATGGGAATAATTGGCGCTATGCAGGTCGGCGTGACCACATGGTGAAAAGCCGAGGCTATCGGATCGAATTGGGCGAAATCGAAGCAGCCCTCTACGGCTGCGATGGCATAAAAGAAGCGGCCGTTGTGGCTATTCCAGATGACCTGATCGGTAACCGCCTGGCGGCGTTCGTTGTCCCCGTGGAAGGAAAGAATTTGACGATCAATGAATTGCAGAGCTTCTGTGGCGAACGCCTTCCACGGTATATGATCCCAGAGCTGATCAGGTTTCGTGACGTTTTACCAAAGACATCAACGGGCAAGATCGATCGAACGTTGTTGATTCAGGAATCAAAGGAATCGTAAATCGTAAGATGTGAAACGTGTTGTCAACGCAGGTCACTGGCCCCTGGATGGACTCACAGCAGCCAGACAGCGCCTGCTCCTCGCCAAAAGACTTAATGATATGGAGGGTTCCCATGGACATCGACCGCACAGTTGAACGTTTCCTGATCGACGAAATCTTGTTTGGCAGCCGAAGCAGTATTGCGCCAGATGAATCGCTTGTAATGAGCGGCGTCCTCGATTCGCTGGCATTGCTGCGGCTGGTCTCGTTTCTTGAAGCTCAATTTGGTGTGACCTTCGAGAGCGACGAAGTGATCCCCGATCATTTCGAAACACTCACTGCCATCAAGACCATGATGGAAAGCAAGCTCGCATGACAGCCACAACCGGATATCAGGCCCCTGACATTTACGAACGCTCAAACCTGACCCGGTTGCAACTCCTCTTCTGGGTTGGGCAACGGCTGCGCCCAGAGATTCCACTCTTCAACGCGATTCAGATCTTTACAATTCCAACAACGATTGACCTGCAGCGTTTTCAAAGAGCCTTCGCCGCCCTTCTTCAGCATAGCGATGCCCTCAGAACTGTGTTGGAGGAAGTCGACGGAGTTCCTCAGCAGCGAGTGGTTTCCGGGTTTTCGAATCCGTTGGACATGCTGGATGTTTCTGATGCATCGGATCCTGAAGCTGCATTCCAACGCTGGCTGCAGCAGCGGCGTATGGCCACCATTAACCTGCACGAACGTGCATTTGACGCGGCGCTTGTAAAAATCGCAGCAGATCGGTTTGTCTGGTACCTCAATCAGCACCACATCGTGACAGATGCCGCTTCATCCTTTTTAGCATTTGAGCGCCTGGCATCCTTTTACGAAAATCCGCCCGCCGAGCAGACAATCACCGACGCGCCGCCTCATACATTTGCAGATTATGCTGGCTACGAGCGCGCCTATCGAAGTTCGCCGCAATATGCAAGGGCCGCCGCTTACTGGGACCAGAAACTTACGCCGCCTCCGGAACCCATCATGCTCTTTGGGCAACAGCCCGGCAGGAGGACGTCGCAGGTGCAGCGGATTTCCTACGACCTCGGCAGTGAAAGATCGATAAAACTTCGTGAGCTTGCACGGAGCAAAGGGATCTTTGCGGTCAGCGAGGAACTATCTCTTTTTAGCGTTTTTGCGGCGTTATTCTACGCACAGCTGCACTCCATCAGCGGCAGTCGCCGCATTGGATTATTGGTGCCGGTACACAATCGGTTTAGCCCCACCTTCAAAGACACGCTCGGGCTGATCATGGAGTATTGCCCGATCCAGATTGAAGTTACGCAAGATGACTCGTTTACCTCGTTGATCGCGAAGGTAAAGCGTGAGGTTCGCGAATCGTTCACCCATTATCAGTACAGCTCCGGGCTGGCTCTTCAGGATCAGGCATTTGACATCATCTTCAATATGTACCAGGTGCCAGCCTTGCGATGGTGTGGGCTGCCGGTGAAAGTGGAACGCGTCTATCCTGGATATGGAAGCGAGCGCCTGGCTCTGCATGTCAACGACTCGGTTTCCACTGGCGAATTCGTGCTGCAATTCGACTTCAGCTGCGATGCATTTAGCAATGTCCAATCGGAACAGGCGGTACGAGATTTTGTACAGCTCATCGACACCTTCCTGGAAGATGTTACGCAATGTATCAGCCAGGTCGATCTGCTGCAAACGGAGTGGAATACTACTTCAGTCCATCCCTCTAAAACGGATGTACCAGACCAACAGATGGCGATTCCCGCTGCGGGGATATTGGAACGTGCAGTGATCGCGCCGCGAGATGATCTCGAATGTCAGTTGGTCGAAATTTGGGAACGAGTTCTGGGAATCAACCCGATCGGCGTTCGAGACAACTTCTTCGACCTGGGTGGAAGTTCCTGGCTGGCCGTGCGTTTGTTTTCGGAGATTGAAAAGGTGACGGGTACGCCGATCCCGCTGCGGACCCTGGTCCAGGCTGGCACCGTAGAAGAACTGGCCGAGAAAGTGCGTGAGCAGCGAGAACCAGCTCCCTGGTCGCCGTTGGTTGCGATTCAAAGCCGAGGCACGAAAGCGCCCTTTTTCTGTGTCCATGGGGCGGGCGGGCACATTCTGCTCTTCGAAAAAGTAGCGCGTCACCTCGGCGCCGACCAGCCATTTTTTGCCTTCCAGGCACAGGGAATCGAAGCCAGGCAGCAGCCCTTCAAGCGTATCGAGGATATGGCTGCCCTGTATGTGAAAACCCTGCGCGAATTCCAGCCCGAGGGACCGTATTTCCTCGGCGGCTATTCCATGGGCGGCATGGTGGCATTCGAGATGGCACAACAGTTGCAGGAACAGGCCCAAAAAGTGGCAGTGCTGGCGATCATCGATGTTCCGGCCCAGAGCCCGCATCTGCAGTATGTGCGGCAATTCGCTGACCAGGTGGGTGCACTCTTGCGAATGAGTGGCGAAGGACGGGAACAGCTTTTCCTGCGCATCCGCCATTACCTGTTTCGCTTAAGCTACTTTGGGCGTCTGGCATTCCCCGCCAGGATCGCCTACGTGAAAGGCAAGCTGGGACTGGTTGGGCGAAAGATCGTGTGGACCAGGCCGCAGCCGGAAGATACGCGCCCAACAAACGCCGCCGACCTGCCTGCAGAGTCCACGGTGGATGCCCTGGTAAAAAAACGCATTCGAAATCTCTTTGTTCTCAACGATCAGGCATTTCGAGCATACATTCCACGCCGCTATCGTGGCCGGGTGGCGATCATCCGATCGGCGCGAGGTTATTCCGGTGATGCCGATAAAGATTACTCGCCCGACCCGTACCTTGGCTGGGGGAGAGTTGTTTCCGGTACCCTCGAGACGTACGAGGTGCCGGGCGATCATAACGAAATGATCCGAGAACCTCATGTCAGACTGCTGGCGGAGCACTTGCGGACGAGTTTTGACAATGCTCAACGTCAGTTGAACGGCTCAGAAGAGATTTAATGACCAGGAGGATCTTACTGGCTATGAAGATGACCGAATATCATGCAATGCGTAATCGCACCCCAAACTCAGTAAATGATCGTTCACCACACACTACGATTGGAGGATAGAGGACTATGAAAACCGATGTTGCCATTGTTGGAGGCGGCCCGGCTGGCGCCGCCAGTGCGATGTTCCTGATCCGAGAGGGAATTAATCCTCTCATTCTCGAGATGGAATCGTTTCCGCGCTATCATATTGGCGAGTCTCTCACCGGGGCAGGCGGCAAGGTCCTGCGTGATCTCGGATTGCTGGACGAAATGTACAAACGCAAGCACCCTTGTAAGCAGGGCGTGAAGGTATACGGCCAAAGCGCGCGCGGCACCTGGTTCGTTCCGGTCACCGGCCGCGACGAAAACTGGAATCTCTTTGAATGGGATACCTGGCAGGTGCGTCGCAGCGACTTCGACAAGATGATGCTCGACGAAGCGGTCGCGCGCGGCGCCAGCCTGATGCCGGCCAAAGCCATCGCGCCGATCGTGGACGACAACGGTGTGGTCCGCGGCGTTCAGGCCCGCATGCCCGATGGGAAGATCCAGGATATCGAGTCTGAGCTTCTGCTGGATTGTTCCGGTCAGGCTACATGGCTTGCCAACCACGGCGGCGTTACCGGGCCGAAATACCTGGGCGCCTATGACAAGCAGATCGCGATTTTTTCCCAGGTGGCAAACCCGGCCCGCGATCATGGCGACACGCGCGATGCCCATCCGGATAACACTCTGATCTTCTACCAGAAGAAGTATCATTGGGCCTGGTTCATCCCGCTGAGCGATGATGTGGTCAGCGTCGGCATTGTTGTTCCCTCGGCCTACTTCATCGAGAAGGGCGAGAGCAAGCGCGATTTTTACCTGCGTGAGCTGCGCGAAATGCATCCGGAACTGGCGCGGCGCATACCCGAGCCTGCCGAATTGACCGAGGACGTGCACGTCATTCCGAATTACTCCTATCAGGTGAAACAGTTCACGGGGAAGGGCTTCATTTGTATTGGCGACTCGCACCGCTTCCTCGACCCGATTTTTTCGTTCGGCCTGACCGTGGCCATGCGTGAGGCTCAGTTCATGGCGCCGGTCGCCCGCGACTATCTCAACGGCAAGAACCGTGACTCCGAGCGGCCCTTCGCGGACTATCAACTATTCTGTGAGAAGGGTATCGATATCCTCGAAGATGTTCTTGACTCGTTCTGGGAGTACCCGTTGGCCTTTGCCCGGTTGGTGCATTCGCTCTACCCTGAATACATGACCGACATGTTCGCGGGACGGATCTACGAGCGCCAGCCTTCGCCTGCGCTGCACGAGTTTCGTAAACTACTAAAGAGAGCGGAAGAGCGCGAGCGTTCCTATGAGCACGAAGACCTGTACTCGATCCCGATCGGATCGCGTTTTCACCCGGAGCGCGCGCCGATCTGGGAAACCACTTCACCGATTGAAACAACTGAAAAGTGGATGGGCCCGCGCTGACAACGAGAAGGTCGATCCTGAGTTACCATTGGAGCCGGATCGACCTTCATGACCAACGAGTGGAGTTAATGGATAACATCAAACAAGAATCTATGGGCTTGCCCACTAGAGTGGATAAATCACAAGGAGTTCCGGACAATCTGCCCCGAACCCGCCGTGCCCCGGTCAAAGGCTGGGCCGGCCCCAAACTGCGCGAGCTATGGGAATACCGCGAGCTGCTCTTTTTCTTCGTATGGCGCGACATCAAAGTGCGCTACAAACAGACTGTGCTGGGCGCTGCCTGGGCGATCATCCAGCCTTTTTTCACGATGGTGATCTTCAGCCTGTTCTTTGGGCGGCTTGCCAACATTCCTTCGGATGGACTGCCGTATCCGATCTTCAGCTATGCCGCGTTGGTGCCGTGGACGTTCTTTGCCACTGCCCTCACGCAGTCCTCCAACAGCCTGGTCATCAGTGCCAACATGGTGAAAAAGATCTACTTCCCGCGCCTGACCCTGCCCGTTGCAACCGTGTTGGCCGGAGTCGTAGACTTTGCCCTGGCATTCGTGGTGTTGATGGGCATGATGTTCTTTTACGGACTGACGCCCACGATCAATGTCATTTGGCTGCCTCTTTTCCTGCTGCTGGCCCTGGTCACGTCGCTGGGCGTCTCGTTATGGCTCTCAGCCATGAATGTCCAGTTTCGCGATGTGCATTATACGATCCCCTTCATTACTCAGGCCTGGCTGTTCCTCACACCGATTGCCTATCCGAGCAGCCTGCTGCCCGAACCCTGGCGAACGTTATACGGGCTGAATCCGATGGCGGGGGTGGTCGAGGGGTTTCGCTGGGCCCTGCTGGGTACCGATACCGCGCCAGGTCCGATGACGATCGTCTCGGCTGTAGTCGCCGTGGTCATGCTGGTTGGCGGCGCCTTTTATTTCCGGCGCATGGAACAGAGCTTTGCGGATGTGTTATAGGTTTAATCGATGAGCAAAATAGCAATTGAAGTTGCCGGATTGGGCAAAGAGTACCACATTGGCGGCCCGCAGAAGAAATACCATCGGCTGACAGATCAATTGGCCGATATGGCTGCAGCCCCGTTCCGCCGCGCAGGTAAGCTGCTACGCGGCCAGGCCGGCGGCGCGGCCGAGCTTGATGAACAGATTTGGGCGATTAGGGACATTTCGTTCCAGATCCGAACAGGGGAAGTTGTGGGCATCATCGGCCGCAACGGTGCGGGGAAAAGTACGCTCTTAAAGATCCTATCTGGCATCACAGATCCAACAAAGGGTTACGCCGATCTTTACGGCCGGATCGGCTCGTTATTGGAAGTGGGAACCGGATTTCACCCGGAGTTGACGGGGCGCGAAAATATTTTCCTCTACGGCGCGATCCTTGGTATGAGAAGACATGAGATCGAGCGCAAACTGGATGAGATTGTAGCGTTTGCCGAGATCGACAAGTTTCTCGATACGCCGGTCAAGCATTATTCCAGCGGGATGTATGTGCGCCTGGCGTTTTCTGTGGCGGCGCACCTCGAGCCTGAAATCCTGTTGGTCGATGAGGTGCTGGCTGTCGGCGATATGGCCTTTCAAAGAAAGTGCCTCGGCAAGATGGACGATGTAGCCCAGGCAGGGCGCACGGTAGTGTTTGTGAGCCACAACATGGGGCTTCTGCAGCAGCTATGCGAGCGTGGCATCTACCTCCAGGATGGCACAGTGCACACCGATGGAACCATCCGCGAGGCGGTCGATGCGTATCTGCACACGCTCGAGGAGGGTCATTCGCAAATCCTTTCCAATCGCACCGATCGCAAAGGCCAGGGACTGTCCCAACTGGTGGGCGTGGATATCACCGGCAGTCAGAATGGATCCTCCATGTTAAGAAGTGGGCATCCGGCCCGTTTTGTTTTTTCTGTCGACCCTCTCCTCTCAGGGATGGCCTGCAATTTCTTTATTTATGACACCATTGGTCAGCCAGTAACGAGTTTCAGGAGTAGGGTGCGCGGACCACAGGATGCCAGTGAGCCCGGCAATGATTCGAAATTTATTTGCGATCTCGACGAACTGTTACTGCGGCCCGGCCGCTATCGGGTCGATGTGGCCATTATCGGTGATAATCGACTTCAGGATTATGTGGAAGCGGCGGCAATGATCGAAGTGGCAGAGGGGCACATTGCCGGGCGTCCGGCCGAGCCAGATGGGAAGTTTAGCATCTCGATGGCACACCGCTGGACATTACCGACAAAAAATTAACGCACACTGTTCCCGGAGTTTTCGCAAGGTGGAAGTGTTGTGAAACTCCACCTCAGCGATGGCAGGCATAAACTGGAGAACGCAAGGAGTTTTGATGGAAGGTTCAGGAAAGATTTTTGGCATTGGCTTGAGCCGAACTGGGACAACCAGCCTGGCCAAAGCACTGGCAATGTTGGGCTACAAGGCAATTCATGCCCGAGTAGCGCATCATATCGAAGAATATGAAGCAAGCACCGATGTGCCTGTGGCGGCGCGCTACCAACGACTCGATAAACAATACCCGAACTCACGCTTTATCCTGACAGTTCGCGAAATGGACTCGTGGTTGGAATCGTGCCGGCAGCATTATGAAAGCTACAACCCCTTTGAACTAAAGAATTTCAATCAGGCAACCGAATATGCCTTTTGTCGAGGTGCATTATACGGGATCGATGATTATGATCCTGATATCTTCAGGGCAGCGTATCAGCGATATGTCGAGGGTGTCTATGAATACTTTAAAGATCGTCGCCATGATTTGCTGGAGCTAAATATCGTGGCTGGGGAAGGATTCGAAAAACTGTGCCCATTCCTCGGGAAGCCGATCCCGGACGCACCTTTTCCCAAATCGAATGAGTCGAAGCCATCGCCTAAGCAGTCCGGTCTACAGCAGGTGCGCACGAACTCTGCCGGCAATCAGTCCCATGCTGAGCAAAGAAAGCTGGCTAAGATGCATCTGCGTCTGTCCATTTCGCATTTTTTTCGCTCGTTGAATCCCAGAGTATGAGCGCCACTCCAGCCGTAGCGTGTAGCCAACTACCATGTGAGGGAAGATGAAGGAAAGAATAATAAACAGGCAGTCGGTCTATGCAGGTGTGGCGCTGCTTGTCATCGGTATTTTATTTAACAAGTTTTTGATTGAAGCACTATTCGTAGATGACCATCGAATTGAATCGTCTACGTATGTCGCTGCAATTTACATTTTTCAGGTTCTGGCGATTGCAGTGGGGGCGTTCCTGCTCATTCGACAACCCGCGATCCGGCTTCCAAAAAAGAGCGAGATAGCGCTGGTATTGTTCAGCACGTTTCTAACCTTCTTTTTGCTGGAGGTCGTGGCAAGAGTATGGCTGAACTACCTGGCCACACCCGATCAATACGACCGCTATGTTTTGTTTACAGACCTCGACGCAAGTGAATACGCCTTTGCGCCTCATCCGTATCTCAGTTACTACCCAAATCCAAATTATGGCAGGGGTCAAACCTCTCACAATTCGTTGGGATACCGAAATGATGAGTTTCCATTGGAAAAACCAGAGGGTGTGTTTCGTATCGTCGCGCTGGGTGGGTCTTCCACCTATGATGTAAGCATCGAGGACAATGATGACACCTTTACAGCCCAACTCGAGAAGCTGCTCAAAGAGCAGTATGGCTACGACGAGGTGCAGGTCATCAACGCCGGTGTGCCTGGCTACAACTCCTGGGAAATTCTGGTCAACCTCGAATTTCGTGTGCTCGACCTTGACCCCGATCTCGTCATCATTTATGAAGGCACGAACGATGTGCATGCCCGTATGGTTGCGCCATCAGCCTATCGTGGTGATGATCTGGGACGACGGACGGCCTGGCAGGTTCCATCGGTGGACTGGTGGCAACACAGCGCGCTGTTGAGGACCGTGAGCAGGGCTTTGAACATGACGCGCCAGGTGTCGATCGACGATTTCGTAAGCGCGCCCACTTACATGAGTTGGCCGTTTGAATCTCGCCTTGCGGAAAATAATTTAGACCCTGCCCAGGTCCTAAAAGAGAATCCTCCCACATACTTCCAACGGAATCTGGAAAATATGCTGGCGGTCGCGCAAGCGCATGATGCCCAAATCTTGTTTTCCACCTGGGCATATTCCCCAAACCTTAACGATTACGCATCGAAAGACTATTATCAGGACGGATTTAAAGAAAAC
Source organism: uncultured Anaerolinea sp. (assembly GCA_964489725.1). GTDB lineage: Bacteria > Chloroflexota > Anaerolineae > Anaerolineales > Villigracilaceae > Defluviilinea. The sequence goes on along the minus strand of CAZBAX010000052.1, from coordinate 9,269 downwards.
AATGACGTTGTTAAGGCTGTAGCCAGTGATGGGGAAGTGCCACTTTTCGATTTTGCCGCAGTGATGCCGCAGGAGGCGATCTACTGGGCCGACGGGCGTCATGTCAATGAAGCCGGGGCGTTAGTGAAGGCCCGTTTGTTTGCACAGTATATTCACGATCATGGATTAATTAATCCATAACTCATAGATGCTAGGCCCAATGGACCATGGAGTACACAGAAAGGTGGAGTTAAACTCCGGAGCTACTACGACAGGCCTTTTGTAAAAAATAGATGATGCACCACAGTTGGATATTGGGTGGGCATTAACTGTTTTATCGAGCATGACCGATGCGAGGATCGAACGAGGTGGGATATTCGGTCGAAGGGAGAGCCGCCAGGCTCACATCCCAGGCACGGTCAAAGCTCAGTAGACCCAGGAGCGAGTTGAAAATGTACCTCAAGAAATTTGGGATTTACAGTATCATCATTTTTTTCCTTGCAGCGTGTGGACCTGTCACCCCAGTGGCAACCACCGCAGCGACTTCCAACCCTCCGGCGACAGTGATGCCGGCCGAGGAATCTTCCAAAGCCACACCGGCGGCCAACGAGCCAACCACGCCGAAGAAGACCAAAATGGCGCCGACCCAACAGGCAAGCCAAACGTTTCCCAAAGGCAATGAGCCGTATCCTGATGCGCCGCTCTGCCCTGACTCGGGTGCAGCGCATGATAACAGCCTGTTTCATACGCTATGGGACAGCACACGACTCTGTCACTATGACCACGAGCACGGTCAGAATCCATTTACTGCAGAGGTTGCGGCTGCCTTCCCTGGCTTCGATTTGCGGGCGCTCATCGGAGGCGTAGGGATCGGTCACACCAATCCTTCCTCTGAGATGGAGAATACTCATAAGCACGGCGGTTTCAAATGGGACGTAGCACTTTCCCATTCGGGCGGCTGTGTTGGCGGTGAAGGTGCAACGGTGGGGGTCGACGGAGCAGTGATCCAGTATCACGCGTTCGGGGACTATTCCATAGAAATGGAAGCGCGCATCCATTCGGCCATGGCTCTCCTGCGCCAGTGCATCGAGAGCAACCCAACGGATTACGGGTATGTCTTTGTCAATCAGCACCAGGATTATGGGCAGCGGGTGTCGCCTTATCAGGGCAATCTTCTGAGTTACCCGGATACGCCTGGCCCAGCATACAAGGTGAATCTCAAGCCCTACTTCACGATCGATTGTACCGGTGGCATTCCGCCTTGCGACAAGTACCCGACACTACAATCGTACACGGATCGAAACGTCTCCACCGATTCGCTATGGGTGTCTCAGCCGATTCACCTCGAAGGATCTGGATCGCCCCTGTTCGGTATCCTGTTCAAGGTCCGCGATACATATCAGGTCCTGGATTGGAACGATCAGGAATATCCCTTCACATTCCTGTGGCTGTGCTCGGCGGATGGTGGCAAGACCTATAACCCTGCTGGCTGTCGCTATAACAACACCACAACCCGAGTGCAGCAAGTGGCAGGCGAAATCCCTGCGGCCTGGGACAATCTGAGTGGATTTGATACCGATGCCCGGAAGGGCCGCGTTACCGCCGATGGGTATGTCACCCGATTTGGCGAACTGAATCAGAGTTGCACCGCGGCCGGCCCGGACTGCCAGCCGATCAAGTTAGTGCAGGCGTTTGTCGGTACGTATGGCTCGCTATTCTACAATAAGCAGGAGACCAAATCTCCGGATAGCAAGCCAGACCGGGATATTTACTTCTGTAACGGGCAGGTATGCTCGGAAAATGATCCCGGCGCCATGCCTTCCGGCTGGCTCGGACCGAGCAACTAAGCTTTCAAAAAAACTTCCTGGAGTTGTCGTTTGATGAATCGACCCAACATAATTCTCCTCACAATTGACACATTGCGCGCCGATTGGCTTGGTTGCTATGGGCATCGTGCCCAATTAACCCCCAACATCGATCGACTTGCCAACTCTGGTATTCGATTTGCCCAGGCAATCTCGGGCGGTTCCTGGACTCAGGCTGCGTTTCCGGTGATCTTAACTTCCAGCTATGCCGCCATGTATGGTGGTTGTCTGGGGCGTCTCGCGCCGGAACGTCCATCGCCGATTGAGACGCTGGCCGCGAATGGCTACTCGACGGGTGGTTTTTCCACCAACCCGCATCTCAGCCGCGCGACTGGTTTCGATCGAGGCTTCCATAATTTTGTCGATCTGCTGCCCGGCGAGATGGACCCTCCGATGCGCCGCATGAAAGGGGGGCAGTATCTGCTGCAAAAAGGACTGACTCACTCGCTGCTCGGCATGATGGGTATGCGCGTGAGGCCGGCGCGGCTGTATAGTCCCGCTGTGAAGGTGACCGACACTCTTTGCGAGTGGATGGAGCAGGCGCAAACGCCATTCTTTGCCTGGGCACACTTCATGGATTTACACTGGCCCTATCATCTGGAAGAAGAGCTGGTCCGCCCCGGTGAAATCGCCCAGGCCTGGAAAGATCTGGCTGACATGCACGGACGCGCAAACTTTCACGGCCGGTCGGCACGCGATAAGCCGATCACAGCCGCCGAGCGCGATCATTTCATCGCACTGTACGAAAGGTCTCTGCAGTATCTGGATGCTCAGGTCGGCCGGTTCATGGATTACATCCAGAATTCGCGTTTTGGCGAGAATACCATAGTCATCCTGGTCGCCGATCATGGCGAGGAGTTTCTCGACCACGGCCGCTGGGGGCACTGGGAGAGCAACCTTCATGACGAAATCCTGCGCGTGCCTCTCATTGCCTGGATGCCAAATGGTCCGCACGGACGGGTGATTCAGCAGCAGGTACGTTTACTCGATCTCATGCCCACAATTCTTGAACTTTCCGGTTCTCCCGCTTCCGATGGTGTTTTGGGCAGCAGTATGGCACCGCTGCTCTCCTCGGACGAATCGAAGTACGAGGCAAATGAATCCGTCAGCGAGATGCGACGCGATCCGTGGCACCGCATTGCAGTGCGGACGGAATCGTTCAAATATATCTGGGATAGCAAAAAGCCAGATCAGCCCGATCTGTACGATCTACGCGCTGACCCGGGAGAAAAACAAAACGTGTGTGACCGCTTTCCGCAGGAAGTCATCCGGTTTCAGGCTGTCGTCGATGAACACCGGCGTCGCGTGGCAGCAACCGAACCGACCACCGCAGTCCCTAAACTTCAGCTGGATGAGGAAGTTGCCAGGCGGCTGCGCGATCTGGGTTATTTATAATCGTTGGGGCGCACAATATGCTAAATAAAATTTCACGTCTCTTTGAAAAAAAAGAACAGCGCGCGTTCATTCCAATCGTCTCGGGGTTACCGCGCTCTGGAACGTCACTCATGATGAATATGCTCGCCGCCGGTGGCTTGGAAGCGCTGACCGATCAGCTTCGGACAGCCGACGACGATAACCCGGTGGGCTATTTCGAACTCGAGGATGTCAAAAAGCTCATTCAGGGTGAGCATTCCTGGCTGGCGAACTCGAACGGTAAGGCAGTTAAGGTCATCTCCACGCTGCTGCCCTATCTGCCTGATGGGTATCAGTATCGTATCATCTTCATGCGTCGTGCCATAGAGGAGGTGTTAGCCTCCCAGCGGAAGATGCTCATCCACCGTGGTGAAGATCCAAATAAGATCAGTGATGCCGAGATGGCAGAGTACTTCCAAAAGAATTTGCAGCAGAGCGAGCACTGGCTGAATTCGCATGCCAATGCCGCGCGCATAGACATCAATTATCAGCAGCTCATCGCGAATCCTCGGCCTCTGATCGCGGAGATCAATCGATTTTTAGGCGGCGGACTCGATGAAGACAGGATGCTTGGCGCGATAGATCCATCCTTATACCGCAATCGCGCAGCGAAATAACGTTCGTATGAACCAAAAGATTCGAACTCGAGAGATTATATAGTGGCTGTCGCTCCTACACTCAAGATAGCTCACTTGTATCAGGAGAGTGGCATTCGCTTTTGTGAACCGCAGGCGGCCCAGCTTCATATTTACCACACGATCCACGGCTTGCAGCAGGCAGGCCATGAGGTTGCACTCATGGCGTTACAAGGCCGGCAGGTTCTCTTTACCAACGATCTGCAGGTATTCAAAAGCGATACACTGCAGCCCAGCCATTTTGGTTCTTTGGGATTCAGCGGCACAAAGCCATTCAGGCTCCTTGAAAGCGGAGCTCGACGCCTTCAGACGAAGTTGCGCTTACCTTACCTGGCCCTATTCGATAGTTACCGCATGGCCGAGGCGGGCGCCATTCATCTTAAAAGCATGGACCTGATCCATGAACGATTCAATTTGTTGTCGTTAGGTGGCGCGTGGGCGAGTAGAAAGCTGGGAATTCCTTTTGTGCTGGAGGTCAATGCCGACCTGCTTGAGCAGCGCAAGTTTAAAGGCGTTCCCGAAAGAGGCCTTAGGCGACTGTTCGCGGTATGGGCCACTCAAATGTGTTTCAATGCTGCAGCTGAGATTATCTGCATATCGGCAGGACTGAAAGAACACTTGGGCCGCAAATGGAAAATAGAAGATAAAAAGCTAACTGTCCTGGCGTGCGCGGCCGATGTCAACGACCTGGGGCCGAACCATAACCCCGAACGCATCCGGCAGGGTTTGGGTTTGACCAATGAGCCGGTTATCATGTGGGTGGGAGGATTTTTCCCCTGGCATGACCTTGACCTGCTGATCGCAAGCTTTGCCCTGGTCGTGCAACGACATCCGGGTACAAAGTTGGTCCTCGTGGGCGACGGACAAACCCGGGCATCAGTGGCGCAAAAGGTGCAGAAGATTGGTCTTGAGCAATCTGTGATCATGACGGGCGCCATTCCTCATTCCGATGTGCCGGGTATGCTGTCGATTGCCGATATTGCGGTGGTGCCCGCCGCGCCCGTGTCGGCCAGCGGCGGCGGCACCGGTACGCCGCTCAAATTATTCGAATACATGGCCGCCGGGAAACCGATTGTAGCCACAGACCTGAACCAGGCGGCAGACGTGATCCGGGACGGCTACAGCGGACTGTTGGTAGAGGCCGGAAATATCAATATGTTTGCGGATGCAATTCTGAAGTTGATAAATGATCCATTGGAGCAGGCGCGCCTCGGCAGGAACGCCCGGCAGCAGGCGAACGATCTCTACTCCTGGGAGGGGTACACAAGGAGTCTTGAAAAGATCTATCGCCAGGTGCTGCATAATGATTCATCCGTACCCCACGCCGATGAGCATGCCTGAAAGAGTCAGAGGTAAGAACATGAGTAAACTTAGAATCGTGATTGCCTTATTTGCCATTGTCCTATTGTCTGTATTTCGGACAGCGCCAGCCCAGGCGCAGGATCCGAATGCCGGATGGTCTGAACCGTATCGATTGTCAAGCCCCGCCGGAAGGTCGAGTGAGTGCTTCCCGGTGGCTGATCAGTATGGCTACGTACACTGCTTCTGGGCAGAGACACTTTACGCCGACGGAAACTCCGTCATAAAGTATTCGCGTTTTGATGGCAGCACATGGACCCGGCCGAATGATATTTACATGACGGGGCTGGGAATTAAGAATGTATCACCTGTTGTTGACCAATACGGAACATTACATATTCTCTGGTCTGAGGGACAAAACGGTATTGCCTACTACTCCTATGCACCCGCCGCTGATGCCATTTCAGTCCAAAATTGGTCAAAGCCGATCCTGATCGATGTGCCGGCGAGACCCATCTATTTGCAAATCGATTCGAAAGGCGTGCTGCACGCCCTCTACACCAATCAAACAGATGACTCTGGCGTTTACTATATTCGCTCCAAGGATGGCGGATTGACCTGGTCTGTACCAGCTTGGTTAGATCCGGATATCCCGCCCAATCATGTTCCGGATAATCTAAATTTCAAAGTGGATGACGCCGGCGGACTGCATGCGGTCTGGTGGTATGGCTCACTGGATCGAGGCGTCGAGCCAGACTGGATCCGCTATTCCCATTCCCTGGATGGAGGCGATACGTGGTCAGCGCCTGTTGTTCTGGATCAGGTCATTGAGGAGAATGAACACTTCCTCACGTCTGCTGCCCCCAGAATGATTGTGCAGGGCAAGAACGTGCTGGTGATCTGGGCGGCCGGCGACCTGCCTTATCGGTTTTACAGCTATTCTACAGATTCCGGGCGCACCTGGAGTACGCCAGAACATATTTTAGGTGAGCTGCACGGACAGGCCGGCGATGGTTTCGCTGTAGACGCGGCTGGGGTCGTGCATTATTTTGCCCAAATTCGCTACCCGCTTGGAATTTACCATGCATCCTGGGCCGACGGCAACTGGAGCACGCCGTCTCTGGTGTACCTGATCGCAGAAGCAGATTCAGATGAGGGATTCGGCGATCGCGTTCACGCGCACGACACGATTCCTGTGATACGGTCTGGCAACCAGCTGGTCCTTTTCTTTGCCGATGGACAGGCCGATCCAAACCGGCGCCTGTTCGTTACATACCGTACCCTCGACGATACGCAACCCTTTGGGCTAGTGTCAACGCCGCAGCCAACTGCAACGACGGCAACAATATCCAAAACCACGCCGACCTCGCCGGCGCTGATGCCCGAGCTTACGATGACTGCTCTGGCACAAAGTTCGGCAGAAACCCCGCTGCTATCAGAGGTTCCCGCACCCGATGTTGCCATTCGAGTTGCATTGATCCCAACCTTGTTGGTGTTGGGCGTGCTGGTGGTTCTCCAGTGGCGGAATCGACAGAAACATTGAGCGCTGATGGAGTCGTTGTGCCCAACACGGGAGATGGTCTGTTGAGTCAAAATAGTTCACTCCGCTACGCTGCAATTGTGGTCGTCGTGTTTGCGGTCGTGCAATTTATTATCCAGGTGAGCCTGCTCACGAGGGGTATGGAGTATGCTGCGGCCTCACTGATCATTGATGATACGTACTACTATCTGCAAACTGCCTGGAACGCAAAATTGTTGGGCTTTGTCACGTTTGACGGTCTCCATGCCACGAATGGCGTACAACTGTTATGGTTTGTCATCATCTACTTGCTGGCGCTGTTGTCGACCTCGAAGATCGCTCTTCTGTTCACGACGTTGGCCGTCAACTTTCTATTCAATGGGTTGTGCTACTTCATAATCTTAAAAATCGGGGCAATTCTTAAACAACCTGTCGTCGCGTTATTCATGGCTGGCCTGTGGGCGCTGCAGAGCCTTCCCTTCAGAATATATTCAATCGGCATGGAGAATTCCTTACATGCTCTCGTATTCTGGTGTGTACTATGGCAGAGCGTTGAATTTTTGATCCGAGTCCAAAATCGGGACAAACCAAATTTCCGGGGATTAACGGTTGTCCTCATCCTGAACGCATGGACGCGTCTTGATTCGGCGCTGCTCTCGGCCATCATATTCACGTTTTGCGTGGGGATGCTGGCTTACACCTATCGCCACGACCTGAGATTATTTTTCGAGAGGCATGGCAAAGCGGTCCTGGCTTCAAGCTTCGTGGCAGGGGTGGGCCTTCTCGTGCAGTTAGCCGCCTTTCAGTGGATGGGGGATTCTTATTTGCCGGTGTCGGCCCTGGTCAAGACGAGCGCTGCCGGACGAGGCGTGGATATCCAACCGCTGGAAAAATTGGTCAATGTATTCACATTGGGAATGCCTTCGATTCTTCAAGGCCGTTTCCCAACGCTGGTGCTGATAGGTCTCGGAGTTTTCGGTGTCCTGCTTGTAATTCTGGCAAGAACGAACATCGTTCAGCAGTCGCAAGAGATGAGGGCATTTCATAATCTGTGGTTATGCCTGTTGGCCTGTGAGATCATATATTATGTGTATGTTGCGCTATCCGCGGTGGAGTACGCGCCGTATTTCATCTGGTACCGCTCCCCTTCATTTATTTTCTGGATTGCTACCGGATCACTCCTGGCGTCCACTGTTTTTGTGCATCCGAGGCTGGCCAAATACACCTCCAGCACGCTCCGATGGGCGCCTATTGCTTCCAGCCTGGCCCTCTTCGCTGTGGCGATTTACATGTTTGTACGGGCCATAAACTTTACTTCAGACTTATATGTTGCAAGATATGATGTTGCTCTGTGGATGGCAGAGAATTCTCCGCCTGATACCGTCTTTGCGGCGTGGAATGCAGGGCAGCTCAGTTTTTTCTCGAATCGAACCGTCATCAACCTGGATGGCGTGATCAACAGTGTGGACTACTATGAGCGCGTCCTGGTTGGCTCCACATCTCTGGCCGAGTATCTGGGTGAGAACAACGTGGACTATATCGTCGACTATTCGATCTATCGCCCCCTGCCAGACTATCCCGTGGTACAAACATTTCCGCTTAACGATGAAACCGGACGATCGATCCACATTTGGCAGGTATCGTCGCAACACTTTTCTACTCCATAATCCGGGTTTGTGATATGCCGGGCGCGCCGTCGCCCCGCTCGCTGGTGCACAAATGAGGAGAACGAAGAGGGAAGGGCAACGGTCGGTTGATGCGCTGCTTAATCCTTGGGGGCATATTTGACCTCTTGCAAAAGCCCAAAACCTTAACCACGGAGACACCAAGTCACGGAGTTTTTCTTAATTTTGCTCAGTGTCTCCGTGTCTCAGTGGTTCAAAAGGGAGTTAATGGGCATTTTCATATACTTATGCAAGAGGTCTATTGAAGAACGCTCCGCACCCGCCAGATGCTATTCAATACGCTTTTTGTGCGGCCGGGGCGGGGTGTAACTTCTCAACATGTTCTTGAAATACTTTAAGACTTTTGCTGGTGTAAACTAGCCGGTGCTGCCCGACGAAGTAGACTCGATAGCTAATCCGAGTTTGCAACTGGGTTCAATGGGTTTACGCTTGCGTGTTTCACGCGCGTGAGACACGCGGTACGAAGCGGCTCACAGCGATCCTTTAGTAATTCCTTTAAACAAGCTTGCCGATAGGGAGAGAGCCGCCATGAAAATGCGTGTTGTGAACCATGATTCGCGATTACCGAGGGGGGTAAGCCTGTTTCTCATTGCAGCCGTAGTTCTTGTGAATGGATTTGCAGTGTTAGGTCCCAGACCGTCAGCGCTATCGGATTCTCCGGCAGGGCCGAGCACATATGAACCTCAAAATGCAGTACCTGATCGACCCGAACAGGCATCCAACCCAGCTCAATCTGTGTTGGCAAATGGGCCGCTACGGGTGAATCCGTCCAATCCACGTTACTTTATGGATGGGAATGGAGATACGGTATTTCTCGCTGGTTCGAGTTTTTGGGATGTGCTGCAGGATAGCGGTACGACGACCCAACTGCCCT
>CAZBAX010000051.1:0-48757 GCA_964489725.1 uncultured Anaerolinea sp. | reverse complement strand
ATGGACGAAATCCGCGCGTGCGATGCCCTGCTTCATCGCGGTCTGCGCGACGACGCGCGCCACTTCGAGATGTACCTTTTTATCCAATGGGTTCGGCATCAATTCCCCGGCCGGCGTCATGCGCACAAGCATATCGACGGCAGCCAGTAACATTTCATTCGTGATCTGCGGTGCATTTGCATCCACAGCGCCGCGAAAGATTCCAGGGAATCCCAGCACATTGTTCACAGACTTTCCATCCGCCGCGAAGGCTGCGCCGTGCGCCAATGCAGTATCAGGGTCGATCTCCGCGTTCGGGTTCGACAGCGCCAGGATCACCTGTCCCTTGCGGACCATTTCTGGTTTGATGAGGTTCGGCACTCCCGTTGTTGCGATGACGATGTCGCACGCCGACATGATCTCCTCCAGATTGGATCTCCTGCCGCCTTCGCGCACGAACCGGTCGACAGCCTCCTCGCTCAAATCTGCACCCAGAACCGGATTGCCTGTGAGACTCATGATCATCCGCCCGATCGCATTCCCGGCGGCCCCCAAACCGATCTGACCGATCACGGCTTTGTGGATGTCCACGTTGGTGTAGTTGGTTGCCACCTTCAACGCCGCAACGCTGACCACGGCTGTCCCATGCTGGTCATCGTGCATGACGGGAATATCCAGCATGGACTGCAGGCGCTCCTCGATCTCGAAGCAACGCGGCGCTGAGATATCCTCCAACTGGATCGCGGCAAACGTCGGCGCGATGGCTGCCACGGCCTGGACGATCTCATCCGGATCTTTGGTGTTCAACAGGATCGGCATGCCGGATAGACCCACCAAAGTTTCCATCAGCATGGCTTTGCCTTCCATGACCGGCATACTGGCCAGTGGACCAATGTCGCCTAATCCCAGTACGGCGGTACCGTCGGTGACAATCGCGACCAGGTGACTGACGCTGGTGTACAGGCGCGCCAGTTGCGGGTCATCGGCGATCTTCAGGCACACCTCCGCCACACCAGGCGTGTACACGCGGCGCAGGGTGGCGATCGAATCAACCGGGAAACGGGAACGAATGGCGATCTTGCCTTTTGTATGCAGGGCGAGCACCTCATCACGGACTTCGATGACATGCGTACCTTCATTGGCATGCATGGCTTCGATCACCTTGTCCATGTGTTCGACGCCTTCTGCGTAAACAGTGATATCGCGCACCACGGAACGCGTGGTTTCGCTTACCAGTTGGATACTGCCAACACCGGCGTCCATGTTCGAGATGGCTGTCAGTAAGTTCGCCAGTACGCCATGCCGTTGTTCATTGCGGACGCGCACCGTCCGCATGATTCGACGTTCCCATGCCATAGATCTCTCCTTTGGTCCTCTCTCTGAGCGCACCTACCGATGGAGACGCACATGCGCTCAAATCGTGACATCGTCAGGATTGGTAAACCATAACACACCGCCGTGCTGGTTATGTTTCTATTATATGACTTTGATAACGGAATTCAACTCAGGGAATGAGCGGATCTTGATGCAGTCGGCTTCGGGGAAGATCTCGTCGGGGTCGAAGAGAACCGGTGTCAGTCCCGCGCGCCGCGCACCGACCACATCCGCAAAATAATTGTCGCCCACATAGATGGCTTCCTGCGGAGTGAGATTGGCACGTTTGAGCGCCTCTTCAAAAAGCCCGGTATCTGGCTTGTAGGAGTTCACTTCGCCACCGGCCAGCGAGAAATCAAAGAATTCCAGGATCCGGTGGCTCTCCAAGACATCGACGAACGGTTTGTCGCGGTTCGAGAGAACTGCCAGGATGTAGCCCACCTGTCTTAAGAGCGTGAGAGTCTCTCGCACATCATCGGGAATGACGCTTGCAGGTCTATATTCCGCGCCCATATGCAACGAAACCTTCGGCGCGTTGGCCAACGCCCAGGCAGGTGAGGCGCCGATGGCGATCAAACGACGGCGGCTGTATTCGATCCAAAAGTTCTCGGTCTCACCGGAGTGAGCCATCAGGTCGTCGCGCAGATCGGCAGAACTGGCCCAATACAGATGCTCCCAGCGTGTGCCGCGCCGGCGATCTTCAGCACTGACGGGCAAGCCAAGTGTGATCACGTAATCGCTGAAGACATCGCCCCCATGCGGAACGCTGTGACGAAGTGTTCCATCCAAATCAAAGAAGATGGCTTTGATGCCATTCGGTAAATCCATAGATCTCCATAATCAAATTGATCTTGTCTCAAAAATATGTCCTCGTCACACTTGCACCTGGTGCACACTTGCCCCGGGCGCAAGTGCCGGGGAGTGCAGGTGTTGCGAGGAGGACTCATCCTGAGCGGACACTGAGCGAATGCGAAGTAGTCGAAGGATGCCCGACGAAGCAATCTTGTTTACGGGATATAAGCAAGTAATATTACATGCGATTGCTTCGCTCCGCTCGCAATGACGGGAGTCAGAGTATTTTGAGATAATTTGTTGAAGACAGTGGACGGAGATTGTATTACCCTCCGATATGCGACATCTCCACTTTAGGCAGGGAGGCGGTATTCTCCGTTCTTAGCTCCGAGTAACGATCGCTGCGACGGCCCCACACGCGTGCAATCGACTGCGCGATATCTTCATCGCTTGCACCCTCGCGCAGCAGCCCGCGCAAATCATGTCCCTTGATCGCGAACAGACACGTGTAAAACTTTCCTTCTGCCGAGATGCGGGCACGGTTGCAGTTCTGGCAAAACGCCTGCGTCACCGAAGCGATCACACCGAGTTCGCCGCTGCCATCCTTATAGCGCCAGCGTTCCGCCACTTCACCCACATAATTCGGTTCGGCCGGCTCGATGGGCATCTCCTTATCGATCAGTTGCACAATCTCCCTGGCAGAAACCACATCGTCCATGCGCCAACCGTTCGTGTGGCCGACATCCATATATTCGATGAAGCGTAGGATATAGCCTTTTTCGCGGAAGAAGCGTGCCATCGGCAGAATGCTGGATTCGTTAAGCCCGCGCTTGACCACCATATTAACCTTGATCGGTCCCAGCCCCGCCGCTGCGGCAGCGTCCATGCCTTCGATCACCTTCTGCACAGGGAAATCCACGTCGTTCATGGCCTTGAAGATCTCGTCGTCGAGCGAATCCAGGCTGACGCTGACGCGTTGCAACCCTGCATCCTTCAATGCCTGAGCCTGGCGCGCCAATAACGAACCGTTGGTCGTCAGGGTCAGGTCCAGGTCGGGAGAGATGGAAGAAAGCATTCCGACCAACTGGTGCAGATCCTTGCGCACAAGCGGCTCCCCACCCGTCAGGCGGATCTTGCGGACACCCTGCGCGACAAAAATGCGCGCCAAGCGCGTGATCTCTTCGAAGCTTAGTACCTGGCTCCGTTGCAGGAATTGATAGTCCGAGCCGAAGACTTCCTTGGGCATGCAATAAATGCAGCGGAAGTTGCAGCGGTCGGTAACAGAGATACGCAGGTCTCGCAGGGGACGTTTGAGTTTGTCGGTCAGGGTCATGGTCTTATCTTGTACTCAGTTTAGTGGATTATAACAAGACTGTATGAGAGGCGTTTTAGACAATTGACTTGCCTTTTCAGACATGCTATCATAACGAACATTATTTTTGCATTTATTTGCACGTTAAGGAGTTATTATGAGCACTGAGTTTATATTTCGTATTATTGGTATGTTCGTTTTCGGGTATCTGGGGTGGATTTTTGGAGCATGGGCGTCTACGATCGAACCGGCAGATCCGGGTCAATCCCTTCTTTTCAGGCTGGTGTTTGGGCTGATAGGGTTTCTTGCCGGGCTGGCGCTGACACCGTATCTCACAACCCGTCCCGCACGCGCCATTCGCAGCCGGCTGGGCAGGTTGTCTGCAGAGACGCTCTTCGCCGGGCTGAGCGGGCTGGTGATCGGGTTACTGACAGCTGCGTTATTGTCGTTTCCGCTATCCCTGCTGCCTGAGCCGGTCGGCCAAATACTTCCATTTGTTGGGGTGATCATATTGGGGTACCTGGGAGTCTCTCTCTTCGTGATGCGCCAGGGCGACATCATGGGATTGATGAGTACGCTCAGCGGGCGCGGCGGCGAAGGTGGATCCTCCTCTTCCTGGACGAACCTCAACCGTACCATCTTACTGGATACGAGCGTCATTATCGACGGGCGTGTTGCCGACATCGCCAAAACGGGATTCCTGCCCGGCACGCTGCTCATTCCACGCTTTGTGCTGAACGAGCTTCAATATATCGCCGACTCCCCCGATGGTTTGCGCCGTCAACGCGGACGCCGCGGCATGGAGGTGCTGGCAGACCTCCAGAAGCAGCCGAATATCCTCGTGCGCATCAGTGACATCAACGCTGAGGGCGTGCGCGAAGTGGACGATAAACTCGTCATCCTGGCGAGGCAGTTAAAATGTCCCATTCTGACAAACGACTATAACCTCAACCGCGTTGCGGAACTGCAGGGCGTGACGATCCTGAACATCAATGAATTGGCGAATGCCGTCAAATCGGTGGTGCTGCCAAGCGAACACATGACCTTGAACATCTTCCAGGAAGGCAAGGAGTTCGGTCAGGGCGTAGGGTACATGGACGATGGCACAATGGTGGTGGTCGAGAATGGACACGATTACATCGGCGAATATAAGGATGTGGTGGTCACCAAGGTTCTGCAGACCGCCGCGGGACGCATGATCTTCGCCCGCGTGGAAGACGAAAACGGCAGGAAAAGGAAATAGTTGCGTAGTTATGTCGTTCCTGAGTTCCCGGTTTCTTGCGTGTCGAGCCTCACGACTATTGAACTACCAGGCTGACAAACTACCTAACTATCAAACTACCTAACTATCAAACTAACAAACTATGATCCGCCTCTACAACACACTCACTCGCAAAAAAGAAGAATTCCAAACCCTCGAGCCGAACCTCGTCAAGATGTACGTCTGCGGTGTCACGGTGTATAACGATGCCCACGTGGGTCACGCGATGTCGGCGCTCGTGTTCGACATCATCCGGCGTTATCTTGAATACCGCGGCTATTCTGTTCAACACGTCATGAACTACACCGATGTGGATGACAAGATCATCAACCGCGCCAACCAGCTTGGTGAAGATCCACTCAAGTTGTCGCAGCGCTATATCAACGATTACGCCAACGATCTTAAGAACCTGAACATCAAACCGGCGACATCCTATCCACAGGTGAGCAAGACCATGCCGCTCATCATTGAGTTCATTCAGGGATTGATCCAAAAAGAAGCTGCCTATGCTGCGCCAAATGGTGACGTCTACTTCAGCGTGACCAGCGATGACGATTACGGCAAACTCTCCGGTCGCAAGCTCGATGACATGCAGGCCGGTGCACGCATCGAAGTGGGTGAGGCAAAAGATCACCCCATGGACTTTGCGCTATGGAAGGCTGCCAAGCCAGGTGAGATCTCGTGGGACAGCCCGTGGGGCAAGGGACGGCCCGGCTGGCATATCGAGTGCTCGGCGATGAACCTGGCTGAACTCGGGGAACAGATCGACATTCACGGCGGGGGCAATGACCTGATCTTCCCGCATCATGAGAATGAGATCGCGCAGACCGAATCGTATACGGGCAAACCATTCGCGCGCTATTGGATCCACAATGGCATGTTGCAGCTCGGCGGCGAGAAGATGTCGAAGTCGCTGGGCAATATCGTCAGCATCAAGGATTTCCTCAAGAAGCGCGATGCCGATGTCATGCGAATGCTGGTGCTGATGGGATCGTACCGCGCCCCACTGATCTTCAACGATGAGACTCAGGATGCAGCCGAGAAATCGTTGGAGCGCATCAAATCTGCCTTTCGGGCTGCTTCCGCCTCCGCAACCGGACTCTCCGCTGAAGCCGCCTCTGGGTTCGCATCCCAGGCGGAATCCATAAAACAATCCTTCATCGCTGCCATGGACGATGACTTTAATACACCGCTGGCGCTGGCTGCGTTATATGAACTCGTCAAAGCCATCAACACTGCCCGCGACCAGGGCGCATCCAATGAACAACTTCAACCGGCACAGTCCACGCTGCGCGAGTTGACGGGTGTACTCGGTTTGCGTTTGCAGGAGAAACAAGGCTCCGGCGATGCCGACAAATTTATCGAATTGCTCGTCGAAGTGCGAAGTGAAGTGCGCAAGCAAAAGTTATGGGCTACGTCTGATCTGATACGCGATAGGTTAAAAGAACTGGGGGTTGCCATCGAAGACAGCAAAGATGGCACGAAGTGGCGATGGTCATAGCAAATAATCACGCAGGGTGCGGCAGCCGCCGCACCCTGCGTGATTATCAAAATGCTTTTATTCTTTTCCAACCGAGTGCCAGTAGAAAGAACATAGTGGCGGTCAACACAATCGCCGCGCCGGAGGCGATACTCAGGTAGTAGGAAAGATACAATCCAATAATTCCCGATAGCGATGCAAAGAGCGATGCAAGCAGCATCATTTTCGATAAACGGTGCGTGAGCAGATAGGCGGTCGCGGCGGGGGTAACGAGCATGGCGACCATCAGCGCCACTCCCACTGTCTGGAGCGAGACCGCAACCGTCACTGCGATCAGCGCGAGTAAAAGATTATTGAGGGCGGTAACGGGAAGGCGCAGCGTTGCAGCCAGAATGGGGTCGAAGGACAGCGTCATGAATTCCTTGTAGAACGCGAAGATGACGAGCAGTACGACGCCGCCAAAGATCAGGATCAACCACAGGCTTAGCGTCGACACGCTGAGTACATCCCCAAATAAGAAGTGACTCAAATCCACGGCATAACTGCGCACAGTGGAGATCAGCGCAATGCCGAGGGCGAACATCCCCGCAAAGATGATGCCGATGGCAGTATCTTCCTTGATCTCTGCATTCTTGCTGATCGCGCCGATGCCCAACGCCGCAACAACAGAAGTGCCCAACGCCCACCAAAAAAGCGGTTCGCGCGCGCCGCCATTGACCAGGTATCCCAGCGCGATGCCGGGCAGAATGGTATGCGCCAGTGCATCGCCGAAGAAGGCCATGCCGCGCAGCACGACATACGTCCCCACGACCGCGCAGACAATACCTACCAGCATGGCGGCGATCATGCCGCGCTGCATAAATTCATAGGCGAGAGGCTGTAGTAAAAAATCAATGAGTATGTTCATCGTCCCCATCATGACAATAATCGTCGGTGAAAATGGTCCCGCCGTTGGAGGCACGCAGCCTGCCGCTGTATGCGCTGAGCAGGTTCTCGGTTTGCAAAACTTGCGCCGGTACTCCGAAGGCAACGAGCCGGTGGTTGAGTAACAGGATCCGGTCAAAGTGACGCGAGGCCTGATCGAGATCGTGAGTGGCGACCATTACGGTCACGTGCTGCGATTTCAGCGTATCGAGCAGACTGAGCAGCCCTTCCTGTGAAGGGGTGTCGAGCCCGGTCAGAGGTTCATCCATCAGCATGAGTTCCGCTTCCTGGGCAAGAGCGCGGGCAATGAACATACGCTGCTGCTGCCCGCCGGAGAGCTGGCTGATCTGGCGCGCAGCCAGGTTCGAAAGCTCCACTGTTTCCAGGGCGCGGTGGACGTGTTCCCAATCGCGCTTGTGCGGCCAATTCAGCGGTCCGAGCTTTGCAGAGCGTCCCATCATGACCACATCGGCAACGTTGACCGGGAAGTTCCAATCGACCTGGCTTCGTTGGGGAATATAGGCAATACAGACATGTTCTCGCGGGCGCGAGCCGGAGATGGTTACTTCACCCGAGGTGGGCGGCATGACACCCGCGATGACCTTGAACAACGTACTCTTGCCGGCACCGTTCGGTCCCACCACGGCGATCCGTTCGCCTTCATGCAGATGGAAATTAATATCCTCGAGCGCGAGCCGTCCGTTGTAACGCACGGTGACGTGCTTCACGTCGAGGATGGGCTGGTTGGGTTTGTGATTGATGTTTGGGTACATATTATTGGGTAACAATTGTAGGGGCAGGCAGCTGCCAGCCCCTACAATTGTTATTTTAGTGCATCAACAATCCTCGACACATTGTGTTTCATCATATCAATATAGGTCGCGGCGGGCGGACCATCACTCAATGATTCAAGGTGCAGGTCTGTAATCACGTACACGCCCGTCTCCTGCGCGATCTGCCGGGCAAGCGTGGGGTTATCGGAGGCATCCAAAAAAATGGCGGGTGCGCCAGTCGATTGGATCTGGTCGATCAACGCGGCCAGTTGCTGCGCGGAGGGCGATGCATTTGTACTGAAGCTCTCGATCACCGTGCCCACCACGTCGAAACCATACCGTTCGGCAAAATATCCAAATGCTTCGTGGTTCGTCACGAGCAAACGTCGCTCTGCCGGAATTTGATCCACCTGTTCCATGATCCATGAATCCAAAGCTTTCAATTCAGCAGTGTAGGAATCTGCATTCGATCGGTAGACCGCTTCGCCCGCCGGATCGAGGTGCGTGAGCGCCTCGCGGATATTTTCAACATATGTCAGGATGAGATTCGGGTCCAGCCACATATGTGGATCCGGTCCATGCTGCGCATCTTCTCTGGGAACGATCCCCGCCGAGGCTTCGACGAGCGTTGCCTCCCCGCCGGCGTTTTCCCACAGCGATTGCAAAAAGCCCTCGTACCCGGCCCCATTGATAATGATCAAATTACTTTCGGAAATGTGCGCCAGATCCTGTGGCGTTGCCTGATAGGAATGTGGGTCAGCGCCGATGGGCAAAAGAGGATCAATTTCGAAACGATCACCAGCAACATGGCGCGTGATGTCTGCCAGAATGGTGGTGGACGTCAATATAACGGGAGCAGCACCCCCTGAGACCGAGGCGGGTGTTCCTGCACAGGCAGTCAACAGACTCGCAAGCACAGCAAAGACAAAAAGCCGACGCATTAAGACAATCCTTTTTTACATTGAGGGCAAAGACCAAAAAGTTGCAGCCAGTGCTCGGTGATTTGATAACCGGTTTTGCGGCCGATGGATTTGATCAGCATTTCGAGATCGTCGCCTTCGAAGTGTGCAGCCTGGCCACACTGTTTGCAAAGCAGAAGGTGTTGATGACCAGCAGGCGCGGTAATAAATGCCTGACAGCCGTGCGGCTGATGAACGCGCTGGATCAACCCCTGTTCTTCCAGGGCTTCGAGCGTGCGATACACGGTGACCAACCCCAGCGCAGGATGGCTGCTGCGCGCTTCATCATAGACCTCGATGGGGGTGAGGGCGTGTGTACTTTGGGCCATGATCTCAACGACGGCCCGGCGCGAGTCGGTGAGACGATAACCTTGTTCGTTCAATTGGAGGAGCCAGGGATGGTCGCTCATAGTCAAATCCTGATATTGAAAATCGTTTTCATTTTCAATGATACAGGAAATCCCCCTCTTTGTCAAACGATGCAGTAGACGGGTTGCCCTTTACAGGGTGCTACGCGACCAATCCGCCCTACGTCAGCTTCGCCAAATAATGGTGTGATAGACAGCCGATGCAACGACCAACAGAGCAATCACAATACCGGTGATTTTTGAAACCGGTTTGCGCTGGTCTTCTGGTTTATGAAGCTGATCGGCGTTGAGCTTGGCGCCAACCGCGGCAGTCGCCGGTATTGCTGCACAAATCATGCACATATTGATCTCCTATTCAACCTTGCGACGCTTCTTAAACCGTCGCAAGGTTGATTCCTATTCCAATTCGCCTGCTTCACCGGGAAGCATTTCCTTCTTGAGCAGGAAGTACGCGCCGGTGAAGATGCCTTCCATGCTGCCCACCAGGCGTCCGCCGCGGCTGGGGATCACATTGATGACCTCCCAACCGGTGAGCCCCTGGGCTTCAAGCGCCGGGACGGTAAACCCTTCACTGAGAGGATCATCCTCCATCAGCGCGTTGACCGGAAGATACACCATCTTGTAGCGAAACACTTTCCCGCCATTCTGCAATCGCGTCCTGGCAGTCTGGACGCGCTCGGCACGCTGGCGCTTTTGTTCGGCTTCCACATCGGCTTGCATGCGTTTGAACGCAGCCGACGCCATGATCTCTTGTGCCACCTCAAGGATCTCTTCGTCGTCACTCATGACGGATGTGACGATGAACTCATAGCCGCGCTTATCGCCGAGCTTGATGAGCGCCTCGGCAGCGTCGAACTGGTCCATCCATTCGTCAGCTTCGGTCATTAGTTCGTACAAGGTTTCGGTATCGCGCATGGCGATCAGGTCATTGATGGTGGAACTCATGAGGCTTTTCCTCCAAGAACCCTGCGAAGATTTGAAACCTTCGCAGGGTTGTGTTGTTACGGTTCGATGGGATATCCGCTGGCGCGCCAATCGTTCAGGCCGCCTGTCATGCTGGTGACATTGGTGAACCCGGCGTTAAGCAGGATATCACGTCCCTGCTGTGAGCGGTTGCCCGAACGACAGACGACCACGATTTCCTTATCTCGCGGAATCTCGTTCAAGCGGGCCGCAAGCTGATCGAGTGGGACAAGCGATGTGTTGGGCGCATGAAACTCGTTCCATTCCTCCTGTGTGCGGACATCGATGAAGAACGCGCCCTGCTGGTATTTGACATATGCCTCAGCGACGCTGATCTCGTTTGGCAGGCTGGCGGCCGGTGGATTGCTCGAAGTGCCGCCCATTTGCAGAATGAGATAGATCAACAGCGCCACGACGGCCAGCACTGCGATCTGCGCTGCGGGGCGCCGGAACGCAGACGTGAGATTCAGGCGACGCGGCCGGTCATTGTCATTGCGGCGGTTACGGCGATAGCGACGTTCGTTATTGCGACGGTACATACGACCTCATCGAAAATTAGCCGAAAGATGCCAGTGCGCTGTCAAGGTCCTTATAGATCTTGAAGAACAGTTTCAGTCCGGCGGTCTCGAGCGTTTTTTCCACATCGGGCTGCGGGTTGAGAAGCTTGACAAACTTGCGGGCGTTGCTGCTATGTGTAAAATCAGGGTTGGCGCCCTCCTGGGCCTGTTGCGGGACACCACTATACAATAGCGCGATTTGATGGATAGCGGCCAGCCCGGTACTGCTGATGTCCCCGACCTCGCTCAGATCGATGATCAGGTTACGCGCTGGATTCATATACAATTCGCGAGCCTTGTCTGTCACCTGCACAAAATTCGAGGCATCGATATTGCCTCTGAGCTGCATGATGGCGATCGCTTCTTTGCCCTGACGGTACGAGACATTGATTTCCATGCATTCCTCCGAGGACTGATTCCGGTTCATGATGCACAACTCGCTCTTGCCGCCCCCGGCGGCGATAACAGAGTAACGCCTGCGCCGCGGACGGCGCAGGAAGCCCATTTGTACCAAAACCTATTCTAACGGAAATTGAACTCTTCGTAATGGATGTGGTCGCCTGGGATGCCCATCTCGAGGAATTTCTTTTCAAAGGACTGGATCATCGGCAGAGGGCCACAAATATAGATGTGGTGGGCAAGCAGGTTTCCAGCCGCGTGTCTGGCGATCTCTTCCACGGTCAGGGAACCCTGCGTGGCTGAGTAGCGGATATAGATTTTTAGGCGCGGATGTTTCGCGGCAACAGCCAGGATCTCATCTACAAACAGGGACTCATCGGGATGGCGGACTGTGTAAAACAAATGTACATCGTGGGCCAAGTTCCCTTTCATGTCACGGACAAAGGAGAGGAAAGGAGTCAACCCGATGCCGCCTGCGATCCAGATCTGCTTTGGTCCGCCGGTTTTGTAATCGAACATGCCATAGGCGCCATCGATGACCGCATCCATGCCAGGTTTCAGGTGATCGAGCAGGTAACGGGTGAAGTCACCGCTGGCTTTAATGGTGAGCCGCAGCACGTCCTCGTGCGGCGCGCTGGAAATGGTGAAGGGATGCGATTCGTTCAAGATCTGGTCGCCGGGGAAATTGACGAACAGAAATTGTCCGGCTCGTTGTCGTTTGATCGCTCCGTTCTTTGGACGCATCGTCACCTCGGTGGTGGATGCGTTGGGATGTTTGACCGCCTCGACGGTGTAGGGCACATATTTCTTGAAGAAGCGGCCGAAGAGTTCGGTATAGAGATAGGAAACCGCGCCCAGGATAAAAAAGAGCTGTACCCAATTAATGGCGATGAACGCATCGAGTGGATCGCCAATGGTCAACGAGTGAAAAAAGCCGAGGATGAAAAAGATGCCGATATACTTCTTGAGATTTTTCCATCCATCATATGTGCCGCCGGTAAGTTTATTCAAAAATGCAATGCGCGGCGCCAGCGAGATCAACATGATCAAAACGAGACCTGCAAACGCAACGACACCGAGATAGTTGCCGAGCTTCCAGCCGGTCACAGAAATGGGGACCGTCAGTACATGGGCGAAGATCAACAACAATGCAACCGTAGCCAACTGGCGATGCGTAACGTACATTTTGTCCAGGCCGCCAAAGTAAGGTTCTGCCCACTTCGGGCGTGTGGATAAAAAGAGGGCAAAGGCCATCAGGACAATATTGATCGAACCAATGATCTCACCTGCATACTGGCGTTCAAAGTTTGGACGACCATCATTGACCGGTGCAAACACAAACCAGACGATGATGGTCAAAACAACACAAAGGAAAATGACAAAGTTACCGACGTAGCGTTTCATATGGTCTCATCTGTATCCATCTGCTCTGAGGTAGTCCGGGACCGCCGGCTTTACCTGGAAATCGCCGGTTTACACTGTTCGTGCTGCGAGACGGCAGTCCCGGCGTGAGCATGAAGCCAGCATTAAATCAAAAGCGACGCAATACCTGACCGCGTCGCTTTCACGGTTTAGAACGATTTCACGGCTTCATCGAGATCTGTAAATATCGCAAATACATCTGTAAATCCCACCATATGCAGCACGCTTTTTACTTCATCACGCGGGTTGAGCAGCTTGACGTGACTCTGTACGCC
Organism: uncultured Anaerolinea sp.; assembly: GCA_964489725.1. Taxonomy (GTDB): domain Bacteria; phylum Chloroflexota; class Anaerolineae; order Anaerolineales; family Villigracilaceae; genus Defluviilinea. The sequence goes on along the minus strand of CAZBAX010000051.1, from coordinate 35,919 downwards.
CGCTGCGCTGGTGCGTCCGAGGGAACGATACGTGGACCATCCATGTTCAGGGTCGGGAAGCTCCTCGCCCCTCACCAATAAAGCGACACTATGCAACGCGACCAGCCCCGCGCTGCTGATGTACGTGAGGTCAGAGAGGTCCAGAACAAAATCGCGCGCGCCTGCCTGATGCAACTCACGGGCTCTGGCGATCAGGTCCTGGTAACTCTGTCCATCAAGCTGACCTTCCAGTTTGACCACAGTCACCGGCACACTGCCCTGCATTTGCGATACTGAGATGTTCATGTCTCCTCCAGATGGTGATGAGCTATTATATACCGTCTTTTCTCTCCAATCGCGCCAGGCGGTGGGCAATTTCATCCAGCCAATGCTTGCGGACGTAGGGAGCCAGGTCTGCCTGCTGCACATGTTCGAACGCCGAACGCGTCCACTGGATGGCAGACTTCACATCGCGGCGTTTGTGCTCATAATACTTCGCCATTTCGATATGGGCATAGATGTGACCCTCGGCCGCAGCCTTTTCCCACAAACGCACAGCCTCGTCAAAATCGCCGCGTCGTTTTTGCAGGACGGCCAGACGCTTCACTGCCACGCTGAAGTCTGCTTCCGTCGGCTTGAGCTGGAGTCCATGCTCGAACAGTTGGGCCGCTTCATCCCAGTGACCCAGTTCCTCCAGTAATTTCCCGAGGGCAATGAAATCGAGCCCGTGCTCCACGCGTCCCTCGTATGGATGCATGATCATCTCGTTCATGTGAGCCAGCAATGCGGCCATCGCGACCACGTCCATGGCATTGTGGTAGAACACGCCCGCCAGCGGACGAGCATCGCGCGTGCGCAGATAATCGAAATACAACCAGGGGATCTCGTACCCCGGCACTTCGTCGCTGGAGCGTGCAAAGCCAAGCACATGTTCTTCGAGATACTTCAACGCCCGCGATTCGAGCCGGTCACGCCACAGCCTGCGTGCCAGTGGCAGCAGATCGAGATGCGAATAATTCCTGTACGGCACCGGGATGCGGTGCAATGTGTAGCGGGTGGTCAACAGAGGTGCATCAAACGCCTTGCCATTGAAGGTGACCAACGCCTGTACAGGTGCAAGAAAAGTAGCCAGACCTTCCAATAATGCAGGTTCCTCGGCCGGGTCACGCATAAAGAACTGCCGCAGTACGAACTGACCATCGATAAAGCGCGCCGCGCCGACCAGGAAGGCATACGTCCCTGTGCCGCCTGAGAGTCCCGATGTTTCGGTATCGAGAAATGCAAACGCCGAGAGTGGCAGGTCTGCAATGCGCGGGTCGTTCGCCCACTGCGAGATCAGAGAACGAGGCGAGGCAGAAAGAAGGTTGGAATTTCCATACTGATAATCTTCGGCAAAAGCCTGTTCCGCCATGAATACATCGCCCAGAGGGGTGGGCAGAAGCGTCCCAGCCACGACCGCGTCGATCTCATAACGCGGCTGCACGTTCGGCTGCGGAAGATCCGATCCCTTTTTGAGGAACGAAGATAACCGGTCTTTGAGAGTTCGATTCGAAGAATCCATGCAAATCCTGTCTGGCGATTATAAACGAATGAATTGCCGCTTGTTTCATACTCAACTTTACTTCCTGGATATGCTTGTAGGCTGAACTCCGGATTTTTAAATCAAGTGAATTATGCGGCACTGTGTAAGCCAAGCTGAAATGAGCGCCACCGGCGCCACCCACTCTGCGAGACCTGACACTTCGCGCCCCGTTTGCTTCACTGAAAAAGGAACGAAGCAAGCGGGGTCGCACCTGATACTAAAATAATGGTATCCTTACCCCAATCTTTCATTTGGAGATATTATGTACATTGCCATCGAAGGGGTTATTGGAGTCGGCAAGACCACTCTTGCCCGCCTTCTTCAAAATTCATTCCATGCCGAGATCCTGCTGGAAGTCTTCGAAGAGAATCCGTTCCTGTCCGATTTCTATGGCGACCGTGAGCGTTATGCATTTCAGACACAGATTTTCTTTTTGTTGAGTCGTTACCATCAGCAGCGCCGCACCGTACAGGAGATGCTTGCGACCGGAAAGAATCTGTTTGCCGATTACACCTTCGCCAAGGATGCACTCTTCGCCCGTATCAACCTCAAAGGCGATGAACTCGACATGTATTACAAGGTGCATGAAGCGCTTGCCGAAAAGATCGAAAAGCCAGACCTGCTCGTCTACCTGCAGGCCAGCACAGACACGCTCATGCAGCGCATCGCCCTGCGCGACCGGCCGTACGAACGGCAGATGGAGCGGAGCTACATCCATGAACTCAACCTGGCGTATGATGATTTCTTTTCAAAACCTTTTGACCATACGCCTGTTTTAACAGTTGACACCAACCACCTGAACATCATCCAAAACGCCGAGCATCTACGGTGGATTGAAAACCGCATCCGGCAAAGCCTGCAACTGCCTCCGTTTCAGCAGGCGCTGCCGCTGCCAGATGCTCCCTCCGGGGCGTAGCCCCGGAGGAGCAGAGGTACTATTATGCGAGTCACGCGAGAATCATTGATCCGAATAGCCAAAGAGACGGCCCAGCAGCGGGCCTTCAACGACCGCATCCTTATCGCCGCCTATCTGACCGGCTCGCTTGTTTCCAATAGCGACCCCATGCTCGGCGGCACCACCGATATCGACATCACCCTGGTCCATGCCGATGAGCCCAAGCACCGGCGTGAGTTCGTCAAGCTGACTCCCGATTTTCATCTGGATATTAGTCACCGCGCCAAGGCAGAGTTCAAGCGGCCGCGCGATCTGCGACTGGACCCGTGGCTTGGCTGGGAGATGTACGATCCCATGCTGCTGTTCGAACGCGAAAAATTTTTCGAATTCGTACAGGCCGGCCTGCGAGCCGGGTTTGAGTTCAATGCGCCCGCGCCGGCATTGCAGCGTTCGCGACTGCTGCTCTCACAGGGACGCCAGATCTGGCGCGATCTGCTGGAAGTGCGCGACACCATAACTCCCAAGGATATCGCGCAATACATGGACTCGCTTTACCACGCAGTAAATGCGGTCGCAGAGCTTTCGGGTCCGCCATTGCAGGAGCGGCGGCTAATGCTCGATTTTGCGTCGAGAGCAGTAACCGCTCAACGTCCCGAAATGAACGCCGCCCTGACCGACCTGATGGGCGCCTCTGCATTGGAGGCATCCCAGCTCCATGCGTGGCTCTCCGAATGGAAACTGGCTTTCGAAGCCGCTACCGAGAGTAATCGCGTGGATGTGCGCATCCACCCGGCCCGTTTGAACTATTACGAGAAAGGCATCAGCGCCATCCTGGCCAGTGAGAATCCACAGGCAGCGATGTGGCCGCTTTTGCAGACCTGGACGTTCGCCGTCGATGGGCTGCCCGAACATTCTGTGAACGCCTGGCGCTCGGCTTGCAGTCAGTTGGGGCTGACGGCCGCTGGGCTGGAGGAACGCGTCGCAGGACTCGATCACTTCCTCGACGAAGTGGAAGCCCTGCTCGACGAGCTTGCACGTGAGCATGGTTTGGAAACGTCAACAAGTATATAAAACGATCACTCCCATATGTCGTTGCGAGGAGTGGCTCCGATGCCTAAGCATCGGAGCCCGACGAAGCAATCTTCTCATAATCGGGAGATTGCTTCGTCGCAAAAGTCCCTCCTCGCAATGACATGAAAGGACTTTATGACCCGTGATGAAGCTGTAGCCCTGGTACGCGAATATGTGAAAAACGAAGGACTCGTGCGCCACATGCTTTCGGTGGAGGCGGCCATGCGCTTCTATGCCGAGAAGTTCAGTGAAGACGTGGAGCGCTGGGGACTGATCGGCCTGCTGCATGATTTCGATTGGGAGATCCATCCTTCGCTCGAACAGCATCCACAGGATGGTGCGCCGATGTTACGCGAACGCGGCGTTCCCGAAGATATCATCCAGGATATTTTGAGTCATGCCGATCACTTAAATATGCCGCGCGATAGCATGGCACGTAAGGCCATTTGTGCCTGCGACGAAATCACGGGGCTCATTACCGCTGTTGCCCTGGTACGCCCATCACGGTCGTTGTATGATCTGGAGCCCTCATCCGTTAAGAAGAAGTGGAAGGATAAGGCCTTCGCGGCGGGGACGTCGCGTGAAGAGATGGAACATGCCGCAAAGGAATTCGGCATCGAGTTGTGGGAACACGTGGGAAATGTGATCCAGGCAATGAGAAGGATCGCACCGGAACTTGGACTGGAAGGAAATATTCAGAACTAGCTATGATAACCACGTAGGGTCGGGCAGCTGCCCGACCCTACGTGGTTTACGGGATAAAATAAAAATATGAAGATCTTCAAAGCGACCCGCAAGTACGAATCCTGGCTGCGTCAGGAACTGGTTGTCTTTGAAGAAGACCTGCTGCTGAAGCAGAAGTTACTGGCAAAGGATCCTTTTACATTTTTGCGCGGCACGTTCTATCGCTGGGTGCAATTATTCCCGGATGTTTGCAGAAAAGCTGCAGATGCGCCGAGGGTGTTGTCTGTAGGTGACCTGCATGCCTCAAACTTTGGCACATGGCGCGATGCAAAGGATGACTTGATCTGGGGCGTCAACGATTTTGATGAAGCTGCCCATCTTCCGTACACACAGGATCTGATCCGTCTCGCAACCAGCGTGGAGCTTGCCTCTGAAACAGAGAGACTTCGCATCCGTTTGGAAGCGGCCTGCGATGCAATCCTGGACGGATATTGCGATGGACTCGAGAAAGGCGGCGAACCGTTCGTGCTCGATGGTGATCGTGAGTGGCTTCAGAGGGCTTATCGAAAAAGCGATGCCTCCGCGGAGAAATTCTGGGGGAAACTGAATCAACTCCCGGGGTTGGAACAGGACGCGCCGCTCGATGTCCGCTCCATGCTCGAATCCGCGCTTCCATCCCCACAGATGGGCTATCGGCTTGTCCATCGTCAGGCAGGCGTTGGCAGCCTGGGACGCCCGCGTTTTACGGCGCTGACGGAGTCGGAGGGCGGATATATCGCGCGCGAAGCGAAGGCTCTGATGCCATCGGCGATGCTTTGGGCGCAAAGGAAGCACAAAGGAGCGGAGATCCTATATGAGGAAGTACTTGCGCGGGTGGTGCGGCGACCTGATCCGTTGTTGAAAGTCTATGCTGGCTGGGTCGTGCGTGGATTGGCTCCCGACCGCTGCCGCATTGAGCTCTCGGAACTTGGGCCCGAACGCGATGAGACCCGCATGATGCGCGCCATGGGCTGGGAGACGGCCAACATTCATCTGGGCACGCGCGCTGCGGTGAAGGATGTTCTCGAAGATCTCAAAGAACGCAAACCCGGCTGGCTGCGAAAATCCGCGCAAAAGATGGTGGATGTCACGCTGAACGATTGGGAGATGTGGAAACGTGGGGATGAAAAATAACTACGGAGATCGGACTGCTACTACTTTTGATAACTGCTCCAACTGTTCGTTATCCAATGTGATCAACTCTGTACCAAACCGCAAAGCAACCGCGGCATAGATTGCAGCACTTCCACGCAAGCGATTGTTTGCGGCAATATCCACCGCGAGGGTAGCAACGATTTCATCAACGTCGACGAAGATTGTATTGGGGAAACTTCGCAATTCTTCTACAAAGGCCTTTCCGAGTTCAGGCTTGCCTTGTCCACGGGAAAGGGCAGCAGAAATTTCGGGCAGCACAAGTATGGGCACAATGATCGGGAGAGATTGTTTTCGTATCGAGAGCATGAATGTCTTGCTGGCCTGATGAGCTGGTTCGGTTGGCGTAAACGCACTGACAAAAACACTGGCATCAATGGTGACAGGTGAATTCATCGACGCATCTCAGAAAGGATTTCTACAGCGCTCTTTTCGTTTTGCCAACCTTTGCTTAATTCCTCCCCAATTTTCACTAATCGTTCCCACACTTCGTCCGCGGACTTCTCTGGTGGGGCGGCGTCCAGGGGGATGATCAGCGCTGCAGGTTTGCCGCGCTGTGTAATCACGTATCGCGCGCGTTCCTCCTTCACCGCGCGGACTACCTCCGATGCCCGGCTCTTCAACTCGCGGATGCCGATCTCTTCCGTTCTGGGTTGTTTCTTCTTTCTCATGTGGTCACCTATGTGACTACATCATACACGCGGACGGAATTACAGTCAAGCCGGATGTAGTCAGTGCGGCAGCGGCGGAGGCATGATTGGCATGGTAGACTCATTTTATGATCCATAGTTTCTGCAGGACCAGACCATCATCCTGGATGTTCTCGTGAACCGTCGTATCTTATGTTTTTCCATCCTGATTCTGTTTGCGCTCCTGCTCTCCAATTGTGCATCCAGCGATTCTTCATCTGTAACACCCACTTCGCCGAACATGGCCCTTATGAATATCCCCAAGCCGGGCGTGACACAGGCAATGGCAACGCCAACTCACACGATCACCTCGTCGCCCGAGTCTATTCCGACCGCAACACCCATGCCCGATGCGCAGATCATCGATATCTCTATCTGGGCGCCACCCCATCTCGCGGAGACCTTCGGCAAAGCGATCGATGATTCGTTAAGCAAATTGTTTGTGAGTGACGAAGCGACAGCAAATATCAAGTTCGACGTGGGGACGCAAAACGTCGTCAGTCAATGGGTCTACGCGCTGGTGACTCCTTTCTCATCCACACTGCAGGGAGTCACTGGCGATAAAATCATATCCCGCTGGAAGGGTGGATCTGCTGAACTCCTGCTTATGGACTCAAATACGTATGAGGTGTTCACCATGCTGTGGGGGATATCAGGAACGAACGTGCAAGTCCTCGCGAAAGAAGAGTTGATCGATTACGCCTGGACTCATCAGCCTACACTCGCCATCGTCCCGTTTGAAGAGCTTGACCCGCGCTGGAAAGTTCTGCCGGTGGATGGGCTTTCGCCCATCCACAAAGATCTTGTTCTGGAAGACTATCGCCTCAAAGTCCCCATCTCGATCCACAGTGAGTCCGACCGGGTGGCGTTGATGCGCAATAATTTTGTGATCCCGCCATCCAATATTGACCCGCAAAAGATGACGGTGGTCGCGATGACCGGGGTCACCGCGCTGGTGCGCGCCACGGCATCTACGATGGAACGACGCGGCATGACCTATCCCGCGCAGGATATCCGTGACTGGCTGCTCAGCGCGGATATTACGCATATCAGCAATGAGGTCCCGTTTGCCGCGGATTGCCCGGAACCGAATCCCACCCAGGAAAGTATGCGCTTTTGCAGCCAGGATGAGTACATCAAGTTACTTGAAGATATCGGCACCGATGTGGTGGAACTGACCGGCGATCACTTTTCTGATTGGGGCACGGAAGCGATGTTCCACACGCTTGAAATATACAACCAGCGCAATTGGCCGCATTACGGCGGAGGAGCAACTCTTGCTGACGGACGCAAAGCATTGTTGCTGGAACAGGATCACAATAAGATCGCCTTCATCGGCTGCAACGCGAAGGGCGGCTCCTTCGCCCATGCCAGCGATACACTACCCGGCGCGGCGGCGTGCGATATGGACTGGATGATAGGCGAGATCGCGCGCCTGAAAGCAGAAGGGTATCTGGTGATCGCCACGTTCCAGCATCTTGAATATTACATGTACACTGCCCAGCCCGACCAGCAGCGTGATTTTCGCCAGATGGCACAAGCCGGCGCGGATATCGTCAGCGGCAGCCAGGCACACCAGCCCCAGGGCATGGAATTCATAGGTGATTCCTTAATCCACTATGGACTGGGAAACTTATTCTTCGATCAGTACGGAGTGTGTGAAGCCTGCCGACAGAGCTTCATCGATCGGCATGTCTTTTACGATGGGCGCTATATCAGCACGGAGTTGATACCCATCGAATTCATCGATTATGCCCGCTCGCGCCCGATGACAGTGGAAGAGACGAATGAATTATTGGAAACGTTGTTCAGCGCGAGTGGCTGGCGCTAAATAATCGGTAGTGGCGACTTTCGCAGATTGACAATTAAACCGAGCAATCCCAACATACGATCTTAAACCACTGAGACACGGAGACACGGAGTTTTTGATTGGTTTTTACTCAGTGACTCCGTGTCTCAGTGGTTCAAAAAGATGCAAGGACCCGCCGAATGGCGGGTCTTTGAGATCTCGAAGTGAACGCTTTCAGCAACTTGCACAACTAAGAAACTCATGGATGGATGCAGCGGCTCTGCGTCCCGCGCCCATGGCAGCGATCACCGTTGCTGCGCCCGTGGCGATGTCGCCGCCGGCCCATACTCGCTCTCGGGATGTTTTGCCAGTAGCGTTGTCGATGACGATATTTCCCTTTTTGCCAATCGTCAACCCTGAAGTGGTAGCCGGGATCAACGGATTGGGCCCATTGCCTATGGCATGGATGACGCTGTCGAAGGGAAGCATATACTCTGATCCCTTGATGGCTACCGGGCTGCGTCTACCGGAGGCGTCGGGTTCGCCCAGCTCCATCCGCAGGCATTCCAACCCTGTGACGTGAAAATTATCATTGCCGATCGTTCGTACCGGAAGGGTCAGGTACAGGAAGTGAACGCCCTCCTCTTCCGCATTTTCGACCTCTTCCAGACGAGCAGGAAGTTCTGCACGAGAACGGCGGTAGACGATGGTGGTCGCTGCGCCCAATCGCAGCGCGGTCCTGGCACAATCCATGGCGACATTTCCGCCACCCAACACCGCGACACGCTGGTGCTTCTTGAGCGGTGTTTCGCTGTGCGGGAAGGATGATCCCTTCATCAGGTTGATGCGGGTCAGATATTCATTCGCTGAATAGACGCCGTTCAAATTATTCCCAGGCATCTCCATGAACCAGGGCAGTCCCGCGCCCGTAGCAACAAACACGGCATTATATTCATCCAGCAGCGAATCGAGCGAGCGAGTCTTGCCTACCACGTAGTCGGTATGCATCTCCACGCCTAGACGGCGCAGGTAATTGACTTCACGTTCCACGATCTGTTTGGGCAAACGGAAATCCGGGATGCCATACGAAAGTACGCCACCCATCGTATGCAGCGCCTCGAAGATCACGACTCGATGCCCGGCTTTCACCAGGTCGGCCGCCGCGGCCAGCCCGGCCGGTCCACCGCCAACGATGGCGACCTGCTTCCCGGTCGCGGCGGCCATCTCGGGCAGGGACATTTCAGGCTGGGCTGCCTCCCAATCGCCGAGAAACCGCTCGAGACGGCCGATGGCGATCGTCCCATTGCGCTTCGAAAGCGCGCAGTGACTCTCGCACTGTTCCTCCTGCGGGCAGACGCGTCCGCAAACAGAGGGGAGCGAATTGCTGGCTTTCAAAATGCGGACGCCTGTCGCGAAGTCGCCGTTTGCAATTGCTTCAATAAAGTTTGGAATGTCGATCTGGACGGGGCAGTCTGCGACGCAGAAGGGTTTCTTGCAGTCCAGGCAGCGCTGTGCCTCCTGCATGGCCAGTTCGGCGGTGTATCCCAGGGCAACTTCTAGGAAGTTGTGTTTGCGGATGTGCTCGTCCTGCTTGGGCATCTCACGGCGGTTGAAGTCAGGTTTTCGTTTTACAGGTTCAGGCATGATGGTTCTCTGTTTGTTTCAAGTAAATATCAGAAATATGCTCCAGGCTGCGGCTTGAGCAAATCTACTGAGCCGCGCTGGAGTGCAGCAACTGTGTTTCTTCAGCCAGGTATGCTTTTCGGCGTTTCGCCAGTTCATTCCAGTCAACCTCATGACCGTCAAAGTGAGGGCCATCGACACAGGCAAACTTCGTCGATGAATTCACGGTCAGGCGGCAGACACCGCACATGCCGGTCCCATCGATCATCAAAGTGTTCAAGCTCACGATGGTCCGGATGTTGAACGGAGCGGTCTCCTGCGAGGCGCGCATCATCAGATAATTACAACCATTGGCAATGACGCGGTCGGGCGGCGTCGAATTTGCCAGCATGTGTTTTAACTTTCCGATGTGCCCCTGAACGCCCTGAGAACCATCGCGCGTAATGACAATCAGTTGGTCGCTAACAGCTTTGAGTTTTTTCTGCCAATAGAGAAGATATGAACTTCGCGCTTCGACGATGATCGTGATCTGGTTGCCCTTCTCTTTCAATGCGCGTGCGATCGGATAAATACTTGCGATCCCATAACAGCCACCGATGCATACTACCTTCCCGAAGTGGTCGATCTCCATCTCGTTCCCCAGCGGACCAACCACTGTGGCCAATTGATCATTCGATGTAAGGGTGGATAACTTTTGTGTTGTTTTCCCTACCAACAAGTAGACGAGCGTGATTGTTCCCTGCTCCACATCCCAATCGGAGACGGTGAGCGGGATGCGTTCGCCGTCCTCTTCGACGCGCACGATCACGAATTGTCCTGGTTTCACCGAGCGGGCGATCTCCGGCGCGGCGACCGTGATCGTGCAAATGTTCGGGACGATCATTTTATTTTCAAGGATGTTTACCATGTCCGAATCCTGTTCCTCATTCCTTGACCTTCAACATAATCTCGGGGTGGAGCGCCTGAAACCCCGGTACTCTCGTCCCGAATGGATGACCCATATATCCGTGGTTCTCCCCGTGGCTGGACGGGAATTCGGCCGGGCCGGGCCGAAAGAGACTCGGGATCGAGTCATCGGAGGCTGCACCGCCCAGGTTGATGGATCCCATTTCAGCCTGGATCTGCGCTTCGTTTTCATAGTCGAAACCTGGCACTTCCAGTTTCTGCGCGATGCGGCATAGGATTTGCCAGGATGGCAGCGCGCTCCCAGGGGCTTGCACCACTTTGTGGATTCTGCGCATCGCTCCCGCATGATCGAGGAACGTACCCTCCTCCTCGCTAAAGGCGGCTGCGGGCAGCGTCAATCCGTTTGCAAAAAGATCGGCGGGCGGGTACATGTTTTGATAGAGCACAAACGGATTTGCTGAAAGGCCGGCAGGAACACCTTCGCCGATCAGATGCAGCAGTTCGAGACTCTGGAGTATGGTTGATGAGAGCGGGGTCGTGATCCCCATCTGCAAGGCGCCACCCAGGTTTACCTGTTCAGGAAGCAGAATCACATCGGCATGAAGTTGTGCCATCAACTTCTCGACCATTCTCAACAGAAAGACGTTGTCGGGACCGGTCAGGAACGAGGAACCGATCAGAATGACCGGATGCTTAGATTCCATCAGCAGGCGGGCGCTATGCTGTGCCTGTGGAGGCAGCGGCCAGAGTCGCGCCGCGGCGGATCCTACGCGGACGATCTCAACCAGCATCTCCATCAGGTCCGCTTCCTCGCCGGCCGCCGGCTGGAGCCATTCATCCGAAAACTTGCGCAAACCGTAATTCGCGGTATCGAGCGTGATGAGTTTTGCGCCGCGTTGTTTTGCGTAATGCAATTCCGTTTCCACAACCGATTGAGCGTACTTGCCATCGAAGCCCAGGCACAGGACCGTATCTGCCCTGGTCAGAGCCGAGAGCGGACTGGATGCGCGATACAGCCGTTCGATGACCGGCAGAGCGCGCCCATATCCAGCGGCGGACGAGAGATAGATGGACCTGGACCGCATGACGTTGCGCACGAACTTGCGTGCGATGTACATCGTCTCGTTGCTGCAATCGGCAGAGAGCACCAGAGCATACTTTTGCGGGTCACAGGCGGAAATCTTTTGCGCGGCGAGTTCAACCGCCTTTTCCCATGTGACCGGGATGCTGCCAGCATGGCCGGTGATGGTGGGGCGCTGTAGACGCGCCGCATGATTGACGAGTTCGGTAATCCCGAAGCGACCCTTGACGCACAGCACATCGGTATCGTGGGCATGGTCGGGCAGGCTGCCGATGACCATATCGTTCTTGACGAGAAGCCGCATCTGACATCCAATGCTGCAAAGCGGACAGGTCGTGGAAGCTTCGCGCTCGGGCACACCGCTCCATTTGCGCGTTTTTTCGGATAACGTGCCGGTCGGGCAGACTTCCACGCAGGCGCCGCAGAAATGGCACCCGGCTTCCAACATGCTTCGTCCAAACGATGTGCCGACAACAGTATGGGTGCCGCGCTTCGTCAGCGCCACCACGCTCGAGAAGTGAGTCTCAGCGCAGACGCGCACACAGCGCTCGCAAAGGATACACAGGTTGTAGTCGCGATCGAAGAACGGACCGCGCTTCTCTACGGGTAACATACGATAGCGCACAGGGTATCCGCCCTCTGCCAGATGGAATTGATCTGCCAGTACCTGGAGCTCACAGCCTCCATCGTCCGGGCAGGACCGGCAGCCCGTGGTCACGCCTGTTTTTCGCAACGTCACCATGCACTCATCACAGTGGCTTCTTTCCTCGCAGAATAGGCAGCTGGCAGGGTGCTCCGATAACAGCAGCTTGAACAATTCCACTCGCATGGCGTGCACCTGGGGCGTGTTTGTCTTAACGGTCATTCCATCTTCCACCGCTGTTGTGCAGGCAGTTGGCAGATTTGACCGCCCTTCAACTTCGACAATACACAACCGGCAACTACCATGACTCGCCAGGCCCGGATAATTGCAAAGGGTTGGGATCTCGATCCCGTTCTCACGGGCCGCCTGCAGCACGGTCTTGCCGGCTTCCACGCATAAAGACCGCCCATCGATATTAATCTGGAGACTCATAACAGCGCCTCGCTCATTTGAAATTGTTTCTGATCTTCGGGCAATGGAACGCCGACGATGGCCCGTTTCGCGCATACTTCGACACACGCATGACATTGTGTACAAAGCGTCACATCCAATGTATGCACTTCTTTGAGCTTGCCCTGGATGGCATTTACAGCACAGACGTTTGCACATAACGTACAGCCATTGCAGAGTTCTGGCACGATCACATACTGGAACAAACCTTTGCACACACCCGACTGGCAATACTGTTGGTTGATATGCGCTTCATATTCCGAAAGAAAGAAGTTCAAGCTGCTGGTCACCGGATTCGAGGCGGCCTGCCCCAACCCGCACAGCGAAGTCTTGACCATCATCTCGGCGGCCTTACGCATCATCTCCAGATCGCCTGGCTCGCCTTGGCCGCGGATGATCTTCTCCAGGCGGTCGATCAGCACGCGCGTGCCGATGCGACAGGGCGTGCAGTTTCCGCAGGATTCGCGCAGCGCGAAATCGATGAAGTAGTGGGCCATGTCCACGATACAGGTGCTTTCGTCCATCACGATCAACCCGCCCGAGCCCATCATCGAACCCTGGTCGCGCATTGCTTCGTACGTGATCGGAGTATCCAATTGATCGGCTGCCAGGCATCCTCCCAATGGTCCGCCCGTTTGGACGGCTTTGAACGGCAGTTCCGTCCCGCCTCCCACTTGCTCCACGATCTCCCGCAAAGACGTGCCGAGTGGCACCTCGATCAGGCCGGTGTTTCGTACTTTTCCCACCAGCGAGAAGGTCTTCGTGCCGTAATTGCCGGGCACGCCGAACTGCTGGTACCATGCCCCGCCTTTAAGCATGATGGCCGGCACCGTGCCGAACGTCTCTGTGTTATTGATCAGGGTTGGGCGGTCGTTGTAACCGTGCTCCGAAGGATAGGGCGGGCGCGGGCGTGGCATACCGCGCTTGCCTTCCAGTGATGCGATCAGGGCGGTCTCTTCCCCGCACACAAACGCGCCGGCTCCCTCTTTGATGATGATATCGAACGAAAAGCCGGATCCCAAAATGTCCGCGCCGAGCAGTCCATAGTCGTGCATCTGTGCGATGGCTTTCTTTAATCTCTTTACCGCCAATGGGTATTCAGCTCTCACATAGATGATGCCCTGGTTTGCGCCGATGGTATAGCCGCCGATCAGCAACCCCTCCAGCACTGCATGCGGATCGCTTTCGATCAAAGCCCGATTCATGAACGCGCCAGGGTCGCCTTCATCGGCATTGCAAACGACATACTTTTGTTCGCCATAGGCTGTGCGGCATAGCTCCCATTTCTTGAAAGTTGGAAAGCCCGCGCCGCCGCGCCCGCGTAGACCAGCGGTTTTCAGTGCATCGAGGGCGTACTGCGGTCCTTCTTCCAGGACTTTTAGAAATCCGAGGTACCCATCATTCGCGATGTAATGGTCGATCTCCTCCGGGTCGATGTAGCCGCAGTTTCTCAGGATCACACGCACCTGTGGTTTCAACATCGGCAGGTCGAAGAATCGCGCAATCCCTGTTGCAACTGAAAACGACTCGTCGCCGAAGTGCCCTGCTGCCATGTGAGGGATATGGTCACCGTCTGCCAGAGAAGCCTTCAATATCTTTTTAACTTTTTGCGCCGTGACATTGGTGTAGCTCACGCGCGGACCGCCAGGTAGTGCGACGTCCATGATCGGTTCGAGATAACAGGGACCAATGCAGCCAACCTGTACGATGCGAACGGTCTGCCCCAGCTCAGCAGTGGTTTGCTGAATGGTTTCCAGGATATCAAGCGCGCCGGCGGCGATCCCACAGGAAGCGGTACCCAAATAAATAACGGGGATGTCGCTATGGACGATTTCCTTGTTCCACTTTTCAAGAGCGTGCCGTTGATAGGTGCTAAATCGGTTCATAGTCCCCCCAGCGTCTTGCTCAGCTTCTTACGCGTCACCTTGCCATGGATCCTGCCATCGATCTCGATGACCGGCGCCTGCGCGCAGCAGCCAAGGCAGGCGACTTCATGGAATTCAAAATTACCATCCAGTGAGATCTCGCCCGGTTCGATCCCGAGGGCTGTTTGAATCTCCTCCGATAGGGTCTTCCCGCCCTGCACGTGACAAGCCGTCCCCAGACAAACACGGACCTGATGGTCGCCTGGCTTTTCAAAGCGGAATTGTGTGTAGAACGAAGCAACCCCGTAGATGTGTGCCTCAGAGATGCCCAGATAGTCGGCGATCTGATTCACGGTCGTGCTGGAAATATATCCTGTTTGACCCTGGCAGTATTGCAGGATCGGGATCAATTGCTGTGGTTGTCGCGTAAACCCCCTGAAGTCTGGTATGTCTTCTTTGAGATCTGGAAGTGTTGGGTTGGCCACGGGCGCTCCATGAGTTGAGAATTATGTGCTCCTGACGCGAAGATGTCGCGTCAATGGACACCCGGGACGGGTGATCCTATCGACAGCGACACCTCCAGGCAACCCTCTGGCGGGGGGTTATCCGGATCGAAACTGGACCCAGCTCAGTTATGACTCATTTGATGACGGGCGTGCTCCTTATCAAGACAGAGAATGGGCACCCACTCATTCCGAACCATGGTGAACAGCGCCACCTTGATCCCGTTTGCATAGATGACATACTTATTGAAGATGGCCTTATGGCTGGATATCTTCGAGACGTGGATTTCATCATAGACGGGTGGCAGCAATACTTTTGTATGCGCGCCATATTCGTCTGACTGCTCCACGCAGATCAGCCCATATTTATTATGGACCTGCACCCGTTCGAGAAAATACTGTCGTCCGGCGTAGCGGTCGTAATGCAACGTCTGCCTGGCAAGAAATTCAACTTTTTCTTCTGGATCAAAAATATTCATTTGCAGTCTCCTTATGCGCGACCGCCGCAGTATTCAAGTATGGTCTGTCAGGGTTTCGGACACAAGGTCACTTGCTGACCCACCGTTTGTTTCATTATTCGCTAAACTTTTTCCATAAAATCGCAGCCTGTAATTTAAGCGCAGAGCTTAGCAAATTAGGCGGCACTCTGTATTTTGATTCTAGTGCGCAGATAGACCACGGCCAATTGACAAAAGTCATTGCTTCTGCGTAGCAAGGATACTATTCAGATAGGAATCAACTGCTTCAGGATTGCTTTTATACGAAATCTATCAACGTGACCAAAATTGGTTTGTTTTCCAACTCGTGCAGGACCAGATGCAAAATCAACTCATGAGATTTTCATATAGCGTGCATCCATGCCGGTAACGCCCCCAGTTTTGGCTCGTTAATCCTACTATAAGTAGAAAGGAGCAGGCCAAATGGCACAAGATGAGTATCGATGCGACGAGTGTGGCGCAACCTTTGGGACCAAGTCCGCATTGGAAGAGCACAATCGCATATTTCATTCGCGTTACAGCTGTGAAGCCTGCGGAGCCGTACTGACATCGGAGCGCGATCTGGCAGAACATAACCGCGAAATGCATCCTGAGTTGGATAGAACACCGCGCTAGATATCCACGTGCGAAGGCTGCGTTGACGAACCCTTCGCAAGCCTTTCACGGAACAAAGTTCTATTCACTGATCGATCGCTTGCCTGAACACTTGCGGGTCCGCAGTATGTTCCCCTGGTGTTCAGGCTGTTTTTTTATCAGCATTTATGAGGGCAGCATCGGGGAACTAACAACGAAAGAAAACACAAAGAATCAAATCAAGGAACTTCAAGTATGAGTAGCAATCCGAATTCAATCAGGGATCAAAATCAGCTCCGGCTGGCTGTTCGAGAAACACGAATCACTGTCGCACCGGGCAATGAAGCCAGCCTGCAAATTGCTGTAGTCAATGAAGGTCATCAGGAGGAGCAGGTACAGCTCTCCGTCAAAGGAGTACCCGAGAGCTGGATGGTAAGCAACGGACATGTGATACGCGTGCCTGCCGGCCAGACGAAGCAAACTGCTGTTAGCATCCAGCCGCCTCCCCTCCCCGAAGGTCGGGTTGGACAGTACCTGCTCGAGATCCAGGCTGTGAAGCAGAGCGATCCGGATCATCCCGTGGTGGTAGACAGCCTTCTGACGGTGGCCGCCTACGAATCACGCGGCCGCATAGGCGTGTTCCTTGGCTCCACGCACTTGGCCGTTAACCCGGGGTCCACCGTCCACATTCCCATTCTGCTGCAAAACCGCGGATTGGAGGATGATATTTTTCGGCTGAGCATCACCGGCATCCCTGCTCCCTGGGTCTCCACCAACTCACCTCTTACCAGCCTGGCGCCCGCAGACAGCAAAGAGATCATGGTGACCATTCACGTGCCGCGTTCGCCGCAGGCCAGCGCCGGACGGATGCCGTTCGTGATCCAGTTCATCAGCCAGGCATTTCCCGATCAGACCGTCGACGTGAGCTGTATCCTCACTATTGCGGCCTTCTCGCAGTTCTCAGCCACGCTTGAACCGGCCGCCCTCCCCGCCGGTCAATTCGGACGGGTGGTCATCAGCAACGAAGGCAACACCAGTGACACGTACAGCCTGAATTTTCAAAGCCCGGAAAACATGGTGCTATTCGATAAAGCCATCCAGGTCGCGCGCCCGGGTGTGCAGCCTGGTACCCAGAGGCTGGAGATCGTCCACGTGGAAATTCCGCCAGGCGATCGGTTCCAGGTGGCGGCCGGGCAGAAGTCCGCCTATCCGTTCCGCGCCCGGTTGCGGTCACGTCCGCTGATTGGAGGCGAGAATACGTATCCGTTTGCGGTCACGGTCACATCGACCGAGAAACGAGTGTATGACATCCCCGGCCGGCTCAGCGAACGAGCCTGGGTGCCCATCTGGTTTCCTTTTGCTCTGGCATTCGGCACCATGGTGTTTTGTTTATTGTTGCTGTTCTCATTCCGCAATATACCCACTACTGCCAGCGCCACGCAGACGGCATCCTTCAACCAGACCCAGGCCGCACTCGTCGGAGAGCAGGATACCGATGGCGATGGACTGACCGATAGAGAGGAGAACGAACGTGGCACCGATCCGCTTGTGGCAGATTCAGATGGCGATGAGCTTTTGGATGGTGACGAAGTGGAAACCCACCAGACCGACCCACTGCTTGCGGACACCGACGCCGATGGATTGCCCGATGGCCAGGAAGTGGAGCAAACAAATACCGACCCGCGCAATCCGGATACGGATGCCGACCTGCTCAATGATGGAGACGAGATCGAGAACAACACTGACCCGCGTCTCCTCGATACCGACCAGGATGGCCTGAACGATGGGGTGGAAATCAGCCTTGGCACTGATCCGCGTCAGCAGGATACCGATCGAGACGGACTCCGCGATGGGCAGGAAAATCAAACCTGCCCGCGTCCGACCACACCAGATTCTGACGCGGATGGCATTATCGATGGCAACGACCGCGAACCCTGTAATACCACCAACCCGGCGTTGACTGCCAGCGCCATTGCTGGCGCCCCCACCCAGGCACCGCCTACGCAGCCCCAGCCCACCCAGCCAGTGCCCACAGTTGTAGTTCCCACAGTTACGCCTATTGCCACCAACACGTTCGTGGTGCCCACCAATCCTCCGGCTGCCACGCTGACACCACCGCCGCCCAGTTTGCAGGGAGTGATGGTGTTCACATCAAACCGGGATGGCAACTCGGAAATTTACGCTCTCAACCTGGCAAGCCAGGCCCAGACCCGGCTGACGGCGAACTCGGCACAGGATATTCAGCCTGCGCTGGCACCGGATGGCGTGCGGATCGCGTACGTTTCGAATCAGGATGGGAACAATGAAATCTATCTGGGCGGCACGGATGGACGCATCCCCTTGAACCTGACCGCCAATGCATCCGACGAACAGCATCCGGCCTGGTCGCCGGATGGCAATTGGATCGTATTCACCACCAACCGGGACGGCAACCAGGAGGTCTATGTCATGCGCAGCGACGGGACGCAGGTCCGCAACCTGAGCAGCAACGCCGCCAACGATTTCGCCCCCACCTGGTTCTCCGTGAGTGGGTTACTCGGCTCCGAAGACTGGATCGCCTTCACCAGCACGCGCGATGGCAACCAGGAGATCTACAAGGTAAAGCCGGATGGCACTGGATTGGCGAACCTGACCAATAATCCCGCTCAGGATTATGATCCGTCTGGTTATCCCGGTGGGCAGACCCTGGCCTTTGTCAGCGAACGGACTGGCAACCCCGAGATCTACACGATGAACCATAATGGCGGCGCGGTCACCAACGTCACCAACAACCCCGGGCGTGACCTGGAGCCGGCCTTTTCCTCCAACGGAAGCTGGATCGCCTTTTCCAGTGACCGTGAGGGCAGCCTGGAGATCTACGTCACCGCGCCCCAGGGAGGCACCGCATATAACCTGACCCGCAATCCGGCGCAGGATCGCCTGCCTGATTGGTGATCGGAAGATGAACAGCGTTAGAACCAGTGTTGCTGCATATATGCCGCATTCCACTGGTAGAATGCCGTATGCGCTTCGATATCCCACTCGGCTCCAAACGATTGATCTTTGACTCAGACCTGCATGGACTGCGCATCGGCGGCGCGGAATATCTCTCCGGCCGGGATGGAATCTTGATCTACGATAAGACCCGTGGTGTAAGAGCCGATGAGGTTGAGCTACAGATGTCCACGAATACCAGCGCACTGATCCCTGCGTTACGTGCGCTGGAAATTCCGTATGCTCCCTACTTCGATGAACGCCCGGTCGTCGAATCGCAAAACGACATTACGTTCTACTGGCAGCCATCCAAACTGGCCGCGTTCTACAACCGTTATTCCACTGATGAATTGGACTATGCCGAGCGCGAGCCGGTCATCCGCCAGGCTGTAGACTTTCTGATCTCCAACCGCGAAGCTCTCCCTTTGTCAGAAGAACGTTTGGCGCGCATGTCGGAACCGCCCCGATTGCTGGGCTTCTACCAGGGCTTCCCCATCTTCGACGGCTCGACCGGCTTCGCCAAACTTCAATCACGGCTGGGAATCCACGTCGATCCGGATTCGGTCATGATCTCCACTCCGCTTGATAAATATGAAGCGGATGTGTATGAACTTGCTGAACATTTAGCAAAGGAAACAGGCCTGGAGTATTCAAAAAAGAAAAACAGGGTGATGTTTCTAAAAGAGGAGAAACTGCTCAAAGTGCTTGGCATCTACGATTAGGGGGAACTGGAAGGAATCATCAATACTGCCAAATCGCTCCCTGGCGTGGAATTTGGAGTAGATTTTTCGTTCGTTCCCGAAAAGCATTATTTCAACGAGAGTATGAAGAATGGGTACCCAAAGCTGAAAATGATTTTTTCAGTGCAGATATCCTTCCACATCTGTTTTGTTGGATTGGTTGGATGGATGCCGAACGGCATTTTATGGTCGAAGTCTGATGCCGTTGGGTGAAATATCGAATGCCCAGGTATTGGATGTATCGAGGCAGCTGGTTCCGTTGGTCACCATGAAATAGTCGTCAGGGTCGGGGTTCCACGCCCAAATCGAGTAACAGCCTACCACCAGGTCACTGATGACAAGGGATTGTCCGGCCTCAAGACTGTAGCCGCGATACCCGCACTGAGACCCGGGCCTGGCTTGATGCAGATTCACAGAGAGACTGATCGTCGCCCGCGTTGGGTTATCGATACGGACCCTGATCCTCTCACCTTCCAGGGGTGACGGCATGACCTGGTTAATACATGGATCGTCAGCACCCGAATTCCCCGCGGGACTGGCCGTGAATGTGGCCCCCAGCGTGGGCAGGATGGGCAGCGTAGCAGTGGCATCCGGCGTATTCGTGACGGTTGCGGTGGGCTGTACTGTCGCAGTCGGGATGGCGGCCTGGGTCTCTGCCGCGATGCGGAGAGCGGCCGCGGCCATCGTGCTTTGCAGGTCCACCGGGCTGATCGTCGGTGTAGCATCTGCTGCACCGCCCGCACCACACGCGCCGACTATCAGCGCGGTCAGAAGCAGTTGGGAAAGTATTGAAAAACGTTTCATGTCCACATGTCCTCTTATTTTCTGCGAGCCAGGGAATGGCACGCACAGGCCAATTATAGTAGTAGACCATGAATGAACATGCTGAACAGCGTGACGCCCTGTGTAATGCAAAACCCAGGTAGAGGATCTCTGACCTGGGTTTGGTATAGATGGCTCAGTCCTTGCCTGCACCGTCTTGAACGTTATTTCTCAAATGGCATAGGTGCAGACTTCAACCTTCGGGATGTGTTTCCGATACAATATATCGTTTAGTTTCTGGTGTGTTACTCTGTAATCGCCGCCTCATCTACAAGACGGCGGCGTGAGCAGGTTTTGCATCAAGAAATAGCTTATGCCTTGACGGGCTTGTCGAGGAGGACGTTGATTTGAGCTGCTGCTTCGACGACGCTGATTTCCTCCACCAGCGCCCATTCCTGGCACAGGACGCGCAGAAGCGCCTCCAGGAAACCTGAGATCGTTCCGTAGGCTGGCTTATGAGAGACAAAGGCAGAAAGATCGCGGACGATCTCACAGTGTACAGCGATGGTTCTCTGCCGCAGGCGTGCGGCCAGTTCAGACTGACGAATGCGCCCATCCTCGGTAAGAGGATGTGGTTTTGCCCTCAGGATCTCGCGGCAATGGTTCAGATCCCGTTTACGCGCCAATGGTCGCAGGCTGGAATCGGGCAGATCTACCGGTACCCATACGGTACTATCCCCGGTCATGGAAATCTCGTAGTATCTGCGCGTATCGCCGCGTTCAAATTCACGGTCTTCCAATTTGGTGATCTGTCCCACCCCGTGCTGCGGATGAACAACGGTATCGCCAATCTCGAACATCACTGGCGCCAGCTGGTTAATAACGGCGCTTGTTGCCGGTATTGCGGTTGTTGTTGTTATTGCGCCCTGAGCGGAATCCACCGGCGCCGCCGCCACCACCCCGTTCTTCACGCGGACGAGCCACGTTCACGGTCAACTGGCGGTCGTCCAGGGTATAGCCGTTGAACATGCCGATCGCTTTTTGCACTTCACTCTGCGAGCTCATTTCCACGAACGCGAACCCTTTGGAACGCTGGGTGCCAGGCTCCTTGATCAATGCCACCGAAGTGACAGTGCCGGCCTGCATGAACAGCTCACGCAGACTCTGCTCACTGGTCTCATAGGACAGGTTTCCAACATACATCTTTGCTTCCATTCAAAACTCCTTCACAAGTATGACCGGGCGCTTAAGAAAAAAAACCGCCAACCCATATAGAGGGTTGACGGCAATCCAAGCGCACTCGACCTTTTATAAGATGAATGTATTGTAACACACCTGTTTTCGGCGACGATCTGGTAAATTAGGCGCGCAAACTATGGTACACTCACAAGACAAGTGAGAAGAGAATTACCCCACCTATAGCGTAGCCGCCATCCCTGTCCTGGGAGAGCGGCGCGTTTTGTACCGCTTGTCTCACCATTAATTTCTGGTGCGAAAGCCTTGCGACACTTGCGCCTGCGCGCAGTGCAGGTGAGGTTTCTCTCGAAGCAATCTTGGCGCTTCCTGACAATGCCGCCACGGCGCCACGGCGACGCCTTCGCAAGGCTGATCTTGAGAGCTTTGCACCAAGAATTAACTAAACTTGGCTCTCCCGTCTCTGGCGGGAAAAAGCCTAAACACGAAGGTCACCAAGTACACAAAGGAGTAAAGAGCATTGATTTTACGGGCTTTTTTCCTTCGTGACCGTTGTGTCCTTTGTGTTTGAAAAGAGTTATCCCGTTAAAAACGGTAGACCCCTAAACTTTATACATTAATCCGCAGGCTAAAATTCAAATGTAAAGTTTAGGAAATCATGCGGCACTTTGTAACAACGAATATGGAGGCAGCCTCATGCTCGAAGTTCAGCTCTTTGTAGGAAATCTCCCCCGCTCTACGACAGGCAGGGAATTAAGGTCCCTCTTCGGACGCGCCGGAGATGTGACAGCCGTAGACGTGATGACGGACCGTATCACAGGCGGGTCGCTGGGCTATGCCTATGTGACCATGAGCGCCCAAAGTGAGGCCGATAAGGCCGTCAGCATCTTCAATGCCTATTTTCTAGGGGAGCATTCCTTGAAAGTGACACTGGTGCGCAACCGGGGACAGCGCAGGTTTGGCGCAGCCGGCTGAGGGCGGGAAGGAAAATCTCCAATCACAAGACTGTGCAAGATGCCAGATCGCGAACATGGAAACGATAAAAAGATCGGAGCCTTTTGGCTCCGATTTGATTTTGATCTTTCCAGTGCTTCATCCCGCGGCATCTTATAGATCAGCAGACGTGCCCCGATCGTCTTCAGCCGATCGTGTTGTATCGGTTGAGCGCCGTTCTGTTTTTTCATACGCTACTCAGCGTTCGCAGCAGAAGGTAATTCGTTCGGGCTCTGTGCTGGAGGGAACAGGCTCAGAGTCGTAATCCGAAATCGATCGACGTTCTCGACCCGGATCCGAATCTGATTGATTTCCACTTCGTCACCCACGGATGCAATTCTACCCAGCGCCTGCAGGGTGAGTCCGGCCATTGTCAGGGCTTCATTGGTGGGAAAGCCAAAGCCAAATAGCTCATTCACCTCATCGATACTGACGCCCCCAGCGACCCGGATACTGCCATCGGGCTGCCTCAATATCTCTGGCTCGGTCTCCTCGGCTTCTTCGTCGGGCAGATCTCCAAACACCTGTTCCAGCAAATCGACCAGGGTGACAAGCCCTACCGCCCCTCCATATTCGTCGATCACAATCGCCATCTGCTGGCGGCTTTTCTTCAGCTCGTTCAGTAATCGATCGATGCGGATCGTTTCAGGGACAATGGCTGCGGTATACACGAACGGTGTCAGGTCGAGCAGCTTCTCTTCCTCCTCCGGGCGGGATTCCATCAGGGTATGCTGGCCGTTATTCGAGGAGGAAGCGGATGCCTTTACGGACTCCAACTCCTGAGAAAGCTCGCGGTTGATCAGATGCTCAAGGTCTTTGGAATTCACAATTCCCACAATATCGTCCAGGGAACTCTCGTAAACGGGAATGCGGGTGTGGGGCCGGCTCTGCAGGAACTCGGTCAGTGCGCTGCGTGTGATCGTCATCGGCAGAGTTTGCATTTCGAGACGCGGCACCATGATGGCGCGTGCCGTCGTATCGGAGAAGCGGACCACACGGTGCAGGATGTCGAACTCCGTCTGATTGATCTCACCGCCTTTGTGCGACTCTGTGAAGATCAGATCGAGCTCTTCGGGAGAATGCACCTGGCTGTGCCCTTCGGCAGCATTAAAGCCCAGCAGGCGCAGCAGGAAATTGCCGATGCCGTTGAGCAGCCAGATCAGGGGCGAGAATGCCAGCGCGAAGAACGTCATGGGACGGCCGATACGCAGCGCCGTCTGCTCGGCTCTTTGCAGGGCAATCGACTTGGGCATCAATTCGCCAATGATGACGTGCATGGCTGTCATGATGAAATAGGCGAACCCCGCCACCAGGGCCCCGCGCGTTACTCCCCGCCATTCCTCGGGCGCCCAGACGAAAAGCGGAGTGAGAATGGGTTCCAGGGTCTGTTCGCCAAGCCCGCCCAACAACAGTGACGCGATTGTGATCCCCACTTGCGTGGCGGCAATATAGCGGTCCAGATCGCGTACGGCCCGCTGCACCACAGCGGCGGCGCTGTTGCCTTCCGCTGCAAGCTGGTCGATGCGCGTCTTGCGCACGGAAACCAGCGCAAATTCTGAAGCGACAAAAAAGGCATTTGCCAGAACGAGAACGAATACAATGGCAATATCGAGCGCGATCGAACCTGTTAAAGAAGATGCATGCTCCACAAACTGTTCCTTGCCGGGAGAAGTACACTGCAAACGTATGGTATTCAGCTGCTGAAATGGATTTGCAGATTATATCCTTTTTAACGTGCCCGCACCTTCCCGGATACGGTCAGGCTCTCCACGCTGCCAGGCAAATACGAAGCGGACGTATGTTCGCTTGCCGAATCCATGCTCCCCTCCATCTTGCCGATGGCGGAGCAGAAGGGGTGATTCCAAAAAAAAGAGAAACTGTTTGCGATACCTGACAATTAACAAAAATGGGCGCCGCTTAAGAGATCTTGCGCCATCAAAGTCTCGTTTTGTGCCTGGCTCGTTGAGGGTCTTTGCGAAGTACCGTCGCGCCCCGCCGGAGCGGCACACCCTGCAAAGGGTCGCCTCCACCGAGATCGCGACCGGTGGTATCCCCCTGTCATCTCTGAAACATCCAGCGCGCTGTAAGCCAGCAGGTACGGGCGTGATCCCAGTCTACGAATTTGATGATGCTGCGAGGCGGCAAGTTTCCGCGAAGCAATCTCAATGAAAGCGACCGGACGGTCTTACCTCCTGTCCTATCGACCGGACCACCTGGGGGCATAAACAAAATTCAGTGAATTATGAATTTGGCATAGTAACCTACCATCGTATGAAAACAGGAGATTGTGTCGCTCCCGCGGAACGGGACGACACTTCGCTTCGTCCCGAAGGGACAACGACATATTGAAATCTGTGCTTTACTGAAATTGCGATGAATGAGGTTCGGAAGGTAATGGATTGTGCAACTGCCGGAGCTCAGCATCTATTTTTCGAACCACTTCGGCGCTGTGCGGCGCGTACATGATGATGGAGTTGTGTGTACCGACGACATCCACGATCTTCAGATGGCCCTTGATCAGCCCTCCCCAGCCAAGTGTGTGGTCGGGTTTGATGCCTTTCGGCTGTACGGAGGCGCGGAAGAGCACTACATCCCCCTCGTACGTATTGCCGCGGGGGTAGTGCTCGGCGGCGATCTCGATCAACCGGGCGATATATTCGTAACGCGTCCTGCGCGGCATCTGCAAACCCAGCTTCAATAGAAGGTCTCCCAGGAATTTGGATGCGCTCCGACCCACCCGGTCTTGTATCCGCCTGAGGACAACACTTACCTGAACCTTAATCTCGTGGGCGCGGCGTGTATTCAGGTGAACGGACATTTTATGGGCAACCAGCGTCTTTAAGGACAGATATTCCGGGTAGTCAGGTCCATATGCGTCCAGCAAGCCAACGAAGGCGACCGGTTCCCCCAGGACTCGCATTTGGCGTGCCATCTCAAAGATGATCAATCCGCCGACAGAAAACGCGCACAGGTAATACGGGCCATGGGGCTGGATCGTGCGGATTTCACGCAGATAGTGAGCCGCCATCTCAGGCACATGCCGATACGGTTGGTGTTCGGGATGCTCTAGTGCGTGCGCCTGCAAACCATAGACAGGAATATCCGGATCGAGGTAATCTGGAAACCGGCGATACATAAAGACGGTCCCATCCGCATGGACGCAGAACAGAGGCGGACGCGAGCCCTGGGCGCGGATCGGTACCAGAGAATCCAGAGAGATCGCCTCTGCATCCCTGTACAGCACTTCGGTCAGGGCCGCGATCGTCGGCGAGTTGATCAAGGCCGTAATGGGCACCTGGAACCGTAACTCTTTTTCAAGGGTCAACATCAGTTCGATCGCGCTGAACGAGTCTCCACCTATCTCGAAGAAGTTGTCCAGCACACCGATCGGGGAGAAATTCAGCAGCTTCTCCCAGGTCTGTGTCAGCCGCGTTTCAAGAGCGTTACGCGGAGGTACGTAGATCTCGCCCCTTTTTACCGGATCCATCTGTGCCAAAGCACGAAAATCGACTTTGCCATTCGGAGAAAGCGGAAATGAGTCCACCAGGAAAATCATGGCTGGTATCGCATGCTCCGGAAGGTGATCTCTCAAGTAACCATGCAGCTCGTGAGAAGAGGCAGTCTCGCCGTGTTTCAATATTGCATATACGACAATATCTGTTGTGTGCTGAAGCGAGGCGGCGCCCTTTGTGCCGGGCGGCCTGGAGACCGCAACACATTGATCCACGGCAGGATGCTGCGCGAGAGCGGCTTCTACCTCTCCCAGCTCCACGCGAAAACCGCGCACTTTCACGAGGCGATCGTGGCGTCCCAGGTATTCGATCTCTCCATCTGCGCGAAGCCGGCCTATATCGCCCGTTCGGAATAAGCGTGCGTATGAATCGTCAGACCGAAATGGGTTAGGTACCCAGCGCTCCGCATTCCGCTCGGGAGAATTGAGATACTTGTGAGACAAGCCGTCGCCAGCCAGGCAGATCTCTCCAGATCCACCGTCGGGAACCGGGGTCAGGTGCTCATCCAGGAGATAGACCCTGGTGGCCGGCACAGGACGGCCGATCGGGACGCTGGTCTCATACTGCGATTCCGGTGAGGTGACATGAAAGGTGCCATCACCCTCGGTTAAGCCATAAAAGTTGATCAGCAGGGCTCTGGGAAGTTGTTCATAAAACTGACGAGTTAACCGAGCCGTTAGAGGCTCTCCACCAATCAACCAGATCTTTAGAGCATCCAACCTGGCATTCAGGTCTTCCCCGGCCGAGAGGATCACGCGCAGGAGAGAGGGAACGAGGAAGATATGCGTCACCTGACGATTTGAGAGAGAATCGATCAAACGGTGCGGGTTCATCACAGTGTCATAGGGCAAGATCACAGTACAGCCTCCACTGACCAGCGGCAGGAGTATTTCGTCCATGGCGTCGATGGAGCTGACAGGCGAGGATTGGGCAAATACACTGAACTGATCAAAACGGCTCACCTGCATCGTATTCGAAAGACGGGTCGCCAGATTCCGGTGCAGGTATAAGACTGCCTGGGGCCACCCGGATGATCCAGAGGTAAACAAAACACAGGCCGGATCATCAGGAGAAGCCATCGACAGGGCTCGGGACGCAGGCTGAGAGTCCAGCCAGGCTGGTGTATCTAAGGACAGCAGTTGCGGGGAGTTTGTGGGCAAGCCCGCGGTCACTGTGCCGCGACCCAGGAGGAAGCGGCAATCCAGGCTGGCAAATTGTCGGGCAAGCACATGCTTCGGCGTCCTGGGGTCAAGGGCCACAAAGGCCGCACCAGACTTGAGGACTCCCAATAGCGCACAGATCAAGTCTGGCCCGCGCTCCAAAAACAAGGCAACGATATCCCCTCTCCGCACGCCGGCGGAAGTGAGCGCGTGAGCGATCTGATTGGCTCGCTGCTCTACATCCCAATATGTTAGTGTTCCGGCATCCCAGCTCACGGCAATGGAATTGGGAAATCGATCCACCCAGATTTCGAATAAGTGATGTAAGGTCCTCATGGATAAACAGGCTCCCGTGAAGGCAATGTATCCCCTGCCAATCCGGAATTGCTGTCGATGAATGTCGCGCTTCGCAATCCGTCGGCCCCGATGGAAGTTGGATCATAAAAATCCAGACTTGTAGCTGCTGTATCTTCGGATATCTAACTATCCTGTCTGTTTGCAAACGTGAGTATGACCTGGACGAATCCCCACCTGCGGATTCATGAAACAGCCAGGCGCCCCCTCTGCGAAATTCGGATCGGGCGTGTGATTAATATCAATCGGTATTGGTTTTGAAACCTGAACGCTTATCACCAGTCCCCTGGAAGGATCAATTACAAGGATGCTTCGGTCTTCCTGAGCGGAAGAAATGCCTCGAAATGTATGTATTTTTGAGAAGGTTTCATATGGCTGACTCCCTGTTTTGAAAACTTGATCGAAGCGCAATTATACATACTATACAACTTTTAGCCGTGACTTGCAATATCCAATGGATCCAGTTTGAAATACTCTCCCTTTTCCAACTGCGGGACTATTGCAGCCCTATTCAGATGTTCAGCAGCCAGATTGCTCGTGATCGCGCTGGAGGATCGCCACCAGCCCAGAAGCTGCGACGTGTTGAGGACTGTGAAGCAAGATCAACTCTCTCCATGATTGGCGGAGGTCAGTAGGAATATTTGCCCGATTTGCAGCAGGGATGTCATTGTAGCTTTAAAGCAAAACTAAAATTTCCGTATCGCTGGCTGCCAAAGCAAGTTCGGGATAGTGCCTCGAAAATGAAGATGAAGCCGGGCCAGGACGGCGTCATCGTCTGTATGCTTTGCTTGAGTCTTTTCAAATCTTGTTTTAGTAGGATAATATCCGGTGCAGGCATGGGGCGCCTCCTTGCAGGTTTCGGCGCCCTTGAGGATTTAATAGCTCCACAATACGTGATCGCTTGATCTGACCCGTAGTCGTTCATTCTTGAAAAGAATGGAGGAAGTCATGCCCAACCACAAAGCCAGCATCCTTCCGCTTCTGACGCTTATCATCGGTGGAATTTTCATGGGCCGGGTTGGAAATCAAACGGGTGCTCCATTGCGCCTGTATCCTAATATTGAGACCATGGGGGTCGCTGTGAGTGGCGTCAACCTGCCACCAACAGCACAGTTGATGTATCGCCAAAACGGTGAAACGGACTGGCGCGCGGGTCATCCGCTTGTCCGCATCCCCGATGGCCGCCTGATCGGCAGCTTGTTTGGGTTGTCTCCATCGACGACCTATGAGGTCCAGGTGCTCGCTGGGACGACGGAGCTGACTGGTTCCATGAGGACCCAGCCAGATGAATTGCAGTTCACGCCAACACGGACCCTGCATGTCGACGACAATGCAGCCGCGGCTGGCGATGGCTCGGCTGCAGCTCCATTCAAGACCATTCAGGAGGCCGTAAACCAGGCCGCACCTGGGACACAAGTGCTGGTGGCAGATGGGGTGTATCAGGAAGCGGTCACATTCCCGGCTTCGGGAAGTGCGGACCAGTGGATCCAGGTCAAGGCGCAGGGGAGCGGCGCCATTCTGGATGGTGCAGACACTCTGCGGGGAAGGATCTGGACACCTCACCCTTCCAGGGGACGTGTGTGGTTTACGAAGATCGACTCTTCGATCACGTATCTGGCGCGTGATGAAAAACGTTTTTTCAAGTACGACACTCTTTCGGGTTTGCTCCAGAGTCTCGGTCATGCCAGCGTGCCCATCAACGAAGGCTGGTACTTTGATCGATCGACATTACGACTCTATATTCGCAGCCTCGACGATCCTGCGGGGCATCGCTGGCAGCTGCCTCGTCGCAACTATGCGTTTGACGTGAACGGGCGCGATTGGTTATGGATCGAGGGGTTTGAAGTACGCTTTTATGGCGCCACAACCAGTGGCTGCGGCGTATGCATGCTCAACGCCTCTCATGTTGTGATCCGCAGGAACAAGATCCACAATATGCAGCTGGGCATCTTCGTCGATTGGAAAGGCAATGATGACCAGGGCAATGACATCCGCATCGAAGATAACGAAATTTATGACCCGTTGGTCAATGAAGTTCCATGGGCCGCGGCCAAGGGCAGTTCCATGGAAGGGACGGCGATCATCATTCGGGGGCACATCGGCGCGATCGTCCGTAACAATGAGATCCATAACTTCTTCAACGGGATCTTCACCGGTTCCTCTGCGCCGGGCGCGATCGAAAATCCTGCGGTAGCATTTGATGCCGATATCTACAACAACCATATTCGTGACATTAGTGACGATGGACTGGAAGCGGAAGGCGCTTGTGTGAATCAACGTTTTCGGAATAACACGGTGGATCGGATGCTGATCGGTGTCTCCTTTGCTCCGATCACGCAGGGGCCGGTCTGGGTCATGCGCTCGGCATTCACAAACTTTACGAGCAGCCCCATCAAATGGGCTTCGAACTCCGATGGAGTGGTCCTGCTCTATCACAACACAAGTTGGACCAATGCGCCGAACCTGAATGGGATGAGCATGATTACCCCGGTCCATAACACTGTGATGCGCAATAATATTTTCCAGGGAACGCGTTATGCGTTCGAGGAGCCTTTCACTGGCTCTACTGGACATGATTGGAATTACGATAATTGGTATACGACATCGACCGGCCCTCACTTCAAATGGGAGAATCGAATCTACAACACCATCCAGCAGCTGTGCACCGCGACGGGACTCGAGTGCAGCAGATATGAACACGCTCCAGGGTTGACGAATCCAGCCGCCGGCGATTTTACACTGCTGTCGTCGAGCCTGAACATCGATCGAGGCCTCCTGATCCCTGGGATCAACGATGATTTCAAAGGAGATGCACCAGATATCGGCGCGTATGAATTTGCGCTCGATCCTTCTCTGAAGGTTCTGTCGATCGCGCGTGCAGATGCGAATCCGACCAATGCCGCCAGCGTGAATTACACCGTTATGTTCTCCGAATCTGTGACGGGCGTGGACCTTGCGGTTCCCTTCAACGATTTCAGGCTCGTGGTGAGTCCAGGAATTACGGGCGCCTTGATCGCGAGTGTAACGCCGGTGTCTGAGACGACCTATACCGTGACCATCCATACCGGCACCGGGAATGGAACCATTCGCCTTGATCTCCTGGATGATGACAGCATTATCAATTCCGAGGGACAGCCACTCGGCGGAGGCGGGGCAGCCAATGGGGACTTCTCCACAGGGGAGGAGTATACGATCAATAAATCCATTACGAACGTGGTTTCGGCCAGCTTCAAGTCTGAGGGGGCGTATGATGGCTGGGTTTTGGAGTCAAGTGAAACCAGCAAAACGGGACGCACGCTCGACAAAGGGTCGACG
Source organism: uncultured Anaerolinea sp. (assembly GCA_964489725.1). Taxonomy (GTDB): domain Bacteria; phylum Chloroflexota; class Anaerolineae; order Anaerolineales; family Villigracilaceae; genus Defluviilinea. Next base: position 4,895 of record CAZBAX010000051.1, on the reverse strand, counting down.
ACTATGAATGCAGGTGACGATCAAAGAGACAGGCAATATAGAAGTATTCTTTCCTTCAATACGGGGTCGCTTCCCAACAATGCTGTGATCGTTTCAGCACAATTGAAGGTCAAGAGGCAGGGTCTGGAAGGGGCCGATCCGTTCGGAACCCATGGCGCTCTCGTCGTGGAAATCCGTAACGGTGTATTTGGCAGCAGCACGGAGTTGCAAGCAGGAGATTTTTCTGCTCTCGCCAGTTCGGGCGCCATCCGCGATCCCTTGACGGGGCTGACGTCCAGTTGGTATTCCGTCGAACTGAGCAATGCGAATCTCCCACTGATCAACAAGATTGGCAGGACCCAATTCCGTTTGTTCTTCAGCAGGGATGATAACGACGATCTCAGCCCAGACTATATCAAGTTCTTTTCAGGAAATTCAACCGATGCCAACATGCCGGAATTGATCGTTACATATTATGTACCGTAGCAGTGTAAACGTTGATCATGTCATCAATATCCCCACGTCATACTAACCTTTGGCGCTAGAAGTCATCTCAAAAATACCCCCTATCCGTCATTGTCCCTTCAGGACGGAGCGAAGCGTCGAGGCACTGTTAGCGCCACGTCTCGCAATGACAGTGTTTCTCCCCCCTTAAAGGATACGGCTCGGAGTATCATGTCCGAGCCGCAGAGCCTTTCATCAACAGAAAGGTAAACCGTATTTGCAGTATATCCCTTGCCGCCCGCCGGCAGGTTTACAGCTTCCTTACGCGTCAAGGCCCTCGCTGGAAACCATCTCCAAAAACGCCTCCACCACGCGCGGATCGAAATGCCTGCCAGACAACTCACGGATGTGATGCAGGGCGCGGTCTTTGGTCCAGCCCGTACGGTAGGGGCGGTCAGACGTCAGGGCATCGTACACATCGACCACGGAGAAGATGCGCGCCGCCAGGGGGATCTCTTCGCCCTTGAGTCCGCGCGGGTAACCGGTGCCGTCCCATTTTTCATGATGACAGTAGGGGATGTCGATGGCCGCAGCCAGGTAGGCGATCGGCTGGAGCATTTGCAGGGCGTAGCTCGGATGCATACGCATGAGCACCCATTCCTCCTCAGACAACGCGTCGGGCTTGAGCAGGATGCGGTCGGGAACGCCCATCTTGCCGATGTCGTGCAGCAGCGCGCCGCGCCGCATCTGGACCACATCGGCCGGGTCCACGCCCATGCGTTCTGCCAGCCGCACGGTCAGCTCGGTGACGCGCTGGGTGTGGCCCTCCGTCTCTTTATCGCGCAGGTCGAGCGCATACGACCAGCCTTCGAGCGTGGCATCATAGGCCTCGATCAGGTGGGCATTCGAGTGCTGCAGGTCGGCAAACAGGGTCGCATTGTCGATCGCGATGGCGGTTTGACCGGCCAGCGTCTCGAGGAATTTCAGCCACTCTGCCCTCATGACGAGCGGGGCGCGGTGATAGACCTCCAGGGCGCCGAGCAGTTTGTCCCTGGCGATGAGCGGCACGATGAAATAGGAGTGGAACGACTCCTCCTGCAGTACACTGGCTCGATCGGGAATGTCGCCCGGGTCTTTGAGCTCGGCCCGTCCGAAGGTGCGCCGCTCCTCGACCGCGTGACCGGCGCGTCCCTCGCCCAGCAGCAGGCGCGTGGTCTGGATCAGTTCGCTTCGGAAGCCGCGCCCGCTGCTGTAGTTTAGGGTTTGCGTGGCCGGGTCCAATAACAGGACCGAGGCCGCGTCCACATGCAGGCGGGAACAGGCCTGGTACAACACTACCTGCAGTGTGTCACGCAGCTCCATCTTTGAGGCAATCGCCAGGTCGATCTCACGCAACGCCCGTTCGTGCTTGAGGTGCAGCTGGGCCTTTTCATAGAGCTGGGCGTTGTCGATCGCCAGCGCGGCGTGCCCGCCCAGCACAGACGCCAGCTGGAGGTCGTGTTCGTTGAAGCGGTACGGATGTTCCGAATCGAGGATCATCAGCGCGCCGAGGATACGCGTCCCTTTGATGAGGGGGATACCTATGATCGACTTGGTATGGAAGCGCTCGGTCAGCGCTGGGTCCACGTCTGCTGAGTTGGCCGCATCGTTGACCAGGATCGCTTTTCGCTCGCGGGTGACACGCGCTGCCAGCAGCTGCGGGTCATAGATCGGCGCCCGCAACCCAATGAACTCGTCTGCGCCCGCGCCGTGCGCGGCAAAGCCCACCAGATCCCCCTCCTCCAGCAGCCAGAGGAACGCCGCATGAGCCTGGAACACGTCCATGCTTTCACGACAGACCAGGTCGAGCAGATTGCGCAAATTGAGATTTTCACTCAACGCCCGGCTCAATCGTCCCAGCCGCTCCGACAGCTCGCGTTCCTGGCGCTCCTTGACGAGCAGGATGCGGTTCTCCCAGTTACGCTGCCCTAACTCACGCGACCCGTTGCGGACGATCAGGAACAGGCTTCCATACAGGATGAGGAAGGCGGCGCCCACCCCGCCCCAAACGGTATGGCGGATGCGCCTCAGACGCGGCTCCAGTTGGGAGAGGTCATAATACACTTCATAGGCCCCCAGGGTTTCCTGTGAATCGACGGGCATGAGAGGCACATAGATCTCGAGCAGCTGCGTATACTGCTCGCGCTCACCGATGTTCTCTTCGGCGTCGAGATGTGTGAGCTCGGCGACCACCTCTCCCTCGAATGCTTCGAGCTGGTCCTCTTCAAGCTCGAAGACCCGGCCCATGAGATTCGGGTCGTCTGCATAGACGAGCAGTCCGTCGCGATTCCAGATCTTGATGCGCACGATATCGGCGCTCAGCAGGGTGGTGTGGATCAGGGCATCCACGTCATCATAGCGATCCCTGCTGAGAGCTGTCTCGAGGTCGGCTGCGGTCAGGCTGCGGTTCAGAATGTTGGCGGCCTGGTGGGCCGTATTCTCAGCCACCGCGGAAAACGCGTCATGCTCCAATGCCTGTTCCAGGCGCCAGGCGAACCCCAGCGCGATCAACAGCGTAATGAAGAAGGATGCAACAGTAAAACGTGCAAGCAGGCTCAAGCCTGAAACATACTTGAGGATCATGGTCTTCCCAGGAAAAATCATACCACCCGCAGCCTGGCCTGCTCATTCCAAAAATGTTATGTGCTCCGAAAATCGTTTACAGTCTGGTAAGTACCAGGCTGCGGCAGGGTTTCGTGGGAAACAGATCAAAAATTCACGCCGATTTTTTAACCAGCCATTTCGATGATCCACGACTTACGGGTCGGTTCCCCATTCCCCTCTCATAAGCGCCTCCGGCGCCATCCCTGCGGGACTTTCACTTCACGTTAATTTTCCTCTATGATTCCCCTGCTAGAATCCCACCCATGTATAAGCCTATTTCCTATCTACTCCACTCGTTCCTTGTACTTGTTTTGATAGGCGCCATCAGCAGTATCGTGTACACCATCAACAACACACCTTCTGGGATGCCTGTAGAAACACGAACGCCGGTTCCCCCGCCCACGTCCACGCCGGCCTTCACGGGTACATTCCAAGCCATCTCGGAGGACGGCACGTGGTCCACAGTCCAGCCCGGGCTGGAGCAGCGCGTGATCCGCATCGAAGACAACCAGAACCAGCCTGTTGAGCGCGTTCACATCTGGCGGATCGATCAAACCTATTACCGGCTGGATGTGGCGTTCGATGCACGTCCGAAAACTCTGGAGACCTGGCAGCAGGAGACCCAGGCAGCGCTGGTGATGAACGGCGGTTATTTCAGCATCAACAACGAGAGATATTCCGCGGACGGGCTGCTCGTCGTCGATGGCGCCGCTTCTGGTCGCGGCTTTCAAGGTTTCGGCGGGATGCTGGCCATCAGCAGGCGCGGCGCGGAATTACGCTGGCTGGTCGATGAACCCTACGATCCGAATGAGCGCTTGGAGTCCGCGCTGCAGTCGTTCCCGATCCTAGTCAAACCGGGCGGCACACTTGGCTTCGGCTCGGAGCGTGAAGATCATGCCCGCGCCCGGCGGACGGTCATCGCCCAGGATCGCGAAGGGCGCCTCCTGTTCATCGTTACGCCGCAGGGATATTTCACCCTGCACCAGCTCAGCGCCTACTTGAGCGCATCCGATCTTGATCTGGACATTGCGATCAACCTGGATGGCGGCGGGTCCACGGGAATTTTGGTAGCAGAGCCGCGCGAAGTTATTCCCGCCAAGGTATTGCTTCCGTTTGTAATTTTGGTGTTTGAGAGGTAGATGCATGACCCCCACCGCCCCTATCGGGACACCTCCCCAAATCCGAAATAAAAACTTTTGATAATTATTCTAGACCCTCTATTCGGATTTGGGAGAGGCGGAGGGGTCTGCGCCAAGATAGCGCGCAAAGATCCTGGGATAGTCAGGATGTGCAAGCGGTAATTGGACCGCTTCTTCCAGCGAAAACCAGTCGATCGCACTGTGCTCTTCGAGCTGACGGTTGGCCGGTGTCCCGGTCCAGGCTGTAACAAGATACAGGTACAGAGTCAGCAGATCAGAGTCAGCACTGGGAAAAGAGATCTCCTCCAAATACATCCATTGCGTGGGGGTAATGCCGAGTTCCTCCTGAAGCTCTCGAATCAATGTCTTGTTGTATTCCTCGCCAGGTTCCACATGCCCGCCGAAGACATCCCAAACGTTTGGGTAAAACATCCGCATCGCAGAACGATGACCCAGCAGGATCTTCTGTGACCGGACGATCAATGCGGCGACGACCTCGTGTGGCATAGTGCCTCCTTTTCTTTAAAAATAGCAGTCCCGTGCGGAGTTTCCTGCCACGGGACTGTCCGTTTTATCCTTGACTTTAATTTTCCAGTATTGCTGCCATCCAAGCACGCAATGCCTTATTGACCTATTCTCAGTACCTAATTTTCGCCCAAAATAAGCGACAAATCATAGCAGGCGAGCTGA
>CAZBAX010000050.1:0-49698 GCA_964489725.1 uncultured Anaerolinea sp. | reverse complement strand
GAACCCCTTTTCTTGCAAGGTTTATGCCCCACCACGGTTTACTGGGGTGATACCATTCCTGGAAGGCGGGCTAACTATGACTAAATTACATCCTCTGCGCACTCATTGTAAAACCGCTCACTCCTCATGAATTAGGAGCTTTGTATCATCCACTTTCACCACGCGTTCCGCCTGATGGATCAACTTATTGAGTCCTCCACACTGCAGCCGGGCATTCGCTGGGCGGTACTTTAACGGCACAACCGCCGGCTGACTGTTCAGTGACACGTTAAAACATGGCGACCAACGCTCGATCAACTGTCGTTCGGCGGCATTGAGAGTATTCCCAACCGCTGCAAACGCCTCGCTCTGCGAACTCATCAATTCGATGGTGAACTTCATCGAGGCGGGCCAGTTGGCCCACATAAAGCGCCCGATCATCGAATGCCCATGAAAGCCGCCGAGCAAATGATCCCAGACACGTGCGAATGCAAGCTGCGATTGGCCCACGTAGAAAATCACCTGTTCATCGCGGAACAGATACAGATCGAAATGTTTCCATTCCTGCGGGCAACGTTCGCGATCGATCAGGAGGAATCGTTTTAGCGGCAGGGCGATGTTCTGGATATTCATTCAAATAGATCTTCCGGCTGGATTATAAAACCTCCCGCCATGTTCCCGGGCAGGAGGTTTTACTGAACGCCCAACACTGATTACTGATGCACGAATTACCGCGCTGCCAATTATCCTTCAATTGCCTTTTTCGTCGTCGCCAGCATCGTGTCCATGCCGGCTTTCATTTGAGTCTTCATCATATCTTCCATGCCGGGCATCGACGGCATGCCCGCCGGGACGAGGGTCGCATCCATTTGCAATGTGAGCCTGGTTGCGCCGCCATCTGGTTCGAGGATGTAGGTGTTGGTCACGTCCGACGCGGGCGGTGCAGCCAGGGTCTTGACGCCGAATTTACTGTTGGGTTCAAAGGCAACGACTTCATTGGTGGTGACGTTCTTCATTCCCATCGACGTGGTCTCGATCTTGTACCGGATCCCTGCCTGAAGCGGTCCACTGAGCTCGATGCCGGTGATGTATGTGCTGAGCTTCTTCTGATTCTCAAGGTTTGTGATGAATTCCCAGACCTGCTCCACAGACTTGTTGACCTTCACTGACGATTCAAGAACTGCCATGCGATTCTCCTTTTGTAAACATGGATAATAATGCGGGCATTATACCTGCGTGAATGACAGGGCAGGAAAACATTAGTACTATGACAATTACTGATGGTACGTGATATTGTGACCTGCGTCTGAGGCTTGGATTTTCGCGCTGTATAATTGGAGGAACCCCACGCAAGGAGGCTCCATGTCCAACGATCCAACCGGGGATCATTTTCGAAGTCTATTTGAGTACGCACCCATTTCGCTGTGGGAGCAGGATTACAGTGGGATCAAAACCTTCATGGATGCATTGCGTACCAGCGGGGTCCATGATCTGGCAAACTATTTCGATGAACATCCGGAAGAGATCGAAAAGAATATTCGCAACATCAAGGTAAAGCATGTCAACCGTGAAACATTGCGGATGTTTGGCGCGGTGACGGACAGGGAATTGCTTTCGAATCTCGACAAGGTCTTTCGCGATGAGATGCGCGCTCACTTCCGTGAAGAGTTAATGGCGCTCTGGAACGGGGAGATGAGCTGGTCTGGAGACGGGGTCAACTACCGGCTGGATGGCGAAGCGCTTCACATCCGCTTGCACTGGCAGATCTTGCCGGAGGCTGAATCCACGTGGGATCGCGTGCTGGTCTCCATCGAAAACATCACTGCCCTTAAGCGGGCGGAAACGCGCTTCCATCATCTCTTCACCTATGCTCCGATCTCTTTATGGGAGGAGGATTACACAGCCATCAAGCGGGAATTCGACAACCTTCGTACACAGAGCATACAGGATATCCGTACCTATCTTCAATCGAATCCCAAAGCTGTCGACCATTTCATGAGTATGATCCGGGTCCTGGATGTGAACCAGAAGACGCTTGATCTATTCGGAGCTGCAAATAAGGAAATGTTGATCGCTAATCTCAACAAGGTATTTGGTGATAAAACGCGTGCTCATTTCATTAATGAACTCGCGGCGATGTGGGACGGCAAGACATTTTATGAGCGCGAAAGTGTCAACTATTCGCTTTCGGGCGAACCGGTTCACGTGCAACTGGCATGGACGTTGATGCCCGGCTTTGAGCACGATTTCAGCTGGGTGCTGGTTGCCCTGCAGGATGTGACCGCCCGCAAAAAAGCAGAGGAGTATCTGCGGTATCTTGGTACGCACGATGTGATGACCGGGTTATACAACCGCGCCTTCTTTGAAGAAACCCTGCACGACCTCGAATCAAAACGACAGGACCCGGTGAGTGTCATTGTGGCCGATCTCAATAACTTAAAACCAGTGAACGATGTATTCGGTCACCGCTCAGGCGATAAGTTGATCCGCCGTGCCGCGGAGGTGTTGAGCGCCAGTGCTGATCACCGATACATTACCTCCCGCATTGGCGGCGACGAGTTCGCGATCGTTATGCCCGGCGCAGACATGGACGATGCTCAGGAACTCATGGAGCGTATTCAGTCGCTGGAGATCATGAATAACAAGTTCTATCGCGATCCCGAACTTAGTTTGTCACTTGGCGCGGCGGTCAGTTCCCCTGGGTTGCCGCTGGAAAAGGTGCTCAGTATGGCAGATGATGAAATGTACAAGAACAAGGGCTCATATCACCGCCGCCGCCGGGATGATTTCTTTGGCAGGATCGAACAATCATGAAATCATCCCGTAGGGGCAGGCAGCTGCCCGCCCCTACGGGGTGACAGAAATTTCACCAGCCGAACTCATCAAATCGAATTCCTGTGTGATGGTTATACAATGCCTGCCGTATATAGGGAACTGTATTGGCGGGTAAATCGTCCATATCCACCCAGCGGATCTCGTCGCATTTCTCAGGCTCGGCATTGATGGGTTCACCATGCCATGCACTGACATGGACAAAGAAATCGACACGTTCATCTCCGTCTTTGCGATGCATCACGTGTGAATAGTGGATGCATTCCGCCTCCAACCGGACCCCGATCTCCTCCCGCGCTTCACGCGCCGCCGCAGCGATGACCGTTTCACCGCCATCCAAATGCCCGGCCGGGACGCTGTACATCCCATCGGCAAAACCGGTATTGTAACGGCGCAGCAGCAGGATTTCATTTTCGCGGAAGAAAAATAAGTGAACGGTGACGGGGAATGTTGTACGCATAGGATGGAGTTCCTCGGTTTGATCGTACACCAACTATACGGGAATACTCAAAAAACGGACAGTGTATACACTGTCCGTTTTCTTTATGGCTGGACCGCTTATGCAGTCTGCATTACGTGGACGTTAGCCGCAATGAGCGGCTGCACCTGGTCGGCATATTTTTCCACGGTGGATCGTTTCCTGCTTTTGTCGTGCGCCCAGTGATCTGCCAATCCATAAATTGCCCAGCTTGCAGCAGTAGATGTGATCTTCGGATCGACATCGGACTCTATTTTTTCCAGCCACTTGTGCAGCAATTCCTGTGTCTGCAGCTTGACCTGGGTTTCCATCACTTGTTCGAACTGAGGTGACGGGGGATTGCAATGCGAGCTGGCGTTCGTAATGAATTCACAGACCGCGATGATCAAGGCTCGCAGATTGTCCACGCTATAGCTGCAAACATTCAGCATGCGCTTTTCCAATTCCTGCCGGAACCCCTGACGGATGCTGTAATCGAGCAACGCGTATTTATCAGGGAAATGCGCGTAAAAGGTGGCCCGGTTCACGCCGGCTTTTTCAGTGATGTCCTGCACGGTTACAGCCTGAAATCCCTTTTCGGTGACAACTTCCAAAAAAGACCGCTCGAGCAGCTGGCGGGTCCGTTTGACGCGCGGATCCAGTTTTTCTTCGGGGAAAGTAGACGACATTTTCACTCCAGTGTTGCTTATCCAACAGATTCGACCGATTGATGGTTGACCTGGATCGATAAGACAGGTAAATTAGACAACATCTGTTGTTTACAGTACAGATGTATCATACCATACAGTTGTAGGAGAAGTCAAGATGAACATTGTTCTTTGGATCGCACAGGGTTTGTTGGCTGCCATGTATTTAATGGCCGGAAGTATGAAGGCATTTCAGCCTGCCAAGACACGTGAGAATCCGCAGATGACGTGGGCCCATTCCAGACCAGATGGCTTCATTCGTTTTGTCGGAACATCCGAACTGCTCGGTGCGTTGGGGTTGATCGTGCCCATGATTACAGGAATCCTTCCGTGGCTCACCCCCATTGCCGCCATTGGACTCACGGTCATCCAATTGCTCGCCATCTTTACCGAGCATTTGCCGAAGAAGGAATACAACATTATCCCCGTGAACGTCGTACTGCTGGGTTTAGCCGTATTTGTCGTCTTTGGACGCTGGATACTATTTTCATAACAGCGAAAGGAAGAAATAAACATGATCGATATTGAAGAAAAAATAGTAGTTCCCGATCGAGAATTCGTTGGATTGGCAAGCGATGAGCAAATTGCACGGACTGCGAAAGCGCTGGAAGCACGAAACATCAAAACGCTTATTGCTGAAGACGGTGAAGAAGCAAAGCGACTGTTCTTTGAGCTTGTACCAGAAGGAGCGGAAGTCTTCCTTGGTTCCTCAGTAACACTGGAAACGCTTGGCATCAAGGACGAGATCGATACATCCGGGAAGTACGATGCCTTGCGCCCGAAGATGTTTGCGATGGACCGTGCCACACAGGGACGTGAGATCCGTAAGCTGGGCGCCGCGCCGGAGTATGCAGCCGGCAGTGTCCATGCCGTGACCGAAGATGGGAGAGTGATCATCGCCTCGAATACAGGCAGTCAATTGGGACCCTATGCATCCGGTGCAGGCAAGGTCATCTGGGTGGTGGGCGCGCAGAAGCTGGTCACGGACCTGCAGGAAGGCATGCGGCGCGTGGAGGAATATGTCGTTCCATTGGAAGATGTCCACATGCAGGAACTCTATAACATGCATACAAATTTGAGCAAGGTCCTGATCGTCAACAAGGAGGTCCGTCCGGATCGCATCACGATGATCATTGTGAAGGAAGAACTTGGATATTAACACTTAGCCCCGTCATTGCGACCTTCGGGAAGCAATCTCATACTTCCTTACAACAAAAATGAGATTGCTTCGCTCCGCTCGCAATGACGGGAAAACTATATAGGAGAAACGAACATGAACGTAACAATTATCGGTGCAGGTAACATGGGACGCGGAATCGGAACCCGCGCCGCGGCAGGCGGACACTCGGTCACATTTGTGGATGCGAGCCCGGAGACCGCGCAGAAAGCCGCCGCAGACGTGAAGCAGGCCGCGAAGAACGGGGCAAAAATTTCCAGCGCGAGCCTTGGAGATGTGCAGCTTGGGGACGTCGTTGTGCTGTCCGTCTGGTATGGCACGAACATCGAAATCGCCAAACAACTTGGAGATCGGCTGGCAGGCAAAGTCGTTGTGGATATCGCCAACCCGTTGAACTCCACCTACGATGGACTCGCCACCGCGCCCGATTCATCGTCCGCGGAAGATCTGGCAAAAGCAGTAGCGTCAGGAGCGAAAGTGGTCAAGGCCTTCAACACAACATACGCCAGTACGCTTCTTGCGGGACAGGTATCGGGACAGCCGCTCGATGTGTTTATCGCAGGCGACGACGCCGACGCCAAAGCCAAGGTCGCGCAGATCGTTACCGACGGCGGCCTGCGCCCGGTGGACACTGGTCCGTTGAACCGCGCCCGCCAGATCGAGGGAATGCAGTTATTGCACATCGTCACACAGGGGACGCTCGGCACCAATTGGGGCAGCGCCATTAAGATCATAGGATAACGAAACCAACTATGTCAACCAATTCCAAACCTACATTGCTTGTCACAGGCGCCTCCGGACAGTTGGGCCGCCAGGTCATGGAGCTGCTGCTGGAGAGCTACGATGGCGCCATCATCGCCGCGACTCGCACACCCGAAAAACTCGTCGATTTCAGCCAGCGCGGCGTGAAGGTGCGCCGCGCTGACTTTGAAGACCCGGCTTCGTTGATGGAAGCGTTCCAGGGAGCTGACCGCCTGCTGCTCATCAGCACCGACGCGATAGATGTACCGGGACGCCGTTTGCGGCAGCACCGCAACGCGGTCAAGGCAGCTGAACAGGTGGGCGTGAAACATGTGGTCTACACATCGCTCATGAATCCGGGAGCTGACTCACCAGTCTTTGTTGCCCCGGATCATCGCGGCACCGAGGAAGCATTGGCTGAATCCAAAATGGGCTGGACCGTGCTGCGCGAAAACATCTACATGGATCTTTTGCTGATGGCCATTCCGCAGGCTCTCCAGCTGGGCGGGCTCTTCAAGGCCATTGGCGAAGGAACGGCCGCCTATATCACACGCGAAGATTGCGGCCGGGCGGCTGCCGCTGCACTCGCCTCATCCTACGAGGGACGCAGAGTCCTGGATATTACCGGCCCACAAGCCGTCTCGCAATATGATGTGGCGGCCATCGCCAGCCAGGTCATCGGACAACCAGTCGCGTATGTTCCGTTGGAACTGGAGACCCTGATCCAAAACATGGTCTCTGCCGGGTTGCCGCGTCCCCTGGCAGAAGGGTATGCCTCGTTCGATGCAGGTATTGCGCAAGGCAAGTTTAGCGCCGTATCGAGCGCCGTCGAAGAACTGACCGGACGCAAACCTGTCAGTCTCAGCGACTTCCTGGCTTCTCATCGCGAGCTGCTGACGCCGGTTGCCTCTTGATCGATTCAATGTTGTAAGCCCTGCAAAGGCTTGGCTTTAGTGGAAGCATTTCCTTCACGCGGCTGGATGCAGAACGTTCACGTAGAAGAGTTGCAATTGGTAAGCAAAACGGGCGAGACATAGTCAAAACCTTGCGAAGGCTTAACGGCTTTCGCAAGGTTTATCCATAAAGAAGGCAAAGAAATGAATACTCAAAATCAAACTGTAAAAACCGAATTCTCCATCCATCCCGCCACGCGGATGGGGCATGTCTCGCTTAAGGTTGCCAATCTCGAAAACCAGGTCACCTTCTATACCCAGGTGCTCGGGTTCAAACTTCACTGGCGTGAGGGCAACAAAGCCGGCCTGGGCGCGGGTGGTGCGGACCTGTTACGTCTCACCGAAGAACCGAATCTGAAACGCTATCGCGGCGCGACCGGGCTGTACCACTTCGCGATCCTCTTTCCCAACCGCAAAGAACTGGCGCGTGCGATGGCGCGTCTCTTTACCATCCGCTATGAAAACCATCCCACCGATCACATCATGACCAAGACCACCTATCTCGACGATCCCGAAGGCAATGGCATCGAGCTTTATGCCGAGTCGCCCGAAGATGGCACGTGGTCGCTTTCGAACGGTGAATACATTACGCGCCGCAAGGATGGCTCGCTAAGCAATGGACGTGAGCCGCTGAATGTGAATGAACTGTTTGCGCTGCTAAGCCCGGACGATTCGTTGGATCAGCCGGTCCCACCGGAAACACGCGTGGGGCACGTCCACCTGCATGTTCGCGATGTCGATGAAGCTGTGGATTTTTATCACGGCGTCATTGGTTTCGATGTAATGGGCGTAGCGAAAGCCTTCCGCATGGGGTTCGTCTCGGCGGGCGGCTATCATCACCATCTGGGTCTCAACACCTGGCAGGGCGAGGGCGCGCCTCCCCCACCCGCCGACGCGGCGGGCCTGCGTTACTTCACAGTGGAACTTCCAGATCAGGAAGCGCTGGACCAGGTGACCGCTCGCATCGATGCCGCAGGAATCCCGTCCAATCAGACCGAGGATGGACTGCTGCTCTATGATCCATCCCAAAACGGCGTAATGCTCAGCCTGCGCCCGAAGGCATAACGGAATATAGACTCACATTCTGCTCCTGTCGGGGCTAAGCCCCGACAGGAGCGTTTTTAAGGAAACTGGATGGATTTCAAACTGACGATTTTTTCCGACTACATATGCCCATGGTGTTATGTCGGCCAGGGTGTGGTCGAGAAGCTAAAAGAAGAATACAACGTGGACGTGGAGTGGCGTCCATTCTATTTATATTGGGATGTGCCGCTGGAAGGCACTGAACTTCCCGACTACGTCAGGCGGGCACGCGCCAACGGCTCAGAGGAACGGCTGCAGGCCATTGCCAGCTCCTACGGCATGGACTTCCAATCGACAGCGCGCATTTACAATACGCGCCTGGCACACGAAGCCACGGAGTACGCGCGCGAGCACGGCACAGCCAACGAATTTCACAAAACGCTGTTCCGCAAAGTGTACGCCGAAGGGCAGGACCCCAGCCAATGGGATGTATTGCGTGCAACCGCGGAAGAGGTGGGCTTGAACGCGGATGAAATGCAGCAGCGCCTTGAAAATGGACACTATACAGAGTATGTCGCGGAACAGGTTCGCTGGGCGCAGCAGGTTGGCGTGAGCGGCGTGCCAACGTATGTGATCGATGACCGTTATGCGATCGTCGGCGCACAGCCCTATGAAGCATTCAAGAACGCGTTGACGCAGATCAAGAGTGTGGGCGGTAAGTAACCACATCCCAGGCCTAATTTCCGTCATTGCGAGGAGTGGCGTCCGAGCCTTAAACGGCGAGTGCGCCACGACGAAGCAATCTTATGCCAGGTCACATTTTAATTACCGTATAGGAGATTGCTTCGTCGCCGCTTCGCGCTCCTCGCAATGACGGCACAAACGTTTGTAAGACTTCCGTTAGATCGTTCTCCAGGCTGTTGACTTTCCATTCCGTCAATGTACAATGAAAATGCAAAAGGAAGTGTCTGGAGGAGAAGATGAAATTACAATTGATATTTATTCTGATCGATCTTTTGATCGTGCTAGCCTATCCCTTCGTTTTCGTAGAAGGCAAAGTACGACAATTTTTGAAAATTAAGAGATAATACGGCATCGTATAATGCCCCAGGTCACACCCTTGCCCTGGCACTGCTCCAGGGCAAGGGTGTGACCTGATGGGTATAGACCGCCGGTGGCGGTCACTATCCTCCTGGAGGTCCACTATGCCGTCAATGAACGATGTGTTGGGAATCATCATGGGGGGAGGACGCGGGTCGCGTTTGCATCCACTGACGAAGATGCGTTCGAAGCCTGCCGTGCCGATCGCCGGAAAATACCGACTCATTGACATTCCGATCAGCAACTGCATCAATTCGGGGATCTACCGCGTTGCGATCCTGACCCAGTTCAACTCCGTCTCACTTCACAGACATATCACCCAATCGTATAACTTTGACACATTCCACACAGGCTGGGTGGATATTCTGGCCGCGGAACAAACCCCGGAAAGCGGCGACTGGTACCAGGGCACAGCAGATGCGGTCCGCAAGCAGTTGTTCGAGATCCAGGCGACGGGCGCGGAGTATGTGCTCATCCTGGCGGGCGATCATCTCTATCGCATGGATTACCGCGAGATGGCAGACTTCCTCTGGGAGAAACAGGCCGATATCGTGGTGGCAGTTCAACCCGTCGCGCGCGGCGAAGCGTCCCGCTTTGGGATCCTGAAAGTGGAATCGGACGGCAAGATCTCGTCGTTCGTCGAAAAGCCCAAGGACCCAGACGTTCAAAAAAAGTTTGTCAGCCGCGTCCATGATGAAGAACGTCCATTCTTAGGTTCGATGGGAATTTATCTGTTCAAGACAAAAGTATTGATCGACATGTTGACGAAATTTCCGGAGTACGACGATTTCGGCGGGGATATCATTCCGGAGGCGATCAAAACGCTGAGTGTGTATGGATTCGATTTCGATGGCTACTGGGAGGATATCGGGACGATCCGCTCGTTCTACGAAACGAATCTGAAGCTGACCAGTTCCAACCCGCCGTTCAATTTTTACGACCCGAAGGCGCCCATTTACACGCATGCACGATATCTGCCAGGTTCGATTGTGGAGGACAGCAAATTGCAGGATGTATTGATCGCCGAGGGCTGCCGCATTCGCCAGGCGGAGATCACACATTCCATCGTGGGCATTCGCAGCCAGATCTCGGAAGGGTCGGTGATCAAGGACAGCATACTGATGGGCGCCGATTATTACGCACCCAAGAAAAGTCCTGAAATTCCGATTGGCATCGGCCGCAATTGTCATATCGAATCGGCGATCCTCGATAAGAACGTTCAGATCGGCGATGGCGTCGTGATCAAATCGTTCACGGATAGTGAGGACATCGATCACGAGTTGTATTTTGTGCGCGATGGAATCGTTGTCATTGCCAAAGATACGGTCATACCGCCGGGAACGTGCATCGAGCCCAACTAGGGACTGCTTTGCGTCCATATAGTAATTTGCCATCTCTGGCAATCTGTGCTTCGAGTGATGCTTTGACAGACGTGTATCTCTCAAATTCCTTGCGGGTTTTGACCAAAACATCCACCGCCACTTTCATCCCTCGCAGAAGACTTCTGTGCGCAGGCACTGCGCGTTGGATTGGTTTCTCACGGCTCTTCTCGACGATCACAAGCAAGTCCATGTCGCTTTCCGCATCAGGCTTCCCCATGTATGCGAGCCGAAAAGATAAATTCGCTCAGGATGAAATTCGTCCACGAGCCGTCGGATGACTTTCTTGCGGAGGACGGATGGAATAGTGTTCCTCGTTCCTATCAAAATCATAGCACGCAGCAATTATCCCGCCAGCCCGCCGCGCCTTTTCTCGAGTAATTTCTGAATTCTCGCGTACTTCGCACGCGAGAGTGGAAACAGCCACGCAAGGATGATCGTCCCACACAGGATCGCCGCGCCAAGCGGGGAAACCAACACACGGATCATTTGCAGCGCGGCGTCACTTTGCGTGAATTGCAATGTGCCCTCGGGCGGCGAGACATAGCCGGACGCACCCAGCAATTGCAGTGTAATAAAGATGACCAACGCCCCGGTCATTTTGCGGATCAGGGTGCGGATGCCGTAAAAGATGCCTTCCTGCCGCCGACGCGTGCGCAGCTCATCCCATTCGATCACATCTGCAAATAGGGAATCGGGTAATGTATAGGCCGCAGAAACGCCGATGCCTGCCAGTGCGGCAATGGCCAAAAGATACTTTGTGTCTCCCGGTTTGATCGTAAAGATCATCAGTTGCACGGCAACCCAGAAGATCATACCCAGCATGTATGCTTCGCGCTTGTTGCGTCGTTTGGCGAGCTGCAGCCAAAAGGGGATGAACAGGATGCAGACCGACATCAAAATGCCGAAGAATGCCGACTCATACGCCAGTTCAACGCCAAGGATGTTGATCGAGGCGAGCAGGTTTCCCTGTGCCACCCAATACAACAGGAAGTAGGGAAATGCAACCGCGACCATATCCACCGCGGACCAATTCAACATGTGGATTCCCACAGCATAACGAAATGGGATGTTTTGCCACGCGGCTCGCAGTGTCTCGCGAAATGGCAGAGGCTGTGTCTGTTCAGGCGTGGATCGTTCACGGATGAACATGCCGATCAGAAACAGCGGAATAGCTCCGATACCCCCGAAGATCGCGCCGACAAGCATAAATCCCTGTTGTTGCGAACCACCTGCGGCAAGCACCTTGTCCACGATCGCGGGAGCGGCCACCACAACACTGAGCGCGCCGGCCAGCTGGAAGAAGGAACGGAAACTTGTCAGCGTGGTGCGCTCATCATAGTCCGGGGTCAACTCAGGGGTCAGGGAAAGAAACGGCACCGAAATCAGGGTCTGCAGCGTGTCGGCGATCATGAACGTGACTGTCACATAGATCAGGAGGGCGGTCTGGTCCTCCCAATCTGGTGCAGACCAAAGCATGACGAAACTTAATCCGAAGGGAACGGCGAACCAAAGAAGAAACGGACGCCGCCTTCCCCAGCGCGTTTTGAGACGGTCACTAAGGATGCCAATGATCGGATCGTTGACTGCATCCCATACGATGCCGAACAGCGCGCCGAAGGATGCCAGTTGCGGCGTCAGCCCCACCACGTCGGTCAGATAAATGGCGTAGAAAATCGAACGCATCATACCGATGCTGGAGATGCCCCAATCGCCTGAGCCATATAGAAGTTTTACCCAAAAGGAGAGGTGATCCGTCGTCCGTGATGTCATACGTTGCAGGTAATACCAGATTAAACAGGCTGAGCTACAAAAAGTGACGCGCAAATCTTAAAGTGCCTAACGCCTTGCGCTTCTCAGAGAGTACCTGAATGGATGGGCACATTGTGTACCGTGAAGTGTATCCCTGATTTCCAGCCAACGACTGGGCTACGATTTCCCTACACAAGGGTAAATTTTGAAGAAAGGAGCGCGCCGGCTTGCTATAATTGCGCGCGGTTTACTGGCGGGGGCGCGGTAACAATTCCAAATAGAGTGCTCGGGCTTGTTTGAGCACCTTTATCAACGCAGGAGTTCTCAATGGTGCTCAAAGGTCGAACGAGCCAGACGATTCTGTATATTGCATTTCTTGCACTCGATCTATCCCTTTTCACACAACTGTTCACATTCTCCCCGCTGCGGGGGATGGCGGCGAACGCTGGCGGCAGGTACGTACATCCTGTTGCGAATACCGCAGCGGTTGCCGGCCCTGCGGCTGCGGTTGTACAAAGCGTACATGTGGACGGTGCCTTCGATCTGCCAGTGGTTCAGCAACCCAAGAAGGATACCAATTATGTGTCCCCAAAGAAGGATGAGCTGACCCAATTCGCAGCGGTCTCGCAAAACGGGAATATTGGTTTGCTTGCCCATAATTATTTATCGGGCAAAGTATTTTCCCGGCTCGTTCCTGGACAGATTGTCCATGTCCTATACAACGACGGCGAAACCGAAAGCTTTGTGATCACAGAGATCCTGCGTTATCAGGCGCTGGACCCTAAAAGTCCTTATAGTTCCTTTCAAAACCTGGAGGATGAACGTGAAATCCTTTCTGTGGGGCAAATGTTCGACCGCGTATATGCAGGCGATCACCATCTCACATTCCAGACCTGTATCGCGAATGACGGTATCTCCAGTTGGGGTCGTCTGTTTGTGGTGGCCATGCCCAAACCAGCCGCGACCAGTTTTGAGACAGGTATGCTGCAAACGTATGTCAGTCTTAGACCTTAAAGAGTCATTGGTCTCGTTGCATAGTTGTAAGCCCATATTGCTGAAATGAAAGGTGCAACTCGGTAACCCTTTGCTATAATGCCCAAAGATAAAACCGAAAAGGCAAACTCGTCGAAAGACGGGGGCGCAAAGCCATGGGTCTACCGTCACACACTCGTGTGGCCATGATCGCCAGGCCGCCGAACGAAGTAATATGAATTCTGGCGAGCCTGGCCACCAAACCAGGCTCGTTTTATACCCTTAAAGCGCACATATCTGCTAGGGCAGGTGTGTGACCAAGGGCATGATATTTGAACCTTCCCATCTTATTGTTCGATAAAGGCAAACCCCGCGAAAGCGGGGGACGCAAAGCCATGGGTCTACCGTTTGCGAAGCATACCGGGTGCACTTTCCGGTACACGCTCTGTGACCACGATCGCCAGGCTGCCGCAACAAGACATTCGGTCTTCGGACCAGCTTGAGCGCCTTTATCACTGAGGAAAACAATGACGCTCAACAAACAGACCACACGAACCGTTCGCAGCACAACTCTCCTTGTCACATTCCTGATTTCCCTGTTCTACAACCCACTGTCTACCGGGGCGTTGGGCAGTGTAGTCACACTTCCGAGCCTGGCAGACTTTTCGAAATCTGTGCAGAACGGAAAAGCAGATGTGTTACGCGGTGTATATGTCAATGATGTTCTCGCACTGCCGATCGTTCAGCAGCCCATCGGTAACCCGGGATATGTTTCCAACACTGACGGTGAAGTTACACAGTTCGGAATGCCTGCGAAGTACGGCAATGTTGGCTTGCTGGCTCACAATACCCTCTCCGGACAACTCTTCTCGGGCCTTGCCAGCGGGCAGGAAGTGCGGCTCGTGTACGGTGACGGCAAAACCGAGACCTTTGTGATCACCGAAGTCCTGCGTTACCAGGCACTGCAGCCCACCAGCCCCTATAGCTCCTTCCGCAACCTTAGCAAGGATGAAACCCTGTCAGCCGAGCAGATGTTCAAACGTGTCTACTTTGGCGATCGCCACGTGACGTTTCAGACCTGCATCGCATCCGAAGGCAACAACAGTTGGGGTCGTCTGTTCGTCATCGCCGTGCCGAAAACACAGGGTTCGACAGCCAGCGAACGCGGGGCAGTTTTTCAGTAATCCATTTTCCTGCTAAAAGGATGGGCCCTCCTGTGGAAATCAATGCAGGGGGGCTTTTTCTTTTTGAACAAACGGTGCGAACAAATTACTTCATTTCAGACACATCCAACCATGCGAATGAAGGAAGTCCAATTTGAAAAGGAAATCTCAGATGCGATAGAAAGGTGAAGGAGGAAAGGAGTACATCAGCCTTCTTTGGTAATCTATGGGAATACCATCAGGCTTGCTTATTGTGCCGGTAATGGAGTTTGACCTGCACCCGGAAGAATATACATATCCGGCAGATAGTAGGCATATGCATAGGCTGTCAACACGCCGCATTCGCCGAGGCTGGCGTCCATGGATTGATTACCGTCCGCGTCGATACCAGATATCATTTGCGATGCCAGAGCCGCAGCCTCGCGAATTGTCGGGCCGATGTTCTCATCGTAAGGCGATTGAAGGATGGTTTCTGACAGAGTGCGCAATTGCACAGCCCAGGCATCCAAATTCTGCGCACAGACGTTTACGCCGTCTGCATACGCTTTTATCTCTGCATTGGCATCACTTGCGTTGAGAATATACTCTGCATAGGCGCCAACACCATGTACATAGCCTAACTGTTCTCCATTCGTAAGCAGACCGAATCCATCACCGGGATCCAGTGATTCACCATTGCCGTCCCAATCGCCATAGAAATCGCCGCCCTGGTTTCCCACGATCAGATTGATCACAGCCTCGGCATTGGACCTCATCCCGGCTTCATCCCCCGATTCGAACGCGCCCAACATCGCAGCAGCAGACTGGTTGATCAGATCAGTCTGCACATACATGCCGTGAATCAGCGAAACTTGATTCGGAGTGACATCCGAACTGACGAGCAGCGGATAGATATATCCAAAAGACTCGGGAGGCAGCGCCGAGGAGTAGATGACAGTCCCCGATGAACTGGCTGGATCTTCGTCCGGGTTGTTCTCCAACGTAATTTCAAAACGGTTGAAGAGCGTCAATAGATTTTGATTTTGCGGTTCGTCGAATACAAGTTGGGCAGCGCCGCTTTCATCCAATGTCAATACGCCCAGGCTTTGTGCTCCATTATCGCCTGCCAGCCAGGCCTCATATTGTGTCCCTTCCGGCGGCGCCATCAATACCGCGCTGATGGATGCCTGGCTCAACGTGCCGGCATTGTCGGCGAAGTGCAACGTTCCTACTGCCAGGCCATCCGCTGCTGGTGGAAATAGACTGATGATCTCAGTTGGCGGTTCTTCGAGACTTGGAGTTTCGACAGTGGACTCGGCGATAGATGGCGTTTCTGTCGGGTTGGACCTGGTGCGGTTGCGTATTTCCAGTAAGCTACAACAGAGACAAAAAAAGATCACGCCAGCAATGATCCAGACCCGCCTCCGGCTTGGACCTTTTGCCTGCTCCCGTTTCGTCGGTTTTTCCTCGGCTGCGACTGTTTCCGCTTCCGCCCGTGAACTGTTCTCGACAGCCAATTGAAAATCCACCTGCAATTCGCGGCAGGTCTGGTAACGCTTGTTCGGGTCCTTTTCCAGGGCGCGATCGATCACCTTTTGTATCGCCGGATGGATGCCCGTGATCGGCGGAGGCGGCTGCTGAATTTGCATCAATAGGACGGCGATGGTGCTATCTGCTTCGAAGGGGACACGTCCTGCCAGCATTTCATATAGGACAATGCCCAGCGAATAAACATCGGTCCGCGAGTCGACCGGGTTGCCGCTGGCCTGCTCGGGACTCATGTAAGCAGGTGTGCCGGTCACCGCGCCAGATGTCGTTTGAGAAGCAGAATGGGCAATGCGGACCAGCCCAAAGTCTGTGAGAATCGGTTCGGCATCTTCCGGCAAGTCTGTATTGATTTGTATCTCTTCTGATTTGGCGTGCAGCAGGACGTTGCCCGGTTTGACATCCCGATGAATGACTCCCTGGCGATGGGCATAATCGAGCGCAGAGGCAAGTGCAGCCAGCAAGCGAGTGACCTGCGAATACGGCAAACGTCCGCCGGCATCATGTAACTGTCGAAGGTAGACAGCCAGGGAGGACCCTGCCAGATATTCCATGACAATAAACGGATGTCCATCGATTGTATCGAAATCGAAGATCTGAACGATGTTCGGATGCCGAAGTCCGGCCACCACTTTCGCTTCACGTTGAAAACGCGCCAGCAGACTCGAATCTTCTTCGATGTGACTATGTAAGACTTTGATCGCAACCTGACGATCCAATGTGAGATGCGTGCCAAGATACACCTCTGCCATTCCCCCGCGTGCGAGATACTTATCGATGCGGACTCTGTTGATCGTCTTGCCAATCCACTCAGGCATGGCCGCATTATACTCTCGCGCCATTTGCAGGATAAAACTCTTATCAGAAGTGATAAGGACTCGCAAGGATTTTTGAGTTACAGGTGAGGCCTGCGCCAATCTAACGAATCTGAAAATTGACACTGGGGAGGCACGCTCCTATAATTTTTTGCATAGGAGCAAGACTGGCATGGCAAGACGTAAATCAAAAAAAGAACTGTCCCCTGAAATGCGCACGGCGATCATCACCGGTGTGGTCGCGATTGTCACTGCCCTGCTGGCAAGCCCCGTATTGATCGAATGGATGAACCGGGAACCTCCTACGCCGACTCCCATACTTAATCCTGTGCTCCTGAGTGTCTACAATTCTCATTGCCTGATGCAGGACTTTTATGTGGATGGCAGTTTGAGAGCAACCATCTCTCCCGGCACACAGATGGATATTGAAGTGAGCGCCGGGGAGCATGGAGTGCAGGCGTGCGAAGCCGGCACAGGCAATTGTGGGAATTCCTATTACACCATCTGGACGCAGAACGCAAGCTGGATGATCCAAAGCGACCCGCTTTGCAGCCCTCCGGTGACAGCTATTACTGTGACGATTGTGAATGCCAACTGCGCCGATTACGATCTGTATTTGGATGAGTATTATGTCTCCACGATCTACGCCGGAGAAACACAGTATTTTCCCATCGAACCGGGATCGCACAGCGCCAAAGGTTGTCTCTCTGGAACCGAATTGTGCAGTTCGACTCAACAGGAATGGACACAAGATACAGGCTGGACGATTGCGCGGGAAGCAACTTGTCCGTAAAGAAATGCCAGGCATCTGTATTCATAATAAAATGTGGAGCCTTCCTGTGGGTGTTCCCACAGGAAGGCTTTTCGTTTTCAGGCACCGCTGCGAACGATCAAGGTGTCGTCTGTTTCTCCTCGAAAATTATTGTTCCTCGACCAAATGATGAAAGAAATGGACAAGTGCCATCATCCCTTTTTTCCAGGTTGGCAGATGTAATTTTTCATTCGGGCCGTGGATATTGTCGTCAAACAGGGAAAAGCCGGTTAGGACCGAATCGATTCCCAGAGTGTGCTTGAACATCAATACCGCGCCGATACCTCCACCAGCTCTTTGGAAGATGGGCGGTTTTCCAAAGGCAGTTTGAAGCGCCCTGTTCATCGCAGCAACTTCCGTCAATCCCCGATCTGTGATGATTGCCGGAGCGCCCACGAGACATTCCAATTCCCATCTGACTGTGGGAGGCATATGCACTTCCAGATATTCCCTAAGTTGTTGATCTACTTCCAGCGGGACCTGGTCTGGGACGAGGCGGAACGAAAGCCTGGCGGTTGCCTTCGCCGGAATGGCAGACTTGGGCTGCCCCGCGATGAATTGCAGCACTTCAAAGGTAGGGCGGGCGCCAATCCGTTCGGCCGGAATGAATTCTGGTTCACCCCAAAGAGCAGGCGCGCCGGAGTGTTTCAATAGAAATTCCTCGTTGAAGGGAAGCCTTGCCAGTTCTGTGTGTTCCTCTTCGTCGATCATGCGGACCTTGTCATAGAAACCAGGCAGGGTGACATGCCCGTGTTCGTCATGCAAATCGGCGATCAATTTGCTCATCACGTGGATCGGATTCTGAATTACGCCGCCGAATTCCCCTGAATGAATATCCTGACTCGGACCATAAACATGCAGCAAAAATCCCGCGCCACCGCGCAAGGAATAACATATTGCGGGGGTCTCCGCATCGGGCATGCCGCCTGCATCGGTGTTGAGTGAGAAATCAGCTCTCAATTTCTCGCGATGCTGTATCAGAAACTCATTCAAATTCTTGGAACCGATCTCCTCTTCGCCTTCGATGCAGAATTTGATGTTGATCGGCAGGTTCGTCGTTTGGATGATGGCTTCCACCGCGTTCACCGACGCGAGAGTTTGTCCCTTCATGTCGGAGGCGCCGCGGGCATAGAGATTATTGTCGCGTATCTCTGGTTCAAATGGCGAACTTTTCCAATCCTCCAGCGGCTCGGGCGATTGCACATCGTAATGTCCATAGACCAGCACCGTGGGTGCGTTCGCTCCACCGTTCAGCCATTCCCCGTAAACCACCGGATGCTCTGCTGTGGGAATGATCTCAACATTATTCACGCCCATTGCGCGCAGTTTGTCTGCCAGCCAACTCGCAGCTTTATGCATATCCGCTTTGTGCGCGGCATCGTGCGAGATGGATGGAATACGCAGCAATTCGATCAGTTCATTCTGGAACCGATCCTGGTTCTCTTCGATATATGCTAGCGCTTGAGTCATGTCTGCCTCCGGGGGAATGCTGAAACAAGTATAACTTCAAAGAATCAAATAAGCCCTCGCCGGAAATGGCGAGGGCTTACTGATTACGGTCTCGATACCTTAAGTACTCGACCACCAATTAGGCGACTGCTTCCATCTCTTCCTGCTTCTTGAACTGGCTCATATACAGGTCGAAATAGAAACCTTCGCGAGCAAGTAATTCGTCGTGTTTTCCGCGTTCGATGATCTGACCATCCTTGAGGACCAGGATCATGTCCGCATTGCGGATCGTGGATAAGCGGTGGGCGATGACGAAGGATGTGCGCCCCTCGAGCAGCTGGTCGAACGCTTTCTGGATGAGACGCTCGGTGCGTGTGTCCACGCTGGAGGTGGCCTCATCCAGGATGAGGATGCGCGGGTCTGCCAGCGCGGCGCGGGCGATCGAAAGCAACTGGCGCTGTCCCTGCGAGAGACCGGAGCCGCGTTCGCCTAAAACGGTCTGATATTTTTCAGGCAGGCGCTCGATGAATGAATCGGCGTTGGCGAGTTTGATGGCAGCCATCACTTCTTCATCTGTGGCATCCGGTCGTCCAAAGCGGACGTTTTCCATCACGGTGGTGCTGAAGAGGAACGTATCCTGCAGCACAATACCAATCTGCTGCCGCAGCGATTCGGCGGTGACGTCGCGCACGTCTACGCCATCGATCTTGACCGAGCCTTGAGTGACATCATAGAAGCGCGGCAGCAGATTGATGATGGTCGTCTTGCCGGCGCCAGTCGGACCGACGATGGCAAGAGTCTGGCCCGGTTCGGCGGTAAAGGAGACGCCTTGCAAGACCGGCACACCGTCTTCATATTGATGAGAAACGTTTTCGAACTCGACCAGACCTTTGATCTCTTTCATTTCTTTGGCGTTGAGTTTGTCTGTCACGGCGGGCTGTTCATCGAGGATACCGAAGATGCGTTCTGCACCTGCGATCGCATTTTGAATATTGGTCCACAAGACGGCGATCTGCTGGATGGGCTGGTTGAAGCGCTGGACGTATGCCAGGAAGGTCACGACCAGACCGAGCGTCACGACAGAGCCGAAGAGGGTTTGTCCTCTAAGCAGATACCATCCACCGACGCCGGTGACGATGGCGAGCGAGACGTACGAGAGCGCTTCCAGTGTTGGGGCAAGAGCAGATGTAAAGGAAACAGCGCGCACATTGGCATCGCGGTTGGCGGCGTTGACTTCCTTGAAGTTTTCGATATTCTCATCGGCCCGGTTGAATGCTTGCGCCTCACGCACAGCCGCAATCGATTCCTGTAATTCGGCATTGACGTTGCCGATCTCCTCACGCGATTTGCGAAACGCCTTGCGCGCCTGTTCGGAGAAATACAATGTGGCGATGAACATGATCGGCGCGACCGCCAGCGACAACAACGCGAAGGGCAGGTTGGCCGTCACCATGTTGTACGAGATCCAGATCAGCGACAGAATGCCGCTGAACACGTTGACCAGCGCGAATGAAAAGGCTTGTTCGATGGCAGTGGTGTCATTGGTGATGCGGCTCATCAGATCACCGGCTTCATGTTCGGCGTAATAGCCAAGCGAGAGACGATGCAGCTGCTCGAACACTTCCACGCGCAGCTGACGCAGCACATGTTGCCCGGTCCATGCCATGCTGAAGAAGGTCATACCGGTCAGCACGGAACCCAGTACGAAGAGAGCGATCAGAATACCGATCAGGCGCACCATACCCTCGATGCGTTGTTCATTTGTGGCAGTCGCAGGGTCAGCGATGCTGTACCCACCGGCGTGGTAGACGCGACTCAGGAAGGCCTGTCTGCCGGTAAGCCCTGACGGATCTTTGGCCAGCCAGCAGGAGGATTCCGCCTGCTGATCTGACGCGGCGGCTTGAGGTCCGAATGAGCCAAAGGGATTACTGCCGCTGGGGACGAGGAAGCAGTCGGTTGCCTGTCCAATCAGTTCAGGGCTGGTGACCTGAGACCAGGTGGCGGCAACGACGAAGAACACTGAAAGGAGCAACATCCACCAGAAGCGACCAAAATATCCACCCAGGCGCGCGAGGGTTTCATTCAGGGCGCGGGGTTTGAGGGTGTCGCGCTTAAGCATGTCGTCAAAGCGACCGGGACCGTGCATCATAGCTGCACCTCTTTTTTAACACGAAGGACACCGCGAACTTCGTCATTGCGAGCGAAGCGAAGCAATCTCTCATAATACTTTTTGTTCACATGCCATAAATAAGATTGCTTCGTCGCAAGGATCGCTCCTCGCAACACCTGCACTGCAACGAACGCAGTGAGGCGCAAGTGTGACGGGAAAGAGAGATTAAGCTGCTTGTGCATGTTCTGCCTCATGTGCAAGAATTTGTGAGTTGTAAATTTCTGCATAAATCGGATCGTTCTCCAGCAAGTCAGCATGTTTGCCGATGGCAACCACCTTACCGTTTTCGAGCACAAGGATCTTATCGGCGTTCATCACAGTGCTGATACGCTGAGCGATAACAAAGGAAGTACGTCCCTGCATCAGGACATCGAGAGCCTTTTGGATCGCAGCCTCGGTGTTGAGATCGACGCTCGACGTGGAGTCATCCAGGATGAGAATGCGCGGGTTGAGGAGCAAGGCGCGGGCGATGGCGACACGTTGCTTTTGTCCACCGCTCAAGGTTTGCCCGCGCTCGCCAACATGGGTGTTATATCCTTCAGGGAAAGACATGATGAAATCATGCGCCTGCGCGGCCTTCGCCGCAGCTTCGATCTCCTGCTGAGTGGCATCCGGTTTACCAAAGGCAATATTCTCTCGAACGGTCCCGCTGAACAATGTGGTTTCCTGCAGCACAATACCGATCTGGGAGCGCAAAGATTCGAGAGTCACATCGCGCAGATCGTGACCATCGATCGTGATACTCCCTTCGCTGGGATCATAAAAGCGCGGCAGCAGGTTAATAATGGTTGTTTTGCCGGAGCCGGTCGCGCCAAGCAAGGCAATGGATTCGCCGGGGTTCGCTTCGAAGGTGACATTGGCCAGCACCGGCTCACCGCCGCCGAAATACCGGAAGGTGACATCTTCGAATTTGACATGTCCCTTTACGGCGGGGAGCTTCGCCGCGCCGGGTTTGTCGGTGATGTCGTTCTTCGCATCCAGGATTTCAAAGATGCGGTCCGCCGAAGCGGAGGCCTGCCCGAACTGCGTGATTATCATTCCCATCATCATGACCGGCATAAACAGATACATCAGGTACATCGAAAATTCCTGCCACGCGCCAATGCTCAACGCACCGGCGATGATGGCCTTGCCGCCAAAATACAGGATCGATGCCTGCCCGAGATTGGCGATCAGGAAGACCAAAGGGAACATGAACGTGAACAGCCGTGAAAGCTTGATGGCCTGGTCCATCGTGTCATCGGCGCGGGCTTTGAATTTGTCCTGCTGCTGTTTCTCGCGCGTGAATGCCTTGATGACCTTGATGCCCGCCAGATTTTCCTGCAGCACCGTGTTCAACGCCGAAAGTTTTTGCTGCACCTGTGCAAACATCGGCCGGCTCAGGCCCGCAAAGATCACGAACAAAACCAGCGCGATCGGCAGGATGGGCATGACGGTCCATGCCAGCGAGACGTTCGAGCTGAACAGGATGATGATGGTTCCCACCAATAGGATGAACGCGCCGACCAGTTGAAGTAATCCCTGCCCGATAAAGAGGCGCACCTTTTCCACGTCATCAGTGGCGCGGATCATCAATTGCCCGGTCTGGTTCTTATCGTGATAGGAGAACGAGAGTGTCTGGATCTTGGAATATAGATCATTGCGAAGATCGTAAGCGACCGCCTGCGAATTTTTCTCTGCCCAGTAGGCTTGCAGGAAGGCAAAGACGCCGCGCAGCACGGCGAAGACGACGATCAGGATCAGGGCGTTGATCAATGCCTGAGGTGCATTCGCCACGTCCGCTGCCAACTGGACCTTGAGCTGGTCTGCTGTTAGATCAGCGGGATACTTCAGCGCATCCAGAATCTTCGGCAATGCCGCGCCCATGAACGCTGCGGGAATTTTGTCGAGCGCGCCTAATACCTGATCAGCGATATAACCACTGGTCACCGCGTCGATCACACGGCGGATCATATTGGGCACGGCCAGTTGCGAAAGTGTGGCAACGATCAGGAAAATATAGGGCAGCGCGGCTTCACGCCTGTAATTGGTGAGGTACTTGATGGCGCGTCCCATGCCGCCTTTGGACTTGGTCCGTTCGCGGCGACGCATGTTTGTATTTGTCACTGTTGCTTGCATAAGGTTCCTTTCAAGAGTATTCGTAAAGAAGTGTATGGCGTATTTGTGAATTGGATGCGAAGTGGGGAGGTAGAACAGGTAGACAAATATACAAGTACACAAGGAGTGAGTGCTTACGTGTGTACCTGTGTCCCTGTTTCCGTTTCTATATTCTGCGCAGCACGCGTAAGGATATCCAGCGCTCGATGCACCTGCTCTCGTTCCTCGGTAGATAATTTGCGCGCCACACCTTCCACCCAGCGATAGCGCTTTTCTGTGCTGTGACGGATGAGTTCCTGTCCTTTTTCGGTCAGGTTCACTCGTTTGACACGGCGGTCGTGCGGATCTTCCTCGCGTTGGATGAGTCCGCTTTGGACGAGTTTATCCACGAGCTGGCTGGCGGCCGCATTCGTGATGTCGAACTTTTCGCTGAGATCCGAAATGCCACAGGTGCCGCGATAATGTAACTGCATCAGGATGCCAAGTTGAGGCATCGAGAGTCCAATTAGTTTGGCGAGGTGAACGCGTTCATGCATCGCATGATGCATGCCGAGATCCAGAAAACGACGGATGGTTTCAATCAGTCGTGGAACAGATGTCATAGTTAAGCCTTCTTTTTAGTTAAGCGGACTTAACTTTATACGCGACTTAAGTTTTGGTCAAGGAGGGGGAAATTAGAGATTTGTTAGAGATTCTGAGGGTTCTCGAGCGCGTACGCAATCGCCTGCTCCATCGTCATGGCGCGACCTTGTTCCAAGGCTTCTTCAAACTCTGCTGCCTCCAATGCGGCGCGGCAAAGCGCAAGCCCGTGTTCAAATATTGAGTTATCTTCTGGCTGCAACGGGCCAACGGACTCGTACACATTTCTTGCCGCACAATACAACCGCACGGCACGCGCAGGCTGTCCCAGGTGTTGTTCAGTTTCGGCGAGACGCAATAAGCCGGCAGCAATTTCGAATCGGCTGTCAAGTTCACGCGATAACCTCAATGATTCTCGTAACTCTGCGAGCCCCTTTTCCCAATCCCCTTGCTTGGCCCGAAAACTGCCAATCTCGTACAGGCAGACACTTTGAAAATATTGATCCCCAAGATCACGAAATGCTGTCAGCGCCTGCTCGTTCAGCATGAACGCAGTTTCCCGATCCTCTTTTTTATACGCTGAATATGCAAGTGACATCAGGGCAACTGCAGTTCCCCATTGATCCTGCGCCCTTCGAAAAAGAGTCATACTCTCTTCCAACGCGGATCGGGCAGCACCAAAATCCTCTTCAAACGTCAAAACCAAACCAAACACCATCAGCGCATTTGCAAGCGTTTGCGGCTTGCTATGGGCGCGTGCAATCAGGAGGGCTTGCTCAATAAAAGGTCTTGCTGCCTTACCTCCTAGTTGGAGTTCGGTATGGTGTGCCAGCTGTGTGAGCACATCGGCGTACAAGTCAGAGAACAACCGCGCATCGGGCATCGCCAACACACGTCCCAGCCACTGCCGGCCTTCGTGGAATTCTGAACGCTTGGACCAGAACCACCATAGTCGGCGCGCCAGCTGCAGTGCCGCCTCGGTTTGTCCTGTTTCGATGGCCCAATCCAGAGCCACACGCAAGTTATCGTGCATGGAAATCAGTCGACGTAGCCATTCAGACTGATTTGGCCCACGCAATGCATGATCTGCTTTTTCGGCAAAATCAAGGAAATATGTGAGATGCCAATTCCGTATTTCAGCTTCCCGAACGGTTTCTCGCAGACGCTGTCTGGCAAATTCCTGAATCGTTGCCAGCATAGCATATCGAGTTTCACCTTTTGAATCGAAGGACCGTTGCAATAGACTCTTGTCTAAGAGCGAGGCGATCAGAGCCGACGCAGTTGTCTCTATGAACGCGTGCGAAAAAATTGTCTCCACCGCATCCAGCGTAAATCTACCTGAGAAGACGGAGAGATAGGAAAGTATTTTTTGCTCTTCCTCCGAAAGCAATTTGTAACTCCAGTCAATTGCATCATTCAACGACTTCTGCCGCGTCGGCACGCCTCGCATCTCATCTGTGGACAATAGAAATTCATCGTGCAGACGCTCTGACAACGCTTGCGGTGTGATCAACCGCATCCGTGCCGCGATCAGCTCGATGGCTAGGGGCAAGCCATCCAACTGCTTGCAAATCGTAGAGATTGCTTTGATATTTTCGGCATCGAGTGCGAAATTGGGACGCACCGCACGTGCCCGTTCCGCGAACAGGGTCAATGCGGGGAAATTTAGGGCGGACTCAGAATCAAGGGATGAATCTTCAGTGGGACTATCAAGGACAGGCACCGGATACAACCATTCACCGGGAACGCGTAACGATTCGCGACTGGTGGCAAGGATCTTTAAACGGGGACAGACACCAAGCAGGGAAGAGGCGAGCGAAGCAACATCTTCAATCAAATGTTCACAATTATCCAATACGATCAGGAGTTGCTTGTTCCGGATCCCCTCTTTCAATTGTTCCATGGTGGAAACATTCCCGGCCCCCACGAAGCCCATTGCCTGGGCAACCGTGACCGCGATCAGAGTTGGGCCGTCCAAAGGAGCAAGTGCGACAAAGAAAACGCCATGAGGGAAGTCATGTAATGCGGCACGCGCAGACTCAATGCTCAGTCGCGTCTTACCAATGCCTGGAGGACCGGTCAATGTGACCAGACGAACATCTGCCTTGCGCAAATAACCGTGAACCTCCGCGATTTCCTTTTCACGCCCGATGAGCGAAGTGACCACGATCGGCAAATTGGAACGAGGCAGATTTGCAGATCTGTTCCAGGGCGCAGCTTCCTGCGTTTCAGTAATCTGAGAATGCAACTCGCCGCGTGCAAAGCGTAAAAAGTCTGATTGCTCATTGGGCGGGATGCTGAATATCTCTGCCAGCCGCTCGGCCATCTGCACGGAGGGACGGCGCTCTTCTTCCTCGAGTTTTTGGATGGTGCCTGTCGAACAGCCGACGCGTTGAGCCAGCCCTTCACGAGTTAGGTCAAGCGATTTTCGTTTGAGTCGCATCCAGGTGCCAAATGAGTGAGCTTCGATCATATTCCCCGCATGAGAAGCGGCATGCCAGAGTTTGTAACACTTTTTGTACTAATTTTTATGACCATCAAGGACCCACAGATAGCTACATTATGGATACGTTCCATCTCATTATAACAAAGGAGAAAAAATGATCGAAAACATGCGACCGAATATTGTTTCAGACTCATTCAAGCCTGCATCTTCCCGCCCGGTAGAAGATAACGCCAACAAATTTAAGTTCGTACCAGCAGACACGGGTGAGGCGTATTGGGTGATGGGTGGTCTATTTACTTATCTCGTCACCGGAGCGGAATCAGGTGGCAGTTATTTCACCCTGATCGTCGATGTGGGCCCAGAGGCAGGACCGCCTCCCCATATTCACCATCTGGAGGAAGAACAGTTTTATGTCCTGGAAGGACAGCTGACCTATTCCGTTGGCGATCAAGTCTTTGAAGTGCGTACGGGAGACTTCATTCACATTCCACGCGGAACGGTACATTCCTTCAGGAACGGATCAAAACCTTCCCGGCTGCTCGCCACATTTGCCCCGGCAGGCATTGAAGGATTTTTCAGAGAAGTGGGCGACCGCGTGGATGACCGTCTGAAATCTCCGCCGCCTGTCACGGAGGCAGTGATCGGGCGGTTCCTAGCCGCTGAAGCCGGAGGCTGGAAGGACCATCACGACACCCTGCCTCCGCCTGCGAGTGCGTAGGGAATTACTTGTGAATATGGCGAGCTTTCGGCTCCCCATAAAAATATAGACTGATCAAAGCAGAAAGGAAAAAATCATGAAAAAGACAATCGTATCCATCTGTATCGTCCTTGCACTGGCATCGCTGCTTGGTGCGACAACTGTCCTGGCAAAGCCAGAACGAACGAGCCTTTCGGGCACCGAGCACATGTTCTTCGGCGCACCCGGCAGTGTGTCGGCTTCCGGCGAGTGGGTTCAACTGAGTGATGTTCCCCTCACAGGAACCTTTGACTTCGGCGCTCTTCAGGGTACCGAGACGCAACTCGTCAACGCGAGATTGGATCCTGTCACGGGCAATGGGATCGTGTGGGGTGTGGTGACCTACACAGATAGCGCCACTGGAATCACATGTTCAGGAATCCGTCGGGGTAAGCTTACGAACTATCTCATCACGGCCAAGATCACTGCAAAATGCAGCGACGGTTCATTGCTGACCGGGGCCCTGCAGGACACCTCTGTCGTCTTTCCTCCGGGCTCAGCGGTCCCCGGGGAAGTGTATAGCGAATTCAACGGCGAATTACGCGGTCCCTAACTTTCAGATGTGATCGAGCATTAAGCAAATCTTCAAAAGGAGATAACCATGTTACGAACCTCAATTTTCAAATGTCTGCAGATCGGCGCGGCGGCACTGCTGGTCCTGGCTTTCACCTTAAGCGCCGCAGGGACACAGCCTGTGCTAGCCTCGAACTCTGCCAGGAATTCCAACGGTTGGATGCCCTTCTCCGGCAGCTTGTACGACTCCCAAACGAATAGCCACATCAACATCAACGGACTGGTTCACATCGTTGCCCGCTGGAGGTCTGTCTCTGCAAGCCAGATGCAGGTGGACATCACTGCCAATCTCCCGGCGGCTGGCGTGACCGTGACCACGGATACCGGCATCCCCTACATCGCTGCTGGCGCAGGGCAGAGCAGCGTCTCATTTCCCAACGACCCTGTCTTTCCCAACGACCCCATCCGCGCTGTCGTGCCGGCTTTTCTGATGGTGGTGGGCAGCGACCGGGCATTGCCGCCGAGTCCGATCCTCCCGCCGAATCCCATAAAACCGTTCGGGATTGGGCTGCAGTTCGATCTGGTCTTTTCCGCGGCGGGCGTGCTCGATTTCAGTCACAGCACCGTGCAGGTTATCGAACTTTTGGACCACATTGGCGAGGACTAAGCCGCTGCTATCATCATTAACCTCGCTCGAAACGCCTGTGGTCACATTTTTGACCACGGGCGTTTTTGGAAAAATCTGAAGTTCGATCAGAATCGATCTGCAGAGTTACTTGGCGCTCTTTTCAGGGACCTGGGTTGGATTGCCGGCCGTCTCCAACTCCGCTGGTTCGTTTCTGGACTTCCACAAGGATGCCAGGATCGAGACGGTCAAAATTCCCGCCACTACCCCCAGCGATACACCAACCGGGATCTTGTAAAACTCCACGATCACCATCTTGATGCCCACAAAAGTCAGCACGGCGGCCAGCCCATATTTCAGGTATTCGAACTTATCCATGACATCTGCCAGCAGGAAGTACAACGCTCGCAGACCCAGAATCGCACATACATTCGATGTGTAGACGATGAACGGATCCTGCGTCACCGCGAAAATGGCGGGGATCGAGTCGACGGCGAAGATCAGGTCGGTGCTCTCGACCACCAGCAGGATGAGGAATAGAGGCGTGGCCATCAACTGTCCTGCTCGTCGAACGAAGAATTTATCCTCTTCAAAATTCTCGGTCACAGGCATGAAGCGACGGAAAAACTTCACCACCGGGTTCTTATCCGGCTCAACATTTTCATCGTGTTTGAGCGCCATGCGGATGCCAGTGAAGATCAGGAACGCGCCGAAGACGTAAATGATCCAATGGAACTCTTCCAGCAGTGCTGCACCGACCGCGATCAATATACCGCGCATGATGAGGGCCCCCAGAATTCCCCAGAAGAGTACACGGTGCTGATACTTTCCCGGTACGCCGAAGAATGTGAAAATCAAAATGAATACGAAGATATTATCGACACTTAGTGATTTCTCGATCAGGTAGCCAGTCAGAAATGCCAATGCAGCTTCCTGGTTTGTATAACTGCTCCCCGGCACCATGCGGTCCCAGAAGAAGTAGATCACCGCATTGAAGGCCAGCGAGAGCGTGATCCAGACGATGCTCCAGGTCAGCGCCTCCTTTGCAGAGACCGTATGCGACTTTCGATGGAACACACCCAGGTCCAGCGCCAGCATGGCCAGCACGAACAGATTGAATCCAATCCACAACCAAATTGATTCTTCCATAACGCTTCTCCTTATTCAATTTTATATTTGGTCGGGGAAAAAAGAAAACGAGACTCCACGACCACTTCGTGATAGTCTCGCCAGTTGTGTGTGCACACGTACGATCAGCCGATGGCGCGATCACGCCATGTCTTGACGACTGACCGATGGCGCCTGACCAAAAACAGGCACCAAGGCTACTCCCTACTTGAGTGCAGGGATATTAGCATATTCAGACAGGTCTTGTCAAATTATATTTTTGTTAACTTATTGTGTATCGATCTCAGGGTTTGTTTCACCCGCCAGAACAGAGGAACTCCCGGCTCTCCGTCCGACTGCGTTTCGAAGGACAGGCAGGCGAATTACGAATAGAAATGCCACCAGTGCGGCATACACAAAGACCCAGTCTCTGATATCCCGTTCCAGCCAGAAGTAGTGCAGCAGGCTCAGTGGCACGGCAAAGTAGACCAGCCGGTGCAATAGTTTCCAACGCCGGCCCAGCCGCCGCTGCCAGTTGTTGGTGGAGGTGAGCGCGAGAGGAATCAACATCGCGAACGCCAGGAGCCCGATACTCATGGCGCGCCGTTCGCCGATGTCGCGCACGATCAGTCCCCAGTCAAAGCCGTTGCTGAGCCAGAGGTACGCCAGCAGATGAAGTGTGATGTAGCAGAATCCGTACACACCCAATGGGCGCCGGATGGGTTTCAGGTCGGTGCGGTGAAATAAGATGCTGATGGGCGTGATCGAAAAGGATGCAACCAGGAACGCCAACCCCGCCGCGCCAAA
This sequence comes from uncultured Anaerolinea sp., assembly GCA_964489725.1. Classification (GTDB taxonomy): domain Bacteria; phylum Chloroflexota; class Anaerolineae; order Anaerolineales; family Villigracilaceae; genus Defluviilinea. The sequence continues at coordinate 19,783 of CAZBAX010000050.1, read as the reverse complement.
GCGGATGACCAGGTGCCGGTCCAGGACGATCGGCAGGTTACCGGTTAGATATTCATAACCCGTCAGCAGCGCTGGCAGGGAAGCGATCACATGAACGATCCGATTCCGCCGCAACAGAAAGAGCTTCATAGAATGTGTTTAGAACGTTTGGCCGAAGTCTTCTGCAAAGTCGCGCCAGACGCTGTGGATGTGTGTGCCGCGATTGCGGGAGTTGTCATGCTCCAATAAGAAGGTGGGACCCTGCAAACGATAATAATGCGGACGCTGGGAATCGAGCGACCCGGCCCAGGCGAAGGAAATGTTCTCGAACCCGGCGGCCTGCAACCGGTCCAGGTGAGAGGCGGCAATCTGATCCGGGAGCGTATCTAAATATTTGTGGATAATTTCCATGACCAACGCCTGCTGGTCGGTGTTCAAACTGGCGAGTCCGATCCCCACTGTTGGCAACGGATTGACGAAAGCGCTGTTCGATGTCTCATGACGTCCCGGTGCATTTTCCTGGAAGACGACGGTAGCCCGTGTGTTGTCATCCAGCGAAGTGACGAGTTCGCGGGCGGCCCATTCCTCACGTTCCATAGCCTTTAGCCCGGCATTGTTGACTGTGGGCCAGGCGCCAAGAAAGAAGGGTGTGACCGAAAGTTTTCCATTGATCGCGTTGAAACGCTGCGAGAGATGGTGACCCTCCCAGCGCCAGCCCCAGGGTTCCACCCCAGGCGTACCAAAGACGGTGACGTAATACAACTCGGGGTCGTTGCCCAGATCGCTCTGCAGGGAAATGATGTCTAGCGATTTCTGCAGGCCATAGGCAGACAGACTGGTTTGTAACAGCGCGAACGCGGCGTCACGCTGCGGCACATCCATCTCGCGCAGGGGCAGTCCGTTGCGCGGGAAGTTCTGCGGTGTGGTCCAGTGCCAGCGAGTCAATTCAGGATCATTAAAGGCATAGCTGGATTTCGCGCGCTGATTTTCATCCAGCGAATTGAGGTAATTCGCGGTACGGGCAACCATGTCGTCGATCAAAGTAGCTACCGGTGTATTCGTGGCAGCTGCGGTATTGGGCAATGTGGTTGGGACCGGTGCAGGGGTGTCTGTCGGAAACGGTTCGTACGTGGGGAGTACGTTTTGGGTCGCCTGCCCGAGCGGGGAACATGCCGCCAAGCCACCCAGCACGCCAACTGCCCCCAACTTCAAGGCTTCTCTGCGAGAGATTTTCCTGGTCATGACAATACCTCCAAAGTAACTCACACGGGAAAACGATTCTTTGATTTAAATGTACGTAGCGATCAGGTCTATGGAGTGCAAAAAAAGCTAAGAGGAGAATTAGAAAAACCTGCGTATATAGGGTTAAGATTGTGCTATCTGCGCAATAACTTACCTATTGCACACAAGGAGAAACCATGGAAATCGAACTTGTTCATCGCCCATCCTATTCACTGGCAGTTGCCAAACTGACGCCCCATGAACGCATCCGCGCCGAAGCGGGCGCGATGGTCAGCATGAGTGGAGGGGTCAACATCGAGACGAAAGCTGAGGGAGGGCTCCTCAAATCGCTGGGACGCGCGGTCCTGGGCGGCGAATCCTTCTTCCAGAACTTCTTTGTGGCGCCCGCACAGGGTGGCGAGATCACCCTTGCCCCCGAGCTTCCAGGCGATATGATGTTGATTGAACTACGCGGACAGAAACTCATGCTCCAGTCTGGCTCGTATGTTGCCTCAGAAGACGGCGTCGAGCTGACCGCCAGGGTGAGCGTGAAGGCCTTTATGTCTGCCGAAGGGATTTCGATGCTCGAAGCCTCAGGGAATGGCAAGCTGGTCGTTTCCTCCTATGGAGCGATCGTCGAACGCAGCATCCCGACTGGTGAGAAATATATCGTGGACACTTCGCATCTGGTCGCGTTCGATGCGAATATGTCTGTAACTCCCAGGACCGTTGGCGGATTCAAATCGACGTTGTTCAGCGGGGAAGGCCTCGTGGTCGAGTTGACCGGTCCTGGTATGGTTTACATGCAGACGCGCTCGCCGCAGGCGTTGATCAATTGGATCATTCCCCAACTGCCGAAGCCTGAGATCAAGAGTTCGTAATGGTGTAAGAAGTACGAAGTAAAAAGTGAAAAGGAATTGCGTGAACAACTCCTTTGATTAAACGTGAACGGGAGCTCACACATGATGTGGGCTCCCGTTCACCTCTCTCCTACCAATAAAATACCAGTAATGGGCGTATTGTATGGATTTCCCATACACAATTCAACTGAACAAAAGTACTAGGGGTGTGAAATTAAGGACAAAATGTGACTTTGCCAAAGAGCCTTGCGAAGGCGTCGCCATGGCGCCATTTTATTTCAGCAGCGAATAATCCGCGAACAGCCGTACGGCTGCATCGAACAAAAAACGGAGCCACGATTGTGACTCCGTTTTTGCACATGGATCCAAGTTACGAGGTGATGTATTCGCGCAGGTTATGTTCCACCGCGTACGCCGCTGCTTCTGCCCGGTTGTTCACACCCAGTTTCGAAAGGATGCTCGACACATAATTGCGAACTGTGCCTTCACCCAGGAACAGCTGCTTGGCGATTTCGCGGTTGGTCTTGCCTTCTGAGACAAGCAGCAGAACATGTTTTTCCTGCTGGCTCAAATGCTGAAACGCCGACGCTTCCTCTTCCTTGACCGCCCGGCGCACTTCCTGGAAGACGCGCTGCGTTACCGCTGGGTCGAGAAGCGCCTCTCCGCGTGACACCGCTTCGAGGGCCTTCACCAGGTCATCACTTCCGATCTGCTTGAGAATGTAGCCGGAGGCCCCGGCGCGGATTGCGGAAAACAACATTTCGTCTTCGGCATAAGACGTCAACATAATAACTTTAACATTCGGGTGTTTGGTGACGATCTGTTCACAAGCTTCGATCCCCGAGGTGCCCGGCAGGCGTATATCCATCACTACTACATCGGGCTTGAGTGTATCGGTCTTCTCGATTGCCTCACGCGCCGAGCCGGCTTCCGCGATCACATCGAACTGGGGGTGACGCTCTAACAGGGATTTGAGTCCCAGTCGTACCACCTCGTGATCATCTACCAGGATGATCCGTTGTTTGGCAGGTTGTTTTGGCATGACCCCGATTTTACCCTAAATACGTCGATTTTTCACAAAAATTGGCTGGATTGGATTGGCCGTCCCACATGATTTCAGCCGATCGTTGATTTCGTTAAAAAAACCTTGCGAAGGTTTCGAACCTTCGCAAGGTTTTGGGTTTTACTTCGGCTTGATGTTGATCGTCCTGGGTTTGACTTCGTCCGCTTTCGGAAGCGTGATGGTTAGGACACCGTTCTCGAACACAGCATCGGCCTTATCGGTCTTGACCGCTGTCGGCAATGCCACCGAGCGCTCGAACGACCCAAAGCGATGTTCACGAATGTGCCAGGCCTTGTCCTTTCGCTCCTCTTCCTGCTTGACATCACCCTTGAGAGTGAGGACATCGCCAGTGATATTGATCTGCACTTCCTCAGCTTTGAAGCCAGGGACGGAAGCCTTCACAACCACTTCATTGTCGGTCTGGTACATATCGATGGCCGGGGTCGACATCGACCAGCCATCCCGGATGGACAGCGGGCGCGTGAACGCATCGTCGAACAGGCGGTCCATGGCCTCACGCAGGGTCATCATCTCACGGGCGGGTTCCCAACGGATTAAGTTTGACATAGCAACCTCCTACTTGAAAGATTGAATATGTGGTTTACACCGCTTAATATAAAAAGCTTGTGTTAAAAAAACACTAATCCCATATAAAAAATTTGTCAGAGTTTCTGGCATTAAAAAATTTCCGTTATTGCGAGTGGCGCTTGCAGCGCTACTCGCAATAACGGTGGTTGATTGGAGTTTATATAAGTTTAAGCCTTAATCGCATCGCCTTCGCTGATCAATTCCTTCAACGTTGTACCCAGACGCGTAACCCCTTCACGGATCGTATCGGGTGACGAATACGAGAAGTTGATGCGCATCGTGTTCTTCCCGCCGCCTTTGGGATGGAAGGCTTCGCCGGGCACAAAGGCAACCTTCTTTTCGATGGCGCGCTTCAGCACATCGGCTGCATCCATGCCTTCGGGCAGAACACCCCACAGGAACATGCCGCCCTGTGGCTTGCTCCATGTCACACCGGCTGGGAACATTTCCTCCATCATCTCGAACATCACGTCGCGGCGTTCCTTGTATGTTGCACGGATCGTTTTCACATGCTCATCGATGAATCCGCCCTTGCCAACTTCATAGGCCACATACTGATTAAAGGATGCCGTGTGAAGGTCGGCGGCCTGCTTGCTCATCACCAGCTTGCGGATCACCTCCGGCGGCGCGATGACCCAGGCCAGGCGCAGGCCCGGGGCGAGCAGCTTGGAGAATGTGCTCAGGTAGATCACGTTGCCGCTGTAGTGTCCGCCGTTGGGACCGCGGTACTCGCTGTCCAATGAAACGACCGACGGAATATGATCGCCATCGTAGCGAAGCTGTCCGTAGGGATCGTCCTCGACGATCGGCACGCCATACTTATCTGCCAGTTCCACCAGCTGCTTGCGCCGCTCCAGGCTGAGGGTGGAGCCGCTCGGATTCTGGAAATTCGGCAGGATGTAGATGAATTTCGGTCCGATGCGCAGCGCGGCTTCCAGTTCATCCACGATCATGCCATTCTCATCGGCGCGGACCGGGACGTACTGGGCGCCATAGGCATTCCAGGCCTGTAATGCGCCGAGATAGGTGGGCGATTCCACAACGATGTAATCACCGCGGTTCAGGAACAACCGACCGATAAAGTCCAGCGCCTGCTGTGAACCCGATGTGATCAGGATATTCTCGGTTGTCACTTGCACGCTGTATCGTGCGGTATGACGTGCGATCATTTCGCGTAATGGCAGGTAGCCCTCTGTGGTACTGTATTGCAATGCCTGCGGACCGTAATGGTCGAGCACATAGTTGCAAGCTTCTCGAAATTCCTTCAGTGGAAAAACTTCGGGCGCCGGTAAGCCGCCCGCAAACGAGATAATGTCTGGTTGTTCCGTGAGTTTCAGCAGTTCACGGATCACCGAACTTCCCATCTTCTGCATACGGTGAGCATATCGATACTCCCAGGGTGTCTGCATTTTTTCTCCTTGATGCAAAATAAAAGCCTGACAGGTACAGGGGTACCCATCAGGCGAACTGACTGCTGGAAAGAGGCCTGTCCAAAAGGACTATCGCCAGATTTCGTCGCATTGTCTTATTATCTTACACAGATTCGGATGAATGTGCAATTGACAATCGGCCTGTTTTTCTGTGATTCAGCAAACTGTAGGGTTATACTGTGTTGAAGAGGTGCTTATGCCGAAGGATGTATCGGAATTGCTCTCAACGCTGGCAGCGGAAGCGTATTGTTACCTCACCACCACGGGACGCGTGAGCGGGCGTCCGCATGAAATCGAGATCTGGTTTGCGGCGAAAGGCTCCAGGATCTATTTGCTCTCGGGTGGCGGAGATCGCTCAGATTGGGTGAGGAATCTGCTCAAAAATCCAACGGTGAAGGTGCGCATCGCCAAACATCATTTCAACGGCAAGGCCCATCTGGTGCAGGAGGAGCAGGAGGAGCTGTCTGCCCGATATATGCTTGCCGAAAAGTATCAGGAATGGGAGGAGGGCCGAACGCTCAGCGAATGGGCGCGTACGGCCCTGGTTGTGGGGATCGAATTGTCATCTCCAGAAAGAGAGTAGCTATGGATTCAAGCTCCTTACTCGGCGTGTGGACGGGAAATGCTCATAACAGCAATGATTGGGATATGAAAGTAACGATTTCCATCCTCCAGCCTGTGGAAATTGGCTCCATGCTTGGCGTATTCGATATTCCACTCATCCCGTGTGCAGGAACATTTCGGGTGGTCGATGTTCGCGGCGAGACGATCGAAGTGAAATCCGAAAAGCAGCAGGGTGAGTGCGCTGAGGCTAAAACTGAATCTCTCGAACTGCTTCCCGATGGCACACTTTTGTATGTCTCAAAAGGCGACGGCTGGGAAACGCGTGGAGTGTTGCAGCGTGCAAGCCAGTAAGACAGCCACAACCTCTCAAACCATGAACACAACACGACTCCGTTATCCGCTTGTTCTTTTCGACTGGGGCGATACCGTAATGCGCGATTACCCTGAGAAAACCACACCCATGGTGGAATGGGACACTGTGGAAGCCATTGAAGGCATCGCAGATGTGCTTGCCTATCTCCAGGACAGTGGACGGCAGATCGCGCTGGCAACGAGCGCGGATGTCTCAACCGAGGCACAAATACGCGCAGCCCTGGCACGCTGCGGAGTCGATATCTATTTCTCGCGGATTTATTCTTTCACCAACACAAATTTGAAGAAAGGTGAAGGGTTCTATCGGTACATTTTGAATGACCTATCGATTCCAGCAGCCGAGGTCATCATGGTTGGCGATCATTTTGAGAAGGATGTTCAAGTACCAAACCGCCTGGGCATGTTTGCGGTGTGGTTTAATCTGCGAGCCGAGCAGGCACAGAGAAGTGATTTGCACATCACGATTGATTCAATGCGGGAATTGCAAACGTTTTTTGAGTCTTTGGATGGAAGCAGAGCGGATACACAGTAACATTTTGATTTTCAAACAGTTAAGTAGATTCACTCACGTTTAGAAAGGAGAGAAAAATGGCATATAGTCTGGATACAACGGTTGGTGAACTCTTGAAAGATACCCGCGCAATCGAAGTCCTGGAGCGGCATGTGCCCGGCATTTCGTCAAATCCCATGATCGGGATGGCGTCGGGCATGACGATCAAGTCGCTGCTGGCGATGCCGCAAGCCCAGCAATATGGCGTCACCGAAGAAAAGGCAAGAACAATTCTGGAAGAGATCAACGCGCGGACATAACCGACAACCGCACCATGGAAGGACTGGCATCCCATGCCAGTCCTTTTGGTTTTCTCGCGGTAAAATTCCTGAAACCAATTCAGGAGCACTTATTATGGGTGTCATGATGCAGGCGTTCCCATTATGAATTCCCGCAAGATCACCGCCGCGCCAACGTTCTTTGAAGAAGTGCGTGCCATCCTGGCGCAGGCTCGCCAGAAGGCGTATACAGCCATCAATTTCACGATGGTGGAAGCCTACTGGGAGATTGGCCGCCGTATTGCCGAAGAGCAGCAACAAGGCAAGGGGCGAGCTGATTACGGTACGTTTCTGATCAAGGAACTTTCCAGACAATTATCCGCTGAATTTGGCAAAGGATTTACGATTGCCAATCTCAAAAACTTTCGACAGTTTTACCTTGTCTTTCCCGATTTTCAAAAAAGCTACGCGCCGCGTAGCCTTTTAACCTGGTCGCACTATCGACTGATCATGCGTGTGGAGAATCCTGCCTCTCGTGAATATTACATTCGGGAAGCAGCTGAGCAGCACTGGAGCACTCGTCAGTTGGAGCGTAATATCAATACGCTCTACCACGAACGTCTGCTCAACTCCTCCGCGAAGAAAACTGTGTTGCCGGAAGGTGGTTCGAAAGGGCACCATTTTGGCGAGTTCATAAAAGACCCTTATGTGTTGGAGTTCCTGCAAATTCCAGAATTGCCGGGAGTTTCAGAACGGGAGATTGAAACTGCCATCATCGATAACTTGCAACAGTTTCTGCTCGAGATGGGTAAAGGATTTTCTTTTGTTGGCAGACAATTCAGAATCAGCACCGAGACCAGTCACTTCTATATCGACCTTGTATTCTACAACTACCTGCTCAAATGTTTTGTGCTGATCGACTTGAAGAATGAAAGGTTGACACATCAGGATATCGGGCAGATGGACATGTATGTGCGCATGTTCGACGATCTGAAACGCGGCGAGGACGACAACCCAACAGTAGGCATAATATTTTGCACTTCAAAGGATGAGACGGTCGTTAAATATTCTGTTCTCAAGGATAGCGAGCAGCTCTTCGCATCCAAGTATCGTTTGATATTGCCTACCGAAGAAGAACTAGCCAGGGAAATCGAGCGTGAGCGACGTATGATCATGGAACAACGCGCTCACTATGATGTAAACCATCAAGGTTGAAACGGAGCAGTCATTATGGGTGTCATGATGCAGGCGTTCTTCTGGGATTGTCCACGGGTGGACCAGAGGGAATTCAAATGGTGGAATTATGTGTGCAGACAGGTACCATCACTGGCAAGGGTCGGATTCACGTCGCTGTGGCTGCCGCCGGTGCATAAGGCTGCGAATTTGGCCGGAGCGTCGATGGGCTATGACCCTTACGATTATTATGACCTGGGTGAATTCGATCAAAAGGGGAGTGTGGCAACCTGGTTCGGGACCAGGTCCGAACTGATGGAGCTGATCCAAACGGCGCACAGCAACCGGCTGAGTCTGATCGCAGATGTCGTCATCAACCACAATAGCGGAGCGGACACGCAGGAAGTGAATCCGATCCTCGGCCAACCGCGCTGGACATCGTTTCATCCAATCAGCGGCAAATTTCTTCGCAATTGGGAGTGTTTCCATCCGTGCATGTATGAGAGCTGGGATGAGATGACCTTCGGCGATATGCCCGATCTCTCGCATCGCAACCCGTATGTATATGCCGAATTGTTGAAGCTGGCGCGCTGGTTGATCGAAGAGGTTGGTTTCGACGGTTTTCGCTATGACTTCGTGAAGGGCTACGGCGCCAACACGATCACTGCATTTCAGGAATACCGTTACATGCGGGACGGCCAGCCATTCATCCCCTATGGTGTGGCAGAGTATTGGGATTCGGCGACCAACACATTGCATTGGGTCGAGGAGGCGAATTTCTCCAATTCGAATCCGGTGGATGCGTTTGACTTTCCGCTGCGTGAAATGCTCAAGGCATTGTGCGATCAATACGGCTTCAGTTTGCGAAACCTGACCACGTGGGAAACAATTTTACAGAAGCAGCCGCAGAGCACTGTGACGTTTGTGGAGAACCATGACCTGCGCGACGAAGGTCGTCCGATCATCAATGATAAGCTGCTGGCCTACAGTTACATTCTCACGCATGAGGGCTATCCGTGTGTGTTCTGGCACGATTACTACAACTACAATCTGGGACTGGAAGGCTCACCCAATGGGATCGCGGCATTGGTCAGCGCGCACGAGAGATATGCAGGCGGCCCGGCGAATGTTCTATTCGTGGATGATAATTTGTACATCATGCAGCGCAGCGGTTATGGCGATACCCGCGGGCTCGTTTACGTGCTCAACAACCGCGGCGACAGTTGGAACGGACGGCTGGTCACCACGCAATGGGCGAACGCTTCCTTCCAACCCGTGGCCTGGTGGAGCAAAACTGACATGTCCCGCCCGATCAACCAATCCACCGACCGCGACGGGCGGGCCCAGTTCTACGCCCCGCCGCGCGGGTATGCGGTCTATGCTCCGAAATAGGATTGTTGAATTCCCGATCCGATAAGCTCATTCCACTCAGGAGGCGCCCATGTCCACGGATAGTGCAGCGGTCCAAACCAGCAAGGCCACCAGCATACCTCCATTTGTTCGTGCTCTATTAGGGTTGTTCCTTCTCGTGCCCGCCTGTGGATTATGTTCAGCGAACATGCTCATGTTGACCCTGAACACATTTACGGGCAGCTTGCAAGACTCAGCTTTTTTCGGTGAAGGCGACTTCGTTGGGATGGAGAATTATGCCAGGCTGTTCGAGACCCCCGGATTCTCTTCTGCGTTTGGATACACCAGCCTGGTGATCTTCGTGCATGTGCTTTTGGCGACCCTCATCCCGCCTATACTGGCAATTGCTATCTATGGACTGAGCAGCCGGTTGCGCCAGGGAGCCAGATTGTTCTTTACGCTGCCGCTGGCATTCTTCGGCCCGGCGCTGCTGATGTTGGGTCCTGGGTATCTACGCGGATTGTGGAGCATAGACTCTGCGAACCGGGCATACCTTCTCGTAACCAGCCTGGCCGGCCTTGCGATCGCCTGTGCGGCAGGCGTCATCGTATATTCAGCAATTCTGCGCGGGCGAAATGAGTCGAGCGATGGTTCAAGGCCAGTCCTCGCGCCGATGGTGATCACCTGGCTGGTGGTACAACTGGCAACGGCAGCCTATGTACTCCAGTCTTTCAACGTGCTCTCTGGATTGCTCCCCAATCGGGGCGGAGTTCCGCTTGGACGTGTCCTCCATCAGACGGTTGTGACCATGCAGCTAGGCATGAATTCGGCCATCTCGACCGTGATCTTGCTCTTCGTCGCATTGCTGGGAATCGTTGCAACCCTGTTGATCGTACTCGGCAGGCTGCAACTAAGCTATCAGGCGCGCAGTGAAACAGACCAGTCAACGACGCCGAGTCTCCCGGCCGTTCTGCGCTGGGTTGCACTCCTGATCGGAGGCGCTGCCGTGCTTGTCGCAGTTGTGCTGCCTTTGCTCCTGAGCCTGATCCGAATCTTCCCGGCGCTGGGAGATGACCTCTTTGGCTCGCTAAACGTTTCGATCCTACGGGTGTGGGTCAATTCGATCCTGCCTGCCCTGCTTATGATTCTGCTGGTGCAATTGCCGGTGGCGTACCTGGGGGCGCTGGGTCTGGGTGTGACGCGTCCCCTGGGGAGGGGTAGCCCATGGCTGCTCTTGCTGTTCAGTCCCTGGCTGTTCGTTACATCCATGCCGCTGACGTTTGCGGCATTTCAAAATTTGCGCAAGCTGGAAATCGTGGACACATTCCTTGCGCTTGCACCTCCGCTGCTGCTGAACATCCCTATGTTGTTCCTGCTGACGCTCTTTTTTATGGGGCAGGAACCAAAATGGCGAAAGGCTCGTGAGGAAGGCACGCCTGCCGCAAAGGCACTGTTCCAGCAATTGATCGTGCCATCGCTGCCGTTAGCCGGATTCCTGGCGGTTCTTTCACTCCTGGTCGCATCGCAGGATTTGATCGTGCCTCTTATGATGGGGATCAGTGCGGAACAGCTCACGTTCAGCACTGCGATCCTCAGGGTTTCGGCAAGCGCCCGTCCCGGGTCATCGGCTCCACTGATCGCGTTATTTGGCATCCCTTACTCGTTGATCTTCTTTGTTCTGTTTGCTGCGCTGCAAATGTTCTATCTCGATCGGCTTACACTGACACGCAGGCAAGATGATCCGCGGCAGTGATCATTTATCGAGATGAAAAGTACCTCTTCAAACGCCGGTACTGCACTTTGGAATGTATACCGCGGCTGTGGGTGGCTGCTGATCAATCTCTTCGTGCTTGGTTTCCTGTGCTGGGGTCTGTATCAGAGTTTCGTTGGGTATCGTGTGGAAGCCAATGGCGAAACAACCGAAGGATACGTGAGCGGGCTGGAACCCCGCGATGGCGGCACGTACCGGGCTGTGATCGATTTCGAAGTGGATGGCAAAACCTATTCGTTTCACGACGACTCGTCCTCCAACCCTCCGCGGTTCGAGCTGGGTGAGCTGGTCATGGTCCGCTCTGATCGTTCGAATCCCAATATTGCCCAGGTCGACAGCCAGTTTCCGTTGTGGTTGTTCCCATCCTGTATAGTTGCAGGTTTGTTCGTGGCCCTGATCGTGGTGAATATCTGGGGAGTCCGCGCCTGGAAACGCGGCGAAGAAATGATCGATCTGGTCTGAGACTCTGCTGGCTGAAATTCACCCTGCCCCGTAGGTACACCAGCAGGCGAGGAAATTATGGATGTTTTAGACTCGCGGAAGATTATCCCACGCGGATAACCAAAGCTCCTACTCTGAGCCCAACCCGGGTACATCCGTGCTATTATGAACATAACAACCAGAGAGCTTTATCGGTGAATCACCTTGCAAGGTCATCGTGATGGAGGTAGTTATGGACACTAATACCAGACCATTCTTTCGCTGGTCTCTGCTCATGGGGTATCTCGGGATTGTAAGTCTCATCTTATCCTGCACGGCAATTGGACTGGGATCGTCCAATGTTGCGCAGGGAATCCTGCAGTTAGATGATGGAGTCATAAAAGTCCAAAATCAGAATGGGGACTGGGAACCGCTGGCGGGAGACTCTACGTTCGAACTTACAGGTACGCTGGAAAGCATCGAGCCATGGCAGGTGGCGGGCAGAACGCTGCAAACGAACGCTGCAACAAAGATCGCTCAAGGCCTGGAGGTCGGCGACCTGGTGCGTGTTCGAGGGGCGGTTTTGGAAGATGACACCTGGCTGGCGTACTCCATTGAACCTGCTCAGGAAGAATCCGATCAAACCATCACGATCATCGGCAGGGTGACTTCTGTGAATCCCTGGGTGGTCAACGGCATCACTCTCAACGTTACCGGAGACACGGTGATCACCGGGGATATCAAGCCCGGAATGCTGGTCAAAGTGGAAATCCTGTTGCTGGAGGATGGGACATGGGAAGTCATCAGCATTTCTCCAGTAGGCGATCTCACGTCTGTGGATAATTGTGTCAAGGTGATCGCGACAGTAGTCAGTGTCACGGGGAGCCAGGTCCAGTTTTTGGGCTGGCCCATAACCGTGAAGCTGGATGACAGTTCCAAAACAGAAAATGAGAACAATGAAGATGAGAACGACAATGATGATGAAAACGACAATGAGAATGATAATGACGAAGATGCTGATTTCGCAGCGCTTCAGCCCGGACAGCAGATTTTGGCCGTGATCTGTCTTTCTGATGATGGTCAACTTGTCATCGTGAAGATCACCGTGCTGCATATCGATGATGACGATGACGAAGACACTTCCAATGGCGGCGAAAAGGTGCTGGTTTGCCACAAGCCCGACAAAAAGGGCGGACACACCCTCAGCATTTCTTCTTCGGCCGTGCCCGCTCATTTGGGACATGGCGACACATTAGGACCATGTCCATGAGGTGAACAGAGGTTGGTTCGCGCAATGACGGGATGAAGAATTCATCCCGTCATTTTTGATTAGACTTTACCGATATAATCCCACAATCATAGTTCAGAGTATGAGTGACGTTCACGAACAATTGCGCGCCTTACTCGATCGGGAGAGTGCGAGTTACCGCGTCATCGAGCATGAACCGGAAGGTCGCACCGAAGTGATCGCCAGGATCCGCGGCAACCGCATCGAGCAGTCGATCAAGTCGATGGTGTTGCAAGTGCGCTTGACGCGCAAGGAAAATATGTATTGCCTTGCCAACCTCCCCGGCAATTGCCGCGTGGACTTCAACGGAGTGAAGATCTACTTCCACGCGGATAGCGTCGCCTTTGCGAAACGCGAAAAGGCTGAGGGGTTAACGGGATGCGTCATCGGGTCGATCCCGCCTTTTTCGTTCCCCGTACAAATCACCGGGGCAGGCAGCGACCAGCTTCAATTGTTGGCAGATCCGCTCATCCAGCAGAATGAGGAAGTGGTGTTCAATGCCGGTCGTTTGGACCGGTCCATCAGGATGAAGTTAAGTGATTACATCCGCATCGCGAAGCCGCAACTGGTACCGATTGCCCAGCGCGGATAAACGATTCGGTTTCCGTCATAGCGAGTGGCGCCTGGGCACCACTCGCAACGACGAAGAATGAGTCTTAGATGGTCAATAGTAAAGTAAACAAAATCCAGTTCATTAGAGGTATTACATGGACAACCTGGAAAAGAACTATGAACGGACGGTGGATCGGGCGGTCGATACCGTGGAGAAAGCTTCAGGAGTAGCCAACCGTTTATGGAATGGCTGCATCCTCATCTTTGCCAATCTTTTCTTTGCCGGTTTTTGTTTATGGGGCGCGTACGCCGGCTATATCAGCTGGACGCTGGAGCAGGAAGGCGTGACGACGACTGGCACAGTGGTTCGATTGGAAGAAAGCGATAGCGCGGAGGGTGGCTGTTGTGTTTATTCGCCGGTGATCGAGTTCACGGTCGATGGACAGACCTATTCCTTTGATGGGGATACCGCGTCGGATCCACCCGCCTACCGGGTGGGCGAAGAGGTGAGTGTGCTCTATCATCCCGATGAGCCGGAGACCGCCCAGATCAACAAATGGACCGAACGCTGGTTGTTCCCGATCATTATTATTCCAGCAATGATTCTGACTGCGCTCATCGTGAATATTGTTCTCATCCGTGCAATCTGGCGTAACGAGGTCATAGCAGAGTGAAATGACCCGGCTCACTCTCCCTGCCCGCAAACCGTTCAACTTCACATCCGTTGTCAACTCACACGGATGGCGTCAGCTTGCGCCGTTCTCATATGATGAGGCTGCAAACTCACTCGGCTACACCTTCCAGCTTGCAGATGGACGTGTGGTCCAGCTCACACTGCGCGATGGGAAAGATACCCTGATCGTCGAAACCGACAAGCTGGATCGGACCGAACGAAAGGAAGTGCTGGACAAGGCGGCCTGGATGTTCGGGCTCGACATGGATTTCTCGCGCTTCTACGCCGCTTCAGGCGCGGAACCGAAGCTGGCGCGTGCCCGAAAGCGTGCCCTCGGCCGCGTCCTTCGCTCGCCAACCCTGTTCGAAGACGTGATCAAAACCATCCTGACGACCAACACCCTGTGGACCGCCACGAAAAATATGACCCGTAAATTGGTGGATACCTTTGGTGTCGCGCTGACACACCTGCACTGCATCCGCAGCGCGGTGCAAGTGTCGTACCCTTTGGGTAACGGAGCCGGAGGCGTAGACGAAGCGCCGAATCAAAAAGCATTTCCATTGCCCGCTGCCATCGCCGCCAGCAGCCCCGAATATCTCAGAGAGGCGGTACGAGTTGGCTACCGCGCATCCGCCATCCATCAGCTTGCCGTGCGCGTTGCCAGTGGTGAGTTCGATCTCGAGTCCCTCAAAACTTCCGAGTTACCCACGCTGGAACTCCGCAAAGCGTTGATGACCATTAACGGCGTCGGTCCCTATGCAGCCGCGAACCTGCTCTTAATTTTGGGCCGCTCCGACTTCATCCCGATCGACTCATGGGCGTTGAAGCTGGTCTCACACGAGTGGTACAAGGGCAAACCCATCACCGCCAGGGAAGTGGAGAAGCGCTTCGAAAAATGGGGCGAATTCAAAGGGCTTGCCTTCTGGTTCTGGGACTGGACGTACAACCAGTGAAGGAGGTCCATATGTTCGAGCATCATCGCGAACCGCTGGCAAGCCCGGCAGAATTCACACGGCGTGTCATTCGATTCGGTTCACTGTCGATCGGGATTATTCTGTTCTCGCTTGGCATTGGGATCATCGGCTATCACTATATCGTCGGCCTGAATTGGATCGACTCGTTATTGAATGCCTCGATGTTGCTGGGTGGCATGGGTCCGATTGTCACAGACTTGAAGACCACTGCCGCAAAACTATTCGCTTCATTCTACGCTCTATTTTCCGGCATGGTATTTCTCGTGGCAATCGGAGTCCTTTCCACGCCGATCTTGCATCGCTTCATGCATCGCTTTCATCTGGAGTTGGATGAAGACAATTAATCCGTCATTGTCCCTTCGGGACGTAGCGAAGCAATCTCACGAAAAATTTCTTACAGTGATTCCGTGATTAAGATTGCTTCGTCGCAGCGAGCGCTCCTCGCAATGACGGAAACGAGGAGATAGTCGCTCATGGAACTTGGACTTTCAAATAAAGTCGCCATCATCACGGGCGCGAGCCGTGGCATCGGATACGCTATCGCCGAGACGTTATCTGCAGAGGGGATGGTACTTACGCTTGCGGCGCGTTCCCACGACGCGCTCGTCTCGCTGGATTCGATTCTGCCCACTGAGACGCTTGTCCAGGCGGTGGACCTGCGTGCTCCTGAGGCGGCAGAGCAGGTTGTTTCTGAAACGATAAAGAAGTTCGGAAAGATCGATCTCTTGATCAATAACGCTGGCGCCACCAAGCGTGGTGACTTTCTCGCGCTGACCGACGAGGAATGGCAGGATGGCTTCGACCTGAAATTCTACGCTGCCATGCGACTCGCGCGCGCAGCCTGGAAACATTTGCAAGCCAGCCGTGGAACGATCATCAACATCGTTGGTGTCGGCGGCAAGACCGCCAGCGGAGACTTTACCATCGGCGGCTCGGTCAACGCAGCCTTGATGTATCTCACGAAAGCGCTGGCGGACCGCGGCGTCAACGACGGTGTACGCGTCAATGCCATCAACCCCGGTTCGATCTCCACCGAGCGATTGCAGACTCGTATCGAAAAATATGCCAAAGAGAAAAAGATTGGTACTGTCGAAGCAGCAAAACAATTGCCGCGTGAGATGAAGATCGTCCGCTTTGGTGAACCCGTCGAAATTGCGCGCGCAGTGGCCTTTTTGGCATCACCCCAGTCCAGCTATATCCACGGCGCGATTCTGGATGTCGACGGGGGAGCGACGCGAACGTTATAAGCCGAACGATGGTCATGGATATCCTGGAATTTTTACCACTGAGACACTACACTTGCACCCGATTTGCTTAGCAAATCGTGCGTTCGGTGCAGTGCAGGTGAGAACGGAGTTTTCTAATGAAACATCTCAGTGTCTCCGTGTCTGAGTGGTTCGGGAAGCGTTGGCATTTGTTTGCTTGACTTCTCCAAAGGTCTACTATAATTCGAGAGGTCTTTTTATCTTGTTGCGCTATCGGAGGATGACATGCAATGCCCTGTCTGCAAGGAATATAAATTGGGTCCAATCGTCCTGGTGGAGGGATTACCCGCCAATCAATGTTCCAATTGCAAGGGTTTGTTCATCCCTTCGAATGCCTACATGACCTGGCGGCGAACACTGGGCAGTGGGCTGCCCGAAAAAGAGGGCGCCATTGAGATCGATCCGTCCTGGGATGTGAAGGAATTAAAGCTTTGCGCCAACTGCGGGCATATCATGGCGCGATATAAGATCTTTCCGGATACCGATTTTTATCTCGACCGCTGCCGCAACTGTAATGGCATCTGGCTGGAGTTCAAGGAATGGGAAGCGCTGATCGACCGCAATCTGCATGACAACCTCAACGAATTCTTCACTCGTCCATGGCAGGACCATCTCCATGCGGTGGAGACCAAAAACCACATGGAAGCCATCTATATGGAGAAGCTTGGCGAAGAAGATTACGAGCACATCAAGGAAATCCGCAAGTGGCTGAGAGACCATCCACGCCAGGGAATGCTGCTGGCCTTCCTGCAGGCGGAAGATCCGTACAAGGTTTAATCCTTTGGATAATTTGCAGCCAATCCATTTCTACGACGAACCCATTCAACCCATCTTCGATACACCTCCAGAGCTTGAGAAGAGTCCCGATTGCCCGAACGGATTCATCTGGAGCGATGTAACGTATCGCGTCAGCGAAATGCTTTCCGCCTGGAGTGACTTTGCGCGGCGCGGCAAGATGGCAAAGAACATGCGTCCCGCCCATGCAGCGGTTGCCTCAAATCGCGGTTCGCTGAATGTGGGGCGCTTCTACTTTCGAGTGCGCGTCGAGACAGGACAGATTTTCGATATCTATTACGACCGCGCCATGAAAAATATCGACCAGCGTAAGGGGCAGTGGTTCATTTACCGTGAGTTGGAAGAGGACAAATGAGTTGGGAAAATCAACTGCAGGTTCCGCCCACACAGCCTGCAAACTATTCAGTGCCATGGAAACCCATCGATAACTGGATCGGGGTTCTCTTACTCGTGCTGATCAATGTAGGACTGTTGGCCCTCTCCCGGCTGGGTCAACGAGGCGATATCGCCCAGAGCTGGATCCTGATCCTGGTCCAGCTTGTCTATCTATTACCCGTCATTATTATCTTGGCATGGCGGGGCATCAATTGGAGTTCACTCGGCTTTGGCAAATTCGACTGGAGCACCCTGGGCATCGGCTGTGGGTTGCTGGTGATCGGGTATGGGATCATCTTCATACATAACCTGATCCTGATGGCGCTTGGTTTTGATACCCAGGGTGATGAGATTTCCAAACTCTTCGAGCTGCTGGAAAATCCATTCTGGTTCCTCCTGGTCGGCGCGGTCCTGGCGCCCTTGGTGGAGGAGATATTTTTCAGAGGCTTCTTATTTCAGGGCTTCCGCGCAAAATATGGCTGGGTTGCCGGTATGCTGCTTAGTTCCACGATATTCGGCATTGCACATCTGGACCCTGCATCCCTGATCCCGACGTTTATCCTCGGCAATTTACTCGCCTATCTGTATCACCGCTCGAACTCGATCTGGCCGGGCGTGGTCCTGCATGTGTTGATCAATACTGTCGGGTTGGCCCTGGTATATTTCGTTTCGCAAAATCCGAACCTTATTCCTTCGTGATCAGCCGCACCTGGTTCTCGTAGAACAAATAATCCCACGCCCAGTTGACCAGAACCAATATCCGATTGCGGAAGCCGATCAGGCGGTAAATGTGCAGTCCTACCCAGATCACCCAGGCGATGAACCCGCTGAACGAGAGTCCCCAGATGCGCGCCACAGCCGCGTTCCGCCCGATGGTGGCTAACAGGCCTGGGTCCTTGTAATGGAACGGTTCGGGTTTCTTCCCCTTTAGGATATTTCGGATATTCCGTGCCGCGGCATCTGCCTGCTGCTGGGCGACCGTGGCCAGCATCGGCAGCGGCTGCCCCTTTTCATCTTCGACGTAGGCAGCATCGCCGATGATAAAGACTTCGGGATGTTCCGGCAACTGCAGCGTGGACTCGACTCGGACGCGACCGGAGCCTGCCTGCTGGACCCCAAGCGTATCTGTGATCTCAGCCGACCGCACGCCGGCCGTCCAGATCAGGGTATGCGCGTTGATTGTATTGCCATCGGCAAGCGTCACCCGGCGTCCGTTGTAATCCACCAGCTTTGTGTTGACCATGATATCCACATTCTTGCTGCGCAGAAGTTTGTTGGTCGCTGCGCGCAGCTCGTCGGGATACGCCATCATCACACTCGGGGCAGCCTCCAGCAAGAGGACGCGTACTTCGCGCAGGTCCATGTATGGATAGTCCTTCGCCAGTACGTGGGTGATCAACTCGGCCAGCGCGCCTGCCGTTTCCACGCCGGTGGGGCCGCCGCCAACCACGATAAAGGTCAACAAAGCGCGGCGGCGTTCGGGGTCGGCTTCGCGGCTGGCTTCTTCAAAGATCTGTAAAAGATGGTTGCGCGTATTGACCGCGCTTTCCACATTCTTCAATTGAAAACCATTTTGCTCCACGGAACTCATGCCGAAGAAGTTCGTCTGTCCGCCCACCGCCAGGACAAGATAATCGTAAGCGATCACCGAACCATTCGCCTTGACAAAGCGGCCATCGAAGTCAATCGCCGAGACTTCTCCCATCTGAAAATTGATATTCTTGTGTTTGCGGAAGATCGTCCGCAGGGGATAAGCGATCTGTGAAGGGACCAGGCCCGCGATGGCGACTTGATACAACAGCGGCTGGAAAAGATGATAGTTATAGCGGTCGATGATCGTGATCTGCACAGGAGCATTCGCTAATTTTTTAGCGGCTTCCAATCCACCGAATCCAGCGCCGATGATGACCACATGGGGGAGCTTATCTAGGTTCATTCTCACCTCTCTGATTGTGTAATTTTTCACAATTATTATAACCAAAATGGTCTAATTTGTAAAGTATTTCACAAATGACTTAGGTACTACTTCCCTTCCAGTCCAAAACTAGACCTCTTGCATAAGTATATGAAAATGCCCATTAACTCCCTTTTGAACTACTGAGACACGGAGACACTGAGAAAAATTCAGTAAATCACGATTCTCATGTCACTCTGAGTGAGCGTTCGTTGCGAACGAAGAGTCTCGGCGCAAATTACGGGAGATTCTTCGTCGCCAGAAGAACGTTGGCTCCTCAGAATGACAAACCTGTGATTTACTGACCTAGATTTTGCCCAAATTAGGCTACAAATCATTGAACCTTAA
>CAZBAX010000049.1:0-50311 GCA_964489725.1 uncultured Anaerolinea sp. | reverse complement strand
TCTGTCGCTCTCAGCGCATCTTCCGCGCTGCTTCTGCCATCTCTAAACTCAAGTACTTATGCAAGAGGTCTAATCTTTTTCCACCAAACGCCTGTGCACTCCGGAAGGATATTACTGCGCTTCTCGCGGATGCGAAGGGCCATATCTGCGCCGAAGAAGAATCCGGCCAAATCGGCTGCTTCGTCCACCGTCTCGAACCGGTAGTCGGTACGGATCCACTGATTCTCGAAGCCATTGGCATCCAGCCATCGATACGTGGACTCGACATGCTCCAGACGGACCGGTTGCTCGTTACCGGTACCAAGTGACTCGAAGAGAAGGATCGTGCCATCCCCGCGAAGAACACGCTTCATTTCGTCCAGCCAGATGTCAAGTTCTGAGGTTTGCTTCTCTGGGTTCCAAACAGCCAGGTAGCTCACA
Organism: uncultured Anaerolinea sp.; assembly: GCA_964489725.1. Taxonomy (GTDB): domain Bacteria; phylum Chloroflexota; class Anaerolineae; order Anaerolineales; family Villigracilaceae; genus Defluviilinea. Next base: position 49,891 of record CAZBAX010000049.1, on the reverse strand, counting down.
CTCCAGCCCGAGACAACCAGATCGGCGGAGTGAGCGGGAATCGGCAGTTGGCGATGGTCGGCTACTTCGACTTGCCAGTTTGAGAGTCCGCTGGCGATGAGACGCTCACGACAAACCCGCAGCATTTCGGCGGAGGTATCGAAGGCACAAATGGATCTTGCCCGCGCTGCAAGCATGAGCGTGAGTCGCCCTGTACCTGCGCCGAGGTCGAGAATATCAAGTCCGTTTACGTCGATAATCTCGTCGATCGCACGCGGGATACTACCCTGATGATCCTCGCGTGAGATCAGCGCTTCGTAGCGGTCACCTTCTGATTGGTAAATTTTTCGCTGCTGGTCAGGCATGGTTTTCCAAAATCTATCTGGCGTTGGCTTGATCAGACAGATTATAAAATGCAACGCGACATTTATGTCGTCGTGCTGGAAAAGCGACATAAATGTCGCGTTACGAAGTTCGTATCTGGAGACACTGCGAATGAATAACAATCCCGAAAATCAATTCGACTTCTGGCTCGGTGAATGGGATGCTGCCTGGGGCGAGGATGGCAAAGGAACCAACCATGTCACGCGCATCCTGGATGGCAGGGTTGTGCAGGAGGATTTCAACGCCGCTGATTTGCACGGGATCAGTCACTCGGTCTATGACACGGAACGAAAACTATGGTGCCAGACCTGGGTCGACAACAACGGTAGTTATCTCGACTTCACCGGCACATTCGATGATGGGAAGATGATCCTGGTCCGTGATGCGATCGTGCGCGGCGAAGCATGCAAACAACGCATGGTCTGGTACAACATCGAAAAGAGTCAATTCGATTGGAACTGGGAGCGCTCAGACGATGGCGGGATCACATGGCGTACGCTTTGGCAGATCAAGTATACGCGTGAGTGATTGCGGAAGCTACTGATATAATACCCTCGGTCACACACTTGCCCTGGGGCAGTGCCAGGGCAAGTGTGTGACCGAGTGCGGTATATAATCGGCGAAAATCTGGAGCAGGTATACAAGTAGACAAGTAGACAAGTAGCCACATAGTACTTGTATACTTGCTTCCTTGTTTACTGCTTTCCTTGAAAACCCCATGCCACTCTCCCCTTCCGCTCAAAGAATTCAGGACCGACTCAAATCTCTTGGATACGACTATATAGTCGTCGAACACAGCGAGTCGACGCGCACCGCGCAGGAGGCCGCTGACCGGGCCGGATGTGCCCTCGGTCAGATTGTGAAATCGCTGATCTTCAAGGGCAAGGACTCGGGTAAACCGATCCTGGTGTTGACCAGCGGCGCGAACCGCGTCGACGAGAAACGCATCAGCAGCTACGCGGGAGAACCCATCGGCCGGGCAGACGCCGATTTCGTCCGGGCAGTGACCGGCTTCGCCATTGGAGGCGTGCCGCCCGTCGGTCACGTCCAAAAAATGGAGACCTACATCGATGAAGATTTCCTGCAATATCCGACGATCTGGGCAGCGGCAGGAACTCCCAATGCGATATTCGAATTGAAAACAGACGACCTGCAAAAAATGACAAATGGAAAAGTGGCCCAGGTCAAATGAAGGATATTTATCATTATCAACTCCTGAGTGACACTTTATCGAGCAGCGGAATGCCGACCATCGAGCAAATGAAAGAGGTTTCTGAGGCGGGTGTGCAGGTGGTGATCAATTTGGCGCCGCATGATGTGCCTAACGCGATTCCGGATGAACGCGAACTTGTGAATAGCCTTGGCATGGAGTACGTCAACATCCCTGTGATCTGGCGCGCACCTGAACGTGATGCGCTGCAGCAATTCCTGGATACAATGGATGCGCATACCGGTAAAAAGATCCTTGTTCACTGTGAAGCGAACTATCGGGCCAGCGCCTTCGTGATGATGTATCGGGTGCTGCGCCTGGGTTGGAAAAGGGAAGATGCTGTTCCGGTGATGGAAAAGATGTGGAATCCGGAAGACTTCCCGGTTTGGGAAAAGTTCATTGAAGATAATCTGCCGCCCAACTGAGCGGCAGATTTTTTTACAAGGCGTTTACGCGGCAGTAAAACAAAGCTTACCTGGCAGTGCTATAAATCTCCCTCACGGCAGTAACGACTTTTGTAGATTAACAATTAAACCGAGCAATCCTTATACTCTATTCTGAACCACGGAGACACGACACTCCCCGGCACTTGCGCCCGGGGCAAGTGTGCACCGCACTGCGTTTGGTGCAGTGCAGGTGAGGCACGGTGAAAAACAATTAAAAACTCGGTGACTCACATCGTCCCGATGCTCTTTCGGGAGTGTCTCCGTGGTTAAGGTCTTGCGTTTCCTGCGAGACCTTCTGGCTCGATTAATTCGATTAAGTTCAGGAGTTGTCCACCGACTGTGATTTTAAAGAGGAGCTTAGCATGGCATACCAAAACAAGTTTCTTGTAACACTGTTCATCCTTATTCTGACCACACTTGCATGTGCGAGAACCACCCCTTCGCAGACAGGCGATAGCACGAACATATTGACTCACAACGGCATCGAACGAACATATATCCTGCACGTGCCCGCTTCATACGATGAGAGTGAGCCTGCTGCACTGGTGCTGGATTTCCACGGCGGCGGAGGAAATGCCAATACCCAGATGCGCACCAGTAACTTCAGTGCTCTCGCCGATGAAGAGGGATTCATGGTCGCCTATCCGAATGGGACCGGCAGACAGGAAGACAAGTTATTGACCTGGAACGGCGGGACGTGCTGTGCGTATGCGGTCACGAATCAAATCGACGATGTCGGTTTTACTCGAGCTGTAGTCGCAGATATTCAATCGAAATACAATGTCGATCCCAAACGAATCTATGCCACGGGGTTGTCGAACGGCGCGATCTTTTCGTATCGACTGGCCTGTGATGCATCCGATCTATTTGCGGCTATCGCGCCTGTTGCCGGGACGCAGAATTATCTGCGCTGTACTCCCAGTGAACCAGTATCGGTGATCCATTTTCATGGAACCGAGGATTCACATGTTGGCTATTACGGGGGCGCAGGACCCGACTCGCTGGTGGATGTTCCTTTCGAATCGGTGCAGGATTCGATCGATTTTTGGCTGAAAATTGACCAATGTGGAACAAATCGGCAGACCGAATCGTTCGAAGACATTGAGCATGATGCATATTCCAATTGCACTAATGGGACCGCCGTCGAGTTGTACACCATCGTTGGCGGGAAACACGCCTGGCCTGGCGGTAACGGTCCCGCATGGCCCGGAGGTGATGAACCAACTCATTCCATCTCAGCGACAAGCATCATTTGGGAATTCTTTGCAGCACACCCGAAGCCCTGATTACACTGAACTTCGCATCGGTACCTTTGGATAGTTGCATCGCTCGATTTAAAACGTAGAATTGCGCAACAATATTCAAAAGGAGATTCATCGAGTGAAAGTCAGCAAGCTCTCTACCATCACCATCCTGCTTATTCTTCTGAGCCTTACGGCATGCAACCTGCCGTCGAATCAGACAGAGACGCCCGATCCCTACGAAGCGGCAGCACTTACTGTGACCGCTCTGGCAGCCACAGACCAAGCGGGCCCGGGGACGCCAAGTTCCAGCGTCACGTCAACGCTGCTTCCGACGATTCCTGTAAATTCATCGACATCCTCCGCGCCCGTACCAACCTCGGCGCGCGCGTCCGCTACACCCAGTGGAACATTCTTCGTGGTCGACGTGGGCGCAAACTGCCGCACCGGACCCGGCACCGTGTATGACAGGGTCACATCCTTCACGCCCGGTACATTTTTGAATCTCGCCGGACGCAATACCGACAGCAGTTGGTGGTACGTGCAGACCGGCCCCAGCAGCAATTGCTGGATCTCTGCATCCACGGGACACACATCTGGTCCCACCGGCTCGGTACCGGTGGTTGCAGCTCCTCCTACACCGACCGTTGTGGTTACGGTGACGGGCACAGGCACGGCGGTAGCGGGTCCGAGGTTGAGTGACCCAACGGCTCTGGTATCTGAGCTTTCGTATCCATCCAACTGCACGAGCAACACGTTGCGAGTGGCGATCCGCGTGACCGACAATGGCAATGGAATTAATTCAGTCTGGTTGAGCTATCGTTACCTCGGTGACAATGGCTATACAGGCAGTTGGCATACTGTCGTGCCGAACGATAACGCGGCCGGCGGCATCAATGGCTTCAACTACGCAATTGGCACAGAAGCCGACGCTGAAATGGATGGAAACGGAACCCTGCAATACCAATTCTTCGCCAAGGATAACCTAGGGAATACATCCTCCTACCCTAACGGTTCGGTTCTTGGGCTTCCGATAAAATTCTGTCCGTAACCAGACACCGGTGACGGTCACCTAACGACGAAAATAGCCTTGCGAAGGCGTCGCCGTGGCGGAGCCTGCCCCGCGAGGCGGGGTAGCGACCTTTCTTCACTGAAACTCTTCCATCTATCGACAACCTTCGCAAGGCTCATAGCTTAACTTTGCCTGAGTCCATTCATTTGCAATGGGACATCCTTTGTCGTAAAATCTCTGTAGACCAAAGGAGGCTGAATGGCTACGACCGTTAAACCCGAATCACGCCCCATGACGGAGGAGGCGGATTTCCTGCAAATCAAATCCATTGACCACGTTCACTTCTACGTGGGCAATGCCAAACATGCCATGTATTACTGGTGGAAGGCATTTGGCTTCAGGCCTGTTGCCTACTCCGGGTTGGAAACTGGTAACCGCGCTTTTGCTTCGTATGTTCTGGAATCGGGGCAGGCACGGTTTGTTGTTTCTGCGGCTTACTCACCGACACACGAGATCGCGGCTCACCAGCTCGTCCATGGCGATGGCGTAAAGGTGATCGCTCTCGAAGTGGACGACGTCGAAAAAGCATGGAAGGAAACCACCTCCCGCGGGGGTAAATCGGCATGGGCGCCGCGCGAAGAGAAGGATGACTTCGGTTTCTATCGAACGTCCGCGATCTACACATATGGCGAGACGCTGCACGTCTTTGTCGATCGTGGTGATTACAAGGGGATTTTTGCGCCGACGTACAAGCCAATTAACTACGAAGCCGATTCCGTGGGACTTGCCGCCATCGATCACATTGTTGGGAATGTACCGCTGGGTAAAATGGATCACTGGGTCAATTTCTATCATCAGGTGATGGGCTTCCGTCAGCTTCTGCACTTTGATGACAAGGACATCTCCACCGAATATTCTGCCCTGATGTCGAAGGTGATGCAGAATGGAAATGGACGCGTCAAGTTCCCGATCAACGAACCTGCCGAGGGGCGCCGCAAGAGTCAGATCGAAGAATATCTCGATTACTATCTCACGCCCGGCGCACAGCATCTTGCCATCATTACAGGCGACATCCTGACCGCCGTCGATAAACTGCGCTCACGCGGTGTGGAATTCCTGCGCGTGCCAGACACCTACTATGAAATGCTCCCCGAGCGCGTTGGCAACATCAAGGAAGATATGAAAGCCGTCCACGATCTTGGCATTCTGGTCGACCGTGATGATGAAGGATACCTGCTGCAGATCTTTACACGCCCGATCCAGGACCGTCCCACCATGTTCATCGAAGTCATCCAACGCCACGGCGCGCAGGGCTTCGGCAAAGGCAATTTCAGAGCTTTGTTTGAATCGATCGAAATGGAACAGGAACGTCGAGGGAATCTATAACATGTCATTGCGAGGAGTGGCTCGCGCTGAGCGGAGTTAGCCGAAAGGCGAACGTAGACGAAGCGTAGCCCGACGAAGCAATCTCCCGTTAATTGATGTTTCTTGTCGATGCGTTACATCTGTTTAACTGAAGATTGCTTCGCTCCGCTCGCAATGACGGGAAATAATACATGAAATTTGCCACAGTCTCCACGCTTCGTGCAACCTCCCAGCCTGCCCTCGTTATGGACGACCGAGTCCACACCCTGCCGTACGCCGACATGCACGCCGTGATCGCGGCGGGTGCAGACAATGCAGCCCGCAAAGCGTCGAAGGAAGCGCTCACATTCGATGAGGTCAGTTTCCTTTCCCCTCTGAATCCCACAACACTGCGCGATGCCTATGCCTTCGAGCAGCACGTCAAAACGGCCAATAAGAACCGCGGACGTGAAGTACCTGAGGAATGGTATCAATTCCCGGTCTTCTACTTCGGGAATCCCAACGCCGTGTTCGGTCACGAGGATATGATCCCCTATCCGCCCTATACGCAGGCGATGGATTACGAGCTCGAGATCGCAGCCGTGATTGGCAGGGCAGGCATTAACATCAAGCCTGAGGACGCCGAGCAATATATCTTCGGATATACCATCTTCAACGACTGGTCGGCGCGCGATGTACAGCGTAAAGAGATGATGATCGGGCTGGGTCCCGCGAAAGGCAAAGACTTCGCTTCTTCGTTCGGGCCCGTCATCGTCACACATGAATCGATTGCCGACAAAGCGGTGGGACGCCCAGGCGTGTACGATCTCGAGATGACAGCCCGCGTCAACGGCGCCGAACTGTCGCGAGGTAATTTCAAAGATATGCACTGGTCGTTCGGAGAGATCATCGCCCGCGCGTCCGAATCCGTAATGCTGTATCCGGGCGATGTGATCGGCTCGGGAACTGTGGGCACCGGCTGCCTGCTCGAACTGACCAGGTTCCAGGGACCCTGGCTGAATCACGGCGATGTAGTGGAACTGGAGATCGAACGGATCGGCATTTTGCGAAACACGGTGCAAAGCAGCTGACCAACCCCTGACGGAGAGGAACGCGGGACGTATGGAATACGACAGCACGCACGAGATCGAGCTCTACCTGCATGATATATTCAATACACTTCTCGAACATGAAGTGCGGAAAAGTCGCCGCTATAAATATCCATTATGTCTGGTTTGCATCGGCGTGCGGGCCGAGCCAGATACTCCACAAACTCAGCACGCTGCCGAGATGGTTACCATCAACGCTCTGGATGTCGAACTTCGCGACACCGATATCCCCTGCCGGGACGGTCGCGAATTCCTGGTCCTGTTGCCATCCACGGACGAGAAAGGCGCGCACAATGCCTGCGAACGCCTGGAACGAGCACTCAACACCACCGAGCAAACAAATACCGGCGCGTCTTTTCAAGTCTCCGCACACATCGGGATGGCTTCCCTAGCTGACGATCTGGTCTTATCACCGAAAAAGCTCATCGAAAATGCTCGCAGCGCCATGAACCATGCCCGTGCGAATCGTTCTTTAACAACCGTGCTGTTCTCCAGCATGAAATGATCTGGATACTCACGATCAATGAAATACAAACTGTGTATGCGGGCCTTTAGCGCCATCCCGCTTTGCGGGACTCTTTGCGCGCTCACAACGTTGATCCTGGCGTGTAATCTTGCCAACCCTGTTCCGCCGACGCCTACCACCGCACCAAGTGTTGTTGTGCCGACGGCTACGGCCGATACTCGCGGAGTTGTTACGTTCAACAATGTCAGTTTCACTCTGCCGATCGGCGTGGCCAACGATGCTCGATCTGAAATGGTTGCCGCGGTAACTGATGCAAATGCGTCCCCTTCGTGGGAGCTTGCTCCGGCGCACCTACAGTTCCAACTAACCGGCTATCAATTACAGGACAAGTTCCTTGAACCGCAGGTCCTTGTCTACCCTGCCGGCGAATACGCGCAGCTGAATCAAGCGGCCGCAGACCAGATCCAGCGTCTTAAAACGCTGCTGGCAGGTGCGTCCCTTTCAAAAGATGCCATGCCCATTGTGCCCGCCTTCAACGCCGGTCCGGTTTTTGCCGCGCACATGCAGCTGCTTGATTTTCAGGACGGACGCGGTGTTCGCATGATCACACAATATGCGCAGTATCTGGCAACGGTCAACAATCATGAATTGTTCTATCATTTCCAGGGACTTACCGATGACGGCAAGTATTACATCATCGCGGTTCTGCCGGTATCTTCTTCCATTCTCGCCGAGGACGATAAACTCGATGCACCCGTGCCGCCGGGCGGCGTACCGGCGCCATCCACAGGACCCGATGCAGCCTACTACGCTGCGGTAACCAGCGCGCTGGATGCGATGTATCCAGACTCGTTCAACCCATCCTTGTTTCAACTGGATACCCTGGTCAAATCGATCACAGTCACACCCTAGCGCAAATTTCGTGTTACAGAGCAGACTCAGCAACATTCTCTTCACGAAGAAGAAGCAAGGAGTACGAGCATGGATAACATAACCGGTCACGAAATTGAGTTATATCCTCCCGAGGTGTTCAAGACCTTATTGCAACATGAAGTGAACAAATCGCGGCGCTATGGTGATTCGCTCACCCTCGTTCATCTTGCTGTGGAAACCGACCCGCCAACTCCGCAAGCGCAGCACAGTGCCGAGATGTTTGCCATCAACGTGCTCAACGTGCATTTACGTGAAACCGATATTCCCTGCAAGCAGGACAATGAGTTCCTCATTCTGATGCCCTCGACCAGCGCCCCTGGCGCCCGCAGCGCCTGTGAGCGGTTAAGAAAGTTAATGCACCTGGAGCATCAGAGCTATGACATGGTGTCTTTTGAATTATCCGCCTTTATTGGCCTGGAAACCATGCCGCCTGACCACATGATGTCGAGTGATGATCTTGAAGAGCACGCCTCCAAGGCCATGAAACACGCTCGCAGCAACCATCTCAACAGCGTGGTGGTGTTTTCTGAATTTTATAAGTAAAAGGAGTATCAAATGCCTTTCTATCACAAACTCGGACAGATCCCTCACAAACGTCACACGCAGTTTCGCAAACCGAACGGAGAGTTATATCGCGAAGAATTAATGGGATTGGAGGGATTCTCGTCGCTGCAATCGATCCTGTATCACAACTTCATCCCGCCGCGCGTCAAACACATGGAAGATCTCGGGTCTCGCGCAGCCGAAACCGTGGACTTTGGCCCCATACGTCACCGCGCCTTTAGAACCTCCGACGCGCCGCTGGGAACGGACGCCGTTTCGTCGCGCATCCCCCTGCTCGCGAACCGCGATGTGATCCTCGGCGTGGCACGTCCCAGCCGGAGCATGGACTATTTTTATCGAAATGCGCAAGCGTATGAGACCTGGTGGGTGCATGAGGGCAGCGGCGTTTTGAAATCACAATTTGGGAATCTCAAATTCCGCAAAGGTGATTACATCGTCATCCCGTTTGGGACCACATGGCAGATGCACATCGATGGGAACGAAGCGCGCTTTTTCACCATCGAGAATCCCTCCCAGGTCGAGCCACCGAAACGCTACCGCAATCACTTCGGTCAACTGCTGGAACATGCGCCCTACTGCGAACGCGACATCCGCACCCCCGAAGAATTGGAAACACACACCGAGCGCGGCGAATTCGAGGTGCATATCAAGGTCCGTGACCGTTTGAGCAGGCACATCCTCGATTACCATCCCTTCGACGTGGTGGGCTGGGACGGCTATCTCTACCCATGGATCTTCAACATCGAGGATTTCGAGCCCATCACCGGGCGGGTCCACCAGCCGCCGCCGGTCCACCAGACCTTCGAAGCGCACAACTTCGTTGTCTGTTCGTTCGTGCCGCGACTCTTCGACTACCATCCCGATAGCATCCCGGCGCCATACAATCATTCGAATGTCAACTCCGATGAGATCATCTACTATGCTGAAGGGAATTTCATGTCCCGCAAAGGCATCGACCGCTGCGACATATCCATGCACCCGTACGGCTTGCCGCACGGTCCACAGCCGGGGATGACCGAAGCCAGCATCGGAAAGAAGGAAACGCAGGAACTGGCTGTGATGGTGGATACGTTTTATCCCCTGAGCCTCACAAAAGAGGCGCTCGAATACGAAAAGCCCGAATACCAATCCACGTGGATGGAGGGCGCAGGAGAATAGTCGATTAGCCGTCACAGGCGACGTATAATACCCACGGTCACACACTTGCCCTGGGGCAGTGCTAGGGAATTGAGCTTGCCACCGTCTAAAAAAACGCAGTTTGTGACCGAGAGCGGTATATTTCCTCGATTGACCATGAAAGTGGGAATAAGGTCAGGCAGCAGTCAACGATTGGAAAGGATCCAGAATGACCAATTTGATACCCTTCCTAACAAGAATTATTGGGCTTCGCGACCCGCACGGCGAAGCCCACTCCAGCAATGTATCAGATTATTCCTGGGCGCTGGCACGAGAAATGAAGCTAACATCTTCTCAAATAGAGAATTTGGATCTGGCAGCCAGAATCCATGATATAGGGAAGATCGCAATCAATGAATTTGTGATCAATAAACCGGGCAGATTCACTGAAGCTGAATATCTAATGGTTCAGCATCACCCGGAACTAGGGGCAAAATTGATCGGACTACTCAATCTGGATCCATCTATTGCGTCCATTGTCCTGTATCACCACGAAAACTTCGACGGCAGTGGTTATCCTCATAGAATCAAAGGAGAGGAAATTCCTCTCGAGGCGCGGATTCTGCGGATCACTGACACCTACGATGCACTCATCAGCAATCGGGGATATCGCCCTGCCTATTCAAAGAAAAAATCGCTCGTCATCATGGAAAAAGATTCTCACATGTTCGATCCTCAATTACTCGAACTATTTTTTAGAATGCATCGCAATAAAAAGTTATGAGGCAGGGGTAAGCAGTCAGTATTACGTAGAATTTCTGAAGTGGAACTAGAGAGCAAAGTGACTATCGCCTGTTCCTCTCTCCGCAGAAAAATTGTGAGCACCATGAGAACAAAAACATCGCCGCTTTCCAACAGAAATTCAAAGTTCGACACAATTAGCAGATTCGTTGTCAAAGAAATGAACCGGCTCCAGATCCCAGGCGTCGCGATTGGCATTTATCACAAAGCGGAGACGTTCGCCGCAGGCTTCGGGGTGACCAGTATCGAACATCCATTGCCAGTGACAGCAGATACGCTGTTTCAAACCGGTTCGATCAGCAAGACATTCACCGGAACGTTGATGATGATGCTTGTCGAACGGGGCAAGGTGGATCTCGACGCGCCGGTTCGAAAATATATCAAGGACTTCAAGGTCAAAGAGGAAGCGGTGAGCAAAAAAGTCACCGTGCGGCAGTTGCTCACCCACATGGGTGGATGGGTTGGCGATTACTTCAATGACTTCGGGGACGGCGATGACGCGCTCGATAAAATGGTCAAGGATATCGCCAGGATGCCGCAGGTGCAGCCGTTGGGGACGATCTGGTCTTACAACAACACTGGCTTCAACGTTGCATCACGGATCATTGAAATCGTGACAAGGAAACCCTATGAACAAGCTATGCAGGAGATGCTGTTCGATCCGCTTGGGCTGGAGTTGACCTTCTTTTATCCCAGCGACATTTTGTTCACGCACCGCTTTGTCGTTGGGCATTACATCGAAAAGAAGAAGCCCAAGGTGGCGCGTCCCTGGGCGATCGGGCGGGCAGGCAACGGCGTCGGAGGCGTGGTGAGCACCGTCCGTGACCTGTTGAAGTACGCGCGCTTCCATATGAGCGATGGGAAGAAGCATGTCATCAGCGGCAAAAACCTCAAAGCGATGCGTGTCCCACAGGTAGATGCAGGCGGGCGCGGCCTGATGGGCATTACCTGGTTCATCCGTAACGTCGGCAATATCACAGCCTACTCTCATGGCGGCGCGACACATGGCCAACAGGCGTACTTCTTCTTCATCCCAGATGAAGATTTTGCCTGCGCGATTCTCACGAACAGCGATGATGGCGGCATCATTAATGCGGGAGTCTTCTCGAAGGTGCTGGATCTTTACTTCAACACAAAGGCGACGTTTCCAAAACCAATTGACGTTTCAACATTGGAACTTAAGGCATATGCAGGACGTTATAAGATCGGTACGGAATGTTTCGACTTGAAGGTCAAAGGCAGGTATTTGGTCTATCATCACATCCCGCTCGGAGGCTTTCCCACGCCCGATACACCGCCAGGTCCTGCCCTGCCGCCGATGCGGTTCGCCATATACGAAAGGGACAACGTCATCGGACTGGATGAACCATACAAAGATGCGTTGGGTGACTTCTTCCGTGATGAGCGTGGTCAATTGCAGTTCTTTCGCATCGGTGGGCGCGCCCATAAGAAAATCAGGTAGACTGAGAATAACATGATCCAAAAATCCAGATCTCGACTCGCAATCCTGGCGCTGATCGGCGCAATGCTGGCGTGCAACCTACCCGGTACGACTCCAACCCTTTCAGTAGATGAACAGGCAGCCACCTCGATTGCCGCAACTCTTTTGGCGCAGGACCAACAGGGCGGCGACGTTCCGATCACAGCGACCGCATCGAAAACGGCGCGCCCGTCCATCACAGCGACGGCCAAGGCGACAACGTTGACCATCACGCCGACATTCTCCACACCACAAGTGAAGGTGCTGGAATCGACTAACTGCCGCGAAGGCCCGGGACAGGATTATGAAGTTGTTTTCACATATCTTCCCAACAAGACGCTCACGATTCTCGGGCGCTATGACCCCACGAACTATTGGCTTGTCAAATCCGATGAGACCAGCGCCGGGCAATGCTGGCTGTGGGGCGAATATGTCGAAGTAAGTGGAAGCTACTGGGTGGTACCATCGGTGACTCCTCCACCAACAGCAACGCTTGCGCCGCCGCAGACACCGTCGATTCAAAGATGGGAGTACTTTTGCAGTGGTGGGCAAATGACCATCACGATAGAGTGGACAGACCGCGCCGTCAACGAGACCGGTTATCGCATCTTGCGTGACGGAGAATCGGTCGCAGAGTTGGCAGCCAACTCCACCGCCTATTCAGAAACAGTCCCCATGGAATCAGGCGAAAGCGCGGAGTACTTTTTGCAGGTGTTTGGGCCCGGGGGCACGACAAATGCCAGCGTGGGACAGTTAACTTGTTGAGAACAAAAATGTCTCGGAAAATTCCGAGACATTTGATTTCAGATCATGCTTCTTCCAGTAATTCTTTGGCTTTCTTCGTTTGCTTACCGCGTTCGTCGGTATCGAGAATACGCTTGCGGATGCGGAACGATTCGGGCGTAACTTCGAGAAGCTCATCGTCCGCGAGATATTCGACCGCTTCATCGAGAGACATCTGTCGCGGCGGGGTAAGGCGGATTTCCATATCGCCACGCGCCGAGCGGATATTGGTGAGGTGCTTCTTCTTGCAGACGTTGATCGGCATATCCGCGCCGCGCGAATTTTCGCCAACCACCATGCCTTCATAAACGGACACACCCGGCCCCAGGAACAAGGTGCCGCGTTCTTCGGCATTCTTCAACGCATAGGCCGTTGTCTCACCCGCTTCCCAGGCGACCAGTGAACCAGTGGTGCGCGTGGACATGGGTCCGGCCATTTCATCGTAGCCATGGAAGATCGTATGCATGACGCCCGCCCCGCGCGTGGATGTGAGGAACTGATAGCGGAAACCAAGCAGGCCGCGCGTCGGCGCGATGTAGACCATGCGCGTCATTCCCTGGCCCGCGTCATGCATCTCCTGCATTAAGCCGCGTCTCGTCCCGAGCATTTCCACCACGGCACCGACGGTATCATTGCTGGTTTCGATATGCACTTCTTCGTAGGGTTCGAGTAAGGCTCCATCCTCTGCCTTATGGAAGATGACCTCTGGTCGTGAGACCTGAAATTCGTAACCTTCACGCCGCATGGTTTCGATGAGAATGCCAAGATGCAGTTCGCCGCGTCCCGACACGAGGAAGTTTTCAGCTGAGTCCGTTTCTTCGACTCGCAATGCGACATTCGTGCGTAACTCTTCGAAGAGACGCTCTCGAATTTTTCGCGAGGTTCCCCATTTGCCCTCGCGACCCGAGAACGGCGATGTGTTTACACCGAACGTCATGCGGACGGTGGGTTCCTCCACTTTGATGGTTGGTAACGCTAGAGCGTTATTCGGATCGGCAAGGGTTTCACCGATCGCGATCCCATCGAGCCCGGCAAGAGAAACGATATCCCCTGCACTTGCTTCTTCGATCTCGATCTTGTTCAGACCCTGGAAGGTATAAAGATACTTGGCAGACTCAGGAAGATTGCGACCGTCTGTCGTCATGCGTGCAAGGCGTTGGCCGGCTTTAATTTTGCCGGCAAATACACGACCGATCGCAGTGACACCGCGGTAATCGTCATAGCCAAGCATGGTCACGAGCAGCTGTAAAGGCGCTTCCGCGTCCACGTTTGGAGCGGGGATGTGCTGCAAGATGACATCGAACATCGGCTGCAAGTCGGGACCGAGCTCCGGCGTAAGACCTGCACGCCCCGCGGTGGCCTGGGCATAGACTACAGGGAAATCAGCCTGCTCTTCGCTGGCGCCCAATTCGATGAATAAGTCAAAGGTTTCGTTGAGCACACGTGAAGGTTCGGCATCCTTGCGGTCCACTTTATTGATGACAACCACAGCCTTATGTCCCATCTCGAGCGCTTTCTTGAGCACGAAGCGCGTCTGCGGCATAGGGCCCTCGGCTGCGTCCACGAGGAGCAAAACGCCGTCCACCATATTCATGACGCGTTCCACTTCCCCGCCGAAGTCGGCGTGGCCGGGAGTATCGACGATATTGATCTTGATCGGCTTGCCGGTCCCGGGATCGTTCAAGGTAATGGCTGTGTTTTTCGCCAGAATGGTAATGCCGCGTTCGCGTTCGAGGTCGTTCGAATCCATCACACGTTCTTCCACGTGCTGGTTCTCACGGAAGGTATGCGACTGGCGTAAAAGTCCGTCCACGAGGGTCGTCTTGCCGTGGTCCACGTGGGCGATGATGGCGATGTTTCGGAGGTCAGTTCGTATCATTTGCATGGTTCAGAAGTCTTTCGTTCAGTAGTCCGTTGTTGGAGTACACAAGTGGACAAGTAAACAGGTATAGTAGGCTTATGGCACAAAAAAACCTCGACCGAAGGGTGGCCGAGGACTTTGGTACTCAGGCGTGCGGACGGTATTGTATCAGAGGGTTGAGGTTTGAGGAAGGGATTTACTCGGCGGCATCCATGGCGCAACGGAAACCAAGATTGAAAGAAACGAAGTCGGGCGCACCTTTATCGCGTTTGGATGAGTAAATAAAGCTTTCGCCCTCATAGAACGAACCACCTCGATGCACGCGAAATTGCCCTGAAACAGGACCCTGAGGATTCGACGGTTCCGGTACCGAATAGTATGTCTGGCTGTAGCGATCATTCACCCATTCCCACACATTGCCAGACATGTCGTAAGCACCATAGGGGCTTCTTCCTAACTCATAGGTCATTACGCTGGAAGGCTCTCCATCCTTATTGTCATAGTTCAGCAAGCTACGGCTGGGAGCATCATTCCCCCATGGATAGAGACGTCCATCCTCCCCCCGCGCGGCTTTTTCCCACTCTGCTTCAGTGGGCAGACGGCGATCTACCCAACTACAGTAAGCCGACGCCATATCCCAATCCACATAGATCACAGGATAATTATTGAAAGCAATGTTCCCGAAATAAACAGTTTTGTTCGGCAAGACTTTGGTGGCTGGCTCCCTGCAAACATTTGCAAACACACACAGGGAATACATTTTATTGGTCACTTCGGTCTGGTCGATCCAGAAGGCATCCAGGTGGACCCTGTGGGAAGGACTCTCATCTGCCTCAGTGTTGTCATTTCCCATGGTAAATTCACCCGCAGGAACGTAAAGCAGGGTCATAGTATCTTTTGGAGAAGTCAGGGTACTACCAATATTCAAAGGCAACTCTGTGGAAGTTGGGATGACAGGCGTGGATGTATTTGTAGATGGCAAAACAGAAGGCACCGTTGTCGCTGTCGTGGATGTCACGGGCAGGGTCGAAACGATTTCCGTTGGTATCGTAGGCTCTTCACTTGCATCGTTTTCGATCAAAGTCTTGATACCGAACACTCCCAATACAGCAGCGATCAGAATGGCAGCGCCGATCCCATAGAGCCGAAAATTGGGTTTTGAATGCGTACCCGCTTCCATCCATCTCAAGCGAACGCGAGGCTGTTCCTGCCCTGTTTCGTGAGATATTTCATCGATCGGTTTAACAAGCTCTTTGATATCTTCGCTCTTTTGAATGAGCGCCAGATCGGCAGCGTTCTGCTCCTCCTCAACTACCTTGCGTACTTCTGTGGAGATGGGATGGAGCACGGCATTCAACGGCAAATTTAAGTACTTCCTTCTTAATCTTTCCATGGCTTCCAGGAAATAGCCTGCGGGCACATCCAGACCGTTGTAGCGGTTTATTGCAGACAGTTTCCCTGTTAGTTGTTGAGCGACAGCTGGCGAGCTAAAACTAAAGCCATCAAAGAAAAGCGGAATAATGTTCCGCTTCTCATCTACCGCCATCTCGATCTCGCGCCGCACCCAGTCCCCTGGCTCGTTGCAACGATCCAGTGCGGTTGGAGTGAGTATTAAGACGAAATGAGCACGTGCCTTGATATTGCTAATGATGACCTGCTCAAAATCCCCGCCTGATAAACTGGTGTAATCAAAAAAGACATCATATTTCTGACTAGTCAGATACTGATAGACAGCCAGCGCCCAGGAAATGTCTTTGCGACGATAACTAATAAAAACAGTTTTATCAATCCGCGCCATAATTAATACTCATAATCAGTAGATCACGAAATGATCTGGAAAAGCCCGAAAACAGGGTGCGGGCGTACGCCCGCACCCTGTTTTCGGGGATCTTTTGGGCATTTGTTCACTCTTCGTGAAGTACTGATAATATCCAAATTATACGCCAGTCCTATGATACAATCCAGTCGCTATGAGATACGAACGTTCCAACAACAAGTACCTGTGCATAGGTGTACGCGGATTTGATCGGGAGGGGTCCCTCGAATCGCGCCTGTTGCCTGGATAAGGGTATTCTCTTCGTAGTCTTGTCACGCCGTGGCGCAAGCGCCACGGCGTGTTTGTTTAATTTTGGTCTACAGACCTGACAGGTTTTATCGTGACCCATCCCCGCCAAAGAGCTGTCTAGAGGAAAGTCACTAACCCGTCAAACCGTATTTGAAAACCTGTCAGGTCTCTTAATTGATAAAATATTGGAGTACACATGATCTCGATCACAGTTTCAAACGCCACCATCATCCTCGGGGCCCACACCATCTTCCGTGACCTGAATTGGGAAGTGCAGCATGACCAGAAGATCGGTCTCATCGGACCCAACGGCGCGGGGAAATCTTCGCTGTTTAAATTGATCACTGGCGAGCACTCCCCTGAAAAAGGCGGAACGGTCATCAAAGCCAAAGGCGTAACGCCTGGGTACCTCCCCCAACAGCCGGAGTTCGATCCCACACGGACGGCCATTTCGCTGGCGCTGGAAGGCAATGCGCGCGTCGCAGAGACCGACACTGAATTGAAGCGCGTCGAAATGAAACTCGGCGACCCATCTGTATACAACAATCCCAAAGCGCTGGAGCGTACCCTGGACGCGCAGCATAAACTGCTTGAGGAATTCGAGTCGCTGGGCGGCTTGAACTATGAATCGCGCGTCCGTGAATTGCTGCGCGGCTTGGGTTTGCCAGAGTCCGATTTTGAGAAGCCGATCGGCGCGCTGAGCGGTGGACAGAAAAAACTCGTGGGACTGGCGCAGCTGCTGTTGGCACGTCCATCAGTGCTGTTGTTGGATGAGCCAGACAATCATCTCGACATGCCCGGCAAAGCCTTTCTCGAAAGATTGATCCTTGAATACCCCGGCGCTGTGGTGATCATCTCGCATGACCGCTATTTGCTGGATGCCTGCATCACACATATCGCCGAGATCGAAGATGGAAAGATCACGACCTTCATCGGTAACTACACCGAATTTATCGTCGATAAGGAAGAACGGCTGGCGCGGCAGGAAGAGTTGTACAAGGTCCAGCAGAGCGAGATTGGTCGCCTGGAGATGGCGATCAAACGTTACCGACAGTGGGTCGTCTTCAACGATAAGTTCGCTGCCAAAATTACGAACATGGAAGCACGCATCGAACGCATGGATAAGATCGACCGTCCTATTCTGGAACGCCGCAGGATGAACCTGGAACTCAACGGCTGGCGCGGGTCGAACCAGGTGCTGGAGTTTGTAGATGTGAGCAAAACATTTCTCCCTCACCCCCCGCCCTCTCCCGCTGGGAGAGGGGGCTACGTGCTTGAAGATATCAATTTCCTGATTCGACATGGCGAGCGGGTCGGACTCATTGGCGCGAACGGAGCCGGGAAATCCGTTCTGCTGCGCCTGATCCTCGGACGCGAACAGCCGACCAGCGGCGTAATCAAGATCGGTCCCAGCGTCAAGGTTGGTTACTATGCGCAAGAGCATGATACGCTGGATTTTAACCAGACCGTGATCGACGCCGTCCGTCTGGCAGGCAATATGAGCGAGGGACGCGCGGTCTCGTTGCTCACGCGCTACCTGTTCACGTACCAGCAGTCCACGCAAAAAATTGGGTCACTTTCAGGTGGCGAACGAAGTCGGCTTCAACTGGCGCTGGTTGTTTTATCAGGCGCGAATTTCCTGTTGCTCGATGAGCCCACCAATAATCTGGATATTGCGTCTGCTGAGGTGTTGGAGAACGCACTGCATGACTTCAACGGGACCGTGCTTGTGATTTCGCACGACCGTTATTTCCTCGACCAAACGGTGAGCCGCATCTTCGCGCTGGAAGATGGAATGATCACACAGCACATCGGCGGCTATAGTGACTACGCGGCCAGGGCGTTGGTTCCGCTGAATGGGCAGAAGACAGGCTAAGTCGCAGGAGAGAGAGGCGGCAATGCACAGGAGATGAGATTCGGCTCGAAAATGGGCGAAATCTACGGATGGTATACGTTCTCAAAGGGCGCGTTGCTATCCGAAATTTGGGTATTTGTTCAATGGTATAATCTGCGCCGGTATGCTTCAAGAACCTACATCTCAAAAATCGCAAATTTGTCCCACCTGTGGAACCCGTCTCAGCGAAAATGCCACGCGTTGTCTGGTGTGCGGTACCGAGCTGAAAACGAAGGCCGCCACGAAAACGAAAAAAGCTGAAACGGGAATGCAGGCCAGCCGTATGCCTGAGATCACGCTCAGCTTGCCTGTGGCGCTGGGTGCGCTGGCTGTAATCCTGCTGATCGGCGCCTCAGGCGTTTATTTCAGTTTGCGGGCCGGCATCGGCGGACAGCAACTCACAACTCCCACTGCAGTCGGTACGCCGACGGAAACACCCACGGTCACGCCGCCGGCCACAGAAACCCTGCTGCCGACAGACATCCCGACCGAAACACCCCTGCCGCCACTGGACTACACCGTACGCGATGGTGATACGTGCGGCGGACTTGCTGTGGCGTTCAGCGTCTCGGTGCAGAGCATCGTGATCGCGAACCAACTGCCGGCATCCTGCATTATCTCTGTGGGGCAGCAACTGAAAATTCCGTACCCCACATCGACGCCCAAGCCGCCTCCTACCGCTGTTCCGAACGAAGCGACGCAGACGGCGCAAGCCTGTGAAAAGATCTCGTACACCGTCCAGGCAAACGATACGCTGGGGACGATCGCTGCCAACTACAATGTGCCGCAGGATGCGATCAAGTTCTACAACGGACTCTCCTCCGATGCGGTCTTCCTGGACCAGCCGTTGATCATCCCCTTATGTGAGCGATTCGCCACACCGGGGCCGACTCCCACGGCCACGCTCCCGCCTCCCTACCCAGCCGCCAACCTGCTCCTGCCAGCGGACGGCGCGGCCTTCACCCTGGCCAATGACGTGGTAACGCTGCAGTGGGCATCGATCGGCACACTGCGCGACAACGAAGCGTATCAGGTCACGATTGAAGACGTAACATCCGGTCAGGGGCGGCGCCTGACACAATTCGTGACCGATACCAAGTACATTGTGCCCGGCACCTTCCGCCCGAGCGATAATTTGGCGCATGTAATACGTTGGTGGGTGACAACCGTTCGCCAAAATGGCGTAGACGAGCAGGGAGAGCCAGTATATGAATCGGCTGGCGCGATCAGTGAGAAGCGCGTCTTCACCTGGGTTGGCGTGGCTGTTGAGGAAACACCCAGCCCGTAGTTACAGAATTTAAGAACTGGAGAATTGAATCCCCGTCAACATCTGGCGGGGATTTTTGTATCGTTTTCGCAAAGTCAGCCGACAATCCCAACGCTTTCGAACACGAATCTCGTGAAATTCCAGGCTCTTTTCCATCCGCCGATTTCCTCGATGCTCATTTCCACTACTGTCTCCAATGTTTCTGTCCTCCGTAGGGGACATTCTAACTTTGCGCAAAAGGGACATTTCTACTTTGCCCTATCAGGTTTTCTCTCAGGCCTTGACAAGAACAGGAATCTAATTAAAATATACACATTATTCAATATTTTGAATAATTCAATAATTTGGAGAACCCATACATGTCCCCATTTGCTTTAGATCTCGAAAAAACCCGGCCAAGCAATTCGCTTGTGATGATCGAACCAGCGTTGAACGCTTTTGGAAGTATGTTACTGCTTTCCAAGGGCGGAGATGAACCAGGCGTTCATGAATGGGTCACAAAGACCCTTGAACAAATGTCCGCTGAGGAACGGTCGCGGCACTACCTGGTCATGATCGGTTTTCACTACGCAATTTTGCCGGCCAAGAGCGGCTGGACGTTCGAGCAATACCTGGCAGACATCGAGTCCACGCCCCCGTCTGAACTGCGCGAGCGACTGCTCAATGCCTACGCGGATACCTGCATGACAGACGAATCGCAAAAAGATCTGGGAACTCCTGTCGATTGGGATGAGGTGCTTTCCTCGGCTGCGAATTATGTGGATTTTCTGCGTTCCCGCTTTGGTGACGAATTGACCGACGCTGAAATGGAGTCGCGTGCTTATCAATATGTGATCGACCCGGCAGCGCTCAAACAGTTGGTGACCGGTCACCTGCGCTGGTTCTGGAAAAATTACCTGCAAGCCGAGTGGAACCGCGTGCGCCCGATGCTAGAGGAATCTGCGCGGGCGTTCAATCAGATCGACACGCGCGGGTTGTCTCGTGAAGAGATCGTCGAGTTTGTCACCGGCAAGGAGCTCAACGAAGCCAAGCATGGAGAGAAACTCCAGGCTGCGCAGGAACTGGTCTTCATTCCCAACGCACACTTTGGCCCCTACATGCGCGGGAACATGGTCGGCAACACATTTTTCATATATTTCGGCGCTCACCTTCCTGAAGGATCAGACGTTCGAGTCCCTGAGTTGGACAGGGCCGAGATCGTCTCACGCATCTCTGCACTGGCAGATGATACACGGCTGCAGATCCTGCAGATGATCGCCGAGAGAGGTGAGATGCGCTCCCAGGAGATCATGGAAGCCATCAACTTGAGCCAGCCGAGCGTTTCACGATATCTTTCTCAACTAACCGCGGCTGGATACTTACAGGAAAGGAGAGCGAACGGAGCCAAGGCATATATTCTTAACAAAGACCGAATCGAGAAAACGCTAAAGGCAGTCCATGCCTTCTTATTGGATCGCACGTACATCGTGCCGCAGATTTAATAGACCTCTTGCGTAAGTCTCCAAACACAGCCACCGAGTCCACTCACCACGCCTTTGGCGTGGTGCCGTGGGAGATCTTTGAGAAAGAGTTCTTAAAACTCATTTTCTCTGCGGCAAACAAGAGATTTGCAAGAGGTCCAATGAAAAAGTTTACTTATGCTTGTTCCACATGCATAAGACGAGCGGCAACCATGATAGCCAGTCGTGAAGGCTGGCAGGAACTACACAATAGGAGCTAACATGAAACATTGGGAAGATGAATTTAATGCTGAGCATCAACGTCGTCAAATCGTGGAGGAGATCAGGCAGATCCGTTTGGAAAATGTCGCTTTGAGCTCGCGCCTGTATCGACCAGGCATATTCGCCCGAAGTATGTTCACCTTCGCAAACTGGATGATCTTCACCGGCAAGGCACTGCGCAGCCGTTACGAAGTACCGTGTGTTCAAAACAAAACCGAGAGCTTTGCCCATTGATCAGCCGGTTATGGATGACGGAGGGTTACAGGGTGCCGCATAATCAAGTGAACCGGAAATTCGCATCTCAACCTACAATTTCCTTCAAAAGGTTTACTCTCGTAGCGGGACAAGCGGTAAGAATACCAGCCAGTTGACCAGCCTGAAACTCTCCCACTGTCCGGGGAGTGTAGCGGTATGAAGCTTTATAGTTACCGTCGAAAGTGGACAACCAGGACGCATTGAACCGGGTCCACTTCTTCGATATGGAGCGGAATGAACAATTTACTGAATAGAACCAAAGCTGTATATAACGAGTATCCCCGCGCCTTTTGGATCTACAACATCATCGTCTTCATCGACCGGCTGGGCGGGTTCATGCTCTATCCGTTCTTTGCCCTCTACCTCACGCAAAAATATGACATCGGCATGGCGACCGTGGGACTCATGTTCGCCGTATTTTCCATCAGTGGCATGGTGGGAAGCGCACTGGGTGGCGCGATTGCCGACCGCATGGGGCGCAAGACCGTGATCATCTTCAGTCTGGTACTGTCCTCGCTCAGCGCGCTCGGCATGGGGCTTGCGCCAACGATCGCTATCTTCATCGCAATCGTCGTGGTGGTGGGAACGCTTTCCAGCATCGGTCATCCAGCGCATGAAGCTGTGGTCGCAGACTTGCTGCCGCCCGATAAACGTGCGGAAGGCTACGGCATCATCCGTGTGGTCTTCAACCTTGCAGTCATCATAGCGCCACCGATCGCCGGTCTGTTGATATCACGCTCCTACCTGACACTCTTCCTTGTGGATGCTGCAATTAGTGTGGTCTGTGCATTGGTCGTGTTATTCGCCCTGCCAGAGACCAAGCCGCAGACGCAGGCACATGCAAAGCCTGAATCCATGAGACAGACCTTCGCGGGGTACGGGCGAGTCTTCAAAGACACTCCGTTCCTGGCCTTCATCGCCGTAACCGTCATGATGACACTGGTCTATATGAACATGAATTCCACGCTCGGTGTATACCTGCGCGACCAGCACAGCCTGCCCGAATTCAGATACGCTATGCTGCTCAGCATCAATGCCATCATCGTGGTCTTGCTGCAGTTCTGGGTCACGCGCCGCCTGCAACACTACAAGCCATTCCTGATGATGGCGGCCGGATCCCTGCTCTACGCGATCGGTTTTGCGATGTATGGTTTCGTCACAGGCTTTGCTCTCTTCGTCACGTCGATGATCGTCATCACCATCGGAGAGATGGTCGTCACACCGTTCCAGCAATCACTTGTAGCCAGCTTTGCGCCCGAAGATATGCGCGGACGTTATATGGCGGTCTCGGGACTTTCATGGAGTATTTCGTTCACGGTCGGACCCTACCTTGCGGGGTTGCTGCTCGAAAGCTCGAACCCATCCCTGCTCTGGGCTTTCTGCGGCCTGATCGGGACGTTGGCCACGATTGGTTTCCTGGTCCTTAATAAAGTTAGGCAGGATGCACTGCCAATGGTAGAACCAGCAGCAGCAGATTAAGGGAATTGAGTTTCTTCTCCTCATGAATGGGACAGGTCACACGCAGGCCTGTCCCATGCTCTTTAAGCGGACCCGCCTCGTTCCCAGCCGAGGCTTGTACGCGCCTCGACAGGCCTTTCCTCCCCTTGTACAATCCAGCTTGTAGCGCAGGATGGCATCCTGCCCTGAGGAGAATTCATGGACATTCGATCCTATAACCGCGAGGCATGGAACCGCGAAGTGGAAGGCGGTGAAAATCGCTGGTCACAACCTGTGAGCGCGGAAGTCATTGCGCGGGCCAAGATCGGCCAATTTTCGATTTTGTTGACCGAGAACAAACCAGTCCCGCTGGAATGGTTTCCGACGATTGTCGGCGCGGAGGTGTTATGTCTCGCTTCGGGCGGCGGGCAGCAGGGACCCGTGCTGGCCGCGGCCGGGGCGCGGGTGACCGTCCTCGACAATTCCCCAGCTCAATTGAAACAGGACCAGCTCGTGGCTGCGCGAGAAGCGCTGTCTCTTATAACGGTGGAAGGCGACGCGGCTGACTTATCCAGGTTCGCAGACGAATCCTTCGACCTGGTATTCAATCCCTGCTCCACCGTTTTCATGCCAGATGTACGCGCGGTGTGGACGGAATGCTATCGTGTGCTGCGGCCAGGCGGCATCCTGATGACCGGCTCCATGAATCCTGTTCACTACATCTTCGACCTGTACAAAGCGGATGAAGGAGTCTTGGAAGTGACTCACTCGATCCCCTATTCAGATCTGAGCAGCATTCCGAAGGAGGATCTGGATGAGCTTATCGAAAAGGGACTGCCTGTGGAATTTGGTCACTCGCTCACCGATCTGCTGGGCGGCCAACTGGATGCAGGTTTCGTCATTACAGATATGTACGAAGACTACATGCTCGATTCACCGCTGCATAAATATCACCCCAGCTACATCGCAACGCGGTCGCTGAAAATAAAATGAGACATCTGTGACACTTTGTGTCTTCCCCCAATAAACCAGCCAAAAGCGTAACACTGATCGTTTGCGCACGTTTTATCCTGTAGCAGCGCTGCACAGATGCAGCTTGTTCAGTTATGAAAGGAGAGTTTGCTATGGGTCTCTTATCCTGGATTATCGTTGGGTTGATCGCAGGCTGGTTGGCAAATCAGGTGATGAGGGGCGGCCGTGGGAATATGGTGACCGACATCGTCGTCGGTATCGTTGGCGGTCTGATCGGCGGTTGGCTAGCCGGAACCTTGTTCGGTGTTCCGAACGCAGTCAATGGAGTCAATTTAGGAAGCGTCGTCGTGGCCTTCCTCGGCGCGATCGTCGCGATCGCCATCGTCCGTGCTCTTCCCGGACGCTCACCCTTGTAAGTTATCGCTCAGTGCCAACTAGAAGAAACATGACTCACCCCGAAATTCATCTTTCGTGGGTGAGCTTTTCCTTAAGACCCTTTAGGACGCTGATTCATGCGGACCCTGGCATCGTCCGCCAGGGCAGGTGAAACGCTGATCTTTACTTTTTAATCAGCGGAAATCAGCGTTAATGTGCGTCCAAATTAAATCCGGGGTTAATTATGTTTCTATTGAGTATTTTTCACGAAGCTGCACTAATCGAAAACCGGATGGTCATATGACCATCCGGTTGCATTTTGGGTGAAGAGAACGCGTGCCTGGTACCGCAGTTCTTCACATTCCATCAAGCTACGTCAACTTATGGCAGTTCATTGACCCGATCGGTGCTGGGTGGAGCAACCGGGCTGAAGGCGCCCAAATAGTTGATCAGCGCCAGGAGGTCATTGCCGCCATCGAGCCGCGGCGCGGTGATCGTGGCAAAGGTGGCGAAATTGTCCCCGCCACCAGCCAGGAAATTGTTCACAGTCACATTGTATGTGGCAGACGGATCGAGAGCAGCACCGTTCAACATCACATTGCTGACCGTGATCGATGTGCATGAGTTGACCGGTGCGGTCGAGGGATTGCCATCGTGGTCCACCAACCCGAACGTTTTGGAAAGGTCATACGTGAGACCTTCCGATACGCCCAGGTGCAGGAACGGGCGGCTGACGCCCGCGGGCTGGCACTGTTCTTCGAGTACAGATATGACCTGTGCGCCCGTCATTGGGAATGTCACCAGGGTATTTCCAAACGGCTGGAAGGTAAAGGCCTCGCCGAAGGTCACAACACCATCCCCTTCTGTCCCAGACTGCGCATACGTCAGGTCAGAGCGTACACCGCCAGGGTTCATGAACGCGATCTGCGCGCCATTCGAGGAAGTTGCCCATAGTTGAGCGTCAGCGACCAGATTACCGGCAGCTGATTCAACGCCACGATCCGACCCACCTACACCGCCGCGGTTGATATTCGCGGTGATCGATCCAACGGGAATGTTGCCAGACGCGTCAAAGAGTGGCTGCCACTTGGCGATCACTGCAGTGATGGCGGGGTCGGGGGTGAGCGCAGCCTGCTCCACAAGATGATTGACCGAAGTGCTCAAATCACGGCGAACATCCCTGGTGCGTTTGTCCAGCACCAGGTCCAGCTCTGACACCACGCGTCCAAATGAGTATGCGCTTGTAACAATGCGCGGCTGACCCGCAGGATCGCTAAGCACACAGTTGTACGGGAGATGAGTGTGGCCCGTGATGACAGCGTCAATGGCAGGGTCCAGGGCGTCATTGATCGCAACGATCGGACCCGAGATCCCAACGCAGGCGTCAATGTCACCAGGAGGCGGAGTCTGTGATCCGCCTTCGTGCAGCAGCACCACAATGGCATTCACACCCTTTTTCTTCAAACCCGGCACAAGTGCATTTGCGGTTGCTGCCTCGTCGAGGAAGTCCCATCCCTGAATGCCCGAGGCAGAGACCAGCGTATCGGTATCTTCGAGCGTCATCCCTATGAAGGCGACGTTTATGCCTTCAATTCTCGTGATCCAGTACGGCGCCAGGGCCGTTTTGCCAGTGGTCTCGCTGACGACATTGGCAGCCAGCCATTGGAAATCTGCGCCCACGAACGGTTGACCGGGGAAGTAACAGCCGTCCACTGGATGACAGCCACCTTTCTGCATACGGAGCAGTTCGGTAACCCCTTCGTCAAATTCATGGTTGCCAACACTGGACACGTCGAGCCCCATGGCATTCAAGGATTCGACCGATGGCTCATCATGGAAAAGGCCGGAGAAGGCAGGTGATCCCCCGATCAGATCGCCAGCAGCCACCGTGAGTGAGTTCTTATTCCCTACCCGAAGCTCTTTGAGTTTTGCAGAAAGATATTCCCCGCCGCCAGCCGGGATACCATCCACATTGCCAGATGCAGTTGGCAGAACATGCCCGTGATAATCGTTGAACGCCAGCAACTGAAGGCTCACGAGTTGTCCCGGCGGATCGGCTTTCTGGGCAGATACCGACATCGGCATGATCAACACAGACGCGATCAACACAATTACAAAAATACGAACTATCCTTTTCATTATTCTCTCCTGATCGAATTGAAATATGGTTCGAATTGTTTGGTTGGTGAATCTTTTTCAGTCCCGGAGGTGAATGACTCCTTACCTGAATTAATGGAATATTCCCAGCCCTTGGTTATTATAGTGGTCGGATCGATTTTTCTTGTAAAGCTCTGATTAGCAAAGGTTACAAGTCATCTGATCATCGCTCCAAGCACCGGGTCTGTTTTCAAAGGGAATGATCCAGACATCAATAATCGGTCTCTCGCGACAAAACAAATAGAACCAGTGTGGTTGTAGCCCCTGTATCATAAAGTTTTTCAGGATCGATGAGCTCCGGTGTATCCATGACGGTGTGAGCCAGATGGTCCGAACCATCCCAGCTCACGGATAGCGTCAGGGCTGTTCGTTCACCGAATTGAAAGCTGATCTGACGTCCGTAATGCGGATTTCGACCGCGGGTGGTGGTGGGCACGCCCAGTTTATCGGCAGCAGATTGAAAAAGGCGCACAAGCCGGAAGCTGCTCTCCTCGCTTAGTGCAATCGAGTCGCCGGTTCCATAGCCAACGCCCGAAAGCTCGATCACTTCAGTTACCGTCAGGGAGCTGCCTCCCGGGCGTGCATTGGTGATGCTCTTGACGCTGAATCGTTCACCGCGCTCCCCTCCTGCCCATGCAACGAAAAGGATGGTTCGATCGGGCCGAAAGGCAGATGCTTTCAGTAAGCGAGCCATTTCCAGCAGCGTCGCGATGCCGCTGGCGTTATCGTTCGCGCCAGGATACAGGGTGCCATCGGGGCCCACCCCCAGCCCATCATAATAGGCGCTGATGATAATCACCTCGTTGTCCCTGCCGGCCAGAACATCTTCTCCGGGGTATACGCCCAGGACGTGGGTGTATACCTCGCTTGAGAGGTCTTCCACGATGTCCGGTAAAAGTGACATCCGCATCATCGGTCCGGCACTGGTGATAGCCGTTTGTCCAGGAGCCACGGTGGATGCCATTCGATCGAGTTCCGCAAGGCTGGATCCTGCGCTTTGCAGCAGTTGCTCTGCCAGATCCTCGCTGATCACCATAACAGGTAATCCTCTAAAGTTGTCCCTCACAGCTGGGTGGATCGGATACACATCCCTGCGTTGGACCGAGAATTCTTCCCCCTCGATCACCAGAATACCGTTCACGGCTCCGCGATATACATGACCAAGGTCTGCGGGACGAACGATCACAATTTTGTCAAACGCCTCAGAGTTTGCCATGTTATAGGGGTCACTTGCTGTGGCTTCGCCAATCCGTTCACCAAAGGCCACACCGACAACCTGCCCCTGCACTTCGCCATAGCTGTTTTGAATTGCCAGTTCAGCAAAGTCCTGGCGATACTCGAACGCTGCCTCTGACTCGCCATTTCCATCCAAAAGCTCCAGCGTGGGAATCTCATTCAAATGCAGACGAGGATTCACAAGGTCCAGAAAGTATGTGCCATGCTCACCCGCCGGAAGTAACCCGACCTCATCCATTCTTTGGGCGATATAAGCAGCGCTTTTTTGTGCCCCGGGAGTGCCAGATTCACGACCCTCCAGTTGCAGTGCGGTCAGTGCCTGAATATCCCGTTGCACATTCTCCACATTGAACTTCTCAGCCTCCGGGCGATATACAGAAAGCGGCGATGCACCCTGCAAGAGCACGTTCAACACGAATACGAAAGCAACGCCGGCCATCAGCGTGTACTTGTTGACCAGCCGGCTGAGATTGATATGGCTATCGTCCAGGAAACGACGCAAACCATCGCCGGTCAAATTGAATGCCAGGATCGATATAAAGAAGGCGATACCCGGAGTCGTCACCATCCACGGGTAACTGCGCCACCAGGCGCGAATATTGGCGATCATGGATGCCCATTCGGGAACATCCGAGTATGTTACAACGATAGCCTGCATACGCCCGGCTTCTCCAATGGAGGCCTGAAAGCCGCCGCCGAGGAAGATATTGAGGTATCCCAATTCAGCCAGGAGCATCAATACGCCGCCCATTTCCAGAGCAGCGAGTGTGATCAACCCATTCATCAGGTTGGGGATGATATGCCGGATCATGATCTGATCCGAGCGCAGGCCAACGGAGCGGGCCGATTCCACATATGCCTGTGGCTTCAGCGCGATCACGCGTCCACGCACGAACTGCGCGATCTCACCCCAACCGACGATGCAAACAGCCACGACGAACACCCACATGCCCTGTTGAATGCCGAGAGCCTGGATCAGGATCATGGCGAACAATGTGACCGGAAATGCTGCCCACACTCCCACTACACCCGTTACGACCCGGTCGAGCCAGCTGCGTTGGCTCCATCCTGCCAGCGCGCCGAGGACCACGCCCACGACGAGCCTTGCCAGCATTCCAAAGAATGCCAGAGAGAGAGTCTGGCGAGCCCCATGCAGAACGAGCGCCTGGATGTCGCGTCCAACGTAATCGCTGCCCCACTGAAACGTTGCGGACGGCGCGAAGGGTGGCGCAAAGATCTCCCCATCGATCATCCTCACGCCGCTTGTTTGATATGGGTTGGCTGATGTCAGGGTAGGGCCAAACAGGGTTAGCCAGATCAGGCCGAGCACCAGCAGCAATCCCACAAGCAGAGATGGATTCAAGAGGAAGTTACGAAGGATCCATCGCCAGTTCGTCTTCGGTTTCAATTCATCGACCGAGGTCGACTCGCTCTTTGCGACAACTACTAACGGCGGCAGTTCAGAATTCCGGCGGACCTGGCGGTCTCGACCGAAATCCTTGATCCAGGACTTGAACATTTCGAAGACCTTGCGCCACCATGCGCCAAACGACGCCTCCTCTTCCAGGCTGGTATTGCCGCTCTCATCTGCGATGCGGGCATCGAGCAAAGGAAACAACACTTCCAGCACCAGATTGACCACCAGGAAGAATAGACCCAATGACAGGATTAAATCCACAATCAGGTAGATCTCGCCGCTTCCAATTGCCTCAAAGAGCACCAGGCCTACGCCGGGCCACTCAAAGAAAAGCTCCACGATAGCCAGGCTGGCAAGCGAATACCGCAGCGACGTCCCCAGCGTTGTGAAAATCGGAATGAAGATATTTCGCAGGGCATGCACATCGCGAACGACTCGCCAGGAAAGTCCCTTGGCATGGGCAGTGCGTATGTAATCCTGGCGCAGCACATCGATCAGCGAGACGTATGTCACCTGTGCAATCTGCGCCATGGGCCGCATGGCAAGCACCAGGACCGGCATAACCAGATGTGCATCCCAGCCAAAGCCGCCCGATGGCAGCACCTGGATCTCGAAGGTCCGATGCACATAGATGTTTACGACCCAAAACAACATGGCCAACAAAAAACTGGGTGTCGACACGCCCAGCACCGACAGCAATACCACGAAGGCGGATGACGATTTTTTGTTCGAGAGGGCCGCGCCGAGTCCCAGTGGCACGCCAAGCACCAGCGCCACAGCCATGGAGAGCAGCAACAACCCACCGCTCTTTGCAAGAATATCTTTTAACAAATCGAAAACAGGTACTACCTGCCTGTTCCAATAATAGGTTTCAGGATGATTGAAGAAGTAATCGATAAGAGTCCTGCCAGATTGCAGGATCGCATCCAGCGGCTCAGCCGGCAGATGTTCGCGGCCGCGCTGCGCCAGCAGCAAACCCAACAAAGTCAAATAGGCGATCACGACTACGGTAATGATCGCGTTCCCGATCCATTGACTGATCAATCGAAACTCAGCTGACGATCTGCGACTCTTCTTTTGATTGGACTCGTTTGCAACTATAGTCTCAGCCACGTTATGATCCTCGTTACGCAGGGTTTTCTTTCCCAATGATCTGAAGTACGTCCAACAGGCGAGCTTGCCAATCTTCATCTTTCCCGAACGAGCACCAGTAGGCGTTCTTCCCGCCTCGTATGCCCGGACCGAGGTCGGCTAATCGTCTTCCATCCTTGTCCTCGGCGTTGAGCGGATAGCGCAACACGATCTGCCCGCTTTCCCAACTGATGGCTGCCAACCCCGCCTGCTCGGCGCGCAGCTTGACGCGCATCTGGTAAAAAAGATTCTCCACCATCGCAGGCAATTCTCCGAAGCGATCGTTGAACTCAGACGACAGCGCATCGATCTCGGTCTCATCGCGCAGGTCAGCAATGCGGCGATACAAGCGCAGGCGCAGGTCCTGGTCCGCGATGTAGTTCGATGGAATTCCGACGGTGAGGGGTAAATCTACGTTGACCGGCATGGAAATGGGTTGCTGGAAAGTGGAAAGTAGAACTGTTAACTTTCCATCTTTCGACGAGCTCAGGACACCGCTTTCCATTTGCTTCTGCCCGTTACTGCCTGATGCTGCAATTCGTCTGATCTGCCTCACCGCATCTGCCAGCAGGCGCGTATACAGATGGAACCCTACGGCCTGAATATGTCCGCTTTGACGTGTACCCAGCAATTCCCCAGCGCCGCGGATCTCCAGGTCGCGCATCGCAATCGAGTAACCCGCGCCCAATTGCGTATTCTCGGCGATCACTTCAAGCCGCTGTTGGCCCTCCACGGTGGGTGTCAGCTTCTTGTGACGGAAGAAATACGAGTAGGCCCGCGCCGCGCCGCGTCCTACACGACCACGCAGTTGATATAGCTGAGCCAGACCAAATGTGTCGGCCCGGTCTACGATCAGTGTGTTCGCATTCGGAATATCCAAACCAGATTCGATGATGGTCGTTGATAGCAGGATATCGGTTTCCCCCGCGTTGAAGCGGTGCATCACCGACGCAAGCTGACCTTCAGGCATCTGTCCATGCCCAATATCCAGACGCGCTTCGGGGACAAGCTGGCTCAAATGCATTTTCATCGCGTCGATGGTATTGACGCGGTTATGCACAAAGAAGACCTGTCCGCCACGCTCCAGCTCGCGTAAGATCGCCTGGCGCACTAGTTTCGGCGAGTACGGCCCCACATGCGTCACGATCGGCAGGCGCTCCTCGGGCGGAGTATTCAGGTTCGAAATATCGCGCACGCCGGTCAGCGCCATATACAACGTGCGTGGGATCGGCGTCGCGGTAAGCGTGAGCACGTCCACCTCTGTGCGCAGTTTTTTGAGATGCTCTTTATGCGTCACACCGAAGCGCTGCTCTTCATCGATGATCACCAACCCCAGGTCTTTGAACTGGACATCCGAGGAGATCAGGCGATGCGTACCGATCACAATATCGATCTCACCTTTGGCAAGGCTATTCAAGATAGACATCTGTTCGCGCTGGGAACGGAAACGTGAAAGCATCTCCACTTTTACAGGGAAGGCCGCCAGGCGCTGCAGGAAGGTCTCATAGTGCTGCTGTGCCAGGACTGTTGTTGGAACAAGGATCCCGACCTGCTTGCCATCCATCACTGCCTTGAAGGCGGCCCGTAACGCCACTTCCGTTTTGCCATAGCCTACGTCTCCGCATAACAAACGATCCATGGGGCGCGGCGATTCCATGTCACGTTTGATGTCTGCAAGAGCGCGTTTCTGATCTTCGGTTTCCACATAAGGGAACGAGTCTTCCAATTCCTTTTGCCAGGTGGTGTCGGGCTTGAACGCATACCCCACTACAACATTGCGGCGCGCATACAGGTCCAGCATGTCCTGCGCGACTTCAATGACCGCCTGCTTGACGCGTCCCTTTTTCTCCTGCCACTCCTGTCCGCCTAAACGATCCAGCGCAGGAATCGCGCCCTCCGCACCCACATAACGAGTCAGCCGGTCGGCCTGATGGACCGGGACGTATAACTGTCCGCCACCGTCATATTCAACTGCCAGGAATTCACGCACATGGTGATCGAGTTCGCGGGAGACCAACCCACCGAAGCGCCCCACACCATGGTCGATATGCACCACGTAATCGCCGGCCTGCAGATCGGCATACACGGACTCAGGCGTTTCAGCAACCGGTCGTTGACGCGTGCGCGGCTGCGGCCGTTCCCAGCCAAAGATCTCTGAGTCGCTGAATAAATGCAGGTGATCGAGGAGGAAACCTTCTGATAAAGACGCTTCGACGAATTCGATCTGGGATGTCTCTTCGCCAAGCGGATGCTCCAGCCAAAGCTCTTTCAGCCTCTCGGCCTGACGCGACACGATGATCGCCGACTCCTCGCGGGACACGATGCCGGCCGCGTGCTCGATGAACTGCTTCAACCTCCCGGCAAAGCGTTCACCGATGGTGAACGAGTCGCGCAATTCTCCCTCACCCCCAGCCCCTCCCCCGCTGCCCCCTGAAGGGGATGCTTCGCGAGTAGAGGGGTGCTCGGTGGCGGTGGAATGACCCAACTCGAGGAAGGCGCGTGAGTGGAAGTTATCCAGCAGCTCGGGCCAGGTGATATAGGGCAATGGGAAATCGGGAGCAAGTGTCTCTTCGGCGATGCTTTCATGCCTGAACTTGACAGCCTGCTCCTCCACTTCTGCAACCATGCTCTCCACAATCGACAGGTCATCGATGAGAACCAGTGCTTTTTGCGGCAGGTAATCGACCAGGCTGGCGGGCTGCTTGTGCAGCAAAGGAATATGAAATTCGGATAGCTCCGCCTCGTGCTCACCAACAGCAATATATTCACGCGCCGGTGTAACCAGAATGGATTCCAGGCTCTCGATCGTACGCTGTGAAGCCGGGTCAAACTTGCGGATCGTCTCGATCTCATCGCCGAAGAAATCCAAACGGACTGGCATTTTCTCAGCCGGCGTCCACATATCGAGAAGTCCGCCGCGGCGCGAGAATTGTCCCGGTTCCAACACGGTATTGACACGCTGATAACCGATCTCTGCCAAATGACGGAGTACTGAATCGGGCTGAGTAGTCTGCCCAACCGACAATCGCATACAGGCTTTGAGGAAGTCGCGGCGCGGAAGTGTACGCGTCATCAGCGAACGGGCCGAGGTAACGAAGATCGGCGGCTCCTGTGGTTTCTGTGCAAAGGGCAAATGGTATGCTGCCAGGGCCGTCAGCGTTTGCAAACGTTCACGCCGGGTGGTGACTCCCCAGGCCGCCTGTTCATAGAATAATGGATTTGGCTCACTGAAATGATAGCGCGGCGATTTCACCCAGAATCCCAGTTCATCGTGCATTGCCAACGCATGGTCGGCGCGGTCGGTCACGAACAGGATCGGTCGGTTCAGATCCTGGTGCAATGCCGCAAGGACAGGCAGGCGCGCGGCGCGCGGCAATCCCAAACCAGGAAGCTGCTTCCCGTTGGCTCGAATGTCATTTAGCAATTGCTGATATTCAGGCAGTGCGCGAATCTTATGGAGAATTGCTTCCATAACGGTTACGGTTCCATCGAACCGTTATATTTATTCATCGCCTTATCGAGTCCGTTGACCACGAACTCAAGCGTTGCATCCGCGGCGCGGTCCAGAAGTTCTGAAAGGATCTTCATTTCTTCACGTGAAAAATCCTGCAACACGTAAGCGGAGGGATCCATCCGCCCAGGCGGACGCCCGATGCCTAAACGCAGGCGGGCGAAGTCTTTCGTGCCGAGCCGCTCTATGGTGGATGCCACACCCCTCTGGCCGCCAGGTCCACCACCGGGGCGCATACGGATCGTGCCAAAGGGAATGTCGAGGTCATCGTGCGCGATGAGCATGTTTTCCATGGGCAATTTGTAGAAGTTCAGCAATCCCTGCGCAGACTGACCCGAGAGGTTCATGTAGGTCTGTGGTTTGGCCAGGATCAAGCGGCGGTCCTCGTAGGTCGTGCTTGTGACAATGGCTTTTGATTGCACTTTCAACCCGCGCGCGCCGAGACGAACAGCGAGACGGTCAATAAGCATGAAACCGAAGTTGTGACGGTTGTTTTGATATTCGCGTCCCGGGTTGCCAAGACCGATCAGAAGGTAGGAGGATTCAGGGGTCATTTTACGTGTCAGGTTCCAGGTGTCAGGCGTTGGGTAGCGGCTTAGAAGCGGCGGAGGCGAAGGATAATGCCAGCGAAGGCAAAGAGGCCGAGGATCACGAGGGCACCGCGTCCGAGGCTGGCGTAGATCTCGTTGTCATTGAGCGAGGCGGCATTGGTGGGCAATGGACTTGGCGTGGGGTGCGGCACATCGGTTGGAGTTGGTGAGGCGGCCAGCAGAAACGGCGTCGGGATTTGAACGTCCACCGGTCCGGCTGTAGAGGTGGGCGCCAGGGTGGGTGTAGGAATCGCATCATTGTGTAGTTGGATGGGCACTGTCACTTCCTGCACCGCCCCATCCGCAGTGAATACGCGCAGTCGCAGGATGTAGTCACCGTCAGTGATGGAGGTGGTGTCCCAGGTATAGAGGGGAGAGTCAAATACGGGCTGCGACAACGCCTGGAGCGGGAACCAGGTGCCGGCTGAATCGGACGCGTAGGCAAAGTCCAACTGGGCAGAGACGAAGTTTGGCAGATCCGTCGAACCGATGATGTTGACCTGTCCGCGCAGAGCATCCCCAGGCTTGGGAGACGTGATCGCCGCGCCCGAATCCTGTGCAGCGATCACGAAAAGCAAAAAAGGGAGAAGGATGAGCGTCTTTTTCATCAGTCGAACAAGTAAGTTTAACATGAAGCAGGGAGCGGGTCAAATTCTGTTGTCGGCCGCGCTGACTGAGATCTGTAGTCGAAGCGCTCCTCACTTTGAAAACTCTGTGTAACATGAGACCCACGCTTCGACTGCGCTACGCTCCGCTACCCTATGGGCACGACACTCCCCGGCACTTGCGCCCGGGGCAAGTGTGCACCGCGCTGCGGATGCAGTGCAGGTGTGTCAGCGCGGAACAATTATTTACAAATTGAAATGTAAGCCCAATCACCAGGGCTTTTGAAGTATGGTAAACTGTGGCAGATATCCTGGCAAAGAATTGCAGGACCTACGGCACTCAGGAGACCCCTATGACAAAGAACCGCGCTGAACAGATGGTGGAACGCCTGCGCAATATGCAAGCCGCCGCGCCCGATATTGAGGCCTCGGCGGTCGTTTCTGTAGATGGCTTGATCATGGCTTCTGCCTTGCAGCAGGGCGTGGAAGAAGACCGCGTCTCAGCAATGTCGGCGGCGATGCTGAGCCTGGGTGAACGCATTTCCACTGAGCTGGGACGCAAAGGTTTGGAGCAGGTCTCGATCAAAGGCGATAAGGGCTCCATCGTGTTGACCTCCATCGGAGAGGAAGCCGTTTTGACTGTGATGTCTCGTCAGGATGCAAAACTCGGAATGATCCTGCTCGAAATGCGCCGTGCTGCGGAAGATATTTTTAAACTAGTCGGATGAAAAATAAGAACCAGCTTTCACCCCTAACAAAGACAACCCCCGATGGGGAGGGCTTCATCGCCCTCCCCATCTGATTTAACCCTCATCTCTGCCCCTCTCCCACTGGGAGAGGGGTGTGCATTAGAAAGGCAAAAATATGACGACAAAATATTTATTTTATACAGGCGGTGTGGTTTCGTCGGTCGGTAAAGGTGTGACCGCGGCCGCGACGGGGCTGCTGCTGAAAGAGCGCGGCTTGAAGGTCGCGGTTCAAAAACTGGATCCATACATTAACGTGGATCCAGGCACGATGAGCCCCTACCAGCATGGAGAGGTGTACGTGCTCGATGACGGCGCAGAAACGGACCTGGACCTGGGGCACTACGAACGGTTCATCGACATCCGCCTGAGCCGCTCCAGCAACTTCACCAGCGGACAGGTGTACGCGGATATCATCGGAAAGGAACGGCGCGGTGATTTTCTGGGGGGGACGATCCAGGTGATCCCGCATATTACCAACGAGATCAAACGCCGGGTGGCAGGCATCGCCAAGGAAACCAGCGCCGATGTTGTGATTGTCGAAGTTGGCGGCACAGTGGGCGATATCGAATCGCAACCCTTCCTCGAAGCACTACGCCAGCTGCGCAACGAGGTCGGACGCGAGCATGTGTTCTTCATCCATGTGACCTGGCTGCCGCAGATCGGCGCAACCGGTGAGATCAAGACCAAACCCACACAACATTCTGTGGCGGCGCTGCGCTCGATCGGTATCTCGCCGAATATGATCGTCGCCCGCGCCGACCAGCCAATCGAAAAGGAGTTGTGCGACAAGATCGCCCTGTTCTGTGACGTGGAAAAGGAAGCAGTTGTCCCCATGACCACCAGCGACGTACTGTACGAAGTTCCATTGCTGCTGGAACGCGCCGGCGTTGGTGATTATCTGGTGCAGAAGCTCAAGATGAACGCCACGCGCCAACCGGATATGAAATCGTGGGAGAAACTTGTACAACGCGTTCGCAAGCCAAAGCCAACGGTGAAAGTGGCCCTGGTGGGCAAATACGTGGAATTACAGGATGCTTATATGTCTGTGCGCGAGGCGCTCAAACATGCCGCGCTCGGAAACGACGTGGAGGTGGAGATCGGCTGGGTGCATTCGGCTGACCTTGAGAAAGACAAGGGCTGGGATGTGATCCAGGACTCAGATGCCATCCTGGTACCCGGCGGCTTCGGGTCACGCGGTATCGAAGGCAAGATCCTGGCAGCGCGTTATGCCCGCGAAAAGAAAGTACCTTATCTGGGGTTGTGTCTGGGGATGCAAACCATGTGTATTGATTTTGCGCGCGGTGTGTTGAATCATGAGGATGCCAACTCGTCGGAATTCGACCGCGGCACGGAATATCCCGTCATCGATCTGATGATCGAACAACGCTCGATCACCGACATGGGCGGGACGATGCGGCTGGGCTTATATCCATGCGTTTTGCAGCCCGGGTCAAAAGCCGCGGCGGCCTATGGCGAGGAAAAAGTGGACGAACGTCATCGCCATCGCTTTGAATTCAACAATGCCTTCCGCGGCGAGTTCGAAAAGGCGGGCATGGTCTTTTCAGGGATTTCCCCCGACGGTAGATTGATCGAGATCGCCGAGATCAAGGATCATCCCTTCATGGTTGGCAGTCAATTCCACCCCGAGTTCTTATCACGGCCGATGAGACCGCATCCGTTGTTTTCGGGATTTATCAAAGCGGCGAAGGAAAAGAACGGCGGGAACGGCAACGGCAAGTAGGAAACAGGGGACAGTAAGCAGTGGTCAGTAGTCAGTAGTCAGTGGTCAGTAAATAGTAAACAGTAAAGACAAACCCTCTGCAAGTGCGGGCCGCAGAGGGTTTATTGTTTAGGACTGGGTTATTTTCTCTTCTTCTTTTTGGATTGTTGACGGGCCTTTGGCGCCGCACCGACAACTGTCGACGCTACGCCAGCCGCTACCGCCGCCTTATAGGGTTCGTGCAAACTGACCGGCTCGGGCGCTTTGGCTCGCAGTCTCAGATTCAACATCTCCACAAGGACTGAGAAGCCCATCGCAAAGTAGATATATCCCTTCGGGATATGCTGATGCAGGCCTTCCACGATCAGCGTAAAACCGATCAACAGCAGGAAACTCAGCGCCAGCATTTTGATCGTGGGGTGCTTCTCCACGAAATTCGACAGCGGTGTCGCGGTGAACACCATAACACTGGCTGCAATCACCACCGCCGCGACCATGATCGCAATATGATCCACCATACCTACCGCGGTAATCACAGAGTCCAATGAGAATACGATGTCGAGCAGCATGATCTGAATGATGACGCTCCAGAACGAAGCACGGACCTTCGCCGAAGCATGTCCTTCTTCGCCTTCCAGCTTCTGGTGGATCTCGTGCACACTTTTCCAAAGCAGGAAGAGTCCACCCGCGATCAACACCAGGTCGCGCCCGGAGATATCAAACTCCAGCACTCGAAAGAGCGGTTCGGTCAGTCCAATGATCCACGAGAGCGATAGCAACAGCAAAATGCGGGTGAGGACCGCCAGCATAATGCCTGTGCTGCGAGCACGTTGTTGTTGTTCTGCCGGCAATTTGCCCGCAAGAATGGAAATGAAGATTACATTGTCTACCCCCAGCACAAGTTCCAACGCGACCAGCGTTAAGAACGCAATCCAGGTTTCGGGTTGTGAAATCCAACTCCAATCCATAGTTCTCTCTCCTAGGTAAAATTTCCTTGCAAAGTATAACGCATCCCGTCGTAAAACGTCACAAAACCTGGTGCCATCGAATGCCCCCGGTCACCCGCCTGCCCTGGCAGGTGTGTGACCGTGAAGGGTATAATTTCCAGCCATGAACACGAGAACGATCCAGTTGCTTTCACAATCGTCTCTGCAGGATTACGTCGATTGTGCGCTGCGCTTTCGGCTGCGTTATCTTGAGCGGCTTAGCTATCCCGCGGTCGAGTCGGAACCGGCGCTGGAGAATGAAAAACATCAACAGGAGGGTGAATATTTCCATCGGCTTGTGCAGCAATACTTGATCGGGCTCCCCGCCGCACGGGTGGGCAAGCTGGCGAATACTGAAAACCTGCGGCGTTGGTGGGACCATTTTTTGCGGGCGTTCCCGAATCGTGAGGAACTCGGAACCGTTTACCCGGAGCTCACTCTTTCTGCACCTCTCGACCACTACCGCCTGCTCGCCAAGTACGATTTGATCGCGGTCAGGGATGGCAAAGCCACGATCTACGATTGGAAAACCTATCGCAAACGACCGCGCAATGAATGGCTGTCGGCGCGCATGCAGACGCGTGTCTATCGTGCTCTGCTCGTCAAGGCGGGCACACACCTTAACAAGGGCGTGCCCTTCCGGCCGGAAGAGATCGAGATGATCTACTGGTTTGCGGAGTTTCCCAATGAACCTGCCCGATTCGAATACATGACTGACCAGTATCAACGCGACTGGGACCTGCTTGCGAAACTCTCCGGGGAGGTGACCCTTGGTCAGGCTCAGGGCGCATCCTCCTACCCGCAAACCGATGACCGTCAAAAGTGCGCCTACTGCACCTACAGGTCGTACTGTGAACGCGGCATCGGCGCAGGGGACTGGGATGAAGCAGAAGCAGAAATGCAAGCCGAAGAACTATTCGATGTTAACTTTGAACAGATCGGTGAGATCGCATTTTGATCCTCGAATGCAATCACTGAGGGATATGCCCAATGCTCGAAGCCGAACGCCGCCAACGTAATCAATTGCGCCTCCAGGAGTTATACCCATACGTGCGTACCCGGGTTGCAGCTGTTGTTGAGGAAATGGAAGCCGCGGGGTATAGACCGCGCATCCAGGAGGCCTGGCGTTCGGAGGCAGATCAACTGCGAGCGTATAACGCCGGAACCACTCGTACAAAGTATGGCTTTCATAACGTGACTGGCGCGAACGGTGAGAAAGAGGCGCTGGCAGCGGATATCATCGACGACAACCGTCCCTTCAATGCCAAAACAGACTTTATGCTGCGCCTGGCTGCCGCCGCCCAACGCAACGGACTCGCCACCGGCATCCGCTGGGAGTTGTCGGAGGCCAAGGCAAAAGCCATCGACGATGCCATCGCCGCGCAATCATGGACAGTACCCATCCATGTAGGCTGGGATCCGCTGCATGTAGAAGTGATGGGGCTGACGCCCGCCGAGGCCCAGGCAGGCAGGCGTCCAGACAGATCGAAGGTCCCGGCCCCAACTGAGAATTCAGACGAAACACCTGCGCAAGATCCCAAGAGACGCTTCAAAGTTGAAGACCTGGCAACGGGTAGAGCCATGGAATATAACCTGGGTAATGCGCTGCGCCCGGTCACATTGTTGCCGGTTCCTTATGTTTCACAAATTGGAAAAGATGCCGACGCGCACTCCAACGATTGCGGCGCAGCCTGTGCCGTCATGCTCATGCGCGCCTATCAGAAATCATCGATCACGCCGAATGAGTTTTATGCACAATTCAATATTCCGGGTGATCCATTCTTGAGCGTGAATCAGATTCGCAGTGCTTTGAACAGCGTGGGCATTCTGACCGATTTCCGCGCAGGCTTATCGATACCAGACCTGTTCAGCCTGGTGGCATCGGGCAAACCGCCCATCGTCCTGATCCGCTATAAAGTCTTGTTTGAAGCGGGGCTGACAGAGAAACCGTTTCAGGGTCCACATTTTGCTGTGGTCGTGGGTGTTGATCCCAAATACATTTATGTTCACGATCCGTTTTTTACCGATCCGCTGGTTGGCGAGGCGCACGCGTATCCGCTGGAGGCGTTCTGGCAGGCCTGGAAGGCAGTGGCTGCTGATCCGTCCTTCCCTAACCCTGAACGTTCGGCGCTTATTCCGGTCATGGCGATTGGCTTTCGGGTAAGCCGTATCGTGAAGGTGACGACTCCTACACTGAACGTGCGCTCTGGTCCGGCCCTGACTGCGGATGTAGTCGGTACGGTAAAAAAGGATGATCTGTTGCCGGTGTCACGTGAGGTCAATGGCTGGGGCGAGATCGGCGCGAATCGATGGGTCAAGCTCTCGTATACGGTTGCCGCTCAAGTCTGACAATATTCCTGCCTTATGGATTCACGAATACGCCCAGATGATTTCCCACCGGCCGTTCGCGCCCCGGGATGTAATGATCGATCGGCGAGTTCATGAGCTGCGCAGAACCATCATCCCCTTCGATCACCAACGCGGACGAACCACCGCCGTCGAGGCTCATGGCTGTGTACGCGCCATACTCTCTTAGCAGTTCGGCCAACTCTTTGAAAGTTGCGCCCTGGCTGTAGAAAGGCTGGCGTCCATCGATCACCACGATGTAGAGATAGCGCCCATTGCGATTCATGCCGAGCGCTGTGCGTGGATCCAACTCTTCATCGTCCAGGTCTGCCGCGATCTCCCCTTTTTGCAAGAGCATACGGTCACCTGATATGGCATTGTGAACATTACCAGGGCGGTTATTAAAAGACAGCACGTTCCTACGATTGATGTATAACGTTGGTTCGATCCCGACATCCTCTGCATTCTGCCCGGTCCAATATACGTCTCCATTCGATGCTGAAAATCCCAGCGGCGTGACCGGGTCGCCTATATGCGGATAATAATCCGTGGGGCCGTTCGACCACCAGGGGGTGAACCCGTCACCATTGACTGCGATCTGTACCCCGAATTCCTCCAGAAACTGCGATGTTGTGCGCGCTTTTAACGGTTGCTCATTCTGTGCCTCTGGCGGCGTGACGAGAAAGCTGATCCCTTTTGTTTTGGTATCGATCTGAATGATATGCGCGACCATGGGGCGTGGAAAGACGTGAACCACTCGACGATAGATCACGCCCTCGTACAACTCTTTTTTCATCGGCACCGGCGCGGGGCGGCCGCGGTCGTAGTAGGCAATGATGCCCACGAAGAGAAGCAATCCGGTCAATATCATGATCGGAAACCATTTTAGAGTTCGTTTCATGGAGGTGATTATAAAAAATGATACCGTCATTGCGAGGAGTGACGCCTCAAGCGCCACGACGAAGCAATCTCAAGCTATACAATGTAAGATTGCTTCGCCCCGCTCGGCGCGCGGGCTCGCAATGACGAGTGGAGTTTAGTTTGTCCCGAGTGATTACTCAGAGCTGTATCAGCTACGCAACCAGTTCCTGTTCAGCAGTCCGCATCGTCTTGAAGGATTCGATCGCGACCTCCAGCATAGACTTGTCAGGCTCGCGCGTGGTCAGGGATTGCAGAGCAAGATTCGGCTTGATGAGGAAGCGTACAAAGGGCGAATTCAGGTGGTTGGCCGTCCAGCGGATGTATTCCACAGCGATCCCGGCGATGACAGGGATCAATAAGATTCGGCTGGCCAGACGCCAGAAGAGATCCAGATCGCCTAGTACACTGTGCGCAATGACCGAGATCAATACAAAGGTCAGCATGAATGCCGTACCGCAGCGGGCGTGCTCGATTGGATACTTTGCCACGTTTTCGGGCGTCAGCTCGGCGCCGGCTTCGTAGGCATTGATGGTCTTATGTTCCGCGCCGTGATAGCCGAAGAGCCGCTTTACATCTGGCATAAAACCGATTGCCCAGATATACCCCACCAGCAGCAGCAAGCGGATCAGACCTTCCAGCAGGTTATGGGCCAGGTTGTTCCAGCCGAGTGAAAGTTCTGCCCAGCCGCCAATGCCAGCCGGGAGTAATATGAAGAGTCCGATGCCGATCGCGAGGGATATGCCCATTGTGAGATACAGTGCAGGCCCTTCGAGCTTTTCCTCTTCGCCGGTCTGCGTATTTGCCGAGAGCGTAAGGGCACGCATGCCCAGGCCAAGTGCATCCCACAATAAGATCACACCGCGCACGAAGGGGATCTTTGCGATCCGTGAGCGATACACGGCCGCGAGTCCCTCTTTGTGAATTACGATCTTGCCGTCGGGCGCACGCATGGCGATGGCGAATGCCCTTTGCCCACGCATCATGACGCCCTCGATGACTGCCTGTCCACCGTATGAAATGATCTTGTCTTCCATGAATATCTGAGTTCCTCTGTAAACGAGACGCTTCGACTACGTGCTCCGCACTCCGCTCAGCGCGACATGCTAGGCGAGATTGTTGAAAAAATGAATGAACGAATCGATGCCTTTATACCAGGTGGGTAAATGCATATGTTCGTTTGGGGAATGGACGTTGTCTGACGGCAATCCCATACCGACCAGCACGGATTCCACGCTGCAAATCTGCTGCAGCATCGCCACCGCTCCAATGGAACCGCCTTCACGACGAAGGTATGGCTGCACGCCCCAGGCTGCTTGCATGGCGTCCTTCATGGCCTGCATCCCCGGGTTATTCAGATCGGCGATCGCAAACGGACTGCCTGTGAGTTTTTTGACTTCCCATTGGACGGTCTTCGGCGCGTTCTGTTCCATGAAGCGGATCATCTGTTTCTCCACTTCCGAGTCATGCTGATCGGGAACCAGCCGGCACGAAATCTTGGCCATGGCTTTTGCCGGCAGAACGGTCTTTGATCCAGGACCGGTCCAGCCGGAGAGCAGGCCGTTCACTTCCAGGGTCGGACGTGCGCCCGTGCGTTCCGCGGCAATATAGCCTTCTTCGCCCCACAAGGCCGGAACGCCGGTTTCCTGGATGTAATGAGCATCGTCATTCGGCAGACGAGCGAAGGCAGCACGTTCCTCCTGGCTGATGGGGCGAACGCTGTCGTAGAAACCAGGCAACGTGACACGTCCCTTTTCGTCATGCATCTTGGCGATCAGTTCGGTGAGCACCTGGGCGGGGTTATGGACCGCGCCGCCATACAGACCAGAG
Organism: uncultured Anaerolinea sp.; assembly: GCA_964489725.1. Classification (GTDB taxonomy): domain Bacteria; phylum Chloroflexota; class Anaerolineae; order Anaerolineales; family Villigracilaceae; genus Defluviilinea. The sequence goes on along the minus strand of CAZBAX010000049.1, from coordinate 5,980 downwards.
TGCAGATCTGCCCGGGGACCGGACACATGAAGTTCAAAATAGGCAAGACCGCGCAGACCATACGTAATGGTCGGCATATCGACGCCGATCATGCCTGCATCGGGATTCAGCGACACATCTGCCTTGAATTTTTCGGCATGTCTTTGGAGGAATGCTTCAAGATGCTTGGAGCCGATCTCCTCTTCGCCTTCGAGCAAAAACTTTAAGTTGACCGGGAATTCTCCGCCGGCTTTCATCAGCGACTCGATCGCGTCGAACGCGGCCAGCACCTGTCCTTTCATATCGGAGGAACCACGTGCAAATAACAAATCGCCAGCGAGGCGCGGCTCAAACGGTCCGGTCTCCCACAACTCGAGCGGATCGGCCGGCTGCACATCGTAATGTCCGTACACGAGAACAGTCTTCGCGCCAGGTTTCTTGATGTAATCACCATAGACGACAGGATGGCCGCCGTCCGTGGGCATGACTTCTACATTCTCGATGCCGAGCTGCTTGAGATGATTTGCCATCCATTCGGCAGCGCGCAGAACTTCATGCTTGTATTCGTCATCGGTCGAGATGGATGGGATCTTCAATACTTCCGTCAACTCATTGATGAAGCGGTCGCGATTCTGATGTGCGTAGTCCAATGCGTTTTGAAGGTTGCTCATGGATTCTCTCTTGGATTTAGTTTTCAGCGGAACCTTGCGAAGGCTAATTCACCTTCGCAAGGTTGTATGCTATGGGATAGCGGTCGGATCGTCGGACTGGTCGAGCGCCCTGCGAGTGAGCAGGTACCAGCGTGTGAAGGTGGCCAGGCGATCAGACGGCTCATACAACGCCCCCACCTGAACCCCCTGCACTTGCGCATCCACGCCGTACGAGTAGACCGGGACGAACAAAGGCAGCGCGGGCAGTTCCTTGCCAAAGACCACTTGGAAGTTGCGATACAGCCGGGCACGCATGGTGTAATCTGCAGTGACGCGGGCCTGTTCGAGATATTCGCTGGCTGGGCGGTTATCCCATTGTGAATAGTTTTGTCCGCCAGTGGCCTCGGCCTGGTGCCAGAACGGATACGGGTCCGGGTCGGGGGTGCGCGAAAGGTTCAAGTCCACGAGGGCGGCTTGATAGGTGCGAGACGCGAGCGACTCCAACACGAGTGTGTCATACGGCACCGCCTGCAGATTCACCTGGACACCGATCGCGGCCCATTCATCCCGAATCGTTTGGGCGATGTTGGCGTGCACCAGGTCATCGGGATGCATCATCGTAAACGAAAGCGAAACGCCTTCCTTGGCGCGAACGTCGCCTCCGCCTGCCGGAATCACATACCCTTCGCTCTTCAATAAATTGATCGCGGCCTCGGGATCATATTCGAATTGTTCGGTCCCATCGTAATATGCCCATGAGTTCGGCAGGATCGGACTATTAGCAATGATCGCCTGCCCATTCAAGAAGGAATTGATAATGTGCGGGCGGTTGATGCCCAGCATGAGGGCGCGTCGCACCTTTGCATTTTGTAAAAAGGCAACTTCCGAGTTGTTCAAATTGAACAGCACGAAACTCATTTGCGGCATGCGGCTTGTGTAGAACGAAAGATTAGGTTCTTCCAGCGCGGCGCTCAAGACATCAGATGTGATCTGACTGACAGACAATACATCACCTTGTCGATAGGCATCCAGCGCTTCTTTGGAGGTTGGGTAATAACGAAACACCACCTGCTCGATGAACGGGGGTTCGCCATAATACGTGGTGGACAGCGTCAACACAACGCCTGCGATCTGACCGTCATCGACGATAAGATGATCGAATCGATAAGGTCCCGTGCCGACCGGCTTGATATTAAATTCAGCGTCTGCCATCTGGTCGGGCGGCACTGCCCCCAGGATGTGCTTCGGCAGGATGCCAAACGTCAAATAGTCCATGAAGGGCACGAACGGTTCCGGCAGCACGAACTTGAGATTCTTGTCATTGAGTTTCGTAACCTCGATTTTGCCCCATAAGTCTTTGATATCCTGCGGGTACAACGACCCGCCGCTCTTCATCATTTCGATGGTAAAGATCACGTCGTCACTGGTCACCGGCTGGTTATCATGCCAGACAGCGTTGTCTCGGATCGAAAAGTTATAGATCGTGCCGTCCTGCGCCACACCCCATCCGGCGGCCAGGTCAGCTTGAGGCAGGCCGCGTTCATCGAACCTGACCAGCCCGCTGAAGAGCAGCCGGTCCACATCGCGGTCGGCCGCATTGTTCCAATCGAGCAGGGGGTTGAGTCGTCCCATCGAACCGACCAGCCCTTCCGTGTAGACCCCCCCCTGTTCCGGCTCGGGAAGGATGGGCCCGGTGATGGTCGGCGATTGCTGGCTGAACAACAAGACAGCCACAATCCCCAATGTGATCAGAACGACCAGTATCTGCCAGCGTAATTGTTTCATAGAAGATTCATTTTTTCCATTTGCGTTGAACTCTTAAACACAAAGGACACAAAGTACTCAAAGGTTTTAAGGCTTTGGGGGTTAGTAGTTGTCTGCATCCGAGAGTTCAGACGACAATTCGTTTGATTCCGTCTTTCAAATGCGCTACGTTGAAATTGATCAAAAAACCAAGACGGATTCCGCTCAAGCGAAGATAGGTCAATAGTTGTGCATCAAAGACTGCATTCATCTTTTCTACCGATTTAAGCTCCGCGATAACACAATTGTTCACAACCAAATCAAGGCGCAAACCGGATTCAAGTTTTACCCCCTCAAACATGATAGGGAGTTTTACTTCAGTTTCTGCCAGGATACCGTTCTTCTCAAGGACATGTTTTACAGTCGTCCTGTAAACAGATTCAAGTAAGCCGGGTCCTGAAGCCGTATGAACCCTAAAGGACGCGTCGAGTACGGCTTTTCCAACACGTTCAACATCAAGTGGTATGGGTTGGAAAACCTTCTTGATTGAGGAGACCATAAACCGTAGTGTCCCTGGTGCCCTTCGTGTTTGAAAATGGCAAAAAAAGAAAGGCACATTCACCCCGCAGACCAAGGCATGCGGAAGGAACTGCCTTTCACAGGAATTCCTGAAATCAGGAAATGACCAGGACCGTGATCACCAAAGCAAAAAACAACACACTCAGCACAATGGTGGTCCAGAACAACGTGCGTTCCACGCCACGACGGGCGGTGAAGACACTTCCCGCGTCAGCGCCTGTCAGCCCACCCAAACCGGCACCCTTACTCTGAAGGATGACACTCAGGATGAGAAGGACTGAGATTATAATCAGCGCGATATTTAGATACGTAACCATTTACGACGAGCCTCCTTTTCGTTAAGCGGGAACATTATACCCGCTGGGAGGAAGAACCGTCAACTTGAGGTATTTCCCCTGCTCGCATCGCCGTCCCCGGCGATTCTGTTTGTAGAGAAGTTGCCGCCGGGCACCGCATAAACGGTATCTCACCTGCACTGCACCACGCCTGCCCTGGCGGGCGCAAGTGGCGGGACGGCGGCTGGAGCAAAGTAGATGCACGAAATCGTAGTCAACCTGCACATGCACACCCGCTACTCCGACGGTACAGGAACGCACAAGGATATCGCCGAGGCCGCCATCAGATCGGGCCTGGATGCGGTGATTGTGACGGACCATAATGTGTTGGTGCAGGGCGTGGAGGGATATTACCGGGTTGGACGAAACCCGAATTCCCCGCTCCGGCTAAGCCGGGTACTTGTCCTGGTTGGACAGGAAGTCCACGACCAGGACCGGGATCCGCAAAAAAACCACCTGTTGGTGTTCAACGCCAACCGGGATTTGTCTCATCTGGCGGACGATCCACAGGCGTTGATCAACGGGGTCAATGACGCGGGCGGACTCTCCTTCATTGCTCACCCAAAGGACCCCGAAGCCCCGGCGTTCAAAGAAACCGACATTTCCTGGGAATCGTGGGAGGTCCGCAACTACACGGGCATCGAGCTTTGGAATGGCTTGAGCGAGCTTAAGACGGTCGTGCCCACCAAATTGCACGGCGCATTCTACGCCTTCTTTCCGCGATTCATCGGGCGCCAGCCCATCCCCGAGGTTTTACAGCGCTGGGATGAACTGCTCGAAGAAGGACGACGCGTAGTGGCGATCGGCGGCTCGGATGCGCACGCGCTTAAAATGCATATGGGACCCATCCACCGCACGATCTTTCCCTATGACTTTCACTTTCGGACGGTCAACACTCATATTTTCATCCCCGAACCGCTGACGGGCGACGTTCCCACCGACAAGAAGATGATCTACGAAGCGCTCGGCGCGGGCAGGTGTTTTGTGGGCTACGATCTTCCGGCGTCGACGCGGGGTTTCGTCTTCAAAGCTCGTGGACTGGAAAGGTCTGTCATCATGGGCGATGAAATCCCCAGCAAAGGCGGTGTTACGTTACAGGCTCATCTCCCCAGGCCGGCGGAGATCCGTTTGATCAAGGATGGAAAAATTCTTAACATTTGGAAGAATTCCTACGCCTGCGCGTACAGCGTCACCGAACCTGGCGTCTATCGCGTGGAGGCATGGAAGAACTACCTGGGGCTCAAACGCGGCTGGATCTTCAGTAATCCCATCTATGTAAGATAACAAGCCACGGAGCCACAGAGACGCAGAGATTCTTAAATTGTGTTCTCTGTGTCTCCGTGGCTCTCCCGGCACCACCCCGCCGGGGCTGGTGTGTGGCAAAATCCCTATGTCATCGTTCTCCTATAATCGCATCGTCGTCATCGGCGTCACCAGCTCAGGCAAATCGACCCTGGCAGAGACCCTTGCCAAACGTTTTGACATGAATTTCATCGAGCTCGACGCGTTGCACTGGGAGCCAGGCTGGCAGGAAGCTCCTTTGGAAACGTTCCGCGCACGCGTGGAGAAAGCAATTCAATACGAGAAGTGGATCGTTGCAGGAAATTATCGCGAGGTCCGCGAGCTGGTCTGGTCGAAAGCACAAGCCGTCATCTGGCTTGACTATCCGTTACTGACCGTGTTGTGGCAGCTCACGCGTCGCACGTTCCGGCGCTGGTGGAGCCATGAATTGCTGTGGGGAACAAATTACGAGTCTCTGTCGAACCATTTCAAACTCTGGTCTCAGGAGTCATTGTTCCACTGGTTGTTCAAAACGTATTGGCGGCGAAAACGGGAATACGCGATGCTGCTATCTCAACCTGAGCATCGACACCTGGAAGTGATTCGGTTTGTACATCCAAAAGTAACCCAGGCGTGGCTGGAGAATATCAGACACCAATGAAGATTATGGAGTAGATAGAATGAACGTCGAATTCAGAAAGTTGACCCAACCGTCCGTGGAGATCGCCGAATGTTTCAGCAGATGGGAAAATGATCCCCGCTTGATCCACTTGATCCGAGTGAATCAAGACCAGGAGTCGCTGGATAAAACAACGAAGGTGACCATCAAAGTTTTAGAAGAATGGCTTGCACGCAAGCAGATGTACTTGATCTGCCTGCAAGATCAGCCTGTTGGCTCCATGGAATTTCAGATAGACCCCAAACACCTTTACAAAAAAGACGTCAGCACAGCATGGATCGGCATTATGATCGGTGAAGAGGTCGCCAGAGGCAAGGGAATCGGCTACCTCGCGCTGCAATATCTTGAGCAGGAAATCAAAAGACTAGGACTGCGACGGATGGAGCTTGGCGTATTCGAGTTCAATACCAACGCGATCAAGCTATATCAGAGAATGGGCTATCAGGAAATTGGCCGTATCCCCAATTTCACGTTCTGGCAGAACAAGCTTTGGGACGACATCCGAATGGAAAAATTTATCGAACGTTGAGATGGCCCTGCGCTACTATTTCCTCAAACCGATGACCAGTCTTGTTAAGCCCAATGCAGCCAGCAGCAACAGCCCGGCTGCCACTTCAAACGCCAAACGATTAATCCGAATATAAAGACTGAGCAGTGCCAGGCCCACCCCCAGCGCGGCGACGATACCGACACGTTCGAGATGGCGGCGTTCCATGCTGCGTGTATCGTCCATG
>CAZBAX010000048.1:0-50600 GCA_964489725.1 uncultured Anaerolinea sp. | reverse complement strand
AGAAAGCTGGCTCAATTAGCGGCTTTCTCCCCTAACCTTGCGTTGTAATACTAGGCACAGTGTAAGAAACTATATGCCGACGATTTGCTAGCTTCAGCTAGTAGATATTTCTCTATCTCCAAGTATTTGAAGAAAGCAAGATTGGGATTCGCTAGGGCGGTTCTTCCCTATCTATTCAATTTCATGGTTCAGGAGGAAGCACATTGCTAAGTGTGGCCGCAGGGTGCTCCATTGCACCATAAGGGAGTTTATCAGCAGGGGCGACAGGAACAGATGGCTCGACTCCTTCTTCAGGTTGTCCAGTTCGATTCACATCTGGCTCGGCTACTGGGAGTGAAGGATCATTGAGCAGATCTCGAAAAATCGAGCCATCAGGTGAAACTAAAGTGAGAGTGGGCACACCAGCTTTGAGATCAAAAACATAGGCAATAAACTTTACCTCCCAGGGTGTATCGCTTGCAGCGCCACCCCTTAGGTTTCGAACATCAAATTCTCCTTTAAGAACCACCAGTGCTAATGGTGGATCTTCTCCACCAAAATCAATTTCGGGAAGACCTAATAGGGGCAACTCTTCTTTAGTAACGGCACGAGCAAGAGGTACAGCAATCTGCTCACTTAACACTTGAAATCGCGTCGCAGTGGATTTCAGCGCTGCATCTGCCACATCCTGCATAGGAGCGTTCACCATAGAAAGGGTTCCTCCTTGCGGTTGGGCAGAGACATTCATGATCGATATAGCCACAACACTTAGAACAAGGATCCCTGGCAAGAAGATTTTTGCAATCTGTCTGGTATTCATAGTTTATCTCCTATTCGGCCCATTAATACTTCACTCTAGGCACTATTGGTACAGTTACTCTGTAGTTCTAAGCGACCTCTTTCTATCCAATAAACTACATCACAAAGGCTCTCCAACTCCTCTGTGCTATGACTGGTCAGCAAAATAGTGACTCCTTCTAGCCTAAGGCGCTTGAGTATTGCATGGATATCGGATACCCCCTGCCGATCTAAACTGTTTGTTGGCTCATCAAGCAACAACAATTTTGGCTTCTCCATTATCGCTTGGGCAATGCCTAGGCGCTGAAGCATGCCTGTAGAATATGTTCTTGTTACACGCGTATCTTCTGGACTCAACCCTACTATATCCAGAACGGAAATGATTTCATCTCTTGTAATTTGGTTGCGGATTGAGGCAAGTAATTCCAGGTTTTTCAAACCACTGTAATTAGACAAAAAGCCTGGTCTATCGATTAGAATACCCGTCAGTCTAGGGAATTCTGTGTCTTGCCCAATCCTTTCTCCAAACACAATCACTTCCCCTTCTGAAGCTCGGACAAGTCCTGAGATTACACGTAGCAATACGCTTTTTCCTGCTCCATTAGGCCCACTTATGCCATAAATTTGAGCAACTGGAACGCTCAGCGATATTCGATCAAGAATAGTACGTTTACCGATTCTTTTTGTGACATCTTGAACAGCTATCACTTCTTTCGCCTCATTCTCCATTATCTTTTTTCCTCCGTACGAGTATCGGTTTTGGGCACCGAAATATCCAAGCCACATATGCAACGTATATTTCCTAAGATTACAAAGATGCTCAAGACTAAGTTATAGATTAGCGACCGGGCTAAGGAGAAATTGAATACAGAAGGGTCAAATTCTGTATGCCGCAACAGCATAGACTGTGAACCAGGCAACCAAGGCGCAATATTTGGGGCCCCGATTCCTATAAGCCAAGACAAAACCATAATAATAGAAACAAGGACAAAGGCATAAAAAGGCTTTCGCAACCATATTGAAATAGTAATTTGTAAGAGGGACACAGCAAACAAAGTACTGCCAACAAGGAATATTATCCATGCCATAAGCTTGCCAATTGTCAAAATGTCGAGGTACTGCCAAAGCCCTAATACAAAAGGGCTTAACTGGGCACGCCACGGAAGCATAAAGGCTGCACTTAACGAAACAACACCAATTCCCAATAAAGAATAGCCAATTGCAAAGATACAAAGTGTAACAACTTTTCCTATCCACCACTTCAGCCGAGAACCCAGTGCAGGAATGACAGCGTATCCCCTAACGCTTAACTCTCCCTCGGCCATATCCCCAATAAGATAAAAGAATAACAAGTAGGGTACAAACCATCTCAGCATTTCTCTGATTGATGAATTCCATATCCCAGGTCCCGCGAAAGATACAAAAACTCCATCCCATATGTTCTGTTCTAAGTTTACTAAGAGTATTTGTACATATCGCGAACCGCTCCACCCAACCAAACTAAAGACAATGACTGCATACAAGAAATGCTGCCATCGGAAGGTTGTTTTCAAGTTCCACAGAAGGATATTACGAAAAGGTACTCTACTCACCATGAGTTTCATTATTTCGAAAAAAGTCAGTAGCCAAACTGATCTTAGCTCCAGTGACCAGAAAAACCACAATCCAGATTACCCAATACAATACCGAGATAGTGAAAGGCGGATAGGGTGAGCGAAATCCAGAATAGGAATGTAGATTGAATAAGAGATGGATATGGACAAATAAGTATTCAAACGGACGAGGCACGCCAGCTTTTAAAGCAATTAATCCGCTTATATCAAGGAGCAGTCCAAACAAAAAACCAGCTGTTGCGTGATTGAAGTAGCGGCTAGCACATATCGTAGCGAGACCCAAACCGAACCAACCCAGCAGTAACAAGATTAACAACAAGAGGATTGCCAGTAAAGGAGAGAGAGCTGTGGCTTGCGCATTGAGATAGAAATCCGTAGGCATCTGGAGCATTCCCTGGCTCCACCCACTTTGCCAGGGAAGGGCAAAAGCGGCGACCATTACAACAACAATGGTATTGATGCCCAGATAATACAACACTAGAACGAGCAACACAGAAATTTTGCTGAACCACCACTGTTTACGAGAACGGAGCCTGAACATGGTAAGTTCACCAAATTGTGTTTCAATTGGCAAGTCGCTAACTAAATAAATCAAGACCACGTTGAGGACAAAAAAAAGTATATGGCCATTTCCAAGTACACTGAAGAAGACATCCCAAATATTGCTCACAAGCGAGGAGTTAGCTGTTAGTACTAATATTCTGCCGGTGACAATATAGGCTATAAATAAAGCAATAGGAATTGGTATTGTCCATCTCCACTGTAGTAGATGCTGGTCAATTTCGAAAAATAGGAATTGCCGATATGTAGAAGCAATACCCTCCCTCAACCTAGGCATACAGGCGTTCCTTCCGGGCTGAAATCAGAAAGCAAAGTGTAGAGACCAGAAAGATACCCCCCAATTCTCCGAATACAGTCAACCATGAGGTGAGATTAATTGAGTGAGGCACCAAAGTAGCAGGAGGTGTCCAATACTCTAAACTTAATACTGCCAGAATAAAATTAGCTACATTGTAAAATACAAAGGGAAATGCAAGGCCAATATAGCGGTTATGAACAAGCGAAGAGACAGCTAATGCAAATGTAGCATAAACACCCCCAAATATAAAAGCTAGAGCAATTAGAAACAAAATGTACGAATCTGGATCAGCGCGATAGTAGAACCCTAAGGGTCCAGGCATTGGGTCATAGGGTATCCGGGCCTCCGTAAGCGGTGGGAAACCGCGGGGATACCGTATATTAACATAAGCATAGAATAACAAAAGCGGAATTGCTAAACTCATTCCTCCCGCCAGAAAGTTCGATAGGAATTTGGAAAAGTTGTATCTCCAACAGTTACTGCGCGCGAGAATAAAATTTATGTAACCATGGGAGCGATCAACAACAAACGAATCAGAAAAGGGCAAGACAGCGAATAATGGCACTAAGAGTGCAAAAAGGCTATTCTCCGCCCAGATAAAAGCATCAAAGGCATTATTTAAAAAAGGCGATGCTCCAGGCATATCAATTGGATTAGGACCCGCTGCATAGTCCACTAATCCGTAGGCTAGTGCCAAAATTCCAAGCAAAACAGATAATAAAAAAAGGCGATTGCAAAATGCCCTGAACAATTCGACTCTTAGCATATTGGACTCTGATAATTTATCAATGAGGGGCCGTTATCCGCGAATCGTTTTGCGGATAACGGCCCCTGAAGAGTTAGGGGTTGTCTGGGCTCCAATAGCCATTTGCTTGGATGTCCACAGGGTCTGTTACGTCAGATTTAAGCTTCATGTGCGTAACCTGACCAGCAACTGCTGTATTGTTGTATCTGAGGAAGGTACCATCATTGATCTTGTACCAATTGGATTTAGAGGTGTTATCGACTAATTCCAATCGAATGTTCATGTCATAGTTTCCTCCGATCAGATTACTCGATACAGAGGCTTGTCCTGTAGCCTCCTTGGTCTGATTGTTCGTGACACTTGCACCCCCAAATTTCGGTACAGTAACATCGTACCAGTACCATTGGCCCGCTGCCAAAGCTTCTCCGGCAACGAAAACAGCGATCAATGTCACCATTACCACTGCTATTAACAAGCGTTTTTTCATTTTGTGCCTCCTGAGAATTGTGAAACGGAACATGCAGAATTCTTTCACCTTATTTTGAGCGCTCATGCTAATAATACTTACTTTCACAATTACTTCAATACGGAAAATCTCTACTATTTTCAATCCCCCACAAAATCACTTCCGCTCGCGAATCTACCTCTAATTTCTGATAAATTCTTTCCAGATGCTTATTAACTGTCCCAGGACTTATGTATAAGCTTGATGAAATATCCTTATTACTTAATCCTTTTGCCAGCAAACGCAGAATCTGTCGCTCACGTTCTGACAAACTATTCCATTTTTTCTCCACTTCATCATGCCATTTCAACACCCTCGTTTTTTGCTGTTCATCGTAAAGATTCTTTCCAGAAGCTGCAAGGCGAATAGCATTAATCAACTGCTCGGCTCCCAGCTCTTTATCCAAATATCCAGCTACGCCTGCATCCATCATATTAGCAAGATAAGCATCGCGATCATGGGCAGTGAGGACCAGGGTAATTGTTTCTGGATAGTTTTCACGTACCCATTTTTCAAATACCAATGGAGAAAAATTGGGCATTTTCAGATCAAGCAGAATAATATTTGGGCACAGTTCTTCAAGTAATCTTTCCGCCTCATCACCATTTCGCGCTTCACCAATAATGAAAATATCAGCCGTCCTTTCAAGTATGGCCCGCACTCCTGTGCGCAACGGTGGATGGTCATCTACAACCAATACCGAAATCTTATTCGCGTTTTGTGTTGACATTGCTTGCTTTCTATACTTTGTCTATACATCACCTAATTATTCTATATTCCCCTCTTCATAGACATCAACTGCATTTTGTCATGCCCTAGTAACTATTTTTTATTACAAGATAATTTAGGTCAAATAACTTTTGTCAGGCCGCCCATTCGAACAGTCCACTCTCAAACAAACGCAGATGACTGTGATTTGGGCTTGTGAGAGGGATAATTCCCTTATCTTATGTCTCAGCAACGAGCAGATGGTAGCAGTTGGGATTTGCATGACTTGAATAGGAAATTACTACCTTTCTTGGAATTCAATCAACAAACGTATCCTACATTAAAAGCGTCGGCCTATCTAGAGCTTGAATCCTTGATGATGCATCTAAACAATTCGAAGGTCTACTCTCGGCGTTTCGATATAAACAATGATAGTACCCCCGCAAAATTTTCAGAAAGATTTATCGTTACAGTAAGTTCAATGTTTAGCGGAATTAAGCATAATGTGGTCAAAATGACCACATTATGCTTTAAGTAATAATATCGACAAGAAAAAACACAAATGCTCGCCGCCAGGGTGAGGGGGGCACCCTGATGACGAGCGTAAATATTCTAAAGGGGATCATCTGTCAACAACCTTACAAAATGCTATCATTTCATCAGATACATAGCTGCGAACGCTGGTTGTGTGGTTATATGGTTGATCTACGCGACACATCCAAGAACTACTCTTGCTGTGGAACACTGGTTATGTAGTCGCTTGATGTTCGCCTTGATGCCGAGCCTGAATGTGGTTTCCTCACAGATAGAGACCAAAATACTCCGATAAACATTTTGAGACTTGGAATTAGAGTCGGTGGGCTATGCCCTGGGCCCCCGGTTTTGGGCATGGGAAATAGTCAATCAAATACTACTTCGCCCCATTTTGGGTATGGTAATTGTCCAAAATTTTCTTTGGACCAATCAGCAACCACGACCGCACATGACTTGGGGACATCCATAAAAGCCAAACGCGCAGCATTTCTCACCCAGGGCATTCCCAAGAAAGCAAAAACCAGGTGAACGTCCACATAATTTGCATACTGCACAGCCCTTTCCCAGCGTCTTATAGTCTTCTCCAGGATCAGTTGCCGGGAAGACTTTCCACTTTCCACTTCCATCCAAAACAGTGTTTCCACCCCGTTTATATCTCCCCAGGCTAGTGAGTCAGGATTCGCCCGTGCATCTGGAATACTGACCTCATTCCAGCCTGCATAGATATTGGCATGAGGTAGGGCTTTTTTTACCCATGAGGGCCACTGCCTAGATCTGCGTCTGTGCGTACCATCCGGCAGTTTGTTTCTTTCATTACGAAACTCATAAGGTGTTCCGGCAGGAACGCCCCAGTGTCTCAGCGCCGCTGATACTCCAGGACGCCTGATTTTCCAGTAAGGTCGAAAATCCTTATCATTCACATTCCCCATGCTTACCTTTTGCCGGTCAGTCATCAGATGGAAGTCAATAAGGGGATCCTTACGGTGCTCTATATATCGCAAGCTTTCCAGCTGCCGAAGAGACTCCAGGCAGTACGCTTCATTGATCAAACAGTAACGTGCAATCTCGTTTGTGTAAGCCACATTGAGTCGCGCCAAAGCGAGCAAACAACGGGTGGTCCGATCATCTAATTTGGAAGTAGCTAATTCATCAGCAGGAGGACCCGGAGGAGATGCTACCTCTCGGATACCGGGTATTACCGAAAAATCGATCGTCCGTGGCAGGTGCTCCCTACCTTTCGTTACAGCCACTGGGATTGCAGGATTTCGCAAAGCATATTTCACTTCTTGAAAGTACCAATTCCCTGGAGCCATTACAGGAACCCAAAGAGATGCAACACCCCAGCGCAGCTTCTTGAGCACCGGTATTGTAGTCTTCACCACTTCGGCATAATCCCAGGGAGGTAGAGCAGCATCATATCTGATCGGAAAAATAAAAGTATCCGTCCATGAACCCGGCCATACCTCCATCGAAATATGATCTTCAAAGACTGCAGAACCAACACGAGTTGACATAGTTGCACCTATTCAGAACATCCCCACGGGGTCAAGGTGGTGATATCAAAATACTCAACTGGATCGACCCATACATAGGTATCCGGTCCAGTCTTTTTCTTGATCCCATAATGAAGATGTGCGCCAGAGCTGTTTCCCGCCTGGTCATCAACGGTTTTATCTCCGCCGCTCGTACCAACTAACTGACCCGGCTCGACAATCTCACCTTCCTGCACATCAAATTCGGCCATATGGGCATACCAGATCTGGTAATCACCATTCTGGATAATCAGTAACCTGCCCCACCCGCCTTTTGTATATTCCGTCCAGATCACCTGCCCACCCATCGTTGCATACAAAGGCGTGCCTGTGTTCACAGGAAAATCAAATCCTGCGTGATTTCTATAATGTGGGTCTTTGAATTCACAGCCATGCAAAGGAGCGTCATACCACACACTCCATTTCTGAACCGGTCCGATAAACGGCAAGCCACTGGGAATAGCATCGGGGCCAACGTAATTTCCCCACTCGATTGGACCAGGCAAAGCTGGAACGGAACCGCCTCCACCGTTACCATTCGCGTCATTCCCATTATCACCACTTTGATCGCGTGAATCTGGCACACCATCATTATCCAGATCAAGAGCTTCCGAGTCTTGTGGAATATCCAGCATCCATTCCTCAACTGGACGCTGTGCCCAGCCGGGCAGTTGAGGAATAGTTTGATCTACGACAACCACATAGGCCCCAATAAAACAGAGAGCGCCGACACATAACGTCCCGATGAGAAAAGCGGTGAAGCCGGCGAACGCTTTCATTCTTTGATAGGCCCGATCTGCCCCATCTTCTCAACAGGGATAGAACCTTCACTTTGGAGACCCATCGAGGACTCGATGGACAAACCATTCCGAACCATATTCATCGACAACCAGTACGACACTGCGGAACCGATCAACACAGGGAATAAATACAGCGGATTTTGTGCATAGATCTTTCCAGCTTCCGGGGTAGTCAAGCCGACCATTATCAGGACGAGAGGCGGGAAGACAGCGAGAAACTTTGCCTGCCACTCAATACCTTTGGCAGCTGCTCGCGCTCGCGACAAAATCTCCACAACCGCCGCCAATGTATCTCGCAGGCTCACGATCATCGGTACAACGTTAATGGAGAGGGTATAGTGAGTGTATAGAACGGCAGCAACGATATCTACCGCAGGGTTCGACCAACGATCTGCCCATTCACGCACCGCCGTACCTTCATCACCAGAAGTACAGCCCCGCACACGCGTGACCAGATCGACGAGGACGACCTGACCATCAGGACCCACGGATTGGGCTGCCTCGGTCCACGAGTCAGACAGGGTTTTGCCCTGGGTCAGGAGCGTTTCCACGACCTGCAGTCCACGCAGGATATCTTTTGCTTGCGACAGGGTAAATGCCTGCCGGCGATCTGCGAGAGTCCCCGCGTACAGAAGACCGCCGGCAATCGCAAATAAGAGAGAAGCAAATAATCCCAACGCCAGTCCAGCGAAGAAGCTACCACCCACCCACGCGCCAAAACCAATGGCGATCTGTTTGAACGTTAACCCTGTGCCTGTTTGCAGAGCAAATGTTTCAGGGTCAAACTTCTTTCCTCGAGCAGCGATGCCAAGTACGCGCGCTGTCTCTTCTTCACCAGTTGATCGTCTCCAGCCAAGAATCAACGGAATCGAGCTGAGAGACAAAGCGGCGATCAGTGCAAATATAAACTCCATTCAAACCTCTTTCTATCTAAACTTGAAGCTGTGCTGGATCCAAAAAGCAGCTTGATCCAGCCCACCCAGAAACTGCGCCCAATAGAGGATGTACACGCTGATGACGATCAGCCATACGGTCATCAGCCAGTACAACCCTTTGTTGGTGAGATCCAGTGTGAGGGGAACCAATGAAGTACGAACTGTCGACTCCGGTTGAGCAACAGCTGCCGGCACATCTGTCGGTCGAGGCTTTTCTTTTTGGAAATAGCTGTATTTGCGGGGCTGGAATCTGAAGATGATCTGGCGTTTCAAATACTGTTCCAGTGTGAGTCTGTCTGCGCCCATACGAGCAAAGGCAAGGGCCATCGCAATGACGAGGAGCACTACGGCAGCGGCAACCTTCACAGCAAATGTCCACGGAAGCATCAAGCAGAGGATCGCTGCGACAGCGCCCGCCCCAAGAATGGAAAGATCACGATCGTTGAACATTCCAGCCCTTTCTATCTATGGGATCAACCTGCGTCTGAACCTCAATAGGTTCAAAGGAATGAAAAGACTCCCCGTGCCCATATCCCATGGAACCTTCGGTGTGTTGTTCTTCAACACATCTCCCAGTTCGGGCAAAATCAGGAAAGCGACCAGGACCAGGACGACCAGGCTCACAATCCCGATGATCGCCATGCCCGCCATCTTGCTTCCGCCGAACGCCATACCTGCCCCACCCTGCAAGGTATAGTAAAGACCACCAAGCATCGCGACGATGATCAGCAGCCCGACCATGAATCCCCATGCATCCCCAGCAAGGCGTGCTATGTTGTCATATACAGTTTGAAATACACCCATACGTTCTCCTTTTTCGATGATGATATGCCGGCGTCCTAGCAGGCGCCGTAAAATGCCGCAGCGACAGGAGCCGCAACGGTGATCAACAACATTCCAAACACGACCTCGGCGATTTCGATTAATGCACTTGAAACCCCTCCGCTTGCGCCCATTGATGCACTTGCGACAGCGATAAAGATCGATTTCAACATCCGCAGAGATCCAACGCCGCCGATCAATAACGCAGAGAATTGACCGATCTCGGCAATCGGTCCACATCCCAACACTGCGTTATTGGAAGTGACAGACCGCACGATGACCGGAATAGCAAGAAAACCAACCAGTGCGATGATCGCGATACCGACAATGCCGGCGATCGCTTCCCCCACCCACATCGACGAACCGATCATCTGACCACCCGACAGTTTTAGTACCTGAGCTAGACCACCCAGCATCGCGACAATGATGGTCAGTGCGGCCAATGTAGTCCACGCATGTCGAAAGATCACCAAGAGAATACCGCTTCCATCGCTCATGCTGTTACCTCAACAACATCGTGAAGATATTTCTCGCTCTCGAGAACGGGATAGAACCGCTCACCCCAGAACTGCATCTTGAGTCGCCTTGTAGGACCTGTACGGTCTTTCATCGTATGAGCCTTGAGATCAACACAACCACAATCTTTCGCAACCGCCGTATCCCTGGACATCAAGTAAACGCGGTCAGCCGTATACGGCACGCGCTCGTCTCCAAGAAGATCCTCAAGATCAAATGTTTCCGGGTCTTTGGAAAAGCTCGATGTCTTTAGCGCCGCCGCAGCCACAACTGCCCAGTTATGCCTCTTTGCCATTTCACGGATCTCAATGGCTGCATCACCGCTCCGGGTTTCAATGGGCTGGATTCCTGTAAGCCCCACAACCGGAACTCGGTTGAGATAGTCAACCAACACAAGAGCATTTCCTTTTTCAGGAAATCCATACAGTTTGATCAACGCCTCTTCAAGGGAGCGAATGGTGTCGGCCTTGTCATTCAGAGCCAGCAACACGCCTTCGGCACTTTGAGCAAGCACATCCTCAACATCCACAACACTGGCAGATCCATGCGCATTACCGATCTTTGCCTGTGCCTGTCTGCTGAGACGATATTTCAATTCGTCCTCTGTGTGCTCATAGCAGCCCAGCGCGGCAGGTACACGCAGAGCTGCGGCTTCCAGCAGCATGCGGAGCATCCAGCTCGTTTTCCCGATGCCAGGTGCAGCACATAAAAGGGTCAAACCGCCGCCCCAGAAGGGAATCCCGGCAAACGTACCAAAGAAGTGATAGGGATTCGGAATCCCTGTCGAACCAATGCGTGCCATATACGATGCATCTTACTCATTGTTTAATGGGGGTAGTCCTTCGACCGACGCGAACGGAACTAAACGAAGAAGCGCGACCAGGCGAGTTGGATTACGGTGTATGCCGCCAGACCAAGAAATAATCCGGGCAATGCAGGGATGAGTCCGCAGTTTCCACGACTGACCCACCACCTGCGCCATGCTTCGAATCCAAGGAGCGACATGATCACTGCAGGAAAAGGAAACAAGACTCCAACAATGGCGAGAGCAAAAAGGTCAGCCTGACCGATCATTCGTTTGCGAACGCCAAAGCCAACGATCAAGGTTGGCCAGCTGGGGGGATAGAAAAGGAACGGCAGGAGACAAAATGAGGGGATGCTGCGGAATATTCCCCACAGGACGGCAAGGATCAAAACAGTAACGTGTAAACGGTCGTCGGGAAATGCAACGAAGGCTGCAAGCCCAAAGAAAACCTCGATGAGCGGAACAACGCGCATCCGCAAATCCAGCAGACTAAACACAGCGAATGAAAAGAGGGAAATGGCTTGAACGGCAGTCACGATGAAGGGTCCTCTTTGAAATTAAATAGCTCGTCCTGAAAGAGCACTTTGCATCCCGGTCGCATTAGCGTCCTGTGCGAGCGCATAAAGCAGATCTGAAGCAGAGTTGTAACGGTCCGGGTCGGCCTGATAAAGCTGTGCCATGCGGCCAAGTTCCTGCGGATATTGATTGGCTGCCGCGCTCACCGACGGAAAGCCTGCGCGTTCCAGCTTGGTCCCAATCGTGGGGAAAACCTGTTTCAGTTCGTCAGCTGAACCACCAAAGCCTTCCAGCATTTTTTCAGCAGCCCTTGAACTAAGTCCATCGATGCCAAGGTTCAGCTCCTGGTGATTATTGTTTTCTCCCCCACCAAAGTTACTGATACGCGCCTGAAGGTCAGCCTTGCGCGCGTTGATCTCATGCCCCTGTGCAAGCCCGCCTGCAATACGGGAATGTTGTGGAAGTCCCATACCCTGGAAAATATTCGACATGGTGTTCATGGTGGATGCTTTATCAAGGCTGCCCAGCGCACTGTTCAAACCTCCCATACCGCTGCCACCATCGCCAGCAGCTAGTGCTTCTCCTATGCCCGCCCCAGTTCCAGCAGTAGTAGCAGTTGCCCCAGCCCCGGCGCCAACGCCAGCCGCGCCACCAGTAGCCGCAACTGCACCAACCATGGCGATCGTTCCAGCAACACCTTTCGCCACATCCCACATTTTTTGAACCGCTTCACCAGCCGCACCCAGGGTTATGCGGAACAGGATGCCCGTGATTGATAACAAAAGACCTGCGGCGCCAAACAACCAGAGAACACGGAATACCCCTTCCATCATTCCACCCAACCCGGCCGTCCTGGCTGCCACGCCAATACCCGCCTTGAAAATGCCGCCAGCCATGATTGGCATGAGCGCCACGAGTACGGTGCCCTTGATCCACAAAGAGCGGAGCCACTTCATTTCGGGAATCACGCTCGCAACGGCAACACTTGGACCCATTGCAGCCAGTGAATACAGGGTTGCCTGGGCAACACCGAACGCAAACAACATCGCCGCTAAAGCCAGAAGTGACCCGATTCCAAGAGCAATACTGACGATTGCCTGAATGATGATCCCGCCAGGCAGAAGGGTAAGAAGCGCAGTGTTAATGAACGTAGGAGCTGCCATTGACTTGATAAACGTGCCAGCTAAACCAGCGGTCTCGCCTAGAACAGCCGCCATCGTCCACCAACCCAGACGAACGGTGAGGTCAAGAAATGGACCCGATGTAACTGCCAGTACCCCCGATGTAAGCCAGTCTCCAAGAACTTGGAGCGGCGAATCCTCTGAGCCCAGCATTCTGTTCCACTGGTACATGGCAAGTCGAAGAATGAACAGAGCTATGGCGAGGGACCCGGCCACCTTTAGGCTTGACCTGGCGATTGTGGAATAAGCATTTGCGACCGGAGCCTGCACAAGTTGTGACAACACCCCGGTCCAGGTTTGTAGTTCAGCCTGTCTCTCTGTTTCACTCTCTTCCGCAGCCGAAGAGAAAACCCTGCTCAATGCTTCCGAGATCTTCGACGAATCGAATTTCAGGTTATGAATGATCTTTTGGATGGAAGTAACAACGGTTCCGGACGGAGGTTGAGGTGTAGGGGTTGGGTCAGGCTGCGGCGGAGGCGTTCCGTCGGCACGTACTATTGCTGGGCCACCGGCGTGTACTGTGCTGGCGCTACTCCACGACATGACCATCATGAAGCAAAGTACGAGACCAAAGAGCGCGACAGCGCCGGCGCGCCGCAGGATTTCCTTTTGGTCACTTTGAGTAGGCATTCGCTCCCTCGCTGCTAAACCTCTCCCGCGAAACTGAATATTGGCGTTTCTGTATCGGCTCGTTCGTGAGCTGTTCCAGAGCGGAGTCCAAGATATCCTGCTCTCTTGATATTGGATGAAACGGCGGAAGCTTTCCATAACACAAGGTTCGATACCCGCAGAAGTGGCAGCTTTCCTGATGGTCAAGACCGACCGGGCGATTGCGACCATACTGAGCCTGGTCGTGCCAACGAGGAATTAGCCTGAGGATTGCTTCGCTCCTGACAATGATCGGTTCAGCAACGCCGGTATCACGGTCAAGTGCCCACAGATCAGGTCTGCCGTTGTTGGGCCATTTTTTATCATCAGCCCGGTCAGATCCGTGTACCAGAGCAAACCGGAGTGGGTGCTGTTTTCGGTTTGACACAAGAAGTCCAAGATAGACTCTCCGGGCTTGACCAATTCGAACTTCCCATCCCCAGACGGGCATATGAACTCGCAGATTAGATTGAACAACACCGGGGGCAGAGAGAGAAACTGTGAACAACTGCAATATCCGTTGGCTTGTATCTCTTTGATCCATCTTCATACAGGTTTTCCAGTCCCCCATCAAAAATCTCCAGACGCGGACAAAGTGCTTTAGGTCCCCAAGTGTTCCACCTAGCTGGTTGAGTTGATTCTGCAAGCCAAATTGATTGCTAAAAATAGTGCCAAGATCGTGAGTTATCTCTGGGGACGGACCATCTTTCGAATATCGACTGCGGCACTCTACGACGGCAGCTATAAACTTTCCGATCTCAGGGAGCATTGTAGTAATCCCGTATTCCTCAGCAATTTGTATGAATTGCTTACCTGTTGCGAAATCATCAAAAGCTTTCCACACCACATCGAACACTTCCTCCGGTTCCGCACCGCGGACATACCAATGAGCCGCGGCCGGGCAGAAATCATAGAGCAGGGCCGACACAATGGGGTTATTCTTGCCAGTCATTTGTTTGGCGAGGATAAATAGATCCTTACTCACCTTCAACCTCCCGCAGTAGGCGACGCGCTCGAATCCTGGCAGCTGCGGGCCATTCATTGAGAAGCACGTCAGGATGATTTTCTCTTATCCAGTCATAGAAGGTCTGTGTTTTCTTTACGGTCGGGATTTTTTTGAACTCAACTAGAAACTCTGGATGATGTTTCTTGATCCATGTATCGAAAGCTAACATTGGAAATATCCTTTTTAGTTTAGGTAGGCTAATAAACCCATAAACACGACAGTTCGCCACGCGCCGGGAGTTTTGAAACCAACTACCGCGCTCTTTTGGGAGAGTGTGCGAACAGTAATCTGAGCAACTCCTGTCACAAGCAGGGCAGCAAACATCCAAACAACAACGTGTTCGCCAAACGATGACAGACACCACAGCAGCCCCATCCACAGTTTTGCATCTCCGCCACCCATAAAGCCAGATTTCCAGGCTGAGAAAACAAAAGCGGACGCGACCCAGATGAAAGGATTGCCAGGGATGTTCACTGACAAACCCACAAGCAGCAGCGGCAAAGTAACCCAGTTAGGGATCTTGCGGTACTTAAGGTCGTACAGAGAAATTAGGATGAGTAAGGCAAACAGAAAAGGGAATATCATTTCACCGCCAAATTGGTATTCCAGAACGAGGCGGGAACGTCGTTGAAATTGCTGTCAGCAGCCAGGCCTTCAGGAAGATAAGGAATATCAAGAGGTAAATACTCTCCCCTATCCTTTATTTCGATCCAGGACTCACAGCGCTCGACCGCGCAAGCCTCGTAGCGCGCACTCCAAAGCAAGCGATAGGGAATGCCTTTGCCTTCCCATGCGGGCTCAATCTCATCCAGATAGACCTGGAGAAAATCAGGGGTCGTGGATTCCCATCGGAGAACAAACGTGATATTTCGGTATCGCACCCCATGAATCACCTGATTGTCTACAGAAACTATGGCTTCAGTCTTGGGAAAAAGCTCATCACCCACCAGTACGCGTTCCACATCTACCCGAGGAAAGTCCAGGCGAGCAGTAAAGCCGTACATTGACTGGCAGATGGCCCCAGTCTTGGAAACGGCCACATTCTGGCAGAAGGATAGATTTTCAATGGCATGTGTAGGAACATCAGCTTTGCGGAAACCTACACCTGCGCGGAGAACATCAGCCGATGGCAGCACAAAAAAGATCAGAACCGAGAGTAGAAAAAGGAAGCCTGGTTGTTTCTTGGTCATGTAAACATCTTACATGCGCCGGAATAGGGGTGGGACCTCGACCGACGCGAATTTCAGTTTTGTGATCCCGCTGAACAGAATCGAAAGCGACCTGCAGTTCCAGTACAGGTCGCTTTCGATTCTGTAAGGTATATTGTCACTACGACGTAGCAAACATACCGAACACCAGGAGTGAAACCTGAAGGAGTAACAGAAAACTTACAAAGAGCATTTCGTACCGCTGCCCCAACGGGACAGTACGTATCTTTTTTATCAAGCCGGTGCGCCAGGTTGGCTTTTCAAGGGGATGTAGCATCATTGCGTTAGCTCATCAGCTTTTTCGACATCCGGACGCTTCCAAGCCGCCTAGTCGGACAAGTCGAGATCAATGCTGGGTCCAATCAGGACGCGGTCCAGATACCACTTCTGGTCAGCGCCGCGCTCGACGAGAACATACACATCAAAGCTCTTTTCTGTGGAGTGCTTGTCGTTGGGACCCTGGGTGAAGATCGATGTTGCAGCCGTCCATACTTCATGTGTTTCATCGATCACGGTAGTGTTGGAGATGTAACCAGCCGAACTGCCGATATTGCCCAGATGCTCATCCCATACAGCAGCGGCTTGATGGACTTTGAAGTATGCACAGCCACCTTCCGTCATGCCTGCACAGACTGACTTTATCCAATGCTCCTGCGTGTCCATGGGTGTGTACATGGCAGCCAGTGAGGTCAAAATAGGAGTGTTTTGAGTCATTTCGGCTGGAGGATAAACAATCGTATCCAGAGATTTTGGAACATCGAGAGATATCGCCTGAACTTGTTCGCCGTAGATGACAAACGCGGCGGTCAAGGCGATGGCAACTGTTGAGAAAACAAGGCAAAGTCGTCTGTAATAGGGTCCGAAGTAAATATTGTTGAATTGCATCGATACGCCTCCGTGCGTAGAATAGTTTTTGCATCTTACGTCATGAAGCATACATGTTCTGCATCGGGGGTGGTCATTCGACCGACGCGATATGGCGTTCAAGACATCCGAACAGTTCAAGTTTGCAAGTTTCACCAGGCAGGTGAATAATTCCCCAAAATAACCCATGCTATCTTATATGCAGCCATTACAAGAACTACCAGCACGATAGATATATGTATCTGCTTTGGAATACTTCTCATTATTTCATTCCTACAAGATAAACAGCTGTTCCGTATCGGACTCGACCGGATAAACAAGTTTTGTCCTAAAGCCAACACCATCCTGTTTGCGCCATGCCAAAAACGCATCAACCACTTCCGGATCAAACAAAGTGCAAGATGATCGCGCGATATATTCAAGAATTGTCGTCTGCGGTACCGCGCGACGATATGGGCGATCAACGCTCATCGCCTCCCAGACATCAATTACAGAGAAAATTCTCACGTGATAGGGTATTGCTGTACCCCGTAAACCAAGAGGATACCCACTTCCATCCCACCGTTCATGATGAAGATATGGAATCCTGATAATCTCCAGCGGGTCCCGCAGTAGTGACATCCATTCAAATGCAATTTGCGGATGCTTCTTGACGGCCCGGTATTCGCGACGACTCAGCCTGCCCTTCTTTTGAAGTATCTGTTGAGGTACAGCCAGTTTTCCTATGTCATGTAAAGCGGCGCTTCGATACAAATGGCTGGCGCTTTCTCGACGGATGCCAAGGTAGTCCATAAATTGGACGAAATATTGGGCAGTACGAACAGAGTGCCAATAGGTATCCTGATCGTACTGCTTTAATCCTTGCAACCATGCGGAGGCAAACTCGACCATCGCCACAGCACTACCAGAGCACCGACGCGTACTGCGCCATTCCGATAACGCCAATAACCAAAATGAGTGTCCCCAGTAAGAGGAGCAGTGCAACTTTCATGGAAGACCTAATCGAGAACGTACGCCCAGAGGCTGCCTGATTCCGTTACATCATCAGTCAGCATCTTCCAGGCTACAGGCAGTTCAACATCGAAGAGCGATCCTGCATTCAACATGGAAAGCTCAACCACGGGGGTTTTCTTGCCAACACGGAAAAGTGGATTGGAGCGCAGATCGCCGCGGATCACCGATTTGCGCCTCCTCAAAAGGTTCGCAACTGTGTCTGGGGTTTCAATCACACACACCAGTGTTTTCCCTGTTTCACTGTCATGCATTTCAACGGTCGGCAGTGGCGTTTCATGCTTATGGATATCCATTATGGTTGTCTTGCGACCAAGCCCCAAAGTTGTAGCTTTCGTTAGCCAAACCTGAAGATCGTTGATCTGGGTTTGAGAAGCCACTGATCCGCGCTTAAGACGTAAGTCCTGGATTGCCCACTGTTTGTAAGCCACATGCATTCTATCAATGGCTTTTCGCTGCCGTTCATTTCCCACCGAGATCAGTGCACCGAAAACTACAACCGCGGCGATGACAACTATGGAAAGAAAAAGGTCGTTCGGTAGTGCTAACATTTTTTATAACTATGCTCCTTTGCATAACCCTTTTTCAGGGCTGTATGTTTGGCTTCTGTTGAATCGTTTTTGTGATGGCATTGATCGCCACTGGACGTCTGTCTGACAGGGCAGCAGAAGCTACTGCCCACAGCAGCGCGATGAAAACAATAAGCGAAAGTGCAATGCGTACTGGCTCTCGTTCGACTGATTTAGTAGTTTGGGGGGAGGAATCTTCAACAAACACGACCTGCGGGACTTCAGTCCCCGTCTGCTCCGGCAAATTCTCTACTACTGAACTGGTGGGCACTGCAGTTGGTACTGCTGGAGAAACAGTTGGAAGAATTACAGAAATCCATGGAATTTTGATCGTGGCACTTTTACTTGAACAGAGATTGTAGGTATTGCAAGCCTTAACGTCTACATGATAGTTTCCAACAGGGGCGGGAACTCCATTAGCAAAACGCCGGTCCCATTTGATTGTGGATGGGTATCTTTCTCCAAAAGGGATCTCAACTTTTGGCCACCGGTTTTGTGGGTCCGAAATGGTCACTGTTCCACTTTTGAGAGCGAAATATTCTGTCTTGATCACCAGCTCACCACTCTCCCAGATCAACCATTCCGGGGTCAATTTGATATGAGGAGGCGCGTTATTGATGATTAGGGCAATGTGAGCTCCGGAATTGTCCGTCGAGACTACTGTGTTGCCGGCCTCATCGATTGTTCGCACGATAATTGTATAAATGCCATCCGGCACTTTGGTTGTGTCAAAGTCGTATGTCCACTTTCCATCTGTGGAAAGAGTAGTTAGCGTCCAGGTCTTGCCACCATCATAGGAAATCTCTACCAAGGCGATCCCAGACAAGGCATCGGAGGCAATACCAGATAAAGGCAATGTGTTTCTTGCAAGTGTGTCAGTCGAGCCGTTTGCCGGGGAAGTAAACCTGCTGGTCGGCATGCCCGTATCTACTTTGACTTGTGCCTGGCTGCTCAGCATATTTCCGGCTTTGTCATAGGTCCTTACTGAAATCGAATTGATCCCGTCCCTGCTCGCAACGGAAGTTCCTATTTGCCAGGCTGAGTTATTCTGGCTGTATTCAACACGGTCCACGTCGGAGGTTTTGTCGTCGGCTTTAAAGGTGGTGGTCGTTTGAC
Organism: uncultured Anaerolinea sp.; assembly: GCA_964489725.1. Lineage (GTDB taxonomy): Bacteria > Chloroflexota > Anaerolineae > Anaerolineales > Villigracilaceae > Defluviilinea. Next base: position 31,330 of record CAZBAX010000048.1, on the reverse strand, counting down.
TCGTATACCAACCATTTGTCCCCACAGTCCCAAATGTTGAGATTTCAACGGTTGGATTTGTAGCATCGATCTTCAAATCCAAAGGTATGGTTGTTGTATTTCCGGCGATATCTTCGGATCTGAACGTAACGCTGTAAAGGCCATCCAATAAAGAGAGACTATCTTTCCACGTTTTTTCATCCGTAGACACCAGCGCGCTCAGCAAGCCGGATGGCGCATCAGTGCCATTTGCAGAGATCACCACTGGCACAGACACAAACCAATTATCCAAGCCGGTAGGCGTTGGAACTACAGGCATTACTGTTGGTGGAACTGTATCAACCTTGACCTCGAGAGATTTGGCTGCCGAGTTTCCGGCGAGGTCGTAGACGCGAGCGGTAATCGCATTGATTCCATCGCGGCTAAGAACAGAAGCCCCATTCTTCCAGTCTGCGCTGTTTTGCCTGTATTCGATGTAGGCAATATCAGATGTGGAATCGGTGGCAGTGATGGTAGTTGTAGCATCACTGACATACCAGCCAGAATTACCGAGAGTGCCTGAGGTGGATGTGGAGAGTGCAGGTGGGGTTGTATCTACATTGATCGTCAAAGTGTTTATGGATTCGTTTCCCGCCTCGTCATATGCTCGCAAATCTACAGTATGTTCACCTTCTGTGAAATGAATGGGCAGATCCGTTGTCCATGCTCCACCATCTACTGAGACTTCAAGAGTTCCATCCATGCCCGACATTGGATCTGAGACAGTTGCCGTAACATCCACATCGGAAACATACCAATTGTTGTTTCCCTCTGTGCCTGTAACGGAGGACGTGATGATTGGCCCGTCGGTATCAATGGTCAGATTCAGAGTGGTTGAACGGCTGTTACCCGCAACATCATGTGCTGTGATGGTGAGCGCGTGACTGCCACTGGTCAGGGTAACAGGGGCCGGCTTTGCCGCGCCGCCATTATCAGAAACCACCACTGACCATATTCCGGATAGGTTGTCGGTTGCAGAAGCATCCACAACCACATTCGAGACATACCACCCATTCGTGCCTATTGTGCCAGCAACGGAAGGAGTAAGATCCGGGGGGGTTATATCAATATTAATGAATTGGCCTGAATAATCACTTCGATTGCCGGCCAAATCGTCTGCTCCATACCAGACTATGGATGTACCTTCTGAACCAAAGGTTATGCTCGATGGCTGCCATGTATCACCATCAGTTGAAAGCCGAGCGACAGCTAACCCTGAGTAGGTATCCGAACCTGTGACCGAAACTACCACAGGTAAGGTGTTAAACCATCCATTTGAACCAATTGGAGAAGGAATTGAGATGGATGCCGTTGGATATGAATTGTCAAACTTCCAGGCTGCAGAACCTGATGCAGTCTTACCACTTGTTGCCGCTGTAACTGTGTAGTTGACTGTTCCAGATCCCGCTGGAAGATTTTTTGTGCAACTGGTTCCCAATGGGCAGGTAAAAGGCGTCCCAGCGATACTGCCCGATATTGTCAGAGCAAAGCCCTGGGGATCAGACGCAGTCATAGTGATAGTCGCATTCGATGTACACCAGCCGTTAGTGCCAGGTAAGGAGCAATTGAGATTGGCTGTAATCGTGGGTGGACTATACGTGGGTGTAGGGTCCGGCTCTTCTTCGCACACAACATTACAAGAGAAACAACATCCCCCACAACCGCGCCCATCCTGATCTCTTCCGTCAGAAGAGCACGAAATATTCTTATCCCAGCAACTTGACCAACCGCCACAAGGTTTCTTCTTATTGTTCGTGCAGACCGTTGTGCAGTTTGAGGCTGCCTTAACGTACTTGACATACAGGCTCTTCCCATAGCATGACCAGCTCGGGGCAAGAGTAGAACTGTTATAGGCAACGAATATGGCTGCTGCCCCTATGATTACTAAAAATGCATAACGAGGCGCCATAGAGCGAACGAGAGTTGTTCCCACAACGGTTAGGAATAGTAAACCTATCAGGAACAGGAAAAATGCAACAACTGAAAGAGGAAGGATTTGGGGCAGCGCATCAATCACAAAGATTGGCACAGTGAGGAAAAGCCAGACTACTATTCCCCAAAATCCCAGACCAGCAGACGAAAAAATAAGCAGTTTCTTCTTTGACGGTTCAATGTTCTTCATACAAGGCCTTTCCTGAAATGAAAATTTCACTCGGCAGATGTTACATGCCATTGACAGGGGGTGGTATCTCGACCGACGCGAAGCAGATAAAAAGAGTGCTGCCCGAAGAGATCGGGCAGCACTCTTGCTGGAACTTGGTCTGGATGCACCAGCACTTAAGAAAGTGATTGAATGGACATCAGAGCAAAGCTAAGAATCCAGGGAATGAACTGGTGTGTTAACCTCCCGCTGGCGTGAGTAAACTTAACAGGATGTAAGAAAACATACAGCTAATGAACAGTAGGATGCCGAGTACCAGGAGCAGGATTTCGCTGATTCTGGAAGGAATCTTCCAAAGCCGTGTTTTCCGCAGCTCGACTTTGGGAGCGGTTGTGAAAGTAGTTGGAAGTTCCATAGGTTCCTTTGTCCATTATTCACCAGAGGAATCATGTCTCGGGTGAGAGATAGGATAGCAGATTGCTATACTCACAAGCATCTAACAGGTCTGGGCGGGTGGTGACTCAATCGACCCTCGGTGACTAATAAGGGAAGATCGTGGAGAAATCCTTTCATGAATGCCTCGCGGAGTTGATCCTGGTCCACAGCCTCGTATACGCTTTGAAACCGCCTGCAAAGCGTGCATATCGTCTATGGAACAGGAACTCCGGGCCATCCAATTTGGCCCTGCCCCTCTCGCACGCCCCAGTACCACACAGGTCCCCAACTGTATGAATGTGCCCAGGTGGGATTATTTACGTCTCCAGCATCGTCCATGCGGCGAATAAAGGAAAGGCGACCCCAATAAGCATCGAAGATGCCATCTCCATTCAGATCGGCGAGCTGGCTTACAGGGATTTGATTCGCCGCCATTTGGGGAGTGATAGCCACTGTTTGCGAATGCCGCTTCCACCCCCATTCTCTATGACCCGTGAAGACACCGTTAGAGTCTCTTCTGCAGTTAGTGCTGCCGTCATCATCGGGACCATTTACACAAGCACCTTCCCATTCGTAATAGCTGATCGTGCAGTACACCATATAAGGAGCGCGCGTCCAGTTGGTATAAAGCGGGACGTCTGGCTCCAGTTCCTCCAGTTGTCCCACTTGCCCGGAGAGAGGTCCGCCGCCTGCCGCGGGATGAGATGGTAAATTCCATTGGAAAGTATGCAGTTCACCAATTCGCATGCGGATCAAACCAATGTTTTCCAGAAACACATCAGCCCAATCTGCAACTGGTTTGATTTCCAAGCGCAGCGTCACATCTTTCCAATCGCCCGCAGCTGGGTTGCCTTCATTTCCACCTCCCCAGGCTGCATAACCCAGATGCCCAGCTCTACTTGATGCTCCCAGTCCCATCACTCGCATGACAGTGTCCCAATTAACTAATGTCACAGGATAGGGTCTTGTGTGAATTTCAGCTCCGGGCCACGGCGTGGTCACAGATAGCTGCCATTCAGAACCGGGGAAAGAAGTACCATCTTCAAAATCGGTTGTGCAGGTAACGCCAGCGCTCGTAACCACATACTCATCACATGGGGTTGGGGGCGTAGGTGGAGATTGCTCACTGCATTCCACCAGGTCCGTGCTGTCAGCATTCGGTTCAACCATCTCACCCGTACAGTTATCCACAATCGCGGGAAGCACTTCGCACATTCCTGCTGAAGGGTCGTACGAAATTATGACATCGGCTTCGTGTGTGCCTGGGGTGCACACAGCGTCGCCAGTATCGTTGTCGTTGTTGCTGTCATCATCGTTATCACCTGGAGTTCCAGGGTTTCCACCGCCTCCACCACCACCGTCTTCGCCATCACTGCCGCCTGGGTTATTGCCGGAGAGTTGGCATTCCACGTGACCATCCACTAAGACAAGAGTGCCATCGCAAGCAAAAGCAGGCGTCACGCTCAGGCGTAGAGTACTTACGCCTACCATACTCAACAGAAGCAATGCTAGTACTGAGTAATATAACCACGTTCTAGTGCTACTATTCGTCATGTTCAACCTTGATTACTTATTCGTGTTCAATTCAGCTAAAAGAGCATTGATGTGCTCTTGACTAACCGCCGATTGCCAACCTTGAGGTAAAGGCTGTACAGGCATTTCATACTTATCCGCCATACTTACTGTGTCCAAAGTCGATCCAGTTGGGGAAATTTGAGCTAGATCAAAGCTCCAGTCATTGCCAGTTCCCAGCCAGGACCAGCTTCCACTGCCAATGTACCCAAACCACATAGGGCGTCGAACATTCTTGATACTCTCACCCGTATAGAGATGTCCGTTGGCGCTGCTCACTGTGTATTGAGTGCGATAGTCCGCAAAGAACTGGCAGACCACCGGATAATCACCCCACGTAGTTGCCTCTCCTCCGGTAAGAGTTGTTGTAGAGAAGCAGCCACTGAAAGATAATTCAAGGCCAACATCGTCGTTCCCATTAATACTCCACTCGGCTAATTGCGCGTTATCCGCAGCGATAACAACATCGACAGGTTGAGGCCGATCTTTGAAGTCAGTTAACACCATGATCTGACTGCTGGTCGGGTAAGCGATTAGACCTTCCAGTCGTAGACCAAGTTTTGCAGCCGCATCAGCGCGAGTGTATCCAAATCCCGTAGTGGCATACACCCAGGCAGCAGTCTTTTCAAGCCTGTCGTAAGCGCACTGCGGACCAAGCACCTGGAGATTGCTGGTTGGTACTGTTGCGTTTTCAGATAGCGTCCACTTGACAGGATCAGAGGGACAATCCTCAACGGGTGTGATCGGCGCCGTAACTACGATGGCCTGGGTTGGGATCAGGTTTGAATCTAGTGGACGCGGTGTTGCCATCACTTCTGAAACCATCTGGTAACGATTGACAGCGGCAACGACAGCAACCGCAGGAACAAGGAGGAAAATCCATATTGCGACCTTCACATACGTTCGCATTTGGCTTCCAGTTCTGGTTGAATAAGTAAATTGATTTTTCATAGGCACCTCATTGGTATGAGAATATGGTGTTGAGCTTCTTATCGGTCCGGATTATTTATAGTGCCGTAAGATTCGCAGTTACCCCTTGTGAGATTAGTGTTTTTCCCTGGTGACACCCCAGGCCAGATAGCCAACTGCATGAACAGTGATCGGGCGAGAGGCAAAGAGATAACCCGTTGAATTGATCCTTGCGGTTACACGGCAAAAGGGTCGATCGACAGAGTCACCACAAACCACATCTACAAATTGCACATAAGCTGGAGCCTGCATGCGGAAATAGTCGTATGCAACTTCCTCTGCGGCATCCACGTCCGAAAGGATTTTTCCATTGGGCAGCAGTCGGACCTCTTGAGCGCCTGCGTGTGCAGATAGGTCGGCAACCGCCACAGCTTCCATAGCGCGGGCATTGGTGATCATGTAGTCAAACAATCCCAGAATGAAAACTGCCATCAGTGGCAGCATCAGAGCGAAGAGAGTTATCGACTGCCCTCTCTCACTTGGCTTTCTTAGTTTCATGGCCATTTTGCCTTCCATGTTTCCGATCGAGAAACAAACGACTCGACGCTGGGTGAACCTTTGCTGATGTCTAGCAAGCCATTGAACAAGAGAGGCCCAGACCACTGCACTTCACAGCGTCCAGCATCTCCTCGTCCACTTGGCGGATAAATGCGTACTTGATAGGATGCACCAAAGGTGGCACTCCAATCCCCATCCAGAGTTTTCTGGGCGATCAAGCGCGCATTGTTTGTTGCCTTGACTGGATCCGGGGATTGGCTGAGAAATTGAGCACAGCCATACGCGGCAGATATTGCCGCTGTTCTCGTGCGATGAATGGGGATGAGTGCCAGGATCCCGAAGATGACGATAACTGCAAGGACTGAGAACAGGGCCGTTTCAGCCAAAGCCTGACCCTGTTCTCCCTTCTTGCGAAGAATTCTCACAGGTGTCGTGTTCACTCGTTCACTCCTGCTGGAGGTGGACCAGGATAGAAACGCCACAACCGGAAATTCGTCTTTCCTCGTTGCGCTTCGACGAGATTCAATCCGTAGATCCAGACGCGTTGGTCATCGATGGCAATAGAGGATTGCACGCGACGAGGTTCGTTCGATCCCGTAATGATGCGACTGCGAATATCGGACCAAAGCACATCTTTTCGTGCGATCTCGTCTGCCGGCGTGTTGAAGGTTCCTGCACCTACTCCGGTAACGAACACACCCCAATCAGCTGCGGCGGCTCGGAATGCATACATGCCAGCAAGAACCATTCCCATGATGAGCAGAACAAGGATGGGCATAACAATGGCAAATTCTGACATTGCCTGTCCTCGCTCACCTGCCGGCGGTTTGATACTCAACATCATCCACCACGTGCAGCGCGCAGAGCCTGGATACCCTGCTCGAAGGCAGCCATCAGTTCTTCCCGGTAACGGACAATCACTGCAAGCGCAACGACACCAACCGCACCGAGAATCAGGGCGTATTCAGCGAAGTCTTGACCTTCCTGGTCAAGCAGAAATCGTAAGAGTGTGGTGGAACTGAATTTTTTGTACATGTTTTTGTCTCCTTGATGTTATGAATGACACCCGCAAGGGTGCGTTCTTGATAGCGACATCTTACAGGCTGCTTAAGGGGGGTGGTTTCCCAACCGACGCGATTAGAAGCTCAGTCCCATGTAAGGCAGAATAAGAGCAAAGAGCAAACCTACAATGGAGAAGATTCCGAACAGGTTGGCGCGCTGACGCACCAGAGCTGCACGCTCCTCCGTTGCATCCAGGACAAGCCGATGTACCGAGTGACGAAGCGCCGACACACCAGAAAGAATGCGCCGCGACTCTTTGAAATACGCCAGCACATCGTTGAGAAAGAGGTTAGCTTCTACATCGCGCGGGTTGGGCAAGTGAGCTTTCACCACAGCCACAGCATCCTCCGGCGGCAGGTGTGAGATCTGGGCCGAGAGCAGGGCAAGAAGGTTGCAGAATGGTCCGCCAATTTGAGCTGTCTGGGTAAAAGCTTGTTGAGCGCTGGTACTGACGCTGAGCAGGGACTCGAGAACAGATAATCCCAAAAGCATATTGTTCTTCATCGCATCTTCGCGCTTCCTGGCAATCTTCTTCAAGCGCGTGTAGGGTCTACGAAGTCCCAGGGCGATGTAAACCGTAAGGATGGGAATGGCAGCTATGGGCATATCAAGAATGACCAACGCTACAGCTAATCCCATTCCAATGAGGAGATATTGCGAAAAGTCTCGGATCGCTGCGGCGAAAAACTCACCAGGGTTGGCGTAGTAGTACCCAGATCGACGAAGCAAAGCCATAATGTCGGTTGTATCCGCAACGTTGGGATCGAAACGCTTTGGAAGTACAGCCAACAAGATCGCTTCAAGAGTCGTGCGACGACGTTGGATAGGCAAATCTACGCCATCATCCACAACGGGCATGATGATGACGTTTGTCCGGCGCCCATTCATGAGCACTTGAAATAGATTGATCAGTTCGTATACGGCGACCGCAAAGAACAAAGCACCTACAAAGATAAAGAAATTCATGTATGCCTCCAGGTGAAAACAGTGTTTGTCTTGCACTGGACAGCATACATTGTGCTCAGCAGGGGTGGTACCCCGACCGACGCGGTATTGGACAATGAACTAATACCCCCGAGAAGACTCCCCCATCAAAACAGTTTTTTTATTAGAAATCAAAATATAGACGCTACCTGGAAGGCACAGAAGACGCTTTATCGTGGGCGACCACATCCCAATCCGCAACTCTTTTCAGGTATTCGATCTGTTCTGGATTGCGCTGTACATGCTTGGGCCACTCCGGAAGCGTATGAATACTTGCGCCTGAGCCTGTCTCCCAGGTATCTCCACCAAAGGTATCTGGCCACAACGGGTGCGTGCCTTTGTTCCAATCTTCAGGTAGACCGCCTTTCAAACCGCGCGCACCATCGTACCAACGTTCAAGCGCACTGAAGCGGGCACCCCAGAAGGCGCGCGTAAGCTCTAATCGAATTTGCGGTTTACGATGAACGTCATAGCGCCGCGCGCAATATTTACAGAGCGGAATATGATTTTCAGGGCGAAGTAAACGCCAGGAAACTTCTGGTAGCATACCGGGCGGAATTGGCAGGACAGACCTCCATGTCCCACCCCGGCTGCAGCCCACGCAAACTGCCCTCAACGTAAGTCTCCAGGATGGTATGGCTCCCGACATCGCCGCAAGAATCTCATCGGCATCTTCCTGCTCACACCGAAGTACGTCTTTCGAAATAGGGACCGCACTTCTGGGAAGTGACCAGTTAATATCAGTAGAATAGTCCAGGACGAATCCTGCTGACGCATAAATATGGCCCCTTTCCCATGGAGCATATCTCTCCTTGAGTCGTTCATAATCGATGGTCCCGTCCTGAGCGAGACAGTTGTCCTTTACCCTGCGCAGATCACAAAGGGAGTCTGCGAACATCTGATAGAGCATCAAATGAATCGAAATACTGGAATCTGTTCCACCAACAGGAAGACCACCGGGAATGTGGGGTCGTTTTGCTGAAGTACTCAGGATACTATGTAGAACTTCGGTGTACTCAGTATCGGGGTCCATCTCCAAAACCAGGTTCCCGGCTGGCAGATTTACGAAGCGCCATGGCTCAACCACACGATCGAAAACTACTCTGCCATCCTCCGATTGGGCATCGACGACCACGATTCGAAGTGGAGGACACCACATAGTGTGAAACAAATGGGCAGAAGGATGAGGATAACTAAAAATGAGGATTTCGCCGTTCAAGCTCGGCTTGAATTGAGCACCCATTGCGCGTTTCAACTGAGTATCCATCCAGTGGTAGTTCTGCATTGTTCTCTCATTTCACGTGTCTACAGACACGAAGAACGTGTCGCTAGACACAGTTTTTCAAGTATTCTTCCGTTGTTTGCCGAGTGCGGTTTGTGCAAAATCCATCTTCACTCGTGTGCGGGCGAATGCGGATACCAATCAGCAATCACAAAGTTGTAAAGTACCTAACGTGCTGATAAGGTTTTTTGCTTTTCCCCGCAATTTCCATTGTCTCAAAAACCTATTTATTACAATATTTCCAGAGCCATTACATCGAACATCCTCGCACATGATCGCAGATTGCTGTTCCAGAGCACTTTGACTTACTGATCTGCAGGCATCATGTTCATCAAATCCTGCACATAGAAGCGTTCGCTCTTTCATCCATCTCGAGTCTAAAGAATCTGCCAAGTGCAGTGACAGAACAAGTGTCAAACCATATGTATAGACTCGGCATATTCTACCGGAACTGTCCAGATTCGCAGTTTACTGATTTGTTATTTTTTTCACAACCAGGTTTTGTCGAAAATTCCTTGGATTCGATCATAAACCGGCTCTTGTTGCAGCAACAACTTCAACTGACACGAAAAGCTCTTATTCACCTTCGTCTTCACATAAGAGATGTCCTTTCAATAAATCTGCGGAAGCCGTATCGTCGTGCTGCGGCGCGGTTTCACTGCCAACTTTTGTAATGTAAGCACTGGCAAGCGATGCATCCACAATTTCACGGATGCGCGGGAGAAAGCTTTCCAAAGCGGACTGCAGGCTTGCCGGATCCAGTGTTGCCGTCGAAGCAGTAGGCACTGGGAGAGCCGGATACACCTGAACACTTTGGGATGCCAGGATGCCAGCGCGCAGCATTGCCTTTATCATGTCAGTGCCCTGCCCTGCTGCCAGACTTTCGAGCCAGACGATTAAGTCAGCATCAGTGTCAGGATAGAAACGAACTAGGACTACCTTTTTGTCAACCATTTAGCTTGGTAGGAAGTCGGCTATTGTGCCTCTTCACATCTGCGCAGTGCAGTTACCTTGAACCCGCCAAATCCAGGATCAAGTCCGATCACGACTTCGGCTTCCGGCCACCGAAGTCGACCGGCATATGCACAGCCGGACGCATTTGCCATGACCGCATTAGGAAGCACCAGGGCAAATGGGAAATGATTTAGCATGTGCTTTCGCAGCAGTTCAGATCCACCGCCTGTGAACAGGACGCGGCTGAACTGCTTTCCGTTGCCAACAGTTGTTTCACAAATATCAGTGATTTGTGTCGCCGAAGCGTCAAGTACCTGGTTGATCACAGGGGCTAGATCAATGCCTCGTCCAGCAGTTTCAAAAATCGGATGATCCGATAATAGCAGTGCATTAGCCTCTGAGCGGGAAATCCGAACGTCAAACTCTCGCTGGATGTGCTGCATAAGCAGCTCGGCTGCCCGGCGCACGCCGGCTGTATCCCCAGTGGTGTATTTGGGCTCAAGCTCCATGTTTTTCAATGCATAGAGATCCAATGTATTAAAGCCGATATCTATTACCAAGATTTTGCCCTGTACTTCACTTTGAGGAACCCTGAACTTTCCATCCTTGCTGATCGCCCAGCAATAGAATCCTCCAAGAGGTTGGGCAATAACAGTCACTTTATCGACAGTGATGCCATAGTCTTTATCGTTAATCTGGAAACGATGAGTGCCTATCATCCAGGACCTTAATGCCCTTAAGACATCTTTTGCTTTCGCTTCATCCCTCATGACCTCAACAGGGAAACCGACAACGATCTTCGCCGCCGGGTGTTCAGCGGGACCTAAAGCCAGCCCAAGTGCCGCGTACGTTAACGCTTGCTGCTCCGCACTGTCGCCGAGACGAGCGAAGTCCATTCTTTGCAGCGGAGTGGCATACATTTCAACATTTGGTCCAGCCAGATACTGTCTATCATTAACTGTGACCTTATAAGGCAGGTTTGTGCGCGGAGATTTCAAGAATCCTCTCGACAACATGCCGATATCAGTGGTTCCAAAACCGATTTGCGAGGGAACCATGACGGAAGATTCTTCGAACACTATTCTTTTAGCATTATCGTTCATACGACCTCTATTCTCCTGCATCAACAAGTCGCAACGATACTGCTGCGATGTTGTGTTAAACAGATCTGCCACTCTTCAGTTTGAACGGACTGGACTTATCGCCTTTCGGCTCAATAAGAGCTTTCGGCGCACGTAGTGGATACGCCGGATAGCATACAACAGGATTAAAGGGGGTGGTCTCCCGACCGACGCGATTAGAATGGTGAATACACAGATTCCACTAAATTTTGGGGCATGACATTGGTTCCATACTCGTTTCGGCGAATTCAGGACTCCCCGCTAGTTAAAACAAATGTTCTAGCATATACTCAGCTCACATATACACCTTTAGAGCCTTGCTATCCATAACATCATCCATCGAAAACATCGAAGCCATCAAGTTCCGTTCTCCAAAACCTACTCAAATCTATCCAAGATAGAATGATGTTTGGTTCCTGCTTCGTTGAGCACAGCCGGTCATGCCGGTCTTACACGCTCTCCACAGGCGTTCCTTCCCGCGGAACTCGCGGTAGTTTGTTTCATGCATACAGAAGCTGTTCCAGGTTGAGCGCCGCATTTAGATCGCGGTCGATCACCCGTCCACAGCACTCGCAGCGATAGTCCCGTTCGCGCAAGGGCAGGCTGGACTTAACCTGCCCGCAGCCCGAACAGCGTTTGCTGGACGGGTAGAAGCGGTCTGCGATCTTTACAGTACAGCCATACCACTCCCCCTTGTACATCATTTGCCGACGAAATTCATACAATCCTACATCGGCGATGGCTTGCGCTAAATGGTGGTTCTTCAACATGCCGCTCACGTTCAGGGCTTCCAACATGACGGCTGACTTGGTTTTCGCCAGCCGGCTAGTAGCCTGGTGGATCGCATCGCTTCGGATGTTGGCCACGCGGGCGTGCGCCCTCGCCAGTTGCTGCACCGCCCTGTTGCGGTTGGCGCTGCCCTTCTGGCGGCGGGAGGCACGACGCTGCAACCGCCGGATGCGGGTCAAGCCCTGCTTCAAAGCACGCGGGTTGTCCATCCTGCTACCATCGCTCACAGTCGCCATGCTCAGAATTCCGAGGTCTACTCCGGCAACGCTTTTCCCTGTCGGTTGCGTGTCGGGTATTTCCATCTCCACCTGCACCGAGACAAACCAGCGTCCGGCGCGCTCACTCACCGTGGCACTCAGAAGGTGGACAGGATCCACGGGGAGATATCCACGTTCTTTCAGGCGCAGCTTACCCAGGCGCGGCAACTGGATGGACTGCTCGAAGATGTGAATTGCTCCCGTCAGGCGGAAACTCCCCAAGCCGTTCTTTTTGGATTTGAAGCGCGGAAAGCCCACCTTGATGTTCCTGCCCGCCCTTTTTTCCTTCACCCTCCGGAAGAAGTGGGCATACGCCTGGTCCAGGTTGCGCAGCGCTTCCTGCGGCGCACACTTGGACACCTCATACATCCAGGAAAGTTCACCCTGTTTGAGCACGTTGAGCTCGCGGTGCAGGTCGATGGCGCTGGGAACCTTCTGTCCGGCTCGATACGCCTCGATCTTGCGCGCCAGTCCCCAGTTGTAGGCATAGCGTGCCGCTCCCGCATGACGCGCACAGGCGGTCTGCTGTGCATTGTTCAGATCCAATTCGGTCTTGAAGGCGCGCATGATCCTCATAGATGTTCGGCAGCCTCCCGCAGCGTTTCCACCATCTTGCGGTTCTTGTGGCTGCGACTGCCATACAGCCGCGCCGAGAAGACTGTGATGATCTCCAACACATCCTGCGCCAGCTCATCCTCAAAGCTCAGCGGCTGCTCACCCTGATTGATGAGCACCACCTCGGTCTGGAAGGTTTCGCACAACGAGAAGACCAGTTCCGAGCCGAAGCGCAGCAGGCGGTCCTTGTGCGTCAGCACCAGCCGCCCGACCGTTCCTGAACAGATGCGCTGGATGAGCTGCCGCAATCCCTTTTTGTTGTAGTTCAAGCCAGAACCCCAGTCTTGCAGCACTTCATACGACCACCCATTCGCCGCACAGAACGTTTCCAGCAGAGCCACCTGGCCCAGCAGCTCCTCTTTCTGGTCGTGGCTGGAGACGCGGGCGTAGCATAGCGTGGGTCGGTTGGTTTTGCTGGCTTCATACGGTTTCAACCCGCGCAGCTGCGCCAGGTCATACCGCCGGTGTCCATTCGGGGTCCGTTCTGAACGAATCTTGCCTTCCGCTTCCCAACGGCGCAAGGTAGGAATGGATACTCCCAGTTCTTTGGCGGCCCGTCCGATGCTGATCTTCATGAGTATATTGTACAGGATTAATAAGAATTATACAGATAAATACAGATATCTCCTTCACAGTTAGTACCCCAGTGATCTTCCCGAGAGTAAGCGGATTTTGCTGCGAAAGCAGCGACTGCATGGGGGCTGCACAGCCTTAAACTGGATTCACGCCGGGAAATCTACCGATCTTTACAAACCGACGAAGGATGACTGGCAATAGTGGTCGGTCGCTCATCCACCCCCTTAAGCGTTCTGATACGATTGTTTACGGTGAAAAAACATCGATCACTCGGCCGACCCGGCAATCGCAGTAGGCTTTGCTTCCTTGGCAAGGTGAAAAAAGCTAAAATGGACAGTAAAAGTCCGAGCTGCCAATCCTTTACCCCGCTGTACTTAATCTTGGCGAAGCCAGCGAAGCGAGTGATCGTAACTTTGCAAAACTGTATAACAGGTCAAATTGAGAGGCTAGATGTTAAGTGGCAAAAAGATAAGAGAGCGGTTTCTGTTTAAGAACGTTCCGGAAGAGGAAAAGGAACGTAGAAGAAAAATGACAGCCAACGCAGTGTTGATGATCCTGGGGGCGGCTGTGGTGGAGTTATTGGTTTCTGTTGTTTATTACTATTTTGTCCTCTCAGCTGCTGAGCGCGCAGCTGACATAAGTTTGCGCATGTTGATTAATGCGGCGGTAGCTGCAATAGGACTCTTTGCAATCATGCTGGGAATAAATCAAATAAGGGCAATTCCACACTGGATCTCGTCGACCATATTCATTTTTATGTTGATCATCCTGGAATTGTTTGCAGACTCACCTCAGCAAATCATGGACCTGCAGTATGCAGTATTGTTTGTGATTCCCATCTTGCTTGCTGGCGTGCTCATTCATTCCTATGCTACCCTTTTCTTCGCTACAGTTATATCCGTAATATTTCTTGCATATGCATTGATGACTGACTTTCGGTTTTTCAGCCCACTTGTCGTCGTTATCTTCTATGTGTTTGCCGGAATATTAGCGATGATCTTTCGGAGCCTGGAAAACTCGACAGCTCAAGTTCGACGCGAGGCAGCTCAAAGTCAAGCCATTCTGTCTCAGTTACGAGGCGGTTTCATGCTCTTGGACAAAGACTATTGCGTACTTCGGTCAAATGAAGCTGCAGCGAGTGTATTTCCTAATATCCTGGAGGGACAGAGTATTTTCGAGGCGATTCAGGATGGGAATGTTGATATTCAACCTGAAGACCTGAAAATATTGACGAACAGCGTAAAGAGTGACCAGAACGAAACGCAAATCAAAATAGCGGGACGGTATTTTTTTGTGAGAAGCAAGACCTTACCAACAAATGGCAATCATATTGTCTTCCTCAGGGAAATCACGGCAGAAGTAGAACTTAATCACCTGAAGGATACAACACTTGCAATGGTATCCCACGAATTGCGAACGCCTCTTACAGCCATCCGTGGACACGCTGAACTTGCGATAAGCGCTCCTCATACCGCTGTGTCAAATGCAGCTCGTATATTGCTAAATACACAGAGACTTCTTGCCATGGTCGAGAATATCCTTTCACAAACAAGATTGCGCACAGGCAAAGTCGAAAATAAACCAACCCCCACCAACTTAAATGAGCTGTTCCTGCTTGTAAAATCTGTGATGACTGCCGAAGCAAAAGAGAAACGTCTGGAGCTCACATGGACTATTAGTGAAGGTATGCCGCCCGCCGTAATGATAGACCGGATGCTCTTACAACAGATACTCATAAATCTTGTAAACAATGCCATTAAATTCACGGAAAAGGAGGGTTATGTGCACGTAACAGCGTTCAGATCGGAGGATGCAGAATGGTCCATTTCAGTAAAGGATAACGGCGTAGGCATTCCTGCCTCCAGAAGATCAGAAATATTCAAAGAGTTTTTTCAGGCGCACGAGAACTCATCGGTCTACGATCGACCCCATCAGGGTACAGGGCTCGGATTGTCGATTGTAAAAGGACTGGTCGATCGTATGGGCGGTAAACTGAAACTCGAAAGTGCCGAAAGTGAAGGCACTGAATTTCTCATAGCATTTCCTCTTGTGCTCCCCGGAGACAAAACCATACCGCTTATCATCCCCAATCAGCCAAACATCCTAAAAAAGAAAGTAACAAAATGAAAGTACAACATAACTTAGCATTTGTCATCGAAGACCATAAAGATATCGCAGAACAATATGAACTTACACTGAAGAGTGTTGGTTTTGAAGTTGAGGTTTACTATAACGGCGAAGACGGGCTTGAACGCTTAAAACGAGAGCCTGCACCCCAACTTGTATTGTTAGATATGCACTTTGATGCACCCGCTGGTTCCAATCCGCTGACCGGAAACGAACTTGCCTGGGAAATGTGGTTTGAGTTGGGTCAAACCCATATCATTATCATCACCAACTATCAGGAATTCGTGAACATCTATGAGGGCCGCCAAGAGGTTGATGAGGTTTACCTTAAGTCTAATGTTACTCTGCAGTTCCTGGGAGAGACTACAAAAAAGTACTTGAACAATAAGAGTAAGCGGAAGCTTGGCGATCGAATCAGACCTCGAAAGTAGTCAGGGCATTCAATAAAAGGAGCGCTATACATTGGATAGGGATTCACAACACTTTGGTCGATGATTATCTTGGTATCCTACAGATCCGAGATGTTGTTGTCGAATTACTTACATGAACCTTTTTTCGTTCTGCACGACTGCCGGCCGTCGTACCATACCCTATTATGAACTTGGCAAGTTCATGAGTAAAAATAGCAACCAGCCCACTCCTGTGCGGCTGTGCAATGGAAAGAATTATTTTTATCGGAGGAACTGTGGCTAAACGTACTCGAGTGACGCTGGAAATCGGCCCGAAAGGCAAGAAGGTAGTGGCGGTAGCACCTGATTGGCCCGGGCTCGAACGCGGGGCAAAGACTGGGGAGGTCGCGATTGCAAAGTTGCGATCTTATATTCCTCGATATTCACAAGTGGCAAAGCTGGCTGACATGGACGCGGAGTTTGCTGCCGTCAATAACTTCGACGTGGTGGAGCAGTATCCAGGGACGGGCTCAACCGACTTCTGGGGAATCTCGTTCGCGTTTTCAAGCATCGACAAGCAAGACATGTCGAGTGACGAGTTGGAACGTGAGCTGACTCTGATGCAGGCGTGCTGGACGTTCTTCGACGATGTGCGCAGGCGGGTGTCGGCTGAAATGCAGAAGGGTCCGCGAGGCGGAGGGCGTGATCGGGACCGCATCGTCCTTCATATCTTTGCCAACGAGCAGGATTGGGCGAAGGGGCTTGGCGTGCACACCCCCGACGATGCGATGCTGACGGGCGAGGGGCTGAAAGCGCATCGCGAAGCCTATTGCCACGCAATCCGGGACCATCACTCACAGGGTAAATTGGCCGGCAAGTGGCCGCTCCGGTACCTGATTCGGCACACCGCCTTTCACACCATGGACCACGCCTGGGAAATGGAAGACAAGGACCTGACGGTCAAACAGGCTTGAGGACAGGCACTCCTGTATTTTCGATCTTTGTTCTGCTCTGATGAATGTCAGGGTAGCGGGCGCAGGAGAACTATATGCCGTATCAGTTTGCTGAATTAATCCGCCAGGCAAGGATTCCATTGACCCAGTCATCATCGAGACTGCCTGAGTAAATCAGGGTGTTGGATGGACTGATGGTCAAGCCGCCATAATCTTTGCTTATGGGAAATCCTCCCTCAATAAAACTGGCATGTTGGCAAAATTTGTCGCCTGCAGGACAGGCGCTCCAATCCACCCCCTTGAATGAAATATAGTTCCCAGACACTCTCAGAATGAGCTGGTCACCCACAGCAATAGCGCTGGAACTATCATTGAAAGAATAATCATCTATTCGTAGGGCTGTCCATCCCACGCACGCATCTCCGTCGTACGCATATTCGATTCTGGCTATTGAGCCAGGTCGCCCATAAATTGAAACATCTTTGATCTCGAGCACTTCCACAGAGACGGACCATGAGTTATCCCTTTCATTGTAATGAGCCGCGGGGACTACTTCCTCGAGGGATGTGTCCGTACTAACAAATGCTTTTTCTGATGCTGTGATCGGAATAGACGATTCTTTCATCCCATTTATTTTCGCCAGTTGTATAACCACCACTACAGCAAACACAGAGAGCAGGATATAAGTGTATTGAAAAAGTTTCATGGCTGGAGCTACGATTCTTATTGATAGTCTGTATTTAAACCTTCGAAGCGAGCGAGTTCATCAGTTAAAGGCTGTTTGCGTTCTGCCTTTTGCTTTGTTTGGTTTTGATCAGGTCGACGAACATCTCCTGGGTCTTCACCCTTCGCCTCAGCAGCTGCCTTTGCCCTTTTCATTTTGGCTTGCATTTTCTGCTCGTCGCGAGCTTCCTGCTGAGACTTGGAAACGAACATGTGCTCCACTTCAGTTGGAGTCATCACCTGGTTTAGCAGGTTCCATTGTGATTCGGGAATCATCTGCTTGATTGCCTTGATCGCAGATTTTTCCCAATCCCCCAGCTGCTTGTAATCATCCGGGTGAGCTGCGATGACATCCCGAATCACTTGTTGGACGTGATCGGGATTATTAGAACCAACGTGAGGGATACGCACCAGCGTGGGTGGCTGCCAGTATCCTTTGACACGAGCACGGAGCCAGCATTGGAGCGTGGGCAGGTCCAGGGTAATATCGCCGTAGCGGTGGGAGCTGCTTAAGATTGCTCGAATGGTGTCAGCATCATCCGGGTCCGGCGAAAAGAATGCCTGGGTGGATGTATTTGCAAGCAAAGACTGAACGAGCGGCTCCATGTTTTCGGTTTTCCTCATCATTTCGAGTGATTGGGTCAGGATAAACATCCTTGCCCCAAATTTTGCGCCTTCGGCCAGCATGCTTTCCAGTCTCATACCAGTTCCGATTTCCTGAGCTTCGTCAATAACAAAATAAAAGGGGATCGGGCTTCTGAAAGTTGCCTTTCTAAATGCTGCATCAAAGACGTTGTACACAACACTGGCAATCAGGCGGGCACTTTCTCGCCCTACCTGACCACTTGGCAGGCGCATGATGATCCAAGACCGATCCTTGACCCACTGCTCCATATCTACAAAGGAGTCCTGGTGCAATGCTGAGAACAGCCAGGGAGAAAGCTCCAGCGCCATGACCTTGGATAGGATTGGCGATACAACTTCGGTAATCCAGCCTTGTCCTTTATTGTTGTCCTCAGTGCCGAACTGCCCGAGGAGGGCATCGAGCGCCAGGACGCCAAGACGGTCAGCGCCATGAATGTAATTCATCGCGATGTGCCGCCACCCCTTGTTGTATGCGGAGAACACGACATGAAGCAGCCCCAAAATTCCCGGCTGTTGTGGACTCTCAGCTAATCCCATCTTTCCGGCTTCTTTAAGATCCGACTCCTCTGGTGATGGCTCTGGAGAAATATCCGCAGCTTCCTCTTCAGCATCTGTTTCATGAGGAGCGGACTCTTCTGCTTCGGCATCTATTGCACTTGAAATATCGTCTAATGACAGTTGTGTGGCTACTTGCGGCGGCTCTTTGGCGGCTTGTGTATCTGCCTGGGAAGTGCCCACGGAAGATAATATGACGCTGTCACCCGTAGGCTGGTTTGTACGTTGTTGTGCTTGCTCCGCTGCGCGTTGGATCTGCGCCTGATTCCAGGCATGCGCCAGCCGAAAAAGCCCAAGGAGTGCCGCCTGCATACGGGGTCCCCAATAATCGTCCCAAATGCGGCGACCAATTTGAACGATCGCATTCCCTGCCCATGAAAACTCCTTGATGGTGAGCAGGTTCAAGGGCACAACCTCCGGTTGGTCCGGGGAGATAATGCGGAGACGCTTAATCGCTTTCTCGCGCTGTTCGGCAGGCAAGTTGTGAATTACCTCGAGAAGCCCATCTGCCAGGGATAAATGTGGATCCACGAGGAAGATCCCGGGTGCGTCATCACCCTTTTGGATCAATTGAACAAGCGTGGAGTAAGCGATTGATGTTTTACCCGAACGACTCCCGCCCGTTGCAACGCCGTGAGCATCAGGGTCGATCCCCACCGGTTTATCGTCAGCGATGCTGATCCCAATTTTGAAAGGTGCCTCCAGAAGTGGTTCAGACGGCGGTGGTGCAGGTATTTCCTGAACCACCTCTCTTGCCATCACGCCGCTGGTTTCGCCTATCTCCGGAGGAGCGACCATAGTGGCCATATCTGTGGCTGAAAGAGTGATCGGACATGAACGAATAAACGGCCATTCCTTATCATCTCGATTCATCTGAATCCATTGGTTATTTCCCGTAAGGAGAGACAACCCGTTGGGTGCAGAGTCACCGTAGTAAACAATCGTGGTCTTGAGCAGGATATCTTCAATCTTCGCTTCGACGATTGTCTTGGGAATCGAACGCCAGTTCATCCAGTCCAGAACGCCGAATGTGGCCACAAGTGTCAGAATACTTCCGGCCAGCGCGCCTAGAATGCCAATAAAAAGATTGATCCAGCCCGCCGTTGTAGCTCCGGCAAACACTCCGGCGATGAGAATACCGAACGCTACTAACACCCTGAGCATGGTCAATCGCATTCCCCAGGGATTAGGGGAAGAGTCGCCCACACCAGACTCTGTGCCATACGAATAGGAAACAAGCGCCTGCAATTTAGCTTGTAACTCAGGGTTCTTGCCGGTAAACCACATTCGGATACCGTTATCAGCATTTCCTCGATGATTCATCAAGTACCCACTTACAGCCAGCATTGGATCCCCTCCCCTATCCGTAAGAGATACTGAAGGGACGTGTGTTGTGTTCTTGAGTGCAAATCTCAGTTCTGACTGCGGGACTGCGCTTGGCGGCAGTTTTACCCAGCGTGTTTGCTGATGAGTCATGGCAGCCCACGAACGAATTGCTCCATCGGCTGACCCGGGCGGTGTAAACATACGCATCCGAATACCTTTCTCGGTGCATACAAGGTCAATAGCCGATGGAAATAGGAGTTGTCCGAGCCATGATGCAATCTGCGCACGGTTCTTTTCAAGCGGAATGGGAGCAAAGCGAAGTTCCCAAACGTCCCAGCCTCCATTGCAGAGAGAGCATGCCGGACCAGCGACACCATTTCGGTACTGTTCATCGGTCCGCGTGTCTTCGTATGAATAACCACAGGTGACACAAATAATTTGGCTGCTCATTGTTCCGACCTAACAAACGTAGTAGCACCCAGCTTTTTCCAGAAGTCAATCCAGGCAGGCGGAATGGTGACATTCACAGGAAATAACGCGCCTCGTCCACCAGACGGAGCTGCTAGAAAGACTCGAGGCGGCAGCAGGGAAACACGCTCGGCATTTGCAGCCGCTTCGCTCTCAGGTACACCCAGCGAGCGGAAGAAAATTTTTGCCTCATCAGGACTCATGCGACCGATGAACGCTGTCGATGCCATACTGAGGGATGTTTGATTCTTTGCGAGATCGCCAGGGAGATGGGTAACCAGGGAGACACCAATTCCACGCTTCCGCGCGCGGCGTCCCAACTCGTCGAGAAGATCTGCAAACGCTCCGCTTCGGAGGAGACGCCAACCTTCATCAATGTAGATATCCATTGGCTGCTTGCCCACTGTAACCACGTGGTAGATAAACCAGGCCAGGACTGCATGAACAATTTTCTTATTTGCTTCTCGAAGCGTGGAAAGGTCGAAGTTGTACCACTGGCCGAGTTCCAACCTGGTTGAGAGCAGAGCATTCTTTCTGTCAAAGAAACCGTCGTTGACGCCACCGTCCTGGTACTCTTTCAAGATCGCCAGGGGAATAGCAATATCAGGCGAATTGACTGTAGCTATTGCGTCTCGAAGATCTGCAATGCCCATGTTGCCAGGAAATCTTTCCCATCGAGATAATACGGCTTCATGCAGCACTGCATTGACACCTGGAGTCATAGCCGATTCACCAGCGAGAATCGTCATGATGAAGCGCACAGCTAAAAGCATGTCAGATGGATTGTCTGCCTGTAATGGATGAAGCAAGCACGTATCTTTGTCGGCAGGAATGCCAGCCGGAACTACCTTCCCACCCACTGCCTCACAAAGCGAATTGTTTTCACCTTCCGGGTCAATAGATAGAACTGTTCGACCCTGCAGTAACCGCTGGAGCATCATCCAACGCATAAGTGTGGTTTTGCCTGATCCCATTTCGCCCAGAAGCAAATTAATTGCATGTGGAGGTGGAGCCAGAGTTGGGTCCAGGCCCTTTGTCGTTGAGAAATAAACATCACGTCCCTCGGTAGCGTGTGTACCGATGAATACGGAGTCATCCGCAGGGAACACCTGACGGGTCGGCGGCGGCAGAAGCGGCAGGGCTTCTTCTGGAAAAACCACTGGTTCATCCAGTTCTGGAAACAGATTTCCACCCGGCTGAAGGTAGTGCAGTGCGCGCTCAGCCACATAGATCAATCGTTGTGCCTGCATGCCTCGCGCTCGCAGTGCGGTTTCCATCAATTTGCGAGCGCGCTCGGCTAGATCGTAATGAGCCGGTTCAGAAAATAGGGCTGCGAGCAGCGTGGCTTTGAAGATAGGCTTTCCTAGAGCAAGCAGAGACTCCGCCTGGTCCATATTTTGGTTCTGGGATGTTTCCGCCATCGACGGGCGTCTACCTGTCTTGGTCGCAAGAGCCATCAACAACCCTTCGGAAAGAGTTCTGCGCGCGCGGATCGAGCTTTTCATTGCGTCGGCAAGTTCTCTACGAAGCGAGATCGAGTACATGGTGGGTGTCCCTCCATAGAACACGCTGTAACTCATACGTGACCATGGACGCTCACTGGCGCCAGGCAAGCCAGCCGCCCGCGCCGTAATAGGAAGTAACACTGCATGGGGAAAGCGAATATGGTCTTGATCGAGCGCGAGTGCTGCCGGCGCTACTCTTGAGACATATTCGGCTGCCTTGGCGTCGTCTTCATCTGGTTGGGATTGTTGGCTTCTTTTAAACACAGCACCTCTCTACGAACATAAGGACGGATTGAGTATCCAGTGTGTCAGGGCTTCCACTTCTTCTTGCGACAGATACTTAACCTGTACACCATACACTGCGCACATCTCAGGGACACTTTGCCACCATGGGCTGCACTCAGGTCCCGCGTGGACAAATTCAATGATCGTTTTTCTGGTATATGGGATCCCCTGTTGCTGAACAGCCAGCTTGAGACCATCCATCAGAATAGATAAGCCCTCGGTTTGGGGCACTGGCCATGTCTCCACAAGATCATAAAATTTCTGCCGCGGTAGTGAATCTGGCCAGAAGATTTGCAGGACCCGTACAGTCCAACCAGGCTGCATGGAATTGAGCATTTGCAGATAGGCAGCCTCTGGACGAACGTCCGGACGGTCCGGATCGGCGGTCAGTTGTGCAAAGACTCTTCTCTTGCCATCGTGACCAATCAGGGCATCAAAGCCGTCTACTTGCACAAATCCTCGCGCGAGAACAAAGGATTGGGTAAATCCAATCTCTTCCTGTTCTTTTGAAACTGGCACTTGGCTCCTCATCACCTAACTCGCTCAAAATAACTGTCTGGTAGACCTAGCTCGTTCGCCCTAAAACCCATTCGTGAAGGTCTATTACCGGTGGAGACTAGCGAATTCTTCTCCTTATCGAATTTGAATAAAAAGTTGAAAGCTGGGCGCGCGGCTACCTGCTCAACTACGGGATAGACCTCCGCAATCTCGCGCACGACCTGACCATGTGTCCCGCTTCGCTCCACATGGACAACAGCCGTAACTGCTTCAGCAAAACTTTGGGCGATCTGGAAATCGCCGAGAAGGGTTGCGTCCGAGTGGGAACGGACTACCTGCAGAAAGCGCGGCCAGACATGCTCGGCGCCGGTCGCGTGAATGGTAAATGCTGAATGTCCATGTCCTGTGGCTGCCGCACGTATCAATTCCCACGCTTCTGCACCGCGAGCTTCGCCGATTACTACGCCGTGGGGCCTGGAACGCAGAGCGGCGCGAATCAAGTCATACGTCGTGATAGGCGGAGGTCCACCTTTTGCTTCGGGGCGCGTGACTGTGTAAACCATGTTCTGCGTATCAGTTGCCGTACTGCCATCCCAGCCGTTCAAAACAATTTCGTTTGAGTCTTCGACAATGAACAACCGGATTGCGCCAGGCGGAAAATATGTCAGCATTTCCTGGAGGATCTTTTGGGCGATGAACGTTTTGCCAGAGCCGGTCGCTCCGGAGATGATCAACGTCCCACCATGAACCATGACAGCCAGCAGATAGTTCGCTGCTTGCGGCGAAAGAACGCCATTGCCCACCGGTAGATTGATCGCGCTGAAATCGGGTCGCTTCACAGGAGGCAGTCTTCGTTCGCACAATACAGAAAGACTTTCTCCCTGCCGGATCGCGCCAGGCCGCCGGTAGGACGCGATACGCAATGTAATGATTTCTCCGTACGGACATGCGGGAGGCATGATGAAGTTGATACGGACGCCTTTGCGAATCACTTCCCCATCCTGCCCGGGAACCATAACTTGGAGCATGGCATCGGCAATTGGATATTCAGGTGTAGGAGCACGCTGGCCGGCGCGGTCGATCAACACACGCAAGCCGCTCCCTATGTTGGATGTCGCGGGACCTGCATACACCCAGCCTTCTTTTGTCTTGTACACGTAGAGGTGCCCCATGTTTACAGCGATGTCTTCCACGTCGGGCGATGCGATGAGTTCAAGGAGCTGTCCCAGCCCGGAGAGTTCGCCGATCAATCGCAAGATCAATTCATTCTTGCGGGGCGAGAGGTCAATACCTTCGTTAGACGCTTTAGGAGCAGTGTCTACATATACCTGCCGCGCCATTTCCTCCGTTTCTGTCGGTGTCAATGTTTTTGTAGCGGCGGCTGTCGCCTTGCGTTCCTGGGCTACCCGGGATAGTTCAGCAATCCAGTGTGCCTCACGATCCTTGTTGATGGTGTTGTCAGGAGCGAAAGGCGCCGCGCTCTGTGTGACATTCGGGAACATGTCTTAATTCTTTCCAAAATTGAAGATACTTTTCTTTCGTTGTGGAACTGCACCAGGAACAATGCCCGCCACTGCCGCGCTTTCGCGAATGTTGGGGGCGAATTGAGCGGCGTAATCAATGAGTGCTTCGGTAAAGTCACCGATCTCCTCACATCTCTCACGTTTGTATCTCCAGACCAGGTTATCTTCGACCCGATCCGAGTTGACGGCGATTCTTGCCAGCTTGCGATCTGTATAAGGAATAACCCCGTTGGCGACCAGTGGCAAATTAAGACCCCTGGATTCAAGGGTCCGCAGCAGAAGGTTGTGGGTGCTTTTGAACTCTTTACCGTCAACTTTGTTGTAGCAAAGCTTTACGCGCTGCCAAACGAACTGCATTGCAGCATCTTTATTGGATGTTGTTCTGAGGGCTGCGATCAGATTTTCCACCCACTTGGTCACAGCGCCGAGGTCGCTGGCTTCCGGAGTTGCCACGATGGATATGACCTCTGCATTCCGCAGAGCTGCTCGATGAATTGGGTGGGACGGGTTGATACCAACATCCATGATCACGATACCGTTCGACGAGACGCCAGCATCATATAGACCGGACATGACTTCGTTGACTTTCTGCTCGTTGCCCATGGAAGGATCTGCGAGATCATTGACCTCGATGAGCCCGGGCAGAACTTTCAGTGTCGGCAGAGTAGAGATGGGTGTAAAGGCATCGAAGTAAGCGCCGCCAGCTGCCACCATGACATTCTGACCCAATGCAGGCGTAGGCACATTGCGGCGCAGGAGGTGGATCACTGAGGAGCGATACTTATTGATCATGCCGTCCAGCTTTGTTAGATACGACATCGTACCGCCGTTGCCATCGGCATCCACGAGAAATGTGCTGTATCCTGACAATGCATATAAAAGCGCGAGATTGACGGCAATTGTCGTTTTGCCTACTCCCCCTTTGGGAGAAGTGACTGCAATTTTCCGTGCGATCATGTTGGACGTAATACGTGCCGCCACATCGCCACCCAGGACCACACGCCGGTATTGATCATCTGTTCTTGCGGTTCCTGCATCACCGCGACGAAGCTCGGTGAGCAGGTTATCAACGTCCGTTTGTGAGGGAGGATAGGCAAATGTCGGGACCCTGGTAGTTGCTGCCCATCCTGAAATGCTGTCGCTTGCACCGGCGATTACATAAATGAGTTTGCCCAGTTCTGCGGCTTTGGTTAGTGTTTCGGTGGAAGTCGTTGTCTCGGGTGAGACAACGACCACACCACTGTAGTTATGAATTTCGAGCTGGCTTGGAGTCAACTGCCCAAGCATAGCGGCAATGACATGACCCTGTTCCATAAGTTTCTGAACCAGGCTCGCCGTTACCGCGCCCGTTCCTACTAACATGATGTTCATTGGAATCTTCCTTGTTGCTTTGATGGACTTACTTCTTATTGGACCGGTGTGGCTGGGATAGCACTTGGAGTTGCTGAGGGAATCGCGGGTGGGTTGTTAGGTATCGCAGTCAGTGTGCTCAAGGCATCTTTCATAGCCTGTTCGCGCTGAGCCTTCATCCACTCCTCGTAATCCCAGTACGAGAAACCTTCTGTGGGCGAGTCGTTGCCGCTCGACAAAAGCGAGACAACGAGTGCATCACCTTCCTGGAGGGCAAGGGCTAATTCTTCGCGCTTTTTATCGGGAACGAGGAGAATCAAAACTTTCGGCTGATTGAAGTCCACATAACCAGCAGCAGGATCCACTGTGTCCGATGTTTGGGCATCGGCATCTACCTGTTTGGTACCGCCCTGAACTTCGACCACGCGAACGCCTTCAGGAAACAAATCTTTGGCCATCGGCGGATACAGCAATGCTTTTGCCTTATCCATGTCACTTTCCATCGGAATGGGTGAGGCAATCACCTGAGGAGCAACGGGCAAGTAGGGTTCGCTGCCGGTGATAAATTCAGGCATGACCGTTGGAGTGACTGGCGGTTGTGGGCGCGAACTGATGACCACTGTAATGTTCACAAGATCGCCGGGCATGAAAGAGTCGATGTTAGGAGTGATTACATTGGCAAGATCTAAAGGCAAGGGGAATAAGCTTCCACCTTGCGGATAATTGGCGAGTGCCGCAGAGAGACGGCTGCTTTCTGCTGCGTCTGCTATCACTGAAGTGCGCATGATAGGCTGACCCACAAACATGGGAACAACGACGATCCCATTGATCAGCGATGCGGTTTCCTCTTCATCAGCACGAATATAGAGAGACGTATTGTCATCGACGAACACGGTCTTCACGACCAAATCTTGAGGCGTAAGGACGTGGCCCACACTAAAGTCTGTCGCCGCGGCGAGGATGTCCATCGTGTCCGGCTTTTGTGCGTTCGCCAAACCCATAACCACGAACAGAGCGACGAAAAACACGACGATCGAGATGATGATTACACCGAGGTTGGCACCAGTGTTTTTGAGTTTATCGAGAAGTTTCATTGTTAGTTCCTTTGACGATTAATTTGGTTTCCAGTCGGGACGACTGAGCTGCACTGCCTTTACGAAGGCAGGATTCTTTGCAATGACTTGTTCTATTTCATCGAGCTTCTCCTCGAACAATGCATAGAGGGCAGTGATGACAAAATCCGATTTCGCATCTCGCAGCGCGAGTCTGGTGGTTGATACGACGCACAAGGACGGCGCCATGACTTCGGACCCGACAAGAGCATCCGCAGTTGCCTGTGGCATGTCTGGATAGCACTGGATCAACAAACTCGCCAGATAATCGATGTCTATTTCTTCAACGCCTCGGATATCACCCAAAGCCGTGACATCGTTGTCTTGTGAACTGGTCACGTCTGAGATTTCCGAGAGATGGAGTGCAGCAATCAGATCGCCCTCGGTTTTGATGGAGACAGCCGAGCCTTTGATAATGCCAAGGCAAGCGCTCATATAGACCATGCCCACTTTTGCAATTGCCCCAGCGAGGATTTCCCTCCGGGTACTGTCCAGTGACTGAACAGTATCGACATGTCTCAACGGGATCTGGTTGAGAGGAGATGGAAAAGATTCGCGTGTGCTTCTCCTGCGTCGTGCCTTGTTTTCGGGAACTTCCTTCATAAGTAAGCATCTTACATGTGCTTAGAAGGGGGTAGTCCTTCGACCGACGCGAAAACACGAGGAGAGACTGGAGTTCAGTAAAAAAGGAGATGATCAGCTGCGTTAAGGATGCAGAGCCGAAACGTGCTCCGTCCGAGTACTAGAAGAATTCTTTCTGCTCGCCCTTCCACTTCGAATTTTCTAACGGCATGTACAATTCCACCCAGCTGTTAGCTTGTATATCCTCGCCAATGTGGCGACGTGCAGCTCCCGTCTACCTTCTAGTGGGTTGTGGTTTAAGTTTTGCAACGAATTAGACCGGGTGTGTTGTTGAGCCAGAAAAGGAAGTTGCGGCACGACCAATTCCACGCAAATGGATGAGCAAAACGTTGATTGTATTCTTGCCTGCCGTTCAAAATATGTTGAACCATCGCTGGACGAGAAGACCAACTGCCTCGGAGCAGATAGCGTTCACTAAAGGCCTCGAGCAAGGCTTCGGCTTGATTGAGCCAGGAGGCGTTCGAGGGCGTGAACAAGACCTGCACGCGGGGAGCGAGTTCTTCAAAGAAGTCCAACGTGTCGCCACTGATGTGACTGGAGCCATTATCCAAAATCACATGAATACGCTTCGCCCAACTATATGGATGCAGCCAGCGTCGAAGAGCCGGACGAAAGTGCTCGCCATCATTCTTATCCAATCACTCTGCCCACATGTGCCCGGTATACACAGTCAAGCCAGCCAACAAATGAATTGTGCCATGCCGATAATAATCAAATTCCTGGCGTTCAATCCGACCCGGTTGCATCGCTTGGGTCGGATGAGTGCGCTCCAGTACTTGCAGGTTGGGTTTCTCATCGCCGGCCAGCAGCACCTCGCCGCGTTGCCACAGGCTCTCGACTCGCTCATAATACCAAAGGATTTTCAAGGCCCGCGCCACGGCTTCCTCATCCCAGATCGTGGTCTTCCAGGCGCACGACTGATGAGGCCGCAAATTGGCTGTACGCAGAATTTTTCCAATGGTAGTCGAGTCGATCGACTTGACATAATCTTGCTCGATCACCGCTTGCGCCAAACTTCGACACGACCAGTGCGTGAGGGACCAACCAATGCTGGCCGGTTGACGACAGGCCAGCCGCTCAATCCGCTTGCGTTGTCCCTTGGGAAAAAACAGGCGGACGACCGGAACGAGCCGCATCATACAAGGCCGCATCTAAACCACTTTGAACATAGCGTTGGCAAACTCGCCAGATCGTGGCGGCATTCCGCTCGACGTTCTCGCTCAGGGCACCGACCTGCTGGTGTTGATCCGCACGCCGCAAAAGAATTTGGGCCCGCCGCGCTACTCGCAATGGCGTTTGTCCATCACGCAGCAACTCCTGCAAAATGGCTCTATCCTTCGCTTTCAGCTTGAACTTCTCCGGCTTCCGACCGCGCATGACCAGCTCCTTCGCTAATGATGACCAACGCTACCATACTCGGACAGGTCAGACAAGCAATTTCTTGCATTATTTTATCCACACCCCACTAGGTGGTTATAAGAGCCAGTCGGAGAGAACACATCTGCTCCAGCTGAGCTTGTATAGAATGTTTTGTGATATTCTTCAACTGGAAAGACGCCCAACGTGGTATACAATCTGTTATACAGCCACGTGCTTTATAACCAGCCCCACAAGGGCAAAGTACAGTCGCATACTGTATAAGAGATAGTTAGGTGCTTAACAAATAAAAAAGGTTAATCATTCTTGAATCTGGTGTCATATGCCCCAAAAAAAGAAAAAAGCCAAAATAAAAACTCATGACTATGGCAAGCATGCCAGTAAGTATGCTGAATTCGGCATTGATGACACAAACTATCTAGCGTTTCGGGATATTCCCCAGTTGATACAAAAACATGCAAAGGGATTAGCGGCGTTAGATTATGGATGTGGAGCGGGTCGCTCGACGCGTTTATTGAAAAATTTAGGGCTACATGTTGTAGGTGTTGACATTAATCAGGACATGTTGGAGCAGGCAGTATCCAGAGACAGATCAACCAGTTATTACAATATCCGAAGCGAACAATTGCCCTTTGAAGACGAAAGTTTTGATATTGTTTTTTCCAGTTTTGTATTTTTAGAAATTTCTACTAAAAAAGAGATTGAAAAGATCTTTTTGGAAATGATGCGAGTGTTAAGGAGAGATGGAGTTATTATTGTCATCACCTCGTCTATGGACGTTTACAAAGGCAACTGGATTGGATTTAAGTATGATTTCCCAGAGAACAATAGAGATATTCAAAGTGGTGAAACCTTTAAACTTCAGTTTCAAGGAACTGAAATAATCTTATACGACTATTTATGGACAGATGAGGATTATAAGCAAATTCTTGATCGTCTTGGCTTACGCATTGTTGAACATCATAAACCATTAGGTTACGATACCGATCCTTTTGAGTGGCTTGATGAAAAAAAGGTCTCGCCAGTGGCAATTTACATAATTAAGAAGGTTCAAAAAAAAACAAACATTAAGTTGAGCAATGAACATAGAGACAATGATGTAATTTAATGGTGAGGCTTCTAAACAAACCCGCACCTAACACAGCGTTCTAAGAAACTGATGTAGAGTAATTGCAAAGAGAAATCTGCTAGAGTGTTAACCACAAAAAGGCGTCGCCCATTTTCGAAAACGACGCCGTGAAGTGATCGTCATTTGTCGAGGGCAGACCCGGTCGCTTAAGGGTTATAGCTTTCTAAACGGGGTCATGGCGCCAAAGCGCCCGCCACCAATGGATGGATCATCCGGACCGGAAACCAAGGTGCACCGCGGGACTACAACATTGTGCGTCTCCACTGCTTTGTACGGCTTATATGTCTGCCACTTCGCAGTATGCTCCGGTTGCGCCCCAGTTTCTTTCTGGAAAGAGGACGGTCTTTGTTCTCCGGTGGTGCACTGGACGCTGGGGATTCTGCGGCGTTTTCAAGCATTTTCTACACCCGAACAGAATCCTGCTCTCGAAGTTTTATCTACGCCCGCCCCAGCGCCAGTAACGCAAACCGTTAGCTGGCTTCGCCGCAAACAAAGGTAAAAACATAAATGCCCATGCGCGTGATGACCTACAATATCCTTGATGGTGGTGTAAATCGAGAGGCTTATATTTTAGATGTCATACGAAGCGCCCAACCTGATGTAGTCATTCTCCAGGAAGTTTATACGGAAGATTTTTTGAAATCTTTGTCTCACTCATTGGGAATGAAGTATTTCATGGGTGGCGGAAACAAAGCACGAAAAGTGGCTCTCCTCAGTAAACTACCCGTTCTTTCCTTTAAAAGTTATCATCCGATTTTTCCAATTTGGCGGAACTTTATTGACGCTGAAATTGAGATTGAACCAAATAAAACGGCAAGAATTATTGGCGTGCATCCAATGGCTAATTTGGGAATCGTTTTTGAAATTTGGCGGCGGTGGGAAGCTGGTCATGTTATCCGGCATGTTCGCAGTTACCCAAACACTCTTTGTCTTATTGCCGGTGATTTCAATGCCATTGCGCCAGGCGAGACAGTGAAGATTGAAACCATGCCGAAGTGGTTGAAGTGGATCCTATATTTGCAAGGCAATCGCGTCTATCATTTTTCACTTGCAAAACTTACGTCTGCTGGATTCACAGATTGTTTTCGCTTTCTACATTCTGAGGAAGGTTTTACGCTTCCCCCGCCAAATCCAATTTCTCGGCTTGATTATATTTTTGTAAATGCTACAATGAAATCATATTTGAAAAAGTGTTGGGTTGTACGAGAGCCAGACAGTGTAAATCTGGCATCCGATCATTTTCCTGTTATGGCAGAGTTCAGTATTACAAAATAGGTACCTTCAAACCATAAACGCCAGCTAACAAAGCGTGCACACAGATGATGTGGGAAGTCAAGGGTGGCATAAAAAGAAAGTAAATCAGAGGGCAAGGAAGCGAAAAAACAGCAATCCTCCACTACCACTTTTAAGAAGTTGATTAAAAGCGTTGACAAGGGCAATACCTTCGCCAATCATGAAGTCGAAACCGGTTCGAAAGCTGGATGAACCAT
>CAZBAX010000047.1:0-50909 GCA_964489725.1 uncultured Anaerolinea sp. | reverse complement strand
CGTTCTTCGCGCTCTTAGCGGTAAAAATGGCGTGATGTACGGTAGAGAATCTGTAATCAATATTTGCAAAGGAGAGAAAATGGACATCCTGGTATTGATTCTTCGATTGCTTCATATTATTGGAGGCGTTTTCTGGGTTGGCGGCGCGCTGGCAATGAACTTTTTTGTCGCTCCTACGATGCGCGCCACGGGTGATGCCGGAAAACAGTTCGCTGGACACCTGATGGGCAGGACGCAGTTCTCGCAGTTCATGATGTACAGCGGCATTGCTTCCATCATCGCCGGCTTTATCCTGTATGGCATCGACTCCAACTGGTTTACTTCTGAGTGGCAATCCTCCGGCCCCGGGATCGGCTTTGGCATTGGCGCGCTGTTTGCCCTGGTCGGCATGGCCACGGGCATCATGAACGGAAGCAACAACCGCAAGATGGGAAGTCTCGGCGCGCAGATCCAGGGCAAACCAACGCCCGAACAGGCCGCTCAGCTGGCGTCCATCCAAAAACAACAAGGCTGGGTCGTGCCGGTCAATACATACTCGCTTATTTTGTCACTGGTGTTTATGGCGATTGCAAGGTACCTGCGTTTCTAAAAGACCGGATTTGAAGATCGAAGGTATGGCTGAAATGGGTTGAGGTAAAGAGTAATAGGTAAAAAGTGAAAAGTGGAAAGTAGAAAGTGGAAAGTGGAAAGTGAAAAAGGAGAAGAGAAACGAGCGATGGTCATCTTTTGCACCAACGCTCTTTTTTATTTATTCTGCTTCCTGTCCACCGATCACTGAATACTGAATACTGGTTACTGATAACTGTTCACTCCATCCACCGTACCCGATCTGCAAACGAGGGACGTGCTGGGAACACATCGATAAAATCAGGATGCCCCACGTAGACAAATGCAATAATATGTTGATCTGCGTCGAACCCGAGAAACTCTTTAACTTTCTCATCGCGCGCCCATTCGCCCGTGCGCCACTTCGCGCCGAGTCCGATGGCGTGGGCGGCGAGTAAGAGGTTTTCCGTCGCGGCTGCCGCAGCGCAGATGTTTTCGATTTCGAGCACTTTGGACTCTGTAGGTTTATCCACACCGACAGCGATCACCACCGGCGCCTGCAATGGTGTGTTGTGGGCCTTGTCGAAGGCTTCCTGCGGATATTCGGGATGCCGCGCACGTAACGAAGCAGACATCGCGTCGCCAAGGCGGTGGCGCGCCTCGCCTGTCAACACCACGAAACGCCATGGGCGAACCTTGTAATGATTGGGAGCCTGAACCGCGGCGTCCAATAGTTTTTCGATCATTTCACGCGGCACGGGGTCAGGCTTTACTTTCTTGATGGAATGTCTGTTATGTATCGCCTCGAATACGTCCATGTGTCCTCCGTTCTATTGATACAATTGCAAATTCAATTCTTACGGAGCCCTGATGAAAACCTTCTATTCCGAAGAACATCGCAGGCACTCGCCGACCTTCGAAGTGTTCGACGGCGGCTTGCGAACTCCTTACCTGGAAAATATCGACCGCATGGATCGGATCGTTTCCGCGTTGAAACAAGTCGATTGGGCAGAATTTTGTGAACCAGCGAATTTTGGACTCGACCCGATCTACGCAGTCCACGACAAGGACTATATCGACTTCCTCGCATCCTGCTGGACCGATTGGCTGGCCACAAAACCCAAAGATCCGTCCACGCTGCTGCCGGCCACGTTTGCGCTTCGGCGTCATCCCCAAAAGCCGACCGGCCTGCTCGGGCGCGCCGGCTACTACATCATGGACTTGAGCGCCTGCATTGTCGAAGGGACGTATGCGGCCGCGCTGGCATCTGCGAATTGTGCGTTGAACGCCGCCGACGCAGTAGCTCAAGGCGAACGAATCGCATTCGCGTTATGTCGCCCGCCCGGGCATCACGCTGGCAAAGATTATGCGGGTGGATATTGCTTTATTAACAACGCGTCGGTTGCCGCGAACTGGCTATCGTCCTTTGGCAGGGTGGCGCTGCTCGATATCGATTATCACTGCGGCAACGGCACGCAGGACATCTTTTATCAGCGTAACGATGTGCTAACGATCTCGATCCATGCCGACCCGGATTTCGAATATCCGCATTACTGGGGCTTCACCGACGAAACGGGATCGGGCCCCGGCGCGGGGTTTCACAAAAACTATCCGCTGCAGAAAGGCACCGATGACGGGCGCTATCTCGAAACGTTGGAAGAGGCGTTGAGTCTCATCCGCAAGTTCGAGCCGCAGCATTTAGTCGTCTCGGCGGGAATGGATATCTATACAGCCGATCCATTGGGTACGATCAAAGTGACCACAGCTGGGATCGGTGAAATCGGAAAACATATTGCGTCCCTTGCGCTTCCCACGGTTGTGGTAATGGAGGGAGGCTATGCCAACGATGTGTTGGGAAAAAACATTGTGGGATTCTTAGAGAACTGGTTGTAACTCATGCGAGGAGATTGCTCACCTGCACTGCACCGAACGCACGCCCAAAGGGCGGGTGCACACCTGTCCTGGCGTACGGTGCCAGGGAGTGTCGTCAGGAACAGCACCTTCCTCGCAATGACATGAGGAGAGATGAAATGAGGTTCAAGATTCTTTTTTTGTTGATGCTGGTCGGCGCATCGTGCGCTCCATCACCCGAACAACAAGCGACGCTGACCGCAACAGCTCAGACCGCCATTGCCGCCTCGTGGACCCAAACATCCCCGCCAACGTTGACATCCACGACAACGCCTTCGC
The DNA here is from genome assembly GCA_964489725.1 of uncultured Anaerolinea sp. Taxonomy (GTDB): domain Bacteria; phylum Chloroflexota; class Anaerolineae; order Anaerolineales; family Villigracilaceae; genus Defluviilinea. The sequence goes on along the minus strand of CAZBAX010000047.1, from coordinate 48,173 downwards.
AGACACCAACACAAACATTTACTCCAACGCTCACGCTCACGCCCACCATCACTCCTACATTTACTGTGACCGCCACCCCCACGTTTGACTTCCCCGATGTGACCGTCAACAAACAGGCTCATTGCAGGTATGGTCCATCGGTCGCCTACTTGCATGCAGCAGACCTATATGCCGGTGATAAAGGTACTGTGCGCGGGCGCTATATCTATAGCAATTGGCTGTATGTCAAGTTCGATAAACTGAACTATTTCTGTTGGGTCGCGCCGTCGGTTGTAAATGTGGTCGGCGATATAGCCACGATCAACTTCAAGGAATTGAACCTGCAATCGATCGGAAGCAATATGTACGGCCCACCCAGGGGCGTGACAGCTACGCGTGTCGGCAACGAGGTGATCATCAGCTGGGAACGGGTTGTAATGACTACCGATGATGACCGGGGCTATCTGCTTGAGCTGTTCGTCTGCCAGGATACGATCTACAAGTGGTGGACCGATTCCTACCCAGACCAGTTTACGACCACTTACGAAGCGAGGGATGAAGCCGGATGTGCCCAACCGTCGTCTGGCAAGCTCTACACGGTGGAGAAGCATGGCTTTTCTGAGCCGGCCATCATCCCATGGCCAGCGGCGCCATAGACAACACCAGTAGCCTTACGCAGGTTCCTGGCGTGCAAAATCATGCGTCGTGAGACCTTCGCAAATAAGACGAAGACCACCGAATTCACTCGGGAGTCTTCGTTTGTTATCAGTGTGTCGATGATGATTCTGTAGTTCGAAGTAAGGGCCTTAGCGGCTTATGCTCCACGATGAGTGACCAGCCCCTGGCAGGGAGCGTCGCGAAATCGCCACTATGATACGGCGCCTTGTGTCTCTTCGCGCTGCATAGCCAGGGCGATGCCGCCCAGGCTGCCGGACTGGTTTCCCAAAGCGGGCGGCACAATGTAACGATCGATTTCCTTTAGCACAATCGGGCTGGCCACATAACCGTTCAACAACTCAGAGACACGGCTTCTGATTTTTCCGAACAGGGATTCGCGCTGCATCACGCCTCCACCCAGGATGATCCGTTTCGGTGACAGGGTCAGGATGTAATTCATCAAGGCCGAGGCGATGTAGTCTGCTTCGAGATCCCAGAACGCGTCATTCTCAGGCACAACGCCGCCCTTCACCCCCAGGCGTTTCTCGATCGCCGGACCACTCGCCAGCCCCTCGAAACAATCGCCGTGGAAGGGGCAGCATCCCACAAACGGGTCCAGCTCACGGCTGTGCGGGATGCGGACGTGTCCCATTTCGAGGTTGAGCATTCCGATCAGCGGCTTCCCTTTTGTGAGGTAGCCGCCGCCAATGCCGGTGCCGATCGTGAGATACAGTGACGGGTCGATCCCGCGACTGGCTCCCCACGTGGCTTCACCGATCGCAGCCGCATTCACATCCGAGTCAAAAGCGACATCGACATGCAGTGCATGCTGTAAATTGCCGCGTACGTTGGTGTTGCTCCAGTGCGGCTTCGGCGTTGCCGTGATAAAACCATACGTGGGAGAATCAGGGTCGAGATCGAGCGGACCGAAACAACCGACACCGATCGTTCGCACCTGACCCGCTTTTACAAACGGTTGAAAAAAATGGATCGCCTTTCCAAGTGTTTCCTCGGGGGTCGTGGTGGGGAAACGGATTTCTTCGACAAGATGCTCAGGACCCGTCGCCACCGAACAGACAAACTTGGTCCCACCTGCTTCTATGCTGCCATAAAATTTTTCTTTGCTCATGGGTCGATTCTACCGCTTGTTAGGCGAATCGATAAAGTCTTTTCCACGTCTTTAAGTTCTATTCAGCTGATTCCATGTAAGAAAATCGGGAAAGAAAAAAGAAACTCACCCACGAACGTTTAATTTCGGGGTGAGTCATGTTTCTCTTACTACCCATTTATGTCCTGAGGGCGATCCCCAAATGATTCCCAACCGCTCTCTCTTTGCCAACGGTATTTTCATTTACCGGCGTATTCAAAACACGCGCCCGACCATCTACACCTGCAATGACCATCGTGGACGAACCGCCACCATCGAATGCCATGCCTGTATGTACGCCATGGGAAAGCAACAGATCGGCAAGCTCGCTGAAGGTCGCGCCCTCGCTGGTCTCGCGTCCATCCACTACGACGAAATAGATATAGCGTCCGTTCTGGGTCGAGCCAAATGCAGTGCGCGGATGCAGGGCAGTCGAATTCAGGCCGCTCACCTTTTGACCTCTGGTCACCAGCATGATATCGCCGCCGATGGCATTATAGACTCTGCCTTTCGGAGTACCGTACGTGATCTCATTGCGCTGATTCATATACAGCTTGGGACGTCCCGGGTCACCCTGCGAATACGCGCGGCCGCGTGAGGCGGCTACACCGATCAGACGGACGGGATCGCCGCCATCTGGACAGTGGCGTGCGGGCGGGTACTGCGCCGGGTCGAGATACTGATACCCGTCACCATTGATCGCAATCTGCAGCCCGTGCTCCGTCAGAAATTCTGAGGTGGTCTGTGTGCACAGCGGCGGCACAGTCTCACGCAGCGGCGGTGTGACCAGGAAGCGGAATCCATCGACGCGCGTGTCGACCTCAAGAACGTGCGAGGTCATCCTGCGCGGCTGGCTGCGGGTCCTGCGATAATACGTCACGCCATTGAAGAGCTTCTGCTTGATCGAGGCAGGGTCGTTCCCCACCTTGCGGAGCTGATCGACCGCGGCCCAGGCGGTCAGCCCATCGAGGCGGCGGAACTGCAGCCAGACGCCATCCTCGCTGATTGCCAGCGCCTGCACAGACTCGTCTTTCGAGAGTGACCCTTTCGACGCAAACGAAGTACCAGGGCCGTCACGCACGGTGATGAGTGTGCCTGTTACTTGATACCAATCCCCTGTAGCCGGCGGCTCGGGTGGACCCGGCGCTGTATACGGCGCCAGATATTGCGCCGAGGACCAACCCATCAACCCATCGCTGCGTTGGATCTGTCGCCATGTTTGATCGTCGTTCGCGCTGACCTGTGTCACGATTTCGTTTAGCTCCAGGTAGCCGAGTGACCTGAACTGCGTGCCTGGACCTTCGCGCACATGAAGCCTTGTTGCTGTGACGCGGAACCTCTGGCCATCGGGAGGCGGTGGAGGTGGCGGCGGCGGGGGAGGCGGGGTTGTCACTCTCACAAGATAGGCTGCCGAACTCCAGCCGGTCAATCCATCACTGAGGCGGCGGACGCGCAGCCAGGTTCGATTACTGTTCGCTTCCAACTCTTCGACGATATCGTTGCGTACGAACGTTCCAATCGCCGGGAAGTTGGTACCCGGTCCCTGGCGCACATTCAACGACCCGGCATTGACTCGATAACGATCGCCATTTCCCGGCGGCGGTGGGGGAGGCGGCGGTGGAGGCGCAGTCACTTTTACAAGATAAACGGAAGCAGACCAACCGGTCAATCCATCGGTCAGGCGGCGGACTCGGTACCATGCTCCTGTTGGATCGGTATCGAGGGCTTCGACAATTTCATTGCGTATGAGGAACCCAATGGATGGATACTGTGTACCTGGACCTTCACGCACATACAGTGTGCCGGCATTGACGCGGTATTGATTGCCCCTTGGATCCTCCGGCGGAATGGGGTCGGTTGGCAGAGGCACGTTGAACCGATCGGCAAACGCCTGTGCATCGCCGTTAAAGTAATTCAGATCGATCTCAAGACTTTCCACCCCATAATAAAGGCCATCGCCGCTGGCAGTATACTGCCAGAGCAGCCATTCGTTCTCCGTCCACGGTTTGGGAACCATGGGCTGCATTACCCCATAGTTGGCGATCCACAATGGATAACGATGGAAGTATTCCAATTCGTCTCGTTGTGTCACTGGGTTCGGCGCGTTGTTTTGCCAGTAGTAAAAAGCGGTATAGATACCGACTTCCTTATTGCCCACCAGCGACTTGATGCGATCCAGAAACTGTCGCCAATATACCCAGCCTGTAAAAGGGCCGTTGTATGCCTCTTCGAGATCGGCAAATAATGGAAGTTCTCCCAGGTCGCCGTCCAATAGGTTGAACCACAGGTTCGCCTGCTGCCGGGGGTCTGCACGGCTATCGTAGAACCAATACGATCCGCGTGGCAGTCCGGCTGCCTTTGCCTCGCGCCAGTTCACCACAAAATCGGAGTCGGCGCCCAGGTGCTGCCCGGCGCGGATGATCACGAAATCGGATGCCTGGTTCATCCTGACGAAATTAATTCCCTGGGGCGTACTCGGCGCATCCTGGTAAAAACTTACGTCTGGACCAATGATCTTCCTCATAATTTCTCCTTGTACCGGTTTTTTCGTAGCCTGGGATCATTCCCATCTACTTGAGCAGCGCTTTATGCTGGAGTTAACATCTGTTTGCTGTACCGCGAACGATCCATCGATTCGATGCATGGATCGAATCGACATTCACGCGGGGAATGAGCCATCTTGCCTGGGTTTGGTGCGATAGCAGCCTGTCTCCCTAACGATTTCCACGGACGGGGAATTGAACGGTTATGATGAAGCGACGGAGGACTTTATTTTACCGCTAGTCTTACAAAAAATGAAACTTTTCAACGGTATTTGTAGTCCAAAACTCAGCTCCTGAGTTGGAATACTGCACCGGCGAGCGGCACTCTTTCATCCAGATTGAGCCAATCGTCCATTTGAATTCTTTTACTTCTGGATTGCGATGTCAATCACCATGCGGCCTTCTTCCGTCCGGACCTCAGCTGTCTTGATCAGACCGAGGAGTATTTTTTGTTCGCGCGAATTCAGAAACGCGCCGATATCGACCGCGATTTGATCTTCGTAAAAATGGATGCCATCTGGCAGCAACTTGAACAGCGATCCCAGTTTTCCGAGGAACACGTTATTCTCCAGGAATGCACGGATGATCGGTGAATGGGTAAGGTCCACGGAACCGAACAACTTCAATTTCATGTTGAATGGCCACGGCCATCGCGGAGACTTTACATTCAGGGTAATCTTGTTTGCTGGATGAATCTGTACACGACAATATTCAACTTGTGGATTTCCCTGTAAAGCCAGGACGAGGATCTCATTGGCTAACGGCTCGTGAACAGAAATGGTCGCATCCACAGTCAAGCCACTTAATTCATGCAGGTCGCCGTCCATCAGTCGCTCAAGGATTTTATCCATACATTTATTCTACCTCTGGTTTTATGAACCTCGTAGTCATGTGAGGTCAGTCGGCATGGATTCCCAAATCATTTGTATCATTCGCCCATTCGTGCTATTCGCGTTCCAGAACTTTTGCTTTGTCGGGCGATAATGAGAAGACCATACGTTAGCAGTACAATGGAGCCAGTTGCCGTGAAAAGGAGTTGGCATGAGACATGTCAATATCGCCATCACTATTGTGTTCCTGGCTGCATGTGGGGGCACCAGTGCGCAGGGCAATATCCAGCCGATGGCGACACCATCGCCTCCTCCAAATGCATTCGTTTCCGACACGCCGACCGTACTGGCAACTGCAACAAGAACTTCCATTCTGCCCACCGAAACACCCAATCTCCTAACCGGCACGCCCCATCCTTCACCTACACCACGCCGGAACACGCCGCTGGAATCAGGTACGGGAATTCTGCTGACTTCGATACAGATGTTCGATTCGCAAGCCGGCTGGGGCTTTGATTCAGACTATCATATTCTGAGAACGAGCAACGGCGGCAAGACCTGGCAGGATGTCACGCCGCCATCAGGCCACTACAGTTCCAGCGGCTTCTTTGCCCTCGACGCCGAAACAGCCTGGGCCACGGTCACGATCGGAGTGTATTCCCATCCCACGGTGGTCTACGTCTGGCATACCCGAGATGGCGGCAGCACGTGGACGCGCAGCCAGGAAGTTCGACTCGATCTCGATGAACATGGCGAGCCGTATTCGTCTGAGTTCTTCCTTCCGCAGGGGATGCAATTTATCGATCGCCAGACAGGCTGGTTATTGTCCGTCGTTTCATACGAGACGGATACCGTAGGATCGTTGTTCTTCCAGACCACAGATGGGGGGAAAACGTGGAGAACGCTCAACTCACAGATCGGACTCCCGGATGACTGCATTGCAATCGGTTTTGCTTTTGTCGATTCGCAAACAGGCTGGGCAGGTGGGAATTGTTTTACACCGGGGCTCGCCTTGACGCCCATGCAGTCCATCTTTGACGAAGATGCCTGGTTTCTGGGCAAGACGCTCGATGGAGGAACTTCCTTTGAAGAACTCACAATGGTGCCAGTTCCGGCTGCGTTACGAGAGGCGGGAATGTTGACAGCCAGGGGAAACTGTGGCGAGCTGCGCTTGCTGCCCATCGGAGATGATATGATCGGCATCGAGTGGGGTTGCAGCATCTTTCCGTCGCTGAAACCAGAACATCGGTTTTTCACCTTCAGCAGCGACGGTGGACAAACCTGGACGTCATGGAAATCGACTGGTAACGAGTTCTTTCTGGATGCCAATCATGGATGGCGATTGCTCTCTCCTGGAGAGCTGCAGGAAACAACCGATGGCGGTTCAACCTGGATAACGATCAAACACGTTACCTGGGAGGATGCTCAATTCGATTTCGTCAGCGAGCTGGAAGGCTGGGCGATCGCCTCGATTGGCCGGACAAGGATACTTCTCTACAGCACCAACGGCGGACGAACGTGGGCAGATCTGCATCCACTCATTGGGCCGTAAAGAGGCAATCTGGAGAATCAAAACGGATCTGGAAGAGTCCAGGTCCGTTTTCTTTTGTAGCCGATCAATCAGGGAGTGGGCGTCGGCTGAGTGGAGGGCGGAATGGTTGAGGTGATCGCCGGCGCAGGAGTGGAGACAAGCGTGCCGGCCGGGATCGCGGTCGCATTCGTATCCAGCGACGGCATGCCAGAAATCAAGATCTGCCAGGCGATATCGAGATCATCGGCAGCCGCGATGGGGAAGTTCGGCAAATTAGACAGGACCAGGTCGAGGCGTTGAATGACCACATCCAACTCCCGGGCGAGGGAACTCTTTGCATTCGGACGGACATCAAGGAGCAGATCACGCGCGGCTTGCACATCCGCTTTTGCCAGCCCGAAATTGCTTTGATACAGATACAGGCGCGCTCGAGACAGCAGTTCCATCGACTTCATCAGATCGATCTGGCGTGCCAGCTCAGAAGAGGTCAGTTCATCTTGTTCCTGCAGTGAAGATTGCATCTTCTCCAACGCAGCCAGTGACTTTGTATGTGAGTCGATGCCCGTTTTGAGTTCAGCGAGGCGATCATCCAGTTCACTGAGGGATTCCGTATTTTCACCTTGAGCGGTTTCAAGAGCGGCGAACTCCTGCTGCAAAGCGGACAGCTGCTGCTCAAGCTGCTGTTGCTGTGCCTGTAGTTCGGCGACCTGGACGGTATTTTGTTCCACCGGTACGACAAAGCGTTGATACAGCAGCGGCACAGCGTAGTACAGGGCCGCGCTGAAAACGGTAAAGATAATGATCCACGAGACCAGGCGCAGCAGCAGTTCGAAAAAGCGACGCACGCGCTGTCCCACAGTGGGACCAATCGAAGCGGATTGCGTATCTGGCACATCGATCGGCACTGGCTGGTCGTAGAGTGGGTCCACCACTTTTACAATTCCAGACTCAGGCATGGACTCTTTTGCGCGTTTTGCCATGAAAGCCTCCAGTGGAGTGTTTGGTCATATCTGGATTGTAAGCGATTTTCAGATTGCAGAAAAAATAGGAATTGGAATGAACAAGGCTGTAACCCATAGTATGCGCTGGGCGTTGCTACCGCAACCACAGGTCTGTGCTCAGGTATTTCAACCCGGAATCAGGAAGCAATACCGCGATCGTATTTCCGCGATGTTCGTCTTGCAGCAATTGCAAGGCAGCCGCGACGTTTGCACCAGATGAAAAGCCCGCAAAAATGCCTTCCTCTCTTGCGAGTCGACGCGTCATTTCCATCGCATCCCCGTCGCTCACTTGAAGATAGCCGTCGATATGATCCCTATCGATCAACGTCAATTCAGGCATGGAATACCCTCCTCCCTGAATACGATGGTTTGGATTCGTGACGGCCTTGCCCGCCAGCAGTGCCGCATCGGCCGGCTCTACCAGGTAACATTGGATCTTCGGGTCGAACTCCTTGAACGCCGCTGCACAACCACCGAAGGAGCTTCCAGTGCCAACAAAATCGCAGAACACATCGATTTTCCCATTCGCTTGGCTCAAGATTTCTGGCGCCGTCCTGAGATAATGCGCACGGGAGCTGCTCGGCAGGCGGAACTGGTCGGCGCGAAATGCGTTGCGTTCTTTGACGATATGTTGTGCGGCTTCTTCCACCAGAGCCAGATCGCCACCAGATACCTGCCCTGGCTTCGACTCTGGCAGCTGATCGACCAGAATGACCTCCGCGCCGAGCGCCCGCATCATACGGGCACGCTCCATTGAATTTCCCTTCGACATTACTGCAACAAAGCGATATCCTTTCACTGCACACACGATCGAAAGCCCCGTGCCAGTATTACCACTGGTCAATTCCACGACAGTCTGGCCCGGTTTTAGTTCCCCGGACTCTTCAGCTTCTTCTATCATTTGCAAAGCAATACGGTCCTTCTTCGAGAAACCCGGGTTGAGGTATTCCAATTTGGCGAGAATGCGGCCGTCCAGTCCACGCGTGATGCGTGAGAGTTCCACAAGCGGCGTGTTACCGATCGCGCCCAGGACGGAATTCAACACGGAATCCTGTTTTGAATTTTTCATATCTGCTCCTTTGGCTGCCATACTTTAGCACATCCAGGCTGCTCGTTTCAACACCTTGCAAAGGATCTTCCTGCATCATACGTAACATCGCCCTGTCGGAGCAGTTATACTTACCAGTGGGATTCGAAAAGTTGATGGACGAAATACGTCTGAGAAGATTATTTCACTTTAATGAGGACGACCTGGCTGCCAACCGTCGCGGATATTTTTCAGAGAAACAGATCATACGCCTGGACGAAGAAGCAAAGCGGGAGCAAAAATCGGCCTGGGGATCCGCAGTTATCTTATTTCTCATTGCGGCCGCTGGCATGGCCGTCGGCATCGTCATTGGATCGATCTCACCAACGCAGATCGGTCAAATCGCCATGTATCTCTGCATGGGCGCTGTATGGCCGCTGGCCTGGGGTGGTAAGGCAGTGCAGATAATTCTCGCTGCGAATGCACTGTACCAGCCGCGTCTTAGCTTTGTTCGCGGACCTGTCCAGGTCGTCCATCACGAGGATCGTGAGTACTCACTCCAGGTAGATGGCATTGAATTCGACGTGGATGGTAATCCGAGTGGCGCGTTTCGCGAGAGTGAGGAATATACGATTTATTATGTCGAACAAACGCGGGAAATTCTATCGATAGAGTAATGTCCAGGACCGTTTTTCGTTTGCGAATCGTATACATCGTGGGATGCTGCAAAATATAATACCCACGGTGACACACTTGCCCTGGCACTGCCCCAGGACAGCTGAGTCACCGAGTGCGGTATAGCAATTAGACCGAGCAATTCCATCTTTCGACCTTGAACCACGGAGGCACTCCCGAAAGAGCACCGGGACGATGTGAGTCACGGAGTTTTTAATGGATTTTTGCTCAGTGTCTCTGTGTCTCCGTGGTTAAATCGTAGTCTTTCCCCCGCACAGTTTGCTTGATCCATTTGGAAGAGTACGAAATCCACAGCTCGCTGCACAAGCCGGCTAGTCCACTTCAGAGCCTGGCAATTAATCGCCAGGCGGGCATGGTTGGTCATGGAACATAATACGTCACCACCAACTGCGGCGCATAGGAACTTAATGCATTTCCCGAATAGAACTCCACATAATCTGCCTTGCGATTGTCATTGTCATCTTTGCTGAAAAAGAGACGGAACTGTGTCGTGCCGGCCTTGTTGACAAGGGCAAGATTGGGATTGTGGAGTTCTGTGGCGTACCAATTGGATTCCATCGCTACCAGGGTATCGCTGACATAACCAGATGTGGCAGCGGCAGAAAAATCACCGGTTTGCAGGATGGCAATATTACCGAACGTGCCGCTGCGAATATCGGATAAGAGGCTGCCATGCGTCACAAACGGGTCGCTTCCTTCGATTGCCCGCCGCCGGACTTTTAACTCCACGTACAAGATAACGGCATTATTGGGCAAGGGACTCGTATCGAACGAGAGAATGCCTCGATACTGTTGATCTTTTTCATCGTCGCCTACGTAAAGGGTTGCAGCGCTGCGATCCACCTTGCCGCCCCGGTTTGAATTCTCCCCTGATTCCAATACGCCACCGTCATAGCTTGGCTGCGACTTGAAGATAGAAGTCTTCAAGGTCGTGATCGATTTATTGATAATATAGGTCTCGCCAGCTGTGAAGACGCCATCTCCCATACCAATGCCTCCCAGTGGATTCCCAACCGCATCGGTGATGCTATTGTTATCCATAACATCCAGGCGCAGAGTTCCATTTCCTTTACCAGCATTAACACGCACGATGTACGTGGACTCTGAAGCAGCGCTGATCGCTGTGATCGCAGCACCGGGGATAGTCGAGATCAGGCGAAAGTCATCGAACGGCGGGGCTAGATCCACGCCTGCGACACGGTTCGAAAACGTCACTCTGAAATTTAAGGTCGATGCCTTGGTGGGATTCGAATCGGCCCGCGCACTGGCAAGGACAACCGGCGGCAGATCGACTGCATATTCGAATGCACCCAGATCCGGTGCGTCGCCCACGAATCCGTCATTGATGCCGGGGATGGGCACGCCGCGGTCAATATTCCGGCTCGATGGAAGAAGAGTGAGGTCGCCGCCGGCTGGGTTGGAAAATCCCGGTAAATCGTCAAATCCATTACACTCCAGCCTGCCCACGTTGCACAGACCAGACAGGGTGTTGTAATTCAGACTCTCCCATTTGAATTGAGGTCCAAGCGAACTGCTGTACCAGTTGTTATGATCCCAGTCGTTGCCGAGCGAGCCCTTCGGCACCTCGTAGATCGAAAACCCGGTGCCCTGAAAAATGTTGTTGCGCATTTTCACATTGCTGACCGGTGTGATCAGGTCGGCGACGTTGATGTTCGGCGCAGCCGTCCAGCCTGTGTTGTGATAGAACAATACGATCCCATCGGAATCATCAGAAAACTTAATCCCGCGTCCGGTATAGTTGCTAAACGATGAGTTCAGCACCCAGGTCGGCCCTTGTGTGACCGGAGCGATCGAGATACCTACAAAACTTTTGTCGATCGTGTTGCTGCGGAATCGATGATTGACGCAGGCGCCTTCCACTTCGAGCGCATCGTCTGCGATGTGATGGATGTAGTTATGATACACATCCACATCAAAAGCAACTTCCGAGAATCGGCTGATGCCGGCGCCCGATGAGCCCGTGAAAATACCGTTGAAGAAATCATGCACAACATTGTCGCGGACGATCGTCCCTTTATGGCCGCGCACCAGGATCGCCGTACCTTCCATCCGTGTGCTCTTGACCGCCGCCCACGGCCAGTCAGCTTTGGGATCGGAAACGTCGTTGCCTTCAATGCGCGTGTCGTTTCCCTGCTGATCGCTGCCGGTCCACTCGGTATAGATCCCGATTTGTGCATTACGGATCTCGTTGTTGCGAATCACGATATGAGAGGCATTGAGCGTACAGATACCGCAGCCATTGGTCGATGTGCTGTAAAACTGAATCCCGAATCCCTCGATCCAAATCCACTCACGCGCCACGATATTAAATGCCCGGTTGAGACGCGGCACCTGCCACATATGCTGCGCAGGATCCACCAGGCTGCGCACGTATAGTTTTTGTGTGCCAGGCTCATAGAACCAGCCCTCGTCCATTTTCTCCCCGCTATGCCCCACCGCGTCGACCAGACTCTTTCGGTCATCATATTGATACAACCGAATTCCATCGCGCGCCAGATAAGAGACCAGCGCGCTGTAAGGCGTGGACCAAATATCCGGCGCTGTATCGGGCTTCCAAATATCTCCCGAGAGATAGTCGGCGCTATCAAGTACGGCCGCATCTCCCGCAGCCTTGACCTGGATCCAGTTGTCAGGCGTTCCCGAGGCGGGGAAGGTGACCGCTTCACGGTAGACCCCGTCTGCCACCAGCACTCGAGTCCCAGGTCCGGCGTGATCGACTGCATCCTGTATCGTTCGGAATGGCTGCACGATGGAACCATCACCGCCCACAGCAGCATCGTCATCCACATATAAGGTCGCCGAAGGTTCGAAGTACAGCTGCTCGGGCTGCGTGGTGACTGCACCGCTGACCTGGGAGGTTCCATCGAAGACAAAGATCTCATAGGTGGTGTCTGGCAGCAGATGAAACAGACTCCCCACGAGGCGTCCATCCTTGATGAGCATGAGCGGGTGTCCATTCCGCCACTCAGGCTCCCCCGTTTGGCGATAGAACAACTCTGCGGTGGCCGGCAGCCTTTTTCCGCTGACTGCTATTCCAATCGTTTCGATATTGGCGACAAACTCAATCGAGTTGAACTCCGACGCGCTGTTTGAAGTTGCTTGGGCAGGCACAGTCGTGGATAGAAGTATGAAAATGATTGCCAGTGTAGTGAGAACTCGGAGCACAGACTTCAACGCGCGTTCCTCTTGAAAGCAGGGATTTGCCATGAGTGTATGCTGTTCTCGAAGGTTTTGCAACCCCACCTGAGGCAGCTTATGGAACTGTAATCTTGACGGGGATGCAAAATGCCTAAAACGATGATTCGTTGCCTTCCTGGTCCGCCGTGGACTTTAGTCCACGGCTCGCAGCAAAAGCCGACTCAAGTCGGCTAACCTTAGTCCGCTTCAGCGAAGTTGAGCAACAAGCCCGATGATTCATCGTCGGGCGGCCAACATTTGTCATCCAGCAAAGACTCGTTTTGCATATCGTACCATCCTAAAGCTATAATGGATTCAGATACATTGACAACACGGAGACTGGCAATGACAGACAAAGATCAAGCAGGCGGCGCTGGGATACGCAAACTCATCCCAGTCTGGTTAATGAATGGGCCGGGACTCGCATCTGCGATTGTCGGTCTGTATGTCCTCTTTTATATCGCCTGGACAAGATTTCACTGGGGAGCCACCGAAAGCTTTCGTCTCATTCCCAACTGGGATACGGCACGAAACTTTTCCCTCATCACCGATCTCGCCTACCAGCCTGTAAGCCTGTTCGCTGTGATCATGGCGTGGCGCATCGCCTGGAACCCTGCATTCGCAGCGACACTGCGGCGCGCCTGGTTCCTGCTTGGCCTGGCGGTTGCTGCACAGACTATCGCAGACACGATCTGGTTCTATCTGGAGGTTATCCTTCAGCAGCAGCCCTTCCCCTCCGTTGCTGACATCTTTTTTCTTGCATACTATCCACTGGCTTTGCTGGGACTTCTCAGCCTGCCTGGCACACCACTCAAGTCGACCGACCGTTTGCGCGTCCTGCTTGATCTCGCCATTATCATGATCACCGCCTGGATGGCGATCTGGTTCTTCATCATTAGTCCCACTGCCGCACAATTCGAGAATGGACGTCTGGATCAAATTCTCGCCGCAGCCTACCCCGTAGCTGACCTCGTTATTTTGGGTGGTATCTTCGCTCTGCTGTTCCGTGGCGCCGACGGTGCAGTGCGCTCGATGCTGATCCTTTACCTGACCGGTTTGATCCTGAATGTAGCAGGGAATCTCGCGTATGCCTATACATCCCTGCAGGGAACCTATGTCAGCGGCGGGTGGATGGACTTGAGCTGGATCCTTGCTTACTGGTTCTTCGCCCTGGCAGCAGTACGCCAGGAATCTCCCACCCCGTCGCGGGTCGGCGGTTTATCTGCAATCGTCTTCGCCCGCTCGTCGCTGATCCTTCCGCTCGCCGCGATCGCTCTCGGGTATGGGATGTTGATCGTTGTAGCAGGCTCTGGCTTCGCTGGGAACACTGCCATGCAGGGCGTTTTTGTAGGCGCGGGCTTATTGACGCTCTTTGTGGTAGGACGCCAGGTACTGGCCTTATGGGAAAATCAGCGATTGAACAGTGAATTGAATCAGCGTTTGATACAGCTCGATCAGGCATACTCCATGCTGAATACCGAAAGAGACCGAGCGGAACGCCTCCTGCTCAATGTGCTTCCTGAAGAGGTCGCCAACCGTCTAAAAAGCGGAGAAGCCACCATCGCAGACAGTTTTACCGAGGTGACTGTTCTCTTCGCAGACATCGTCGGCTTCACCAGCCTTGCAGCGCGCGTCTCTCCTGAACAACTGGTCACTATGCTCAATCAGGTCTTTTCGATCTTCGATCAATTGGCAGAGAAACATGGGCTCGAGAAGGTCAAGACGATCGGGGACGCGTACATGGTCGTCTCCGGCTTGAACGGACTGCATCCCAACCGCCCGGAGGCCGCCGCGGCAATGGCGTTGGATATGATGACAGCCTTACGCAAACTCAGCGATGAAATCGGCATTGACCTTAACGTACGTGTCGGCATAGACACGGGTCCTGTGGTGGCAGGTGTGATCGGCACCAAGAAATTCATCTACGATCTGTGGGGCGACACGGTCAACACCGCCAGCCGCATGGAGTCGCAGGGCATCGCCGGGCGCATCCAGGTGACACAGCGATTCTATGAAGCTTTGCAGGATCAGTACAAGTTCGAACAGCGCGGTGTGATCCACGTGAAAGGCAAAGGCGATATGACCGCCTATCTGCTGGAGGTTCCTGCGCAGGCGTAAAAGAGGAAAAACATTCACGGTCTCGATAAGCGAACATCCGAGAGCACGTTTGTTTCATTCGTTGTCCGCCGTGGGCTTCATCCCACGGCTCAAGTCGGCGAGTCCGCTTTAGCGGAGTTGAGCAACGAGCCTGACGATTAATCGTCAGGCGGGCAAAATTCACCCGGATACCCTGCTTTGATTTTCAAGCCACACCCGGAAGCGTTTACAATAAGAAACGACCTCAGTAACATGCCACTGAGGTCGTTTCTTACATCCACGTCACTATGAAGCTTTCTTCTTCCCGTCGGACGTGGGAACGTATGCCTTACGATTCTCCTGTTTCACCTTGCGGTTATGCTTGCGCAACCCCTTGGATGGACGCTTCTTTCTCTGGCCTTTTTCTGCCGGGGTATTCATTTGGTGCTCTCCTCAATATTCGGATTTGCGGACAGTTATTTTGCAAGCCTGCTCTTTGCCGTATTCTCGCTCCATAAGCGGTTGATCTCGTCGCGGGCAAGTTCACGCGTCAGCCCATATTTGACCTGTAACATGGTGACGAACTTGTCAAATTTGACATCCGCCTTATCCACTTTCACCAGGTCGTGTTCCGCCATCAGACTCCAGCGCGCGGTAGACTGGCTGCGGATCGCTTTCCAATTCTCTTCAAAAATCGATTTACTTATTGCCATGGGAACCTCCTCAAAATGGCATGCTTCAAATTTCAGACACTTTTGGAGTTTTGGGATTTCGTTTCCGGGCAACTATCCTTTCCCCATGGATAGATTCAAACAAAATGGTCAAACTCGTTCGCCAACGTGGCGATAGTTCATTGTACTATGGATCATGAGGAATTGCGGTTGGCGGCCGGTATATGTGAGATCATTTATTCTTCCGCTCTGCTGTCCGCCGTAGGATGCATCCTGCGGCTCGCAGCAGAAGTCGGCTAGCCCGCTCTTGCGAAGCATCCTTTAGGGGAGCGGAGAGCCCGGCGATTCATCATCGGGCGGGCATTATTCCCGTATCCCTTCCCACCACCCCATCAACTCCGCCATCGGCAAACTGGGCGTGGCGTCGCCCTGGCGGCCGGAATTCCAGGTGACGATCAGTTCGCGTTTTGCGCGCGTGATGCCCACGTAAAACAGGCGCAGGCGTTCCCTGACGTAGTTCAGGCGCGACTGTGCTGTGGCTCTGCCTTCCTCGTACCAGTTATATTCACCCGTCGATTCGAGGGCGGTCAATTGTGCCAGCGCTTCAGCTTCGAGATTCATCCCACCGCGGATGAACCACTTCTCCGAAATAAAGCGGTCATTCGGCATATTCGATGGGAAGTCGTAATTGTTTACAGACATCAAATAGACGCGGTCCCATTCAAGCCCTTTGGCCTTGTGCATCGTCGTGATCACCACTTTGCCGCGATACTTCTCTGGGTCAAAGCCCGAATCGTCCGCCGAGAAACCGATGAAGCGCCGTTCGTTCTTGGCGATCACCCCTAACTCAGACGTCAACTCAGGCAGCCGCCAATCGGGATGGTCGTCCGCAGCCTGACGGAGCACGAGCGCGAGTTTGTGCGCCAGGGCGAGATCTGCTGCGGAGGTGAAGACATCCTGTGCCAGCGTCAACACCAGTTGGTCGATGGGAAGCATGACCGCGTTCAACCAGCGCTGGACATTGACGCGGAACTCCTGCAGCTCCCCGACGATGTGCTCCGGCTCGGTCTTCCCGACGGTGGATAGCCAATCTGCCCTCACCCCTACCCCTCTCCCTTGGGGAGAGGGGAAAGGAGCGACGAAATCTTCCACATTCTCCATCTTGCGCAAGAGACGCGTGACTGTAGATAGAGTGACACTACGCAGCTTTTGGATCTCAGCATCGGGTTTCTCGTTGGTAGAGTAGTCCGACGCCTGAGCGGCGGACGTATCGAGACCACCTTGTTCACTTTCACCAGCCTCGGTCTCGGTACGTTCCTCACTTCCGTTTGGAACTACTCGACCAGCGGGAGCATTTCGCCAATCCCGCCTCCACACTTCATACGCCTTGGCCAGCTTGCGCGGGGACTGTGGGTCAGCCAGAAACGAAAGGAGATAATTCAACGATCCCGCAGCAGCGCGTGTACTGGATGTGGAAGAGATCAACTCGATCGTTTCCACACCGCGTCTTTTGAGCGCGTCGATGACTTCGATGCCGCGATGGTTGCGTGGCACCAGTACCGCAATGGTCGGCTTTTCATGATCGGGGAAATCCCAGACCGAATCAAGCAATCCCTTAATTGATTTAACAACCGCGTCCAATTCTTCTTCGGGTGTATAACGCCTGCTGATGAACTTGACGGCTTCGCGATTGTCTGGTGGATTCTGCTGCGCGTCATCCTCTGGTACAGGAACGATGTAAGGAGTGCTCAGCGCAGACTGTGCATTCTCCTCGGGATGCGACGTCATCACCCAGTCGATCAGGTGATTCGCCAACGCAATGATCGACGGCTGTGAGCGTCCCGACTCGGGCATGTCGGCATGTGGGTTATTGCGAATGAACTCGCGCAGCAGTTCCGGGTCTGCTGTGGTGAAGGTTTCGAAGATGGCCTGGTTGGGGTCGCCGACGCGGACCCAGTTGCCGCCATCTCCGCGCCGTAGTCGAAGCGCATCGCTGGCAACACTCCCTTCGACTGCGTGGCGCAAGGCGTCACTCCGCTCAGGCAGGAAATCACTAGTTAATAAGGATAATATTCTTTGCTGCGACAGACTCGAATCTTGTGCTTCGTCCTCCAACACAAATGGATAGCGATAGCGCAGGCGCTCTAAATATTCGTCATCCGTTTCGAGCAGGGTGAGTGCAAGACGAATCAGATCGTCGAAATCGACCGCGCCGCGATAGGCGAGGGCACGTTGATAGTCGGCGTAAATGCTCCAGCCAAGTTCGGCTAAAGGCAGCGGAGCAGGAGACTGGTCCAGTTTGAGGCGCAGCATATCGGGCGTCAGGAGGCGATCTTTTGAGGATCGGATAAACGCCAGGGCAAGCGAGTCCACCAAATCGGGCAGCTGGTCACGTCGCACCCAATCCCGTTTCGATTGTTCGAGCCCGGGGTCGAGGTACTCATCCAGCCGCCCTGCGTGAGACGCCAGCCAGGCACTGACCGCGTCCTTGCGAATGTATCCCGCCTCGCGCTCGTCGATGATGCTAAAGCGATCCTCCAGACCCACACGCGACGGCTTCTCACGCACGATGTCATGCGCCAGCCCGTGCAGGGTGCGGACACGATATTTATATAGAGCCTGAAGAGGGTTATCGAAAAATCGTTTGATGCGCGCTTCGAAGTTATCCACCGCTGAGTTGACTAATGTGACGATGAGGACTTCCTGATCGTCATGCAAGCGCCGGTCCGCGATAAGTTGAGCTGCCAGGGCAGAGAGGATGTGGGTCTTTCCCGCGCCTGGCACCGCGGCAATTCCAAGCCGCCCGCCGCGGTACTTAAGAATTTCCTGTTGGGAAGTTCGAGGAGTGAAGATATGCATTCCCACAATTTTACACCTGTAGAGATGATTTAGAACATTTGAGTTATATTATTTAACTCACCATACGCAATTTTGCCACACCGTTCGTGCCGCGAGTGGCGCCTGGGCGCCACGAGACGGTAGAGACACAGACACTACGCCAGAGGCGTGGTGCAGGTGGAACACGGAGAAAACCCTTTATCTTCTCTCTGTGACTCCGTGTCTCAGTGGCTAGACTGCGTAACACCAGTCATTTAACTGCGCCTGAGTCTGCATCCACGATCAACACAGAAGTATCGACCGCTTCGAAATCATTCCCTGTCAGAACGTCGAGCAGGTGCAGCATGTCATTATCCCAGCGTTCATCAGGGGCGCCGCTCACATACCAGTTCGAGCCATTGTCGGCAAGCATGATGCCATATGTTTTCATCGCCTGCAAAATGACCTGCATCTCCGTGGGAAAACCCGAGATGTCATAATCAGCCTTCAGACGGAAACGCGCCCCCATCGGCGGAGTTCCATCCTGCGCGTCAGACGTTAAATGCCGCGCCGGCCAGATATAACCGGCGGTCTCTTCGACCGTGAAACGCAACGCATGACTGATCTCTCCCGCAGCGATCTCATCATAACGGACCAGCCCAGGCAATATCGGCAAACCAGCCGCATCGGCAGAAGTCCATGTTTCGGGGCGCAGGGCGTTGGAGTTCAAGTCCCAGATCGCGCCCGAACCGCCGCTCCAGCCTCCATTATCAAAACTTGCGTCATAAATTTCATAAAGAATGCAAGTCTCTGTATCCACGACAAGGATGTGATGATCGGAGCCATATTCGATCAGAGGATTCACTGGTATGGGATAGGGCCCCGCATCCGACTCATCGGGATAGTAAAACTGCGGGTCATACGCAGGGACGGCTGATCCCGTTACGACGTTGTACGGAATCCCGATCGGGCCGCCGTCCCACTCGCCCGAGCCAAAGTCCATGTGGAAGCCCTGGTCGCGGCCGATGCTATCGATCCACTCTTGTGACAGGGGATGGAGTGGTAGTGAGTCCACGGGCGCGTTCCAAATGTTGTCTGCGGGAAACATTGGGCATCCCGCTAACATGGGACCATCAGAGTTTGATGGGTTACCGGCTTCCGATGTGTTCTCGATGGTTTGCGTAGCGAGCGCGGCAGTGGCAGTCAGCCTGTCTTCTACGGGGCTTTCTGTTGCGACCGGCGAAGGGACAACTGTTGGCTGGCTCAACTGACAAGCAAGAACAACGATACCAACAATAAAAAGAAGGGATTTGGAGAGTAGTTGGTTCATAGACTCTTAACCGCTAAGCACGCAACACTTGCACATGCACGCAAGTGCAGGTGAGAACGCTAAGTTTTTTTCTTTTCTTCTTCGCGACCTTGACGGTCTTTGCGGTAAATACCTACGTTTTTTTGACAAAGCTGGCTCGATTGGGTGGTTCATCGAGCCCTTGCACAACCCTGTGAATGCCATTCTTTATCAGCTTCACATTCCAGTTTATGAGAAAACCAAGTTTTATGTTCTTGAGTCTCATGTAGGTAAGCAGTTGTGCCATGTGGATAGGGTGGATATCATCTACAGACTTATTCTCAACAATTACCAGATCATCTATCAGCTCATCGATTCGATAACCTTCATCGAACTCCTGTCCATCATATAAGATTGGCAATTTTAGTTCTGCAAAAACAATATGACCGCGCTTTCGAAGTTCATAGGCATGACACCTTTGATATGCAGACTCTAACAAACCAGGACCAAATTCCTTGTGAACGTTGTAAGCTGCATCAACTATATCTTTTGCAATGGCTTCAATGTTGGCAGTCATATTAAATCCCTTTGTTTTTCTTAGCGATCTTAGCGGCCTTCGCGGTTTATTTGGTTTCGGAACTCGATGTCAATACTTTTTGAAATGCACGTAACAACTCGCCGCGCTGCTCAAATCCACTTTCGCCGAGTTCGGAGATTCCCAAATAGACTCGCTCGCGGCATCGCAATAGCAGCCCTGAGATCAGCCGCGCCATTGCTTCGGTGCTGGTCTGTACCTCATCGGCATCGGACCATACCCTGCCTGGTTCCCAACCGCGGCTCAAAATGTACGGATGCGTCAGCGGCTGCGCGAGTCGCTGGAACCATCCACTGGAACCGGGGTCGAGCCAGAACTGATATTTCACGGGACGGTTCATCATCAGGAATGTATGCGCCGGCGAGACCAGGACGGCGTCCTTATCATCACTTCTCCACGCCTCGAAATACGACGCAGCGATCACGCCTTCATCGAGCATGGCGATATATTCGCGTCCCAGATCAAAATCGGGACGGTCCTTGCCAACGATCGACGGCTCCATGGCCATGCGGAAGTTCTTCACCGACTCGACCAGGTTGCCTGCCACGCGGACCGAGTCGAAGTTGCGGTGATAGCCATATCCCGGCTGCGAGAGCACTTCGCCGAATAACTTGCGGAAGAAATGATCGAGCGGAAGCGGCATCCCTTCCCGGTAGGTCATCAGCCAATCGCGCAGATTGGTATACAGATTGCCAAGCACAAATGTGATCCGCTCCTGCACATCTTCCTTGATCGCGTCGAAGGGCGAGAGCGATACGTCGCGTTGGCGATACACGATCTCAGTCAGGAGCTGCGCACGGACAAGGTCTAGCCCGTCGATGGCTTGCATCAGCGTGTAGGCCACGTCGAATTTGGGAGGGTGAATATTCCAATGAGGGTGCGCTACGGCGGCAAAAGTGATCAGAGCATGAGACGCCGGTTCATCACGCAATGACCGCGACGGACGATGCGTGCGCCAGGGAATCTGACGTGCGTCGAGCCGGTTCGTGATCGAGAACCGCAAGGCATCATGAAGATAGGGCGCCAGTATCACGACCTCATTCGGAGATGTTCCTGCTTCAACAGCTCCCGCGATTTCATCGACCAGCTTATCGAGCAGTTCAGGATAAAAACGAGATTGCACAATCGATAGCGGCGGACCATCAGGGACGTTGCTTTCCACATGCACCTGGAAGGTTGGATCGATGGCATGAATCAGTCCTTCACGCAGGTATGTCACCTCGTTGGTAGCCACGAACGACTCCTGCATTTCCAGTTGGGCATTGCAAAGTTGAACTAAGGAACCGCCGGTGTCAATATCTGCACCAAGGAAGTAACGGAATCCGCCGCTGGGATCGAAAAGCAGCAACGCCGAATCAAATTCAGGCAGCCAATCGCGCAGGATGTCGTGTGCGCGGGCGTTATCTTCTTCCACATTCTCGTAGATCAGGTGTCGGTAGGTGTGAACCAGATACTCGCGCACCTGGGGCGCCTGCCACAGGTGATTAGCGAACACTTCCATCACAAGCGAGAAATCAAGCAGATTATTTTGCAGGCAATACTCTCGAAAGCGATTGGCGCAATCTTGTGCATCGGCGTAGACGCGCCGCTGGGCGGGATCGCCATAGTAGGATGTATCGAGCCGTTCTGCGATCTGTGTGTGCGGAAAACCGATCACCGCAGCCTTGTTGAGGTTGTCCAATATTTGCGAGTACAAGCGGTTGCGGTCGATTGTGACTGATTCAAAATAGCCTTCCTCCAATAACGGCCGGACGATATGCGCCATGTAGTACTGCGCAGTTTCGAGCGAGAGGAAGATGGGTGCTTGATCCGGGTTGGCGAACCCTGCGGCTTCTGAGGCGAGCGGCCAGAACAGATCCACCATGCGGCGGGCCAGTCCACCCATTGTGGCAGACGTCACTTCTCCGCCCGGGCCGCGCTCTGGGCTGTATAAGATGTCGAGGAATGGTTCCTGCATCGTCCGCTGCGGTGTGAGCATAAGGATCGAATCGGCCGGCACGCCCTGCGCGAGCAGGTATCGCATCCTCTCGACGGCGGCCGTTGTCTTGCCAGTCCCGAACGGGCCCGAGACAAAGAGTTTTAAGTCGAGGGGAGATTCCACAATCTGACGCTGTAGCAGGTTGAGGCTCATACTGAGCGGAGACGAAGTGAACATGAAGCGAGGGTACAGGAGTCGCCGAGGTTTGTCAATATATAGGTGACAGGGCTTGTGCAAAGTCGTTGTATGGCCGTGCTCCCGCCACCGTCTCGCAGATGCCGCGAGGCGGTGCAAGGCGGCGTCGATTCAAGAAGTCGAGCGCCGAGGACGGCCCTGGGAGCATTGTGAGATGACTGCTTGACTTTAAGCAAGCCCCGATATAGGTGACCGTTCCCAAATTGGGAATAATCTCCTATATCTTTCACATGGTTTAATACTACAATACATTCATGGGATGAATCCCTGACGGTCAAACGGTCGTGAACAGCTCATTGTCCTGGGTGAGAGGAGGCGAGCCAAAGCAAATACAATTCATCTCTCGAATCTTATCGGTTCCGCTTACATGTTTTCAAGAGGAGAATTTGCAATGCGTCACACAAAAAGTTCGTTCCGTTTCCTGATGCTGGTATTGATCGTCGCACTGGCTGCCTTTCCCTCGGCGTCTGCCAGCGCCAGTCACTCCTGGGGAAATTATCACTGGGCGCGCACAAGCAACCCCTTTACAATTAAAGTGATCGATAGCATGACCTCAAGTTGGGATGACAACCTTGACGTTGCCATCAGCGACTGGAATGCATCTTCGGTCATGAATGTCGCCGAGGAAGCTGGCGATTCCAGTCAAACCACGCGCAGACGATGCCGCCCGGTCGTCGGAAAAGTCCGCTCCTGTAATTACACATATGGGAACAATGGCTGGTTGGGTCTGGCGCAGATCTGGGCCAATGGCAATCATATTACCCAGGGCACTGCCAAGATGAATGATACGTATCTGGCAGGCTCCAGCTATACTGAGACGAACCGGCAGCACGTCATCTGCCAGGAGATTGGCCATGATTGGGGACTCGATCATCAGGACGAGTCCGGCGCCGACCTCAACACTTGCATGGATTATGACAATGCATTGGGTAATCCGAATCCCAACCAGCATGACTATGCACAGTTGCAAACGATCTATGCGCATCTCGATAGCACGACAACGATCGCCGGCATGCCTGCCGATTTTGTCGATGCTGACGTTGACGCCAAGGAGAGCTGGGGTGAGAAAATTAAGGAGTCGCCCGATGGGAAAACTGCGCTCTTTGTCCGTGACTTTGGCAAAGGATATAAGATCTTCACGTTCGTGTTCTGGGCTGAGTAAAATATCTCCATAACCAAAACAGGCAATCGGATTGTGTTCGATTGCCTGTTTTTTCGTGTGTAGACCCGATTCAAACGGACGCAAAGGCAGATTCCGTGGAATCAGCGTTTAAGGTTTTCTCATTATCGCCTGACGAACCCAACAATGGCATGCTCCCGAAGGGACGCACCGAACTTCGGGACGGTGTCAGCGGAGCAAAGCACACCGTACTTGCGCTCCGTGCAAGTGTCTCTACCACGACGGGCCCGAGACCCTTCGGTCGTGGCGCCAAGGCGCCACTCCCTCAGGGTGACATGAAATGGATTTTGAGAAAACCATGAATCAGCGTTCAAACGCCGTTGACACATCATCCACCCTCCTGTATAATCCGTCCGCTTCTGCCTCAGCAGTAGGTATCGCTGGGGCGGTTGTATGTCAGTAGACATCGCACACCCAGCTTCCCCGTTCGCAGGCGACGGTCTGAGCGCAGTGGCGCCTCAGCGCTACGCAGTCGAAGACCCGCAGGCACACGGCGAAGTGAATGACTGGAGAAAAGAAAAATGAGATTCGCAATTGTTGAAAGCGGTGGCAAGCAGTACCGTGCCATCGAAGGGCGCACCATCGAAGTGGATCGCCTGCCCGTGGAAGCGGGTAAAAAATTTGACATCGACCGCATCCTGCTAATGGCAGACGGTGACGATGTCCTGGTCGGAACGCCCATTGTGAGCGACATCCTTGTCAAGGTCACAGTGGTAGACCACACCAAAGGCCCCAAGATCGACCGATTCAAATATCGCCCGAAGAAACGCATTCGCGTGCGCGGCGGGCATCGCCAGCACTATACCCGTCTGATGATCGATTTCATCGGCAAGCCTGGCGAAGAGCGGCCACTTGCACAGCACGCAAGTGCAGGTGAGGTCGAGCAGGCTGAACCCGCTCCTGTCGTCGTCGAAGAAGTGGAAGAAGCGCCGAACGCTGCAAAGAAGGCCAAAGCCGCGAAACCGGCAAAGTCCACCACAAGCAAGTCTTCGGCCAAGAAGACTGAAAAGTAAGAGAGGTAGTCATGGCACATAAAAAAGGTGGCGGTTCCAGCCGCAACGGTAGAGACTCGAATTCCCAGCGTTTAGGCGTCAAGCGCTACGCGGGTCAGTTCGTGCTTTCTGGCAACATCCTTGTGCGCCAGCGTGGCACGAAGATCAAGCCAGGTCTGAATGTTGACGCAGGCAAGGATGACACGTTGTTCGCGACTGCCGACGGCATCGTGATGTACGATCTCATCCATGGGCAGAAGCGCGTCAACATCGTCCCGCAGCCGGTGGAGGCATAACATGAAGGCCGATATTCATCCCACTTACTATCCTGATGCAAAAGTTTCCTGCGCATCCTGCGGCCGCACATGGACAACCGGTTCCACGAAGAAGGAACTGCGTGTCGATATCTGCTCGAATTGTCATCCATTCTTTACCGGTGAGGCTTCGCGCATTCTGGATATCGAGGGCCAGGTCGACCGCTTCTACAAGAAGCTGTCTGTCCGCCAGACCTATGTGGAACAGCAGAAGCAGAAGGAAGAACTCAAGGGTTCTCCCGAACGCCCCATTGAAGAAATCGGTGTCACAGCTCGCGCCGTTGATGCGTTGAAGAAAGCTGGCATCGAGAACTTCGGCCAATTCCTTGATAAGCTGACGGCTGGCAACGATGCCGTACTCGCGATCCCTGGCTTTGGTCAGACGTCTCTCACCGCGGCCAAGAAGAAACTGCGCTCGCTCGGATACGAAATTCCTGAAGCAGCAGCATCTTAAGGTCTTGCCCTGAGCGATAGCGAAGGGTTGCGAATTAACTAATCTCAGGTAAACTTACGGGCATGGCGCTTAAGCGCCATGCCCGTTACTTTTAAACCCCCTCCCGTCCTGCGGACACCATCCCCCTATAGGGGGGAGGGTTGGGGTGGGGGCAGGAGAATGCATGCGTCACACACACGGTTCCATTGAAGTCGTTTGCGGTTCTATGTTTAGCGGTAAGACAGATGAATTGATACGGCGGCTCGTACGGGCCACGATCGCGAAACAAAAAGTACAGGTATTCAAGCCGGCGATCGATATTCGCTATGCTGTGGAAAAAGTGACCTCACATGCAGGCTCGAACTATGATGCCATCCCGATCGAAAAGTCCACCGATATGTTGGCGAGGGTCGAAAAGGACACCACCGTGATTGGCATTGACGAAGCGCAGTTCTTTGACGCAGACGTTGTGAACGTGGCACAGGCGCTGGCAGACCGTGGCATCCGTGTCATCGCTGCCGGGCTGGATATGGACTTCCGCGGCGAGCCGTTCGGTCCGATGCCGCTGCTGATGTCGATGGCCGAATCGGTGGCTAAACTTCATGCCATCTGCATGGTCTGCGGTGATGAAGCTTCACGCACACAAAGGCTTGTCAATGGAAAACCCGCCCGCTTTGATGACCCGGTTGTGATTGTGGGTGCATCAGAATTGTATGAAGCCCGTTGTCGACTGCATCACGAAGTCCCACGCTAGTGATGGGGCGAAGTGCCCCGCTGAGGGGTGCGAAGTCCCACGCTAGTGAGATGAACCCCATACCATCGTAAAAAAAGCCACGCTGATCGCATACGTCGAAAACACCGAAGTCATCACATTGAAACCAGAGGCCCCTATGCAACCGTATCAAGACTTTTTGGCTGAAATCCTGATCGACGAAAATCGGCTCCAGGCGCGCATAACAGAACTCGGTGCAGAGATCAGTCAGGATTATCAGGATGGAAACCTGCTGCTCATCTGCATCCTGCGCGGTGGTGTACCCTTCATGGTCCACTTGAGCCGCAACATCACATCCCCACATATGATGGACTTCATGGCAGTTTCCTCTTATGGAATCGGAAAACGCGAATCAAGCGGGACGGTCCGTGTGGCGCTGGACCTGCAAACGGATATCCGAGATAAGGATGTGCTGCTGGTGGAAGATATCGTGGATAGCGGACACACGATTGCATCGGTACTTGAAATGCTCAGCCTGCGCCAGCCTCGCAGTCTCAAAGTGTGCGCACTGCTCGACAAGTCGGAACGACGCGAAGCAGTGGTCCCGATCCATTATCGCGGCTTTGATATCCCAAATAAGTTTGTGTTCGGCTTTGGTCTGGACCTCGATGAGTATTATAGAAACCTTCCTTTCATCGGTGTAGTTGACCTCAACAAATACGTTCCTCCTGCCTGAGCGCTGTTTACCTTTGGGGATGAAATATGGATAAAGATACGACCATCACCGCTTCACCTTACGCCGGGCGCTGGGTCGCACGTCTGCGTGGACGGATCATCGCTCAGGGAGGCACACGTGACGAAGCCCTGCAGGCTGCACAATTGAGCCGCCACAAAGAAAAACTGGAAATCATCTACATGCCTGTTCCACTTTCCGAGTCGCCTTTAATAGACAAAGTTCACAAGACGCTTCCTGCACAAGAGATCTATCTTGTCGGCGGTGCAGTGCGAGATATGCTGTTGAACCGCCTCTCACCAGACCTCGATTTTGCCGTGCCTTCGAACGGCATCTCCCTGGCCCGACGCGTTGCCAACGCGCTCCGGGGCGATTTTATGGCCCTCGACGAGGAACGCGATACAGGACGGGTCATTGTTACCGAAGAAAATGGGACTCGCACGTTCCTTGATTTTGCAGCCTTTCGCGGGACCAGTCTTGAAGAAGACCTGCGCGCCCGCGATTTCACGATGAACTCGATCGCTTTCGATCTGCACACCAAAACTTTATTCGACCCGCTCAACGGCGCGGCGGATTTGCGCGCAAAAGTCATTCGGGCCTGCTCCCCCACATCCTTGCAGGACGACCCGGTCCGCATCCTGCGCGCGATCCGGCAGGCGGCTGCGTTTGGATTCAAGATCGACATCGAAACGCGCAAAGCAATGAAACAAGCTGCGCGTTTGCTGCCGAAGATTTCCCCGGAACGTCAACGTGATGAACTCTTCAAGATACTCGAAGGTCCCAAACCAGATACAGCCATACGTGCCCTGGAAATGCTTGGCGTCTTCCCACACTTCCTGCCTGAACTCTCGGCAATGAAAGGTGTGGCCCAGTCCGCGCCGCACATTCACGACGTATGGGAACACACGCTTGGCGTATTGGGCTATCTTGAAACCATCTTGTCCGCACTGGCACCCGGATATAACGCCGATAACACCAATGACTTGTTCACAGGTTTACTCACGCTCCGCATCGGACGATTCCGTCAGCAATTCGCGGCGCACTTTGCAGAGTCGTTGAACACAGACCGGACCGTCCGTGCCGTGTTGTTCTTCTCAGCGCTTTACCACGATGTGGACAAGCCAGCGACCAGGTCCGTGGATGAAACGGGACGGATCCGCTTCTTCGATCATGATGTCAAGGGCGCAGAAACTGCCGGGAAACGGGCACAAAATTTCAATCTCAGCAATGATGAAGTGGAGCGGATTCAAAAGATCATCAGGAACCACATGCGCTTTCACTTCTTCACAGATCGAATGGCAGATGACAAGCAGGAGCCGTCTCGGAAGGCGATCTATCGCTTCTTCCGTGAGGCAGGCGAAGCAGGGGTCGACCTTGTTCTGCTGGGGCTTGCTGATCTGCGCGCAACACAGGGTCCCATGCTCAACCAGGCGACCTGGACCGCGGCATTGGATGTCGCCCGCATCCTGCTGGAGAACTACTGGGAAAAACGAGAAGAAACCGTTGCCCCACCGCGTCTATTGGATGGAAATGACTTGATGAAGGAGCTAAACATCCAACCCGGGCGTACCATCGGTCAATTATTGGAAGCCATCCGTGAAGGACAGGCCACCGGGAAAATCCATACCCGTGAAGAAGCTTTTGAGCTGGCTCGCGCGCACCAAAAAGAGCTGGAAAACTTATGAACATCGTGTACTTCGATCTCGAAAGCCAGAAGCTCTTCGAAGATGTCGGCAGATGTGACCCGTCCAAGTTATTGCTGGCCTGCGGCGTTACCTGGTCTACGCAGCGTAATGAGTTTGCTGTGTATTGGGAAAAGGATGCCGCCGTGTTGGTGACCGAATTGAAAGCTGCCGATCTGGTGGTTGGATTCAACATCGTCAACTTCGATTATGAGGTCCTGAAACCTTATGCTCCGACGGTCAATTTCCGTTCGTTTCGTTCAAAGGATATGCTGCAGGATATTTTCCGTGCCCTCAGTTTTCGCTTGAGTCTGGATTCGATCGCCAGGGCAACACTTGGGACCACCAAAACTGCCGATGGTTTGCAATCTGTTCTATGGTATCGAAATGGCGAACTGGATAAGGTGGCTGAATACTGCAAATCAGATGTTGATATTACACGCCGAGTCCATGAATTTGGGCGCGAACATGGTTTTGTGCATTACTACTCAAGATTGGGTAGCAAATTAAAAGTAGCAGTCAACTGGAGATAGGAAGGAAACATGGAAACGATAAACGTCAATGGTATTCGCCTTACGTATGAACGCCTGGGCACAGGCACACCAATGGTATTGCTGCACGGGTATCCCCTCGATCATCACTTATGGGATGATGTTGTGCCGTTGCTGTCAGACACATTCGATTTGATCGTTCCCGATCTGCGCGGATTTGGAGGCTCGAGCACCGTCGAATCGTTCTATACGATGGAAGATTTCGCTGGTGATATCGCCGCTTTGTTGGATCACCTTGGTATTCAAAAAGCAGCCATCGTCGGGCATTCCATGGGCGGATATATAGCGCTTGCCTTTGCACGGCTGTACCCGGCGCGTGTCACAGGTTTAGGGCTGGTCGGTTCACAGGCGCTGGCAGATGCAGCCGATCGAAAGGAAGGACGTTACAAGTCTGCGGCGGAGGTAGCCGATAAGGGCATCGGCAGTGTGGTGGCTGTCATGACGCCCAAGCTCACGCCAGATGCACGATTGCAGGAGTACGCAAAACGATCGATGGAAGGGCAACAGCCGGCAGCCTATATCGGTGCGTTGAAAGCCATGGCAGAACGAGTCGATTCCACGCCTGCTCTTGCTTCCTTCCATTTTCCGGTTGTACTGGTGCATGGAGATGCAGATGCGCTGATCCCGATCGACCGTGCTCGTGAAATAAAAGCTGCGATCCCGGCGGCGCATCTGGTAGAGATTAACGGCGCGGGTCATATGCCGATGATGGAGTCGCCGCAGAAAACGGCGGAGGCATTGAAGCGCCTGACGTGAGAATAGGTTGTCTGCCAGCAGGCAGTGGCGACTTCCCCGGCACAGGACCGCTGGGACGGTGTGGTCGCTGACTTGCGTGAAAGTGGATCACTGATCCTATAGGGACGTTCACCTGCACCGAACGCACGATCCCGCGAGGCGGGATCGGGTGCAAGTGTCGCAGAGTCGTTACTACGACAATTCTATTGAAACAAACATCCCCTCGTAGTGAGGGGATGTCGATTTTACGGAAACAGCTGTCGGCTGAGTCTGAGGCGGCACGTCCTTAGGACGCAGGGAGCGGGCGGGTGAACGAGTCACGCAGGGAGGAAGAGCGAAGTGACCCGGTCCGTTTTGTCAGGCGGTTGATGTGCGCCACCAGGACGCGGCTGGGGGTCGGCTTTGTCAGATAGTCATCGGCGCCGGCGTCGAGGACGCTCGCGATCATGGATGGATCATTGAGAGCAGAGAGAATGATAATGGGGACCTGGCTGAATTGGCGGACAGATCTGCAGACTTCCCAGCCGTCCATTTCAGGCATCATGAGATCCAGGATCACGAGATCCGGTTGAACTTCGCGGATCATGTTCAATCCATCGCTGCTGTTGTTGGTGGCAAGGACCTCGAAACCCTGCGATTTCAGAAGCAGGCTAAGTAGGTCGGTGACCGCAGTATCGTCGTCAATTACGATTAGTTTTATAGTCATATCAGATTCCAATCTGCCTATATTATTACAGAAATTTGTAAAAAAGAGGCTTGCAATAGACTAACAATTGAGTTGACAAATGCCCTACAGAAAAAGTCACATTTGTCTTTTGCTCTTCGTGGTAAACTTCACAGGATAGGCTAAATTTCACAACCCTGGAGGTTTACTATGAAAAAATGGGTTTATTACGTCGAAGAAGTCAAGGATGCTGAGAAGTACGCTGGTTCCTGGGAAGGTGTTCGTTCCCTGCTGGGCGGTAAAGGTGCCGGACTTTTCGACATGACCCGCGCGGGCGTCCCCGTCCCGCCTGCATTTACAGTGACGACCGAAGCCTGTAATGAGTTCCGTAAAACTGGCAAATTCGCTGCCGGACAGTGGGAACAGCAGTTGGCTGCGCTGAAGAAGATCGAAAAGGCCACTGGCAAGAAGTTCGGTGATCCGAAGAATCCGCTATTGGTTTCGTGTCGTTCCGGCGCCAAGTTTTCCATGCCGGGCATGATGAACACGATCCTTAACATCGGATTGAATGATGTTGTCGTAGAGGGATTAACGAATCTTACCGGAAATGCGCGCTTTGCCTGGGATTCTTATCGAAGACTCATCGAAATGTTCGGTGGAACTGTGTTCAACCTCGATGATGAGGTCTTTGAACACCCGATGGCTGAGTACAAAGAGAAGAAGGGCTATAAGCTCGATACCGAAATGACCGCTGAGGATTGGAGAGAACTGGTTTCGATCTTCAAGGATGTGTTTAGGAAGAATCTCGGCTTCGATTTTCCCCAGGATGTTTACAAACAGCTTGAACTTGCGACCAAAGCCGTATTCGAATCATGGAACGGAAAACGCGCCATTGCCTACCGCCGCAAGGAAAATATTTCCGATGACCTCGGCACAGCCGTCAATATCCAGACCATGGTGTTCGGCAATATGGGCGAAGACTCGGCGACTGGCGTAGCATTTACCCGCAACCCGTCGACCGGCGAAAAGAAAATGATGGGTGAATACCTGATCAATGCGCAGGGTGAAGATGTAGTGGCGGGCATCCGCAATGCGGACCCGATCGTACACCTTGGCGACCAGATGCCCAAGGCCTATAAACAGTTCATGGACATCACTGGCAGGCTCGAAAAGCATTACAAGGATGTCCAGGATGTGGAGTTCACGATCGAGCGCGGCAAGCTCTGGATGCTCCAGACGCGCAACGCCAAGCGCACGGCCAAATCTGCTGTGAAGATCGCTGTGGATATGGCCAATGAAGGCCTGATCACGAAGGAACAGGCTGTTGCCCGCGTCACGCCTGACAACGTCGACTCCCTGCTGCACCCGCAATTCGATGAAGCTGCAATGAACGACGCCGAAAAGGCCGGCACGTTCTTTGCCAAGGGCGTGAACGCCTCCCCCGGCGCAGCGGTCGGTCAGGTGTACTTCGATGCCGACAAAGCGGAGCACATGTCAAAAGAAGAGAAACAGGACACCATCATGGTGCGCCCGTTCACCAAGCCCGATGACGTACACGGTATGATCGCCTCCAAGGGTGTGCTCACCAGCGAAGGCGGCGCGACCTCTCATGCAGCTGTTGTGGCCCGCCAGTTCGGTATTCCGTGCGTCGTGGGTGCTTCTGTGATCAAGATCGATCTGGAGAGGCGCGTCATGAACGTGGACGGCAAGTCGGTCAACGAAGGCGAGTGGATTTCGGTCGACGGGAATACCGGTAAAGTATTCATCGGCAAGATACCTACAACCGCTCCGTCTCTCGAACAGCAGACCGACCTGCTGACTCTGCTCACCTGGGCAGATGAGATTTGCGCAAAGAAAGATGTCCGCGAGGCCAAGGCCAAAGGATATCCCACCCGCGGTCTTCAGGTGTGGGCGAATGCCGATTACCCGAAGGATGCCCAGCGGGCCCGTTCCTATGGCGCGGTGGGAATCGGTCTGTGCCGCACCGAGCACATGTTCTTCGAACCCGAGCGCCTGCCCATCGTCCAGCGCATGATTTTGGCTGGACCAGGCACAGAGCGCAATCAGAAACTCGATGAACTGCTCCCCTATCAGCGCAAGGACTTCGATGGCTTATTCGAAGCGATGAATGGCTATCCGGTCATCATCCGCCTGATCGACCCGCCGCTGCATGAGTTCATGCCCGATGAAGAAAAACTTCTCGAAGAAGTGATCTCCATGCGCGTTAAGGGCGAAACCGACGGCTTGATAGAGAAGGAAAACCTGCTCAACGCCATCAAGGGTATGCACGAATCCAACCCGATGATGGGTCTGCGTGGCGTCCGCCTCTCCATCCAAATCCCCGAGATCGTGGAGATGCAAGTCCGCGCCATCTTCGAAGCGGCAGCAGACTGCACCCTGCGCGGCATCGTGGTCAAGCCTGAAGTGATGATCCCGCTCACGGGCACCGTCAAGGAACTGGAATGGATCCAGCCGAGACTCGAGCGCATCGCCGCGGCCGTCATGAGCGAAAAGAATGTCAAGTTCGAATACAAGTTTGGGACCATGATCGAGATCCCGCGCGCGGCTGTGACCGCCGGGGAAGTTGCCGAACGGGCTGAATTCTTCTCCTTCGGCACGAACGACCTGACCCAGATGACATACGGTTATTCCCGTGACGATGCCGAACGCAACTTCCTGATCACCTATCAGGAACAGGGCATTCTTGAAGTCAATCCCTTCCAGGCGCTCGATCGCGGTGGCGTTGGCAAACTCATGGATTGGGCCATCTCTGAGGGCCGCAAGACCCGCCCCGAGCTTGAAGTGGGCATCTGCGGTGAGCACGGTGGCGATCCCAGCTCGATCGAGTGGTGCCATATCATCGGCAACAACTATGTTTCCTGCTCGCCGTTCCGTGTACCGATCGCACGTCTTGCCGCAGCACATGCTGCATTGAAGCATCGCCCGGCTAAGAAGGCTGCTGCTCCCAAGAAGGCTGTGAAGAAAATTGTCAAGAAGGTTGTGAAAGCGAAGACGGGGAAGAAGAAGTAAGAAGAAAGAAAGAAGTAAAAAGTAAGAAGTAAAAATGGCGTGGCGCTTTGCGCCACGCCATTTTTTCGTTTCAGCAGGTCGGACTGCCAGTCCTACTTACGTTATCGGACGTTTAGGACTTGTCCGACATAGATCACGTTTGGATTCTTGATGTTAGGGTTCAGCCGAAGCAAGTTGTCGACAGTGGTACCGAACTTGTTGGCGATGATGCGCAGCGTATCACCTTTTTGTACTACATAGGTGGCGGGGTCACTTTGTCCTGGAACCGTGATGGCCTGCCCGACATAGATCACGTTGGGATTGCTGATCTGCGGGTTGAGCTTGAGCAGCGTATCCACGCTGGTGCCGAACTTGGCAGCGATCTTGCGGAGTGTGTCTCCTTTTTGCACGTAGTAGGTCTGTCCACCAGTAGGAGGAGGTGGCGGGGGGTTGCCAGTACCCTTGTCGTAGATGGTCAGGCGTTGACCTTCGTAGATCACGTTGGCGTTGGTGATGCTCGGGTTGTGCGCCAGGATCAGATCCACGGTAGAGTTGAAACGAGCCGCCAGACTCCTTAGCGTATCGCCACGAGCGACAATGTAGATCCGATAGCCTCCATCGGTTCCCAGGATTGCGCCAGGCAGAAGCAGGTTTTGCCCCGGGTAGATCAGGTTGCCGTTTCCGATCTCAGGGTTGGCCCGCCGCAGAGCAGAAACCGTGGTGTCACAGCGGTCGGCGATCTTGCGCAGGGTGTCACCGCTGACGACGGTCACGCTGGCGCCACATCCCGCGGCGTATGCTGCACTGGTCATTGCAAACATGGCGAGCAGCATTGACAGGATAACGAATGATTGGATAAGCTTTTTGTTCATCGAAACTCCTTTCGTATAAAGACAACTGTACGATGTGATTCAATGTCAAAAAGTTCCTCAAACTCCCCTGACTGGTACCAGATTCCTACTTCTGCAATCTAATTTCAATGATTCGGTTTCGTACGCGCTGCTGTTCCCTGACACCGCACACCCGGGAGCTGTGGTGTGTGCGGGTGAGATGCCGCACAGCGGTACTCGACGGCGTTAAACAAGTTACTTCTTCGCCGAAGACGGCGAAGAAAGCCCAGTTGTATACATGACAATCGTCGCAGGCAAACTGGATTATACTTGCGCGGGCCACAAAAAAACTCATCAGTGCACGAATGGGGAATTCGTGACACTGGTAATCACTCCTGGAGAACAAAATGGACACAATCATCGAAAGTATTTCAGCATTGGAAATTCTGGACTCGCGCGGCAACCCCACGGTCGAAGTGGAGGTTGCGCTTGCCGACGGCTCCTGGGGACGCGCCGCGGTCCCGTCTGGCGCGTCTACGGGCGTGCATGAAGCGCTCGAACTGCGCGACGGCGACAAGAAACGCTACCTGGGTAAGGGCGTATCGCAGGCGGTGGCTAACGTCAACGGCGTGGTCGCCGAGAACTTGTTTGGCTGGGACGCGGCCGAACAGAAAGCCATCGACGCCGAACTGCTCGCGCTGGATGGCACCCCGAACAAATCCAAGCTCGGCGCCAATGCGATCCTGGGCGTAAGCCTGGCCGTCGCCAAAGCTGCAGCAAATTCGTTCGGACTGCCTCTCTATCGTTACCTCGGCGGTGTGTATGCACATGTGCTGCCCGTACCGATGCTTAACATCTTGAACGGCGGCGCTCATACTGCCTGGCAGTCGACCGACATGCAGGAGTTCATGGTCATGCCGTTCGGCGCGCCAAGCTTCACCGAAGGCGTACGCTGGGGAGCTGAGATCTACCATGCGCTCAAATCAGTGCTGAAGGAAAAAGGTTATGCCACGCTGGTTGGTGACGAGGGTGGTTACGCTCCTGCCCTGAAAGCGAACAACGAGGCAATCGAAGTCATTCTTGCCGCCATCGAAAAAGCCGGTTTCAAAGCCGGTCGCGGCGCAGATGTTGCCATTGCTCTCGACCCGGCCGCTTCTGAGCTTTATGAGGAAGACACCAAGCTCTACAACCTGCGCAAGGAAGGCAAGAAACTGACCGGCGAACAGATGGTTGAATTCTGGACCAGGTGGGTCAACGACTACCCCATCGTTTCCATCGAGGACGGACTCGCCCAGGACGACTGGGCATCCTGGCAGCTGCTGGTATCAAAGCTCGGCAACAAACTCCAGATTGTTGGTGACGATCTGCTCGTGACCAACCCCGAGCGCGTCCGCAAGGCGATCAAGGACAATGCTGCCAATGCCCTGCTCGTGAAGGTGAACCAGATCGGTTCCCTCACCGAGACCATCGAAGCAGTCGAAACCTGTCAGCGTGCCGGATGGCGGGCGGTCACATCCCATCGCTCCGGTGAGACCGAGGATGCGACCATCGCCGATCTCGCCGTTGCGCTCAACACCGGGCAGATCAAGACCGGCGCTCCCGCCCGCTCAGACCGTGTGGCGAAGTACAACCAATTGATCCGCATCGAAGCGGAGTTGGGAGACACAGCAAAGTATGCTGGTTGGGATGCGTTGAAGGCGTAACAATTCCGAAAAAAATTTAGCCACAGAGACACGGAGACTCTGAGAAAAATCTCAAAGATCTCTGCCCTCTCTGTGGCTTTTCTTTGTATAACTACAAACTATATCTTGTTAGCGTATTTGTCCGCGAACAAAGCAGGTTGCCCGCCGGTGTGCCAGAACAGAACGGTTTCATCCTTCTTGAAGAATCCCCTGCGGATGAGATCGATCATCCCGGCCGCGGCCCGTCCCGTATAGACGGGATCCAGCAGGAGTCCCTCATATTTCGCAAATAACTGGACGGCTTCGCGCTCCGCGTCGGTGAGGACGCCGTAGCCTGCGCGGCAGTAATCGGCATTCGCCAACACAGTGGCGGGATTGAACGCAACCCGCTCCCCCATTTTTTCACTGGCATCTGACGCCAACTTCGAGACGTGGGTCTTTAACCACTCTTCCGACTCGTCGATACTGATCCCCAGGACCTTCCCTGCATATCCAAATAAATGTTGACCTAAAACGAGCCCGGCATGGGTCCCACCAGACGATGTGCCGAACACGATCCAGTCCGCGCCGACATTTTGATTCATAAACTCTTCCATGGCGAATGCGTATCCGAGCGCGCCTGTTGGACTCGATCCGCCATAAGGCACGAGGTATGGTTTCTTCCCCTCTGCAGCAGCGGTGTCGAAGGTCTCCTGCAAAATTCGGTCACGATCGTTGCGATCAGCGACCAGGACGATCTTTGCGCCGAACAATTCGTCGAGCAACAGGTTGGCAGATGGCTTCTCGGGTACATCTCCAGTCAACACCAGTATGCATTCCAACCCAAAGCG
The DNA here is from genome assembly GCA_964489725.1 of uncultured Anaerolinea sp. Classification (GTDB taxonomy): domain Bacteria; phylum Chloroflexota; class Anaerolineae; order Anaerolineales; family Villigracilaceae; genus Defluviilinea. The sequence goes on along the minus strand of CAZBAX010000047.1, from coordinate 11,597 downwards.
CGCGGCCGCGGCTGCCGTCTGGCGACAGTGATTCGACTGCATCGCGCCGCCGGAGATGAGGGTTCGAGCGCCCTGGTCCAGAGCTTCCGCGACAAGGAACTCCAGTTTACGAGTCTTGTTGCCGCCGAAGGCCAGGCCCGTTTGGTCGTCGCGTTTGATCCACAAACGAGGTCCGCCCAGAGCTTGGGAAAGACGCGGTAATTCTTCGATCGGTGTGGGAAGGTGGGCGAAATGCAGGCGAGATATTTTCTTCATCAGAGTCCTTTCCAATAGTAATTGGTATATGGTAATTGGCAATTCAATTACTATTTACCAATTACCCGCTATGCTCCCAGATTCTGTTTTGTGCGCGTCTTGCCTCGCGAGCGCATTACATCCAGGAGACGTGGAATGATCCCTGAGTACATCTTGTACCAAAGCGGACTGGGGGCAAAGTCCCATGCACCGAGGGTACGAACTACTTTCCCACCTAGGCCTTCCTTGAAACGGTAGACACCCCACATTGGATCGGTTTCATCGAAGACATCCGGTGCTCCCCATAGATCATAGACAGTACAGCCCCTTGCTTTTGCGCGCTTCATGGCTTCCCATTGCAGAAGATAAGTGGGCATCTTTTCGCGATGCACGTCGCGCGACATCCCGTACACATAATAGGCACGTTTCGCGAAATAAAAGACAAAGATCGCGGCCACGGGTTCGGAGTTGACTTCGGCGATCAAAGGTTCGGTAAATGGTAAATGGTCAGTGGTTATTGGAGAATTGGAGGATTGCGATGGATTTCCAGTCATGAATAAATTCCAGACTGTTTGGTAATAGCCTTCGTCTCGAATCACAAATCCGTCACGGACAGACGTTTCCGCATACATCTTGTAAAGCATGGACAAGTCTTCCTGAGTGCCTACGCGCAGGGTAACACCCTTCTTCTCCGCCAGGCGGATGTTGTAGCGGGTTTTTTGTTTCATGCGCGCAAGCATTTCATCGTCCGTTGGGGTCAAATCGATCAGCACCGTATTCTTAAATTGGATTTGATCAGATGCATATTCCCAGCCCTTGCGTTTCAACAATGACAAAACGGCCCGTCCCTGAAAATCATTACTGTCTTCTTCACTGGATGGGATGCCCGTACCAAGAACCACATCAGGATCCATCTTTAGAAAGATCGCGCCCTGTTTCTTGGCGAACGATTGCAAATCATTCAACACATGGCTTCGCAAAGGCTCATTTGTCCAATCCAATAGCGGACCTTTTGGCGAATACAGAACTGACAAGCGCGCAGCGAAACCATTTCGCAGGATCTGCCGCTTGAGAACCATAGCCGCCGCAGAAGGATAGAAAGCCAACGAGGAAAGATTGCTTTCCTTCATCCTGGCTTCACGATCCCAGACAAGATAGATAGGCTCCCATCCATAGCTGGCCTTCACCTGTCCCCATTCGTAGGTTTGGAGGAAGTGTGGATTTGGGAGATTGGATATGAGAGAATTCCAGACGCTACTTTCCACGTTTAGTCCCTGTTCCCTATGAACTTCGTATATGCCCAATACAACAACGGATGATAGACCTGGTCCATCGCCTGGACCGCGCGTTTGAGCTGGCCGCCAAAGCCGCGTTTGAAGCGATAGACGCCCCATAAACCATCGTGACGTTTTTCAAAATTGGCTTCGAGTGTCGCCTCGTCTTCATCAGGAACTCCCCAAAGATCATAGTCTTCGCAGCCGCGCGCTTTGGCCCACTTCATGGCTTCCCACTGGAGCAGATAGGTCGGCATACGGTTACGCTCTTCGTCCGTCGAGGCGCCATAGAGATAATAAGCACGGCTTCCATGGCAGGCAACGAATAATACAGCCAGCGGCTTACCCTCATATTCAGCAACCAGGACTTCACACATGCCTTTAGGATGCATTAGCTCATAGGCTCGTTGGTAGTACTCCAGCGAATGGACCCCAAATCCATCGCGCCCGCCGGTGACGAGCATCATTTCATGGAACGCAGCGAGATCATCCCAGGCGCGGACGGTCACCCCTTTCTTCTCAGCCAGGCGGATGTTATAGCGCGTCTTCTGCTTCATGCGCGCCAGGATCGATTCTGCACTGCCTGAAATGTCGATCATCATGGTGCGGGGAGGTTGAATATTATGGGGAGAGATTCGTAATTGGTAATTTGTAATTCGCAATTTATTATTCGGTGAACCGTCTTCCCAGGCATCAGGTTCGAGCTTCAGAAAAACGGTTCTGTTCCGTTTGCAGACCACATCGATTTCATGCCAAAAATCGTGGACAAGGGGTGACTCGCTGACAGCCGCCTTTGGGATGTATCCTATCGTGAAACCCAGCGGCAATTTGCGAAAGAGAATTTGTACTCCCGCCTCCCCATTTATGATGCGGAGTGGTTTCCAGCCAAAAGCGGACTTCAACGCACCCCATTCCCCTGTTTGCAGAAGATGCATATGGGGACGAGAAACAACAAATTGATTCCATTCACTGAGCGATACGAGAGGCATGGATGTTTCACCACATCCAATCGATGACTTCTTTCAATCCATCTGCCAGCGAGACCCCGGCGCGGAAGCCCATTACATCCGCGGCTTTTTGCGGGCTGCCGACAGATCTATAGATGTCGCCCGGGCGCGCTGCGGCGAACTCATGGGTTGGCGAATGGGGAAGCAGCTCATACAGTACATCGAGAAGGTCAAGCAGGCGTGTTTCGACACCGGTACAGATATTGAACACCTGCCCCGCCGCCTTAGGGTGTTCGGAGGCGAGCAGGTTGGCGCGCACAACATCATGCACGTTGATCAGGTCGCGTGTTTGCCCGCCATCGCCAAAGATGGTCACGGGTTTAGTATCGAGTAACCGCCGCGCAAAGATCGGCACTGCTGCAGCGTACATCGAATCAGGTCGTTGGCGCGGCCCATAGACGTTGAAATAGCGCAAGGCAACCACCTCAAAACCGAATGAATTCGTGAATAGCTCTGCATACATTTCATTGACCCGCTTCGACACAGCATAGGGTGATTTTGGCTGGAGCGGCGTATCCTCCAGCAGGGGCAGCGCCTCCGACTCGCCGTATACAGCCGCGCTCGACGCGACGACCGCGCGGCTGACACCTGCCTTCCGCGCCGCGTCAAACAACAGCGATGTACCCGAGATATTGACATCGAAACAGCTCTGCGGCTCGTCCATCGATTGTGGGACGGAGACAAAGGCCGCTTCGTGGAAAATGAGATTGACGCCGTGCACTGCGTCCCCGACGCGAGAGGCGTCGCGCACGTCGCCTTCGAGGATCTCGAGCTGCTTCCCGTCGAATCGCTGCGTTAACGCATCCAGGTTTTCACGCTTTCCGGTGCTGAAGTTATCCAGCACGCGGACGGAATGTCCGTGCTCGAGCAGCGACTCGACGATGTGCGAGCCGATAAAACCCGCGCCGCCTGTTACCAGATACTTCATCCTATCTCCCTGTCCGCCGGAGGACCGTGCCGATCGTGCGCAGAATGATGGCTATATCCAACGCAAGCGTGCGATGCTTGATGTAAAAAAGATCGTACTCGAGTTTGATCACCGTCTCGGTAACACTTGCCACATATCCATAGTTGATCTGTGCCCAGCCGGTCAAACCCGGCTTGACAAGCAAACGAGCCCGGTAGAACGGAATTTGTTTCTGGTATTCATTCACCAGCCCGGGACGTTCGGCGCGCGGACCAACGAGACTCATCTCGCCGGTCAGCACCGACCAGAATTGAGGCAGTTCGTCGAGGCGCGTGCGGCGCAGGAAGTTGCCGACGCGCGTCACGCGTGGGTCATTCTCGGTTGTAATGCTGGCAATGCCGTCCATATCGGCATCATTGTGCATCGAACGAAACTTATAGATCTTGAATCGCTGCCCGCCCTTGCCGAGTCGATCCTGCGAATAGAAGATCGGCAAGCCCGTGTCGATCAAAATTGCAAGCGCCACAAACGGGAATAGGACCGCAAAGATCAACAGCCCCACCAGCGCACCGATCACGTCCAGCAGGCGTTTGGTGAGCAGATAAAAACCGCTGACGTGCAAACCATCTACAAACGAGCGGATGATCCAATCGGATTCCAGGTGATGCACCGGGACGCGGCTGGTCATTTCTTCGTAGAGCATCGGCATACGAGTCACATCTACACCGCTCTCCTGTGCATCGAGAATGGTCTGGAAGGCAACGCCTTTGATCGCGCCGTTGATCGCCACAACAATATCGGAAACACGATAAACGTCGATCAGATTGAGTAAGTGCGATATCGATCCCAATACGGGAACGCCGTGGAACACTTTTCCCGCCTTGGCTTTGTCATCATCGATGAAGCCGATGATATGGAACGAACGCGTGCCGGCGGTCTGATACACCTGGGCCAGGGTCTGCCCTGCCTTGCCTGCGCCGATTACCAGAACCCGTCGGCGCTGACCGGTTGATTTATACAGGCGGATGAAGATCATGCGCCAGGCAAGGGTCAGCACCGAGGCGTATAACAGAAATGCGCCAACGCCGATACGAGGCAAAAGCGTGGGATCCTGCCGGAGGACAAAGACCATCGAGTAGGCAGCCAGCCCCACAAATGCAGCGATCGCGACTCCGCGCGTAGTCTGTCGTCCACTGGAAGCGATATGCGGCTCGTACAATTCAACCAACAGGAGCATCCAGGCTGCTGGAAGCAGGTAAAACCAGACCGGCACCTCAATGTTCATCTGCTGCATCAACACGATGGCCCTGCCTAACGATACTCCCTGATCCAGCAGCTCATCGAGGCGTACAGAGAGGTTATATTGTCTCCATGTGTACAATGCAAGAAAGACAGACCCGACCGCCATGATCAGGTCGCCAATGAAGAGGATGGCGCGATGCTCAGCAGGACGCAGGCGCAGCGGTGTAGTACGGATGTTTTCAGCCATTCTTAGGTTCGATTCGATGTTAGCATACTCCACAAAAATCCACTGCCCCATGCGACATGCATGATGGAAATTGCCATCGGCAGGCCTGGCAGCAGAAAAGGTTTACGCTGTTTCAGCGCGGCATGAGCGCCGGCGAGCAAAAGCACAAACAAGTAAATAAGAACTTCGGCCGCCAATACCCACCTGAAGAAGGGAATGAAACCCGCAAGCAAGACCAGTCCCAGCAAACTCAATACAAAGAGTGGAGGCAAGGCCTGTCGCCAGCGCAGTGTATCGGGGTAGCGTCTTAACATGCGCCATTTCCAGAATCCGTAACGCCAATATTGGCGGAGCAGTTCCATAAATGTGGAACGCGCAAAGTAGACCGAGCGGATCGAGGGGTCCAGCCAGACGCGTCCACCTGCTTTTCGGATGCGGGTATTGAGCTCATAATCCTCATTCGTCAAAAGCAATTCGTTGTATGCGCCGATCTTTTCGATCAACGTCCGGCGATACGAACCAAATGGAACCGTATCCACTTCAGAGGCAGCCGCGGCCAGGCGATACATCGCATCGCCCACTCCCAGCGGATGAGAGGCTGCGGCAGCGATGGCATTCGCGGTCCACGTCTGCGCGCCGGGATGGATCTCCCATACCCCGCCGATATTGTCGCCTTGGCCAGCGTCGTGCGCTTTGATGCAGTTGGCAACGTAATCGGGGTACGGTTTGGAATGCGCGTCGAAGCGGACAATGATTTCGCCGCGCGCAGCTTGAATGGCACGATTGAGTCCCGAGGGTATGCTGCGATCGGTATTGTCCACCACGCAAACTTCGAGGTCTGGGAATGTGCGCTGGAAGGCGAGGATTTCATCCCGCGTACCATCCGTAGACATCCCATCGGCGATCACAACTTCCATCTGATCGGGCGGAAATGTCTGTGCGCGAAAGGCCTCCAGCATCAAACGAATGGTGGATTGTTCGTTATAACAGGGAACAATGATGGAAACTCTTGGCGGCATTTTTCTTTACGATCTACAATGATAATCGTAAATCGCAATCTTGAATTACACAGTGCCGCATAATTATCTAAACCTGGGCTTTGAATTTCAGTCTATGAAGCATTAGAAAAGTTCAGTTAATTATGAGACATGCGGTAGATTTTCGCAAGCGGCAGATGGATCACGAACGTTGTCCCATGCCCCACCTGACTGCGGACACTAATTTTACCATTATGCGCCTCCACAATTTCCCGGACGATTGCGAGCCCCAGCCCGGCGCCATGACCCTCGCCACCCGCGCGGGATGGATCGACCTGATAAAAGCGGTCGAAGAGACGTGGCAGCGCCTCTTTCGGCACGCCGGTTCCTGAATCCGTTATCGAGATTTCCATCTCCTCCCCAGCCGACACGGCAGAGAGAGTCACCTGACCACCAGCGGGTGTGAACTTCAAGGCGTTGTCCACCAGGTTCGTGAAGACCTGCGCCAGCCTGTCACCATCGCCGGTCAGAGATGGCAGATTCGCCGGCGCATCCAGCTTTAGTCCGATCGCAGCGCGTTTGGCCTGCGGCAAAAACTTCTCCACGATCGTATCCAGCAGGACCTTCATGTCGACCGCGGACATTTTCAAATCGGCCGTGCCGGCTTCGAGCTTTGCGAGATCGAGCAGGTCAAGCGCCAGGCGGTGCATTCGTCCGGCTTCGTTGTAGATGATCTGGGCGGCCTGTTTGCGCGCTTCCGGTGTATTGGCAGTGTCATCCAGGATAGCCTGGGCAAATCCCTGAATGGAAGTGAGCGGGGTCTTCAATTCATGAGAGACATTGGCAACGAACTCACGCTGCGATCGTTGGGAACTATCTACGCGTGCGATCATGGAATTAAAGGCACGCGTCAAGTCCTGCACTTCGTGAGGGCCGGCAGGTGAAATGGACTTCATCTCTTCTGCAGGGTAGCGCTGCGCGGCACGGACAACCTTCTGCAATGGATCTGCCACCCAACGGGCGATGGCGAACGCCAAAAGGAGCGAAAGGAATAGTGCGATCAGCCCGCCCTCGAGTACCGGTACCAGAAACTGATCGGCAAACACACTCAAGACCGGCACGCGCGGACGCGGCGCGGCCACAACCAAAACCCAGTCTCTTGCGACGCGCTGAAACGTATACAGCCAGAGCTGACCGCTTGCATCGCGCAGGGTCTCACTGGCACGGCTCACGATCGGCCGGCGCGGAAATGAGATTGAAGGATCATTGGGATTGGAATCGTACAGCACATCGCGTTTTGCGTTGAATACAAGAATGCGCACGTTGTAGGTGTTACTGACCTGTACGAGGTCGTTTGGGTTCTTGAGGTAGCGGGCCTGATCTGCGATGACCGCATTTTCGGCGGTCTTGAGTCGTTCCTGCGTTTGACGCGAGACCAGAGGGTTGCGGATCAGAAATGCCAGTACCACCACAGTCACAATGACAAGCGCAAGACTGATGATGATCGCATAACTCAACCAGAGTCGTGAACGGAGGGAGGTGAACATGTAGGTATGATACAAGGCAAGCATGGCGCCAGCAGGGCGCTTAAGCGCCCTGCTTTTGTCACCTTTTCCTAAAGGAATTCAATTGGTCGCGCAACTTGAGTAGTAGATCGTACAACTCATCCAGTTCCGATTGGATCAGGACCGACCAGGGCGCATAGAAGTACTCGTTGGTCAACTGCTCAGCTTGTTCTCGCAGTTCGCGTCCCGTTTGGGTAATCCGATATGCAGAGGATGTATCGATACGCTCGGCCCAGCCGATCTGTGCCGCGGCCTGCAGCGCCACTTCATAGTCATTGACTTCGTACGCCCGGAAAGCCAGCGACTCTGCGACTTGTTCGGCGGTCACCGCCTCCTTCCGCCACAGGGAACCCAGCACGTTCCAGACGATCCCTGCCTGCCCAAAATGCGGGCGCGCAGCAGAAATATGCGAGTCATCGCGATAGGCAAACAGGTCCATGAGATGTTCGCGCAACTGCACGATGAGCGGGCTATCCTGGCCGGCAATGCGAAAGCGTTTTTCGATGGCCCACTTTCGCGGAGGCTCGGGGGTGAATTGGCACGAATGGACAAGCTGCTTCAGCAACCCAGCCAATTTTTTTAGATCGATATCTGTAAAGGATTCGAATGGCAGCAGGAAACCATCGCCGGCCTGAATGATTCGGCGCGCCGCCTTACGGGCCTTCTCGGTGACCTGGTATTTCTCGTCTGGCTGCGGCTCTATCCAGCCTTTGAAGTTGAGGGTGACAAAGATTTTCTCGAACTGCATCGGGTTGGAAAATGGATCGCGTTTTTGAAACTCTTCCGTCGAAAACGAATCCAATCCCAACTCACTGTAGTAGTAGAGTTCGATCGGAATATTCGCCTGGATGGCCGCATCTTCAATATGTGGTTCGGTGATCGCCCAGAATTCCTGGATGATGGAAAGGATAAGGGGCCAGAATTTGGTCAGGGATTCGGTGGTCATAGATATTGAGGCGCTTGCCTGTTACCGCGCTTCGACTACACTCGTCGCGAAGGGCTCTCCTCGCTCCGCTCAGCGCGAGACTACCAGTTTGTATCCAACGCCTGTGACTGTTTCGATGCGGACGCTGCTGGGTTCGAGTTTTCTCCGCAAGTGGGCCACATGCACGTCAACGGTGCGGGTTTGACCGTAGAAGTCAAAGCCCCAGGCCTTTTGCAGGATCTGCTCGCGGCTGAGGACCAGCCCGCGGTGTTCAGCAAGGGTGAGGAGCAGGTCAAATTCCTGGGTACGCAGGTCCAGGCTTTGTGAGTCGACTCGGACCTCCCGCCGCGCAGAGTCAATGGTCAAATCGCCGATGTGGAGCGGCGCCGAGTCAGGCGAAGCGGCTTTACGTTCGGAACGTCGCAGGATGGCCTTGACGCGCGCCACAAGTTCGCGCGGGTTGAACGGCTTAGTCAGGTAGTCATCGGCGCCCAGTTCGAGCCCCAGGATCTTATCGATGTCTTCGTCACGGGCGGTGAGCATGAGGATCGCGGTCGGATCGTTGTTTGCCCGCAGACGACGACAGACTTCGAAGCCATCCAGCTTGGGAAGCATCACGTCCAGCACAACCAGCGCGGGGTGGTCACGCGCCACCGCTGCGAGCGCCGACTCTCCATCACCGACGGATATAATGCGAAACGCCTCCCGTTCGAGATACATGCGCGCCAGTTGGATAATGGATGGTTCGTCGTCGACGAGGAGGATGAGTTCGTTCAAAGTATTTTTTTAAACACGAAGGACACAACGTGCACTAAGGAAAAACCCTGGCGTTTTTACTTTCTTTGTGTCCTTCGAGTCCTTTGTGTTTAGGGCTTAGTCGCCGCGGGAGGGGTTGATGAGGGCTACACACTCGATCTCGACCAGGGCGCTTTTGGGTAACGCCGCCACCTGGACCGTGCTGCGGGCCGGCGGGTTTTCAGGGAAGAATTCAGCGTAGACCGAGTTCATGTTGGCAAAGTCGCGCATATCGTGCAGGAAGACTGTGGTCTTGACCACGAAGTTCAAGCCTGAGTCGGCCGATTCCAAAACATGTTTTAGGTTGGTAAGCACCTGCCTGGTCTGTGCTTCAATGCCGCCATTAACCAGTTCCATCGTTACAGGATCCAGCCCTACCTGACCGGCAGTAAACACCAATCCCTCGATGCGAATGGCTTGCGAATATGGTCCCAGGGCTTTTGGCGCTTTTTCAGTGGAAACGATTTTCTTTTTTTCAGAAGTGTACATGATCCCTCACGGTGTAAGGTAGTATCGTTGGTGAGATGATTGTACTTCTGATTATGGAAATGTGTAAACCAACGGATTGCCACAGAGTTACAGAGACGCTGAGCAGAAAAAAATTCTCTGTGTCTCCGTGTCTCCCCGGCGCCGAACCATGATTTGCTTAGCAAATCAGGCGGTGTGTGGCGGAAGTCTAATTTAATTTCAAGTGTGAAAGCCTTGCGAAGGTTTTCTCAAAAGCGCTTTTTATCTCTGCGCCAGCCTTCGCAAGGCTGATCTCACGAGATTTGCACCAGGAACTAACTTATCCGTCCGTAGGTGTAGCAGTTGGCTTCGGGCGCGGGTTGGCTTCACGGAAGGCTTTGATCGCTTCACGCAGCGCCTGCCCGGTCCCATCCATGACGGCCCGGATCTCCTTTAACTTCTCACCCATCAGCCTGACCGTCTCTTTGGCTTGTTCGGCATCGACCAGACTGCCTTTATCGTCAAAGCCGTTGTGCGTTTCAACAATTCCCGCGGCACTCTCGTAAACGGGCAACGCCTCTGCAATTGAGGCTTCGAATGCATCCAGCGCAGCTTGCAGGGCCGTGACGTCCTTGCCGTTCTGGCTGGCACGGTCGATCAGGTCCTGGGCTTTGGCAATGAATTCGTCGGCCCGATCGAAGCCCTTGCCGAGACGGTCGTAGGCCTTCAGTTGACGCGCCCAAACCTGTGCCAATCTTTCATCTGAGACCTTCTCTGCCGGTGGCGTAGTCGGGTCGTTCTGCCCCATGGCGGACACGCCGACAAAGGGCATGGCAGCCACTGCAAGCGCAGCGATCAGTGCAAATAAAATAGTTCTCTTAAAAAGCTGTTTCATCGTAGTTCTCCTTTATATGGATTTACGATGAAATTGTAGGCTTTGGAAGTTATGGGGGTATGAGGGGGTTGTAAAATCTTTGTAAAATGTTGGGGAGACCTGCGGTCGGTGTTGGGCTCGGTCGGCCCTTTGCAGGGTGCTTCGCAACACTTGCACCGCACTGCGTTTGGTGCAGTGCAGGTGAGACCGTCGCCGAGCAAAAAGAATACGATTTATAGTTTTTTCAAAATTGCTTCAAGATTCGTTTTTAATTCAGGAAGATCCCGCTCCACTACTGACCACACAGCATCTGTATCAATACCAAAGTAATGATGAACTAGAATATTCCGCATCGCGATAATATCTGCCCAGGGAACATTCGTATACGCGGCTTGAAAGTCGTGGGGCAACGAACGACAGGCTTCGCCTATGATCTCGATATGATGTACGATCCAGGTCTGGATTAATTCATCTGACTCAAACGCAACTTTTCCCTCTTCCGCATATTTCTCAATGCGTTCTATCGCCTCAAGAATATCCAGTAAACGATCGCGCTCACGTCTCATAGAGGTTGTGCTTCTCTCAACACCTGAGATTTGATACGCTGGCGAAGCCCAGCTTCCGTAACTACATCCACAGGCCGATCTAGCAACGCGTTTAGTTCCCGTAAAAGACGCGCCAAATCAAGTAAGCTACGACCCGGCTCCAGGTTGACCAGAAAATCGATATCGCTGTCGGGCCGGTCTTCGCCGCGAGCTACCGATCCAAAGACGCGCACATTGACCGCGCCGTTACGAGTTGCTGTCTCAAGTATTTCCTTACGACGCGTCTTAAGTAATGTCTTTGCATTCATAGCCTAATTATACCCTCCTCAATACCAACATCGTCAGATCATCGGCGGGACTATGGCAGGGCTTTCACAAAGTCCAAGCTTATGTCACTCTGAGGGAGCGTTCCCGCGCGACCGAAGAGTCTCGCTCCTCGTGATAGAGATGCTTCGCTACGCTCAGCATGACATTTCGAGGATTTGTCAAGCTACTTTGTGAAAGCCGTGCGGGACTATGGAAACTTTCTAGCGACCTGACAGTTTAGCAAAAGGATGTTGATCGGCACAGGAAATCGGG
>CAZBAX010000046.1:0-50926 GCA_964489725.1 uncultured Anaerolinea sp. | reverse complement strand
GGTTTTCTTAGCGCACTTTGCGGGCTTCGCGGTGAAGATGTACGGTAGCAAAATTGCCGAGAAAGTCTGATAATCAGAAGGAGTTCGAGTGCAGCCGAGTTATGCAGCGAGATCCCTGATCCTGCTCGCGGTATCCATTCTTTTACTGATCGTATTGATCCTATTCGAATCGGCTCTTGCAGGGGTGTCACACTCGCTGGAGCGCATCATCACGTTTCTGGCGCTGGTACTGCCCGCCGGGATTGGGTCTGCGTTTGGAGCGTTGAGTCTTGCCCATCGTGAAGGAAAGACATGGCTGGCCCTTACTGCTCTCACTTTGAATGCACTGTTCGCGCTCTTCCATCTCGCGATCCTATTATTTGCCGGGTGAGCTGACTCTCTGCAAGCACTCACGGTAGAATCGACTGAAAAGGAGGTCCCCATGAAAGTACTGGTCAAAAGCGCCTGGGGTTCCGACGACCCCACCAAAGCGGCTTTCCCTTTTTTGCACGCGAATGCCCTGGCAGAAGCCGGGCACGATGCCCAGATCTTTTTGCTCGGCGAAGGTGTGTCACTGATGCGCGACCCGGTCCTGAACGCGGTCATCCCGGTCGGCTGGCCGCCGCTGGCAGAGACCTTTCAGCGGACGGTAGAGTTGGGCGTCCCGATCCACGTCTGAGGCGCGTGCTCGCGGGCCCGTGGGGTCCTTGAATCAGACCTGGAGGGAAAGAATGCGACCTTCGCCAATCCATCGATCCTGGTAGGGTTGATCGAGTGGGCAGATAAGTTGTTGACAGAATAGAAGGTTGGTTCCGTCACACCTGCACTGCACCAAACGCAATGAGGTACAAGTGTTGCGAGTGGTGCTGAAAGCGTCACGAAGCAATCTTATGCAACATTTCTTCTTTACACGTGGTAATTGAGATTGCTTCGTCGTGGCGCTCAGAGCGCCGCTCCTCGCAATGACGTAGACTCATTATTGTATCGTTTCGGCGAGGTCAGGCCGGGCAGGAGGCTCATCCTGCTGGAAGGTAAACGTAACCCCTGCCAGAGAGATCGAGTCATTGGGGTACAGGATCGTCTCCTGCACGCGGCGCCCATTCACGAAGATCCCCCCGGTTGAGTTCAGGTCAGACAGTACGAAGTGTCCCTGCACGGCACGCACCTGGGCGTGATGGCGAGAGACGCGTGGATCGTCGAATACCAGGTGATTATCGAGCATGCGTCCGATGGTTGTGACTGCCCGGTCGAGGGGATACACTCTGCCACCTTCCATCAGAAAGAAGGCATTTTGAGGAATGCCATCCGGTTGTTTATCCATGCCCAGATCATAATCCTAATCCATCAGAATGGAGACCGAGTGCAATCATCCTGTATTGTTTGTGTAGCTAATATGAAAATAGGTGTAGTGCGACATATTGAAGTTTAATCAATTACTCCAATATACTGCTCTCGCGCTGAGCAGAGCAGAGCGGAGACGAAGCGCAGATTTCCGGTGCTACTCGGCGTCTCGTTTACGTGGCGCTCAAGAAAGCGCCATTCCGCTCGACGCGATGATATGTTAAGTTTAATTTACAAAATGTCGCCTTACCTTTGCGATCGACGACGGCAAAAATCACGGTAGAATCGCGGCGACACATCCCAACTGAAATTCGAAAGGACGCTGCATGAGCCAGTTCCAACAATCACCGAAGACCCGCATCAACCGTCTCCCCAAACGCGGCCACTACGATAAAGACACCATCTATCAGATCCTGGATGAAGCCCTGATCTGTCATGTCGGCTTCGTAGAGAACGGACAGCCGCATGTCATCCCGATCAATTTTGCGCGGCTCGACGATACGATCCTGTTGCACGGCGCTAAAGCCAGTCGTTTGCTCAAGCATGTGGAAGCGGGGCATCCCGTCTGTGTGGAGGTCACCGTCGTGGATGGACTGGTGCTGGCGCGCTCGGTGTTCCATCATTCGATCAATTATCGTTCAGTGGTTTTGTTCGGAACGGGCTATGCCATCGAAGACCATGCGGAGAAAATGTCTGCGCTGCGGGCGGTCACAGAACATATCATCCCCGGGCGCTGGGACGAGGCGCGGCTGCCGAATGAGAAGGAACTGAACGCGACGCGCGTCGTAGGGATCAGTATCGACGAAGCCTCCGCCAAGGTGCGCGTGGGACCGCCGATCGATGAAGAAGAGGATTATGGTTTACCTGTATGGGCCGGTATATTGCCATTCCAGGAGACAGCCCTCTCCCCCATTCGAGATGAAGTTCACTCGAACGACATTCCCCTGCCTGAGTATGTCGCCGCGTATTCACGCCGGAGGTAATGGCGACTTTCCTGACACCGTCCGTCAGAACAGGTGCAGTCATCCATCTTGAAGCACTGAGCGTCTGAAGTCACCACTACCGTGCAAGTAGATAGCATCTCACCAAGACAGCGAAACCCTGCTTTTCTGTGATGTTTAGGCGTTACCAAAATGCAAGATTATTCAAATCGTTGTCATGCTACACTTCCAATAAGCCAATGGCTTTAGATCAGTAATGAAACTTTGGAGGCAGCCATGAGCTGGTTGAAGAATCGTACAATGTATGGAATGGCGCTGGCTGGCGTCGCGTTCGGCCTATTGTTTCTTGCGTCCGGAGTCTGGCTTACGCTTTCAGAACAGCGTCTGCCGTTAACACTCTGGTCCTTTTTATATCTGCATCGCACCGAACCTATGCTTGTGCTGCTCGATCTGGTGCCTGTGCTCTTCGGGTTAATTGGGGGTCTCATCGGCTCGCAGCGTAGACTGCTGCGTGTGATCGAGCGAAGCAAACAGGAATGGGAATTGATCTTCGATTCGATCTCGGACCCGATCCTGGTCGCCGATGAAAGCGGCCGCATCCAGCGCTGCAACCATGCCCTGATCGTTCGACTGAACACAAATTTTAAGGACGTGATCGGTCAGACCATCGCCGATGTTTTCAAGCTGCCTGCAGGCTCCTTTGGCGATGCCCTGCATTCCTATAGCTGGCTGGGGCGGGTCTATGATGTGTCTATCTCCCCGATCCGCGAGACGGGGCAGAATAACCAGCAGCTGATCGTTCTGCATGACATTACCGATCGCAAGCAGGTTCAAATCTCGCTGGAACAGACCGAATCACTGCTGCGGGCGCTCCTGGACCTCCTTCCGGATGCCGTGGTGGTCATCGACCCGAACGACAGCGAAGGCTTGTGGCCGATCCTGGATTGCAATGCAGCTGCCTGTAAAATGAACGGCTACGCGCGCGAGGAATTGGTTGGTCATTCGGTGGATGTCTTGAACGGCACTGTCGGCACCCGGGCCGAACGAGAGGAGTACCTCACGCGCTTACGCCAGGCTGGCAGTTTCCATCTCGAAACGTTTCACCGCCATAAGAACGGCTCCGTATTCCCGGTGGAGGTGTCCACTACGCTGCTGAACATTGGCGGTCATGAGCGTGTCATCGGCATCGATCGCGACATTACCAGCCGCAAAGAGGCCGAGGCCGCGATCGTGCAGCAAAAACAATACTTCGAGGCAGTGGTCAATAATAGTCCTGTTGCGATCGTCGTGTTGGATTCGCAGGAAAACATTATCTCGAGCAATCCTGCTTTCGAGCAGCTATTTCAGTATAGCGAACAGGAAATCCTGGGCAGGAATATAGATCGTCTGATTGCCACAGCAGACCTGCTCGAAGAGGCCACCCGTTATACACGCACGGTGATGACACAATCTGTGCACGGCATCGGCAAGCGCGCCCGCAAGGATGGTTCCCTGGTGGATGTGGAAATCTTCGGCGTACCGGTCTTCGTGAAGGATGAGCGCATCGGCGCCCTGGCGATCTATCACGACATTTCGGATCTGGTGCGGGCCCAACGGGCGGCGGAGGATGCCAGCCGAACCAAGAGTGAATTCCTAGCCAACATGAGTCATGAGATCCGTACGCCAATGAATGGCGTGATCGGGATGTTGGAGCTTGCCCTCGATACACCCCTGACGGCCGAGCAGCAGGATTATCTCCAGACCTCGCTGCACAGTGCCGAGTCGCTGCTCGTACTGATCAACGATATCCTGGATTTCTCGAAGATCGAGGCCGGCCGGCTCGACCTGGAATACATCGATTTTGAACTGCGCACAACCATTGAGGACGTGGGCTATGCCCTTGCCAAGCGCGCCGAGGAGAAAGGACTCGAATTGGTGTGCCTGATCCATCCTGACCTGACATCCGACCTGAACGGTGACCCTGCTCGATTGCGGCAGGTGCTGGTCAACCTGGTGGGCAATGCCATCAAATTCACTCATCACGGAGAGATCATCATCCGGGCCGAACATACAGAGGAAGACGAAAAAACCGTCAACATCACATTCTCCGTAGAGGATACAGGGATAGGAATTCCATTCGAACGACAGGCTGCCATCTTCGAACGCTTCACCCAGGCAGATGGGTCCACCACGCGCAAGTATGGAGGCACCGGGCTGGGACTCACGATTTCAAAGCAGCTGGTCGAGGCGATGGGCGGCACGATCGGCGTACGGAGCATACCCGGCCAAGGCAGTACATTCTGGTTTAGCATCCTTTTCGAGAAACGCCCACACAAGGTCAAGCCAACCACCGCCCGCCTGTCACCGCAGACGGTGAGCCTGCACTCTGCCCGCGTGCTGGTGGTGGACGACAACGCCACAAATCGCACAGTGCTCACACACATGGCGCAGGGTTTCGGCTGCTGGGTCGACGCGGTCGCCAGCGGCGCAAAGGGTGTGGAAGTCCTGCGACACGCCGTGCGTACGGGTGATCCATTCGATATCGTCCTGCTCGATATGCAAATGCCCGGCATGGACGGCGAACAGACCGCCCAGGCCATCCGCAGCGATCCGGCGTTGAACGGCGCCCGGATCATCATCCTCACGTCGATGGGCAAACGCGGCGATGCCGCCCGCCTCGAGGCATTGGGGTGTTCCGCTTATCTCTTGAAACCGGTCAAACAGCAGATGCTGAAAGAAGTACTGATGAGCGTAATTAGCCAGACCGAAACAGCGCCCGCCCCGCTGGTCACGCGCCATCAAATCTCGGAGCAGAAGCGCCAAAACCTGCGCATTCTGCTGGCAGAAGATAACCCCATCAACCAGAAACTGGCAGTGACACTCCTGCAAAAAGCGGGTTACTCCGTCGATGCCGTCGAAAGTGGCACGCACGCCGTGGAAAAAGCCAGGGAGGGTGGGTACAACATTATCCTGATGGATGTGCAGATGTCTGAGATGGATGGACTGGAAGCGACCGGTTTGATCCGCGCCTGGGAGCGTGAGCACGGCGGCCACACACCGATCATTGCCATGACTGCTCACGCGTTAAGCGGTGACCGGGAGCGCTGCATCGAGGCCGGCATGGACGACTACCTCTCCAAGCCTCTCCAACCCAAGGTGTTCTTCAGCATGCTCGAACGCTGGGGGCAATACACTGAAGAATCGGTGGCTGCACCCAACTCTGTTCCAGTACATGCCAATGTGAACGAATACACGGCCATGCAAAACCCGACGTTTGACGACGATGGATTGTTTGGTGAAGACGTGAGTGAATCAGAGTCAACGGTAAGAGGTCGACCAGTCGTCGAGCGGATCGATTTCTCGAACACGCCGCCGATGGATCTCTCTGATGCTCTCTATCACTTTGATGGCGACCGCGTATTCATGCTGGAAATGTTCACCCAGTTCCTGCGTGGTCTTCCCGATCGCGTAACAGAATTGCGGACTGCCCTGGGGGCAAACAACGCCAATCACCTGTCGCGTACCGCGCACAATATCAAGGGCACCTGCCTGAACTTCGGCACTGAGCCTTTGGCTGTGCTGGCCGCCAGATTGGAAGAACTGGGAAAGCAGGAGTCTATTCAAGATGCCGGTATACTTGTCGAGCAGATGCAGGAAGAGACAACTCGCTTACAGGAATTTACCAAGGAGTTATCATGACACGTATCCTGGTTGTGGATGACGAACCGATCAACCATTCACTGGTCGCCCGTGCGCTCGAACCTCTGGGCGTCGAGCTTGAGTCTGCGCCCAACGGAGCAGACGGAATCGCGAAGGCCCGCCGCTGGAAACCGGATGCCATCATCACCGATGTCATGATGCCTGATATCACCGGATACGAGCTGACCAGTACGTTACGCCGGGAAGCCCAGTTTGCCAGCACACCTATTTTGATCCTCACAGCACAATCGGGCCTGCAGGATAAACTCCAGGCGTTCGAAGCCGGCGCCGACGATCACCTGACCAAGCCATTTGAGGCAGCCGAACTCCAGGCTCGTATCACAGCGCTACTGCGCCGGGCGCAGGCGTCGAAAACGCAGGTCGAAACTCTCACGCGCGAGGGCCGCATGATCGCTGTTCACAGCCTGCGCGGCGGCACAGGCTGTTCCACTCTGGCAGTCAACATTGGAATTTCCCTGGCTTCCTTATGGTCCTCCACGGTCCTGGTTGATCTGACCATGACGTCTGGTCAGGTGGCTCTGATGCTGAACAAAACCCTGCGGCGCACCTGGGCAGACATTGCCAGGTTCGGCGGCGGGGAACTGGACCTGGATGCCATTCGTTCGATCACAGACGATCACGATAGCGGACTCACCTTCGTTGCCGCACCGACACTGCCCACAGAAGCAATCCCGCTGCAGCCAGAAACAATCGCTGGCGTGCTGAGTGCATTGAAGATGCAGTATGAATATCTGATCGCCGATCTCTCGCATGATTTCAGCGACCTGACGCTCCAGGCGCTGGATCTCGCCGATGTGATCCTGCTCGTGGCATCGCCAGACATGGCATCGGTGCGCGCTGCGTTCGCTGCGATGGATACCTACGACAAACTGGGCTATTCCAAAGACAAGCTTAAGCTTGTGTTGAATGCTACATTTCCGCGTGCCGGGCTGGCCAAAGAGAAGATCGAGGCTGCGCTGGGTTTGCAGTCATCGATCATCATTCCATACACCGACACCCTGTTTGTAGACGCGATCAACTATGGTCGCCCGCCCGTGTATGAACGCCCCAATGAACCGGTTTGCGGGCTGCTGGAAGATTTTGCTTTCCACATCAGCCAGGATCAGCATAAGAAATCGAAGCCTGAAAATCCCACGGCAGCCTGGAAGCGCGTCTATAAGCGTTATCAGGAACGGAAGAGATAATGTGTGTGTATCCGTCATTGCGAGGAGTGGCGCTCTGAGCGCCACGACGAAGCGTCGCCGTGGCGCCGTGGCGACACAATCTTATTTACGGAATGCAAACAAGAAATTTTGCATAGGATTGCTTCGCTCCGCTCGCAATGACGGAAAATGGCTTATGTTTTAGGTACTCCTATATTGCCTTTAGCTTCTCCAACCTGACTTCAGTTCAATACGATTCCCTCTTTTGTAATAGTCAGCACCTTTCCGCACTGCGAACAGCGTAAAGAATCCTGCGACGCCTCCCAGCGAACATTCCCACAGGAAGCACACTTCAAGATATCCGTTAGTTGTTTCACACCAACTGCGTGCGACTCGCCTTGCTTCCTGGCGAAGACGCGGTCAAACAGCTTCCACCATTTTGTAATTTGAATAGTTTCGAATCCGCTTTGCTGGAGCATGGATGTGAATTCCACGGCGCTCCTGACCTTGGCTTTACGCCCCGATTCCTCTGTGCCGCGTGACGTGAGCAGGACTCCGCCTGGGCGCAGGAGACGCGACATTTCATGGAGGGCGGCTTGCGCATCAGGCAGCAGTTCCAGCACTTCGAGGCAGCACACCACGTCAAACGCCGCGTCTGGAAATGGAAGCGGCATGGTTGGCTGGCGCAGGAATTCCACTCTCGCGCTGACATCGTACCCTTTGGGTAGCGGAGGCTGAGTGCTTTTCGAAGCCGTAGACGAAGCGCCCTGCAATTTGGAGGCAGCCTGTTCCAGCATCTTCTGCGAAATATCCAACGCGATGATGCGCCCAGCAAACTCCGGTCGATTCAGCAGCGCATACGACAGCCTTCCCGTACCTGTGGCGAAATCCAGAATGAATGGTTTGGGAACATCGGCCAGTTTCTCCATGAGCGGTTGGGCCAACATCTCGTCATCGTGGAGTTGACTCTCATGTTTGCCGGCGTCATACTTCGTGGCCCACTGATCATAGAACCAGGCTTGAAAGCGAGGACCCAAATGCACGCCCTCGTAGAAATAGATCTCGCGGTCGAGAATGAACCCGATGATGAGAAGAACGATCACTCCAATGGCCCAATACATGGCAGCTCCAATCCTACAACGTGCTACATGAACATCTTCACGAGCAGTCCCAACAAGCCGGCCGCCAGGACGATACCGGCGACCGCAGCTTTTCCCTTCCATTTATACACCGCGATCAATGAAAGAAGGAAAATCACGATGGCGGGAACGTCTGGCAGAGCTACGATCAACAGCTCCACAGCGCTGGCGGCGATCAACCCGACCACCCCGGCAGTCACACCATCGAGAAAGGCGTGAAGCTGCATGTTATCCATCAGGCGTTCAAAGATCTGGTGTCCGATCAACGTGAATGCGAAGGCTGGCAGGAAGACGCCTGCCGTGATCGCTACAGCGCCCCAGAAGCCATTTCCCAAATAACCGACAAACGTGGAAAAGATGATCAGCGGCGCGGGCAGAATGCTGGAGAGTGCCAGCCCATCGAGAAACTGCTGGTCCGTCATCCATGCGCCAATTGTCACGGCGTCATGTTGTAAGAATGGGATGGCAGTATAGGCTCCACCGAAGGTCAGCAGCCCTGTTCGCAGCCCGTACCCAAAAAGATCAAGAACCGATGGCGTCACTACCGCCAGGCTGATGCCGCCAATCGGGAGTAAAACGAGATGCAGCGCCGTAGGATCCAGTCGATTGCGAACGACCGCATACAGTACACCGCCCAAAAGCAGTGGGATCAGGAAATTGACATTCAAAAACCTTGCAATGGCGCTGAAGATGGCAATCCCCCACAGCCAGCGGTCGTGCAAGGCATGTTCGCCGATTCGATGCACAGCGCGGATGATCAACGCGCCGATGGATGCCTGGAACCCGTAGAAGATCGCTGCAAAGGCGGGTGATGCGATTCCATACGTCACGTAGAACCACGAGAGCGCCAGCATGAACAGAAAGCCCGGCAGCATGAAACCCAGCCCGGCAAGCATCGCGCCAAGGCGCCCGCCTGCCAGCATTCCAAAATAGACACACAACTCATGCGCCTCGGGCCCGGGCAGCACCTGGTAGACCGCCAGGACGCGGTTGAAGCGTTCATTTGTAACCCAACGCTCCTCCTGCACCAACTCCTGACGGATCATGGCAATCTGTGCTACGGGTCCGCCCCATGCCAACAACCCAAACTTCAGAAAGCGCAGAAAGATACGCGCGTAGGATTCCTGCGGCACGGAGACTTCAGGCTCATCGATCATGTGCGCTGCCGCAGTGCTTCATAGACGATCAATGCCGTGGCGATCGACACATTCAACGAATTGACTTTTCCCAGCATCGGGATCCTAACCCTTAGGTCGGCCTTGCTCATCCAGAAGTCACTCAGTCCTTCATCTTCCGTTCCTACAGCCACTGCCAGCGGACCGCGCAGATCCTGACGCGTATACTCCGCCTGCGCGGCGGGTGTGGCTGCCAGAATGCGGATGCCGCGTCCGCGCAGCCAGGTCAACGCTTCTGTGTTCTCCGTCTCCACCACCGGAACTGTGAAGACCGCGCCGCGTGAGGCACGGACCACGTTGGGGCTGTACGCGTCCACGCGCGGGTCGCATACCAGGACAGCGTCGACATGGGCCGCGTCGGCCGTGCGCAGGATCGCTCCCAGGTTGCCCGGTTTCTCCACCGACTCGGCAAGCACAAGCAACGGTGGTTCGTTGAGCGTCAACTCGTCCAGCGAAGCGCGTGGGAGCGGAAATATTGCCAGCCAGCCATCGGGGTTCTCGCGGTACGACATCTTCTCGAACACGGCGGGGGAAACGGTAAGGGTTTCAGCGGCGACGTGGCTGATTTCGCGGCGAGCCAGCTCAGGCGCGGTAAGAAGCGTGCGCGGCTGGTGTCCCGCTTCGAGAGCCAGGGAAATCTCATCGTAGCCTTCGACGAGCATTAATCCCTCACGCTGCCGTTCCTTCTTGTCATCGCGCAGTTTGACGATCTGTTTGACGCGTGGGTTTTGCAGGCTGGTGATGTCGCTCAAGTGGATGTACCCGTCCCATACTTACGGAATACAAAGAGCAGAGGGATGCCAACAGCGAGATAGGCAAGGAAGTACAGCGTGCCGCCGGGCCGAGCTGCAAAATCGAAAAGTCTGATATGGAAGAGCGCCGCAATGGTAATAAAGAAGATCAATCCGTATGAGGCAATGGAATGGTGCAGGATGGCATTGAGATTCCGATTCCATAAGAACGGGACGACTGCCAGTGCAAGCGTCAAATAGAACATTCCAAAACTGCGCAGCGTGAAGAGTGACATCACCTCCGGGAAGATGCCGCCGTTGGTCCCGGGCATGCCGATCTGCGCCACGGAGCCATACAGCCCGAGAAAACCGACAAAGATGATGAAAGCGATCAGAGCGGCAACCTGAGAACTTGTAAAGCCTCTACCGTCTGAGGAAAGAGACGGGCGCAGTCGAAGCCAGTCTATCAAACCGATCACCGCCGCCAGAGCGTTGACGATCAGGGTGATTAAATACAACCACGCAATCGGGTGAGCAAGCACCAGCTTGTCACGGAAGTTGAAGAGGACAATTAATTCACCGATCCCAAACAACCACAAATAGAGGAGTGTGCTGAACACGAGATTCCACTGCCAGCGTCGTGCGCTGAACCATGCCAGCCAGGCATTGCCAAGCGACCAGCCGCCGAGGGTCATGGTCATAAAGGGAGTCACGGTCCAGGCGAAGACGGGCGCGAGCGTCTCGGGAAGAAAATAAAGCAACGCGCCGAGCACTGTGTAGAGGATGGCAAGCAGATATGTCAATAATCGAGACAGGTTCGATAACACGAAGACCTCCACGCAATCAAGCTCAAACTCCCTGCGCCGTCCTCGGCGCAGGCGTATCACCATCAACAACACCGCCGGGGACGGCGGTGGAGCATTTATTTTACCAACAGCAGACACGCCGCGCTGTGCGTTTCGCTGACGATAAACAGGCCAGGGTCGCTTTGCTTGCAGATCTCCATCGCCACCGGGCAGCGCGGATGAAAACGACAACCAGACGGCAGATCGATCGGGTTGGGCGTCTCCCCTTCCAGGATAATACGCTTCTTTCTCAAACGTGGGTTCGGAACCGGGATGACGGAAAGCAATGCCCTGGTATACGGATGCTGTGGATTCTCCAACACGTCGATCGTGGTGCCAAGCTCCACAATGCGACCCAGGTACATCACTGCGATCCGATCTGCAAAATAGCCCACAGTTCCCAGGTCATGCGTAATGAAGATGACTGAGATTCCGCGCCTCTCACGCAGGTCTGCCAGCAGGTTGATGATCTCCGCACGGATCGAAACATCCAGCATCGATACGGGCTCGTCTGCCAGCAGCAGGTGCGGCTCGAGTACCAGGGCGCCGGCGATCACCACGCGCTGGCGCTGCCCACCCGAGAGCTGGTGTGGAAAACGAGGCAGGTATTCTTCGGCCGGCTTGAGCCCGGCATCTTCAAGGGCCCGTGTTACACGTTCACTGCGCTCGGCATGATTGCCGGCGATGCCATGAACGATCAATGGCTCGGTCACGATTTCTTCGATGGTCTGGGTGGGGTTGAGCGATTCATAGGGATCCTGGAAGACCATCTGGATGCGCTGGCGGAATTTCTTACGCTGGTCATTGCTGGCATGGGTGATATCTGTGCCCTCGAAGATGATGCTGCCTTCGGTGGCTTCTTCGAGGCCCATCAGCGTCAGGGAGAGAGTCGACTTCCCACATCCGCTTTCGCCCACCAGCGCAATCACTTCGCCGCGATGCAACTGCAGGTCCACATCGTCCACAGCATGGACAAAGTCCTCCTGGCGTGAGAACCAGCCCGGCCGCCCCGCCTGGAAGTATTTTTTCAGATGTTTGACTTCAAGGATGATATCGTCTGCCATAATGTTTTAAACACGAAGGGCACAAAGCACACAAAGGAAAAGGTCCTTTGCCTTCATGGCTTAACCCTTGGCGCCCTTCGTGTTCTCTGTGTTGAGCATGGGTATTTCTTCCACCAAGTGACAACTGGCGAGGTGATCGCCGCCGTTCAACGAATGCAGTGCTGGCATTTCCACGGCACATCTTTCAAATGCCAGGGGACAACGGGGTGCAAAGCGGCATCCCGGCGGCAACGCGTCGAGCCTGGGAGGATAACCGGGGATGGAGGTGAGCCGTCGTTCGGGTTGCGAAAGATCGGGGAATGCCTTCAACAGTTCCTGGGTGTAGGGATGACGAGGCGCGTTGTAGATGGCGTCTACGCTGGCGTATTCGGCCGTCACACCGCCGTACATTACGAGCACCGTGTCGCACATCTCGGCGACGACCCCCAGGTCATGGGTTACAAAGATCACAGCCAAGCCCAGCTTTTTGCGAAGCTCATCGAGCAATTCCAGGATCTGAGCCTGGATCATCACATCCAGCGCAGTGGTAGGCTCATCGGCGATCACCACCTGCGGATTGCACGAGAGCGCCATCGCGATCATGGCCCGCTGACGCATACCGCCAGAGTATTGGTGTGGGAAATGATCCTTATGCTCGGCGGCGATTCCCACCAGGTCGAGCAGTTCTATCACGCGCCGGTTTACGACGTCTGCTGGCGTTTCAGGCAGATGCTTGAGGATCGCTTCTGCGATCTGATCGCCCACCGTGCGCACGGGGTTCAGCGCATTCATGGCGCCCTGGAAGATGATCGAAATCCCATCCCAACGCACATCGTTCATTGCGGCTTCGTCGAGCGTTGCAAGGTCTTGTTGGCGGAAATAAATGTGCCCGTTCGCGATTTCGCCTGCCGCGGGGAGCAGCCGCATCAACGACATCATCAGTGTCGTTTTGCCGCATCCGCTTTCGCCTACCAGCCCCAGCAGTTCCCCTTCATGCAACTGAAAGCTGACGTTGTGTACCGCTTTGGCGATCCTGCCATCACTCACGTAATGGATGGATAAGTTCTGCACATCCAGCACAATGTGCCCGTCTTTTGTCCTGCGGCTGCCGGGAGACGAACCCTGCGCGTCGCTCTGGACCGTCTTGCGGCCCGGCATCAAGTGATGCGTTTCCAGCCTTGGGTTAAGGACCTGCTCGAGTCCATGCCCGAGCAGCGTGAGCCCCAGAACAACCCAAACAATGCCCAGGCCGGGAGCGAACAATGCCCACCAGGCACCCGCGCTCATCGCGCCGCGCCCAAACGCAAAATTGAGCATCTGCCCCCACGATATGGCAGTGGGGTCACCCAGGCCCAGGAATGAAAGCGTGGACTCGTTGAGGATCGCCAACGAGATCACAAGGATCGCGTTCACAACCAACAACGGCATCACCAGCGGCAGAATATGGGTGACCACAATATGCCAGTTCCCGGCGCCAATGGCACGTGCCCGCAGCACGAACTTGCGGCTTTTCACAGCCAGCGTCTGTGAACGCACAATGCGCGCCGTCGTTGTCCATCCGAAGAATCCGATCACGAAGATGATGTTGAGCAAACTTGGTTTCGTCAGTGCAACGATCACCACGATCAGCGGCAGGTCTGGGATGACGAGCAGCATATCCGTAAAGCGCATCAGGAAATTCTCGATCCGCCCACCGTAAAAACCGGCGACGATCCCGACTAACCCGCCGATAAAGATGGAGATGAATGCAGCAAAGAAACCGACCAGCAGCGAGACGCGGGCCCCGTATAGGAAACTGGAAAATACATCCTTGCCGGCGTCATCGGTGCCAAACCAATTTTCTGCCGATGGCGGGTTGTAAATGTGGCTGGAGTCGATCCCTGCAAACGATTTGGGGTCGTGGGGAGCGATTACGGGAGCGAAGATCGCCAAGATAAGGATCACCACCAGCATGACGAGCCCTACAACTGCCATGCGGTTCTTCCGAAACGACTTCCAAAAACCGAGCAGCGCCGAATCGGGAACAGACGGTTTGAGTTCTGCAGTTTTCAAAGCCATGCGTTACACCGTCTGTACCCGCGGGTCGAGGTAGGAATAGGTCAGGTCGGCGATCAGGTTGGCGAGGATCACCGTCACGGCGATGAGCAGAAAGGCACCCTGCAAGACGGGATAGTCGCGCCGGAGCACCGATTCAAAAATCGCGCCGCCCAGCCCCGGCCAAGAAAAGACCGCTTCGATCTGGATCGCCCCGGCAACGGTAAAGCCGAGATTGATCGCAATGATCGTGACGATCGGAAGCATCGCATTTTTCAAGGCATGATCCTTGAGGATCTGGAATGTGCTCAGTCCCTTGGCTTTGGCAGTCAGAATGTAATCTTCAGACAGCACATCCAGCAGGCTGGAGCGCATCACCAGAAGATATTCACCCATGAACACAATGGTATACGTCACCGTCGGCAGGATCATGTGCTTGAGAACGTCGCTCACCTGGAACAGAAACGGATAGGTACTGCTTCCGGGTGTTTCTTTTCCGGCGATCGGGAACCCATTGTTACTCCCCCAAAATAGCAGAATGATACCCAGCCAGAATGTAGGCAGACTCCACGCGACCAGCCCTGTGATGAGCGCGCCGTAGTCGATCGCAGTGCGTGCCTTCCAGGCGGCAAAAAGTCCGAAGATCACGCCGATAATGATCGACAAGATCTGCCCGGCGCCGATCAGCAGGATCGTATTCCACAATCGTTCGCTTAAGATCTCAGAGACCGGCCGATTTTGATGAAAGCTGATACCGAATTCACCCTGGGCCAGGTTACGCACATAGATGAAAAACTGTGTATCGAGCGGGTTGACCGTACAGTCGCCAAGTTTGATCGGGTTCAGCGAGTTGAAACAATTGATGACGGGCTTGTCCAACCCGTAGCGCACGCGTAATGCTTCGATCGCATCCTTCTTCAGGCGTGGGTCATGAACGCCGGCCCGAGCCGGGTCGCCGGGCAGGACACGAAAAATGAAAAAATTCAGGATCACTACGAACGCTATGGTGAATGCTGACCACCCAACTTTCCCGAGAAGATAGCGGTAACGATTCAACAGATTCTCCGCGATGCAAGATGTTGTACCGCGACACTTGTGGCGCCTTCGGAAGGGCAATCACACAAATCCCGCAAGAGGACCAGGTGTCGCGGCACAATAATCGAAATCTGACTACTCCACCGGCGAGACAACCACCAAAGACGTCACGTCTGAAAGCTCCACTTTGGGCATGTTTGTGATCCAGCCTGTGAATCGATCTTTGCGATAGGCCTGAACGTTCTGTGCATAGTAAGGAATGATGTACACCACATCATCATGCACGATCTGTTGCATCTGCCAGACGATTTCCTTACGCTTGTTCTGGTCTAACTCTACAGCCTGTTGACCGAAGAGCTCGTCGTATTCCGGGTTCGAATATCCTGTCTCGCTGCTGCCCGATGGAATCTCGGCGGTGGTCATTACACTGAGGAGCAGGTTCGGGTCGGGGTCTGAGCCCCAGCCCCAGATCATGATATCGAAATCAAACGCAGGGCAGCAGGCTGCGGTAAGTGCGTCCGGGTCCATGGCTTGTGCTTCCACCGTCACGCCGACCTCACCCCACATCTCGCTCAGCAGTTCGGCCGTTCGAGGCGCATCGATGCTGTCACTCGGCCAGTTCAGCCGGAAGGTCAGTGGTTGTGAGCCATCTGGCATTTCACGAACGCCGTCACCATCGCTGTCCAGGTAACCGGCGTCATCGAGGATTTGATTGGCCGCGGCGACATCGTATGCATAATCCTGAATACTGGAGTTGTACCAGAAGCCAAGCCCGTCGGGGATTAATGTCGTACCGGGCGTACCCAGACCAAGCAGGATCACGTCGATGATCTTTTGCTTGTCGGTGGCATGCGCCAGCGCCAGGCGGACGTTTCGATCGAGCAAGGCGGGATGACCCGTGCATAGCCCATCATCTGGCGGGCAATTTTCCGGCGTCACCTGGTTGAAAATAATATCCGTCACGCCCGGCGAGAAAGGCGCGCCGGTGACCACTTCGATATTTGGATCCTCCTTCAAACCGGCAACTGCGGTATTCGGCATCTCGGTGATCAGATCCACTTGCCCGGTCTTGATCGCCTGCACAAGAGCGTCCTGGTTTTCGAAGGTTTGGAAGATCACTTCATCCACTTTTGGAGCGCCAGCGAAGTACTCTGTGTTTGCCGCCAGGTGCACGAATTCATTCTGTTTGTATTCGACCATCTTGAACGGTCCACTTCCGATGGCGGTTACATTGTCATATTCCGAACCGCTTTCGCTTTCCCACACATGCTTCGGGAGAACATACAGGAAAACGAGTTGCGCATCGACGTTGGGAATGGCTTCTGAAAGCGTGATGACCACTTCATTGTTGTCGGTTGCTTCCATCGTTTCGAAGTAGGAGGTATAGTCTCCCATCCATGGATAATCCTCTGTAGATTGATACAGGGTATAGGAGAACACCACATCTTCGGCGGTCAACGGCTGACCGTCATGGAACTTCACATCATCACGGATCTTATAGGTATACACCAGCCCATCATCCGAGACGTTCACACTTTCGGCGAGCATCAGCTTGAAAGTCCCATCCAATTGGAGTTGGTACATGGCATCGTACACCAGTCCAAAGATCGTGTACGATTCCGCTAATACAGCCATGCCAGGGTTCAGCGTATCGGGGCTGCCACCCCAACCGATCCGCATCGTTACAGGCTGCGATTGGCCGAGACCCAACCCGGCACAAGACGAGAGAACCAGAGCCAACAGGGTCACTACAACGAACAGCGTATATTTCACTTTCATCTTACTCCTCCATAAGAGTTCAGTGGATTAAGGTGAATGGCGCCTCATTGAAACAAAAACTGCATCCGTGCCAGGCCAGCCGCGATGCAGTACTTACCACAATGTGGACGAAACGGTACCTACTGAAAAATCAGTCGTGTCCATTCGTCATCATTTTACTTTAGTTTCAAGAGGAGCGAAAGGCGCATCGTTGAAAACACATGGCTTTACCAAAGTCCGGATTCAAGGCTCTCTGTACACGGGTTTCACGGAGTGCACGGAAGTTGTCCGTCCTTTTACGGAAGAAACCGTGTTGTCCGTGTGCTCCGTGTACAAAAAGATGGCTCTATCAATGTACGTTGGTAAAACCATATTGAAAACACGATCCTGCAGAACTGCAAGAAACTGGCTATACTTGCGCTGCAAAGGACTTACTCATGGACAAGCCCATCAAACTCATCGAAAAATACGAACGCAATGGATGGCCTTCGATCAAACGGCCAGACCTGCAGCCACCGGATGGATGGAACCTCTCCCTGATCACCTCCCTGGAGCGCATCCGCTCGCACGCCCTTTCGCCGGATGGGAGCCTGATCGCTTGCATCAAAGACGGCGAATCGCTCTCAGACGTCTTCCTGCTCCCGTCAAATGGAGGCTGGCTCCGCCGGATCACTACCGACCGGCCGCTGGCGCCCTACTGGGACGATGAGACTCCCATCTGGTCGCCGGATGGCAAGTGGCTTGCCTTCGGTATCAAGGGACATGTCCATTTGGCGCCGCGCCAAGGAGGCTTGCCCAAAAAGATCACCGACTTCACATCGGCTGCGAGCGGTCCGCGTTTTATGCCCGATTCGCTGGGGCTGATCGTCAGCGTGGAACGGCACGATGCCGACCAGTTGGTGCTTACCGATATCCACGGTTCGTGGCCGCGTGCATTGACAGATGATGCCGTCGGCGATCACTGGGATCCACGTCCTTCGCCCGATGGCAAATCGATCGTCTACACTCTGCGCCGCTTCGACGATCTCAACCGGCTCGACATCGTTCTGCTTGAAGTCGAAACCGGAAAATCCGTCACGTTGTACGGTAAACCGTCCACGCGGGCAATGTCTGCCAAATGGTCACCCGATGGCAGGTGGATCGCGTTCACAGCGCAGGAAACCGAACACGATGAGCTCTATCTGATCAGACCCAACGGTGACGGCCTGCACCAATTGACCAGGGCAGGGCACGATGTCTCCCAATTCGAATGGTCGCCCAGCGGCAGGCAACTGGCCGTGGTCTTGAACCGGAATGGCGCCTTCGACCTGAGCCTTGTCGATGTGGAGTCAGGCGCCAGCGTCGATCTGCGAAGCGGGGCAGGCTTCCACTCGAATCCCAACTGGGCGCCAGACGAATCGTTTATCACGTACGAGTATGAAAGTCCGCTGCTTCCGCCCGACATTTATCGACTGGAGCTATCCACGAAGCAGGTCACGCAGCTTACGTTTTCGAATCCGCCTGCGCTCGAAAAGAACAAGAAGGTGCTGCCAGAGATCGTTTGCTATCGAAGCTATGATGGCTTGGAGATCAACGCATTTTTATACAAGCCTGAAAAATCGAACGGCGCAGCCATTGTCTATCCCCATGGCGGGCCGCGCGATCAGTACGTATTTGGCTGGGACGAGTTGGCTCAATACTTCACCGCCAAGGGATATACCTATCTCGCGCCGAACTATCGCGGCTCCACCGGTTACGGCAAACAATTCGAGCGCGCCAATTACGACAACTGGGGCGTCGGCGACACCAAAGACTGTCTGCACGCGGCAAAATTTCTGCGGGGCTTTCCAGAGATCGGTTCAGAAAATATCGGGATCACCGGCGGCAGCTACGGCGGTTATATGACCATTTGCTCGCTATCGCGTGATCCCGAGTATCTGTTTGCCTGCGGGGTTGCCAAATACGGCGATTCGAATCTGATCAGTTCGTGGGCCCAATGCGAGAAGCGCCTGCGCCTGTACACCGAAATATTCCTCGGGCATCCCGCCACGAAATCAAAAATCTATTGGAACGGATCGCCCATCACAGAGGTGAAGAATGTTCAGAAGCCAGTGCTGATCCTGCATGGGCTGCTCGATACGATCGTGCCGCCGGAGGCGTCGGAGGAATGGGTCGAAGCATTGAAACGGCATGATAAGGTGTTCGAATACAAAACATACGACGATGAACCGCATGGTTTCCTGCGCCGCGAAAACCTGGCTGATGTGTATGAACGCATGGAACAATTCCTGGACTGGTACTTGCTCCCAAAGTAAATATGAACTACGCAATTCGAAGCGAAGAAAGCAAAGACATCGAGCAGGTCCGAGGCATCCTGTGCGCGTCGTTTGCGAGCGATGCGGAGAGCAGGCTCGTTGATTTATTACGCGCCAATGGCAAGGCGACTATTTCACTGGTAGCAGTAACTAACGAAATGGTGTTGGGTCACATTTTGTTCAGTCCTGTTTCGATCAGTCTGCCAGGTGGCGCTCCCCCATCGGTGGACACAAAAGGAATAGGGCTTGCACCGGTTGCAGTCCGCAGGGATGTTCAAGCGCATGGGATCGGCTCGCGTTTGATTCGTGCGGGCCTACGTCAATGCCAGGAATTGGGCTTTGACTATTGTGTGGTGCTTGGGTCGCCTGGGTATTATCAGCGCTTCGGATTTGGGAAGGCGAGCCGGTTTGGGATCGAGAATGAATACAGGGTAGACGATGAGTTCATGGTGCTTCGCTTCACTGATTGTCACCTGGCGGGCGTGGTAAGGTATGCACCCGAGTTTGCCATGTTTGCTGTTTAAAGTGAAAGTTTGATTAGTTACATAATGATGCTATTTTGGCTACACGCAGGTCGTTAAAACAGTGGAGATTTCACATGACAATGTACTTCAACTATGATGAAATGACATGGGACGCAGTAGCTGAACTGCGGCGCGATACCCCGCTTGTACTTCCGCTCGGTTCAGGCTATGACCTGGATCTGCTGGCCAGCCAATTGAGCGATCCTGCTCGAATCGGACTCCTGCCACCGTTCCCGTTTGGTTGGCGCGGCAGCGGGCTTGAAGTCCCGGACCCGATTTTTTTTCCATACATCTCGAACCTGCTGGATAGCCTGCGTGATGATGGCTTCTCAAGAGTCTATTGCCTGGCACCGGCAGGTATCGATCCGCAATCGTCCTTTCTTGGGCAGCTTGCTGCTTCTTGTCTGCGTCTGCCACATTCGACACATCACGCGGCGAACATGCAGCTGCCTCCAGACTCCGAACGCAGCAAAGTCATCTTAATTCCCATCGGGCACACCGAGCAGCATGGGTTTCATCTCCCCCTCTCCGTGGATACTATTATTATTGATTCCATCGCGAAAGGTACAGTTGCTAAAGTGCCTACACGCAGTTGGACGCTGCCCGTCATGCCATATGGGGTCAGCACGCATCGTTCGTCCTTCGCGGCGACCATGAACGCGGGTGGGCGTGCCTTTGAAGATTTCTGGGGCGCCGTGATCGACATCCTTGTGGCGCGAGGCTTTGACCGCTTCTATCTGATGAGCGGCCACGGCGGCAACTCGTCGTTCCTTGTGAATGTTGTTAAATATGCAGGTGAACGTCATCGCCGAATTTTCTGCGCAACCGCCTGGCTGCATACTTCGGGACGAATTGGCGCGGCAGCTCTCGAAAAATACCGAACGTCGCCGATCGGCGGGATGGGTCACGCAGGCGAACTGGAGACATCGTATCTGCTGCATCTGCGCCCGGATCTCTGCCAGATGGAACGGGTCGTCGATGAAACTGATTTCGTCGCCACGCCCGATTACTTCATGGATTGGATCGAAGGCGGCTCACTCGTTGCTAACCCGCC
The DNA here is from genome assembly GCA_964489725.1 of uncultured Anaerolinea sp. Lineage (GTDB taxonomy): Bacteria > Chloroflexota > Anaerolineae > Anaerolineales > Villigracilaceae > Defluviilinea. The sequence goes on along the minus strand of CAZBAX010000046.1, from coordinate 30,192 downwards.
CTGGGATGACGACACGAAGACCGGCGCCTATGGCGCGGGGAGTCATGCCACCGCCGAAAAGGGCAGGCTTTGGCTGGAAGCTGCAATCGAAGAAAAAGCCGATCATGTGGAGCAGATCCACGTGCAGCAGGAGAGGCGCGAGAAGCGACGTAACGAGGGATATGGGTTATGGGGCAAGTCTAAGTGAGAAGTAAAACATGACAAGCGAGAAGTGGACATCCCGCAGATGCATTGCTGCACTTGCGGGATGTCCTTTATTTTGAGGACGCCTGTTTCTGCCATAGCTTGCGATCTTTAGGATCGTCCGCATCCAGCTGGCTGGGGTCGACTTCTTTTACAACCTTGTATCCGTGTGCGGTCCATAGCTCCGTGGCAAGTTTGCGGGCGTCACGCTTGAGTCCCTGGGATGCGAAGTACTGGCAGACGCGGGTCACATCGCGTAGGAAGATCGTCCATGCCGCAGGGTTCGATTCAGGCGGGACAACCTGAGGAAAGTCGATCAATGTGATGTCACCTTCCCAGTACAGGATATTGTAGGCAGACAGGTCGCCGTGGATGCGCTGGTTGGCCAGCAGCAATTCCACGTCGCGAATGACGCGCTCGAAGATCGGTTTCACCACATCCCGGTCGAGTGTCACAGTGTTTAGTGTTGGCGCGGCGGTGTCGAATTCTCCGATGTAATCCATCAGGATCGCGTTCTTCTCCATGGCATACGGCCTGGGAACGTCTGCGTTGGCGGCATGCAGGATTTCCATGGTTTGTAACTCATGTGCGATCCACGACTGGTGGCGCAGCTCCTCTCCGTAATGGGTGCGCTTTGCCATCGCGTGCAGATCTCCCGCCTTCACGACAGCTTTGCCATTCTCATCCAGGTCGACTCGACCGGCCCGGTACTGGACGTCATTCTTGAGGTTACGCAGCGAGCGCGGACGATAGACCTTCGCAGCAACCAGCGGCGCGTCGATCGCGGGTCCCGAGCGGCAGAGATAGACCGAGGCTTCCTTACCGCCTTTGAGCCGGCGCAGCACATCGGTGATCCATTTGTGTTCATAAAATTCGCCAAGCGACTCGAGCAGCCACCAGGACTCAAAACGAGCGGCTTTGTAGGTGAATTTGAAGTTTGTCCGGGAGTCGTCCTGCGCGCCCACGTACTCGCGTTCTTCGCTCATTAACTTGCGCGACATGCGCTGGTACGGTTTGCGTTTGTCGATACCAAAGCGCATGTTCAGCCTGTCGTCATCATCGAGTTCTTCGAAATACTCGACATAGTCGTTTGTATTCATACTGATCCAAAGGCCTGACAGGTCTGCATCCATGCATATTCGTCGCCTGCGCGGAGACCTGTCAGGTCTGGGATTAAAAGAAAAACCGCAGGAGCGAGACGCGCCTGCGGTAGATGCCAGAACAAACGACTGATCCCAAATGGGACGCTTTGCAGAGTCGTTACTAAGAACTACCTATAGGAGGCGCGCTTAAACACTGTGTGACAAACGACAGGATGGATTTCATTTTTTCGTGCCTCCTTTCATAAAGCGATGTTGATGGCGAGAGTCTATCATCTGGAATAAAGATCGTCAAGAATGAAACCGCTGCTACTGAAAATCAAAGAAAGCCAATATGGGGTGATGATCCGATCCGCCGCTGTCTTGGATCTCAAAGGCTCCGAACGGCTCCAACGCACCACCGTACCAGATAAAGTCAATATGCTGCAGGTTTGTATCCTGCCTTGCCCCAGCAACTTCGATTCCCGGAACCTGCCAGCCAACCTGGTAGGCAGCGCTGTCTAGCCATTCATCCAACAAGCGATAGGAACTGGAGGTTTCTTTGCTGTTACAGTCACAACCGATAATCACAGGGCCGGGCTCGTGGAGGAGTGCTTCGAATAATATTTCCACCTGTCGATTTTGAGCAGCCGTCCGGTTGACGATTTCCTGCGGAATACTGGTGACAGGTCTCACCCACTGCAATCCGTAGGCCCGTAGGTGAACCGCAGCAATGGTGACCGTTTGATCGTTTACTTGCGCCCTGGCGATAACGACGCGACGATCTTCTCCCAACTGGATGACTCGCGTTTCAGAAAGCGGATACTGACTGAACACGGCCGTCACCCCATAGTCGTCGTTTGTTGCATGGATCGAAAATGGGTACTCACCAGACAGGCGATCGCGCAGGGCGTCCATCATTCCAGGCATAACTTCCTGAAGAGCCACCAAATCCGGATCATAGGTGCGGATGATGTTTGCCACCGCATCATAGTCAGGATTCGAATAGAGTACGTTATAGGTCATCACAGTGAGATCGGCTTGCGAGGGAGCAGCCCTCAGGTATCCTGGAAGCAGATACGAATGATACAAATACGAGAAAATCGATACTGGCAAAATGAGCAGGGGCATCAACCCATATCTGCGTGTGCGCAGAAGCGACGCAAGCAAGAGTGGCACCGGAAGAAACAGGTAGGGCACCCGGGTGTTCAGCACCGTCAGCCACCAGGGGCCATCGCCAATCGTCAGCCATAAGAGGAACCAGGTGCAAATGAACGTTATGTAGCTGTACAGCAACGTTGAAAGCTTCGATGGTTTCAAGGAATACTCCTATGTGGCGGGCGCAGGAAATTCCGTCTTGAACGAGAAGGAATAGTCCGATTCACCGTGCGTTCGAAGATGCTCCAATCGTTCCTTGCCCTCATCTGTACTCGGTATATGACCCGCCGAAACCCACCACAGCGCATAATATGGACCATCGAACTTCTCGAACCAGCGCTTGCGATCGCGCAAAAATTCATAATGATCGCTCTTGTAGACATAGGCACGCAGCGCGGCCGGGCTTTCCCAGACGGTCAGGTTCACGATGATCCTATCGTCATCATACACCTTGATGCTGGTCGCGTCGCCGCTATCGGACTGCAGCCGCCACACAAAACCGGGGCTCTGCTCCGCCAGCGCGTTGATGTTCGGCAAGTTCGCAACGAAATCTGACATCACAGGGTCGTCGATGGGCGCCAGCATACGGGCGATGTTGATCTGTGCAAGATGATAATTTTTCGTCATATCTACTCCACGGAGGATTCTCTACCTTTCACTTTTTACTTTCTACCTTTTACCACCCCTCTCAATAAACTCCTCCCCCTTCCTCATCAATTCCTCATGATCCTCCGGCGCGGGCAGATCATTCAGGAAGTTGACCGTGTACTCGCTGAGCTTTTTCTGTACGTGCGGCCGCCCGGCTTCGATCCACTTCTCCATGCTCCAGCGCGGGAAAATGGGATTCACATAATAGCCCGTCCTGTACTTCTTGAGCGTGGTCGGAGCAGAGACATAGCTTTTGCCCGCTCCTACTTTGTGAATCTCGTCCAGGCCAACATGGACGTCATCCAATTGAAATCCATTCGAGAAGCGCAGGGCCTGGTCGATGATCTCGTGACAGTAGATGAACGTCTGCGGCGAGACCGCTTTGGAGCCAAGCGTATCGCCCACGAACGGAGCGATCCCGCCTTTGGTCAGGGTGAACATCAGCGTGTTCATCCAATAGGTTTCGGCGGCGAGCAGGTCCATGCCCCAGCCTGTGCCACTGCCAGACGTTCCGCAGTGAGGCACGCCGTAATGTTCCATCATCTCCGCGCACGCCAGGCTGACCAGTATGCTCTGCGGATCATAGAAGTTCATCAGAGTCTTCATATCGAAGTACACAGGCAGCATTCCGAGGAACATCGGGGTGCCTTCCTTGTATAACTGCCCGATCACGAGTCCAGCGAGTAATTCTGCCAGCAACACAGCCACCGTCCCGGCAGGCGTGATCGGTGTGGTGGCGCCAGACATACTGTAATTCGAAATGATGACGGGCAATCCGCGTTCGATGGCGACGCGCATCTTATCGACGGTGCCTTCATTCATCACGAGCGGCGAAACCGGGTTGAAATAGGGAATGATAAATGGTTTCTCGCCGAGCTCACCGCCATGCAGCGTCTCGAACATTTGCATGACATCCTCGAATTTATGCTCATCGGAACAGAGCAGGACCATTGGCTTTACCCCGTTGGCAAAATGTTCCAGGCTGCCATAGAGGTCGGTGAGATGCTCCGGCACGTCGCGCACAATTCCCACGGTCGAGACCATGTCGTAGTGCGGGAGCTTGTTGCCCACTCGCACCATGTCCTGCATGTGTTTGCGCTGGAACAACACGGGCGTATCGGTGTCTGGCTCCTGATAATACAATGCGGTCACGCCGATGCCAAAACGGGTGCGATCCGCTTCCCCTCCGATCGTGAACTGCGGCTCGCCGCGCCGGTTATAGATTTGGATCTGACGCGGTGCTACCTTGATCGCCCACTCGACGAGTTCTGGTGGAATCCGCACGGTTCGTTCGCTGACCATCGAGCTGCCGAGCCGTCTGGTCAACATCTCCAACGCGGATGGCGAATCGACCCGCACGCCCGTGGTGGATAGCAGGTTCAGTGTGTATTGATGAATCTCGTTGACCTGTTCTTCTGTAAGCATTTGTAGATGTGGGCGGACGTTGTTCATAGCTAAAGTTTCCTTGTATGTAAAGCTCCATACTCGCGAAGAGTCTCTTGATGCGGAGCTTCGACTTCCACTTCGCACTCGCTCAGGTTCCGCTTAGTGCGGAGGGCTTCGCCGTGCGCGCCATACCACTGTCAAATATAACGCAATCCCAAAGTTGAAAAAGGATGCACCACGTATATCGGGCGCCGAGCCAATTGCCAGGCCCGCCGGCCAGATCACTGACAGCCATGTCGCCAGCTGTGGGATGAAGACTTTGTCGTACAGCACGATCGCCACTGCACCGATGATCGCACCCGCGACATCTCCCGCGCCTCCCAGGATGACCATCGCCAGGATCATCGACGAAATATGGAATGACATTGTATCCGGGTCCACATACCAGAGCATCCCTGAATATAGAGCGCCCGCCAGGCCGGCTAACGACGAGCTGATCACAAGCGCCCAGAGACGTGAGCGCGCCACATTCACGCCAACCGAAGTCGAAGCCAGTTCGTCTTCACTGGATGCAAGCCAGGCGCGTCCCGTGCGCGAGTCGATCAAGCGCGAGCTCACCCAGGCCGCGAGCAGCACAAAGCCCAGGACAAGATAAAACTTGATCGCCGGCGAGACCAGGCCCAGTCCGAGAAAATGAAGCGGGCCGAAGCCGCCGAGTCCGCCTGCGCCGCCGGTAACATCGCGTAGATTGATGACGATTTGTCGAAGAAGCAATCCCAGCGTCAATGTCGCCACGGCAAAGAAATCGCCTCGCAGCCGCCGCGCCAACCCGCCCTTGATAACTCCCAATGCTGCGCCGACCGTCATGGCAGCGACCAGGATCACGATCAGGTCAAAACGATGCAAAAGCGCCGCGGTATAGGCGCCGAAACCAAAACTGGCCGCAATTCCAAAATCGAGCAGGCCCGTTATGCCGAGCGCAATATTCAAACCAAGAGTCAGGATGATGAACACCGCGGCCGTTCGCAGAATATTTTGACTCGTCGGAAAGAGGACCGGCAGCAGCGCAAAGAGAAACAGCAGGACATACCAACGCATCCAGCCGGACCGGCGGTTGATCGCCGTCAAAATGACCGAGTCGCGGGCTGAGGCCGATTCCGTTATCGACTCGCCCGAAGACGCCAACCCAAGCGGACGCCACGTGAGCAATACGAGCAGCAGCAGCAACAATAATACCGGCGTCCATTGTGCGCTGAGATAATAATCGCTCAACGACGAAGCCACTCCCATAAAGAGTCCACTTACCATCGCGCCGATCGGACTACCGATGCCACCAAGGAGCGCCGCGGCAAATGCGAGCAGGCCACTTTGCGCGCCGTGCACGCCGAACGGGCGCCCGTAGTACAGAGCAAAGATGAAGGCTGCTGCACCGGCAAACGCGCCGCCGATGGCAAAGGCACGCGTGATCGTCTGGTTGACATTGATGCCCAATATCTGGGCTGCTTCTGCATTCTGTGAAAGAGCACGGATGGCACGCCCGGTGCGCGTCTTTTGTAACAACCATGTCGCCAGCGAAACGAATATGACAGCCATCGCGATCACAAAGACATCCGCGAATCGCACGATGACTTGCGCGGGTAAACCCAATGCCTGTACAAGGTTGATCTCAGGGAGCAGGTTCGGGATCCCATCCGTTGGCACTTCGGGGATACCGGGAACGCTGCGATGCTCACCGGGAATCCATGAACCTTGAAACGTCCGCCATACCAGAGCAACCTGAAATAGGATGAATGAAAGCCCAAGTGTCGCGATCAACGGAGCGAGGCGCGAAGAACCGCGGAACGGTTTGAACCCCAACTGCTCCACACCCATGCTGAGGACAGCGCCTACTACCATAGACATACACAGAACAAAGATCAATGCCAGCACGAGATTCAGGGGCGGCCATTTTTGTGTGATACCGATGATGTTGACCAGGCTCGTCACCAGGGCAGATGTAAGCGCAAAGACATCACCGTGCGCCAGGTTCAATGTTCGCACGGTGCTATAGATCAAGGTGACGCCGATGGCGTTCAGTGCCAGCACGGCGCCATTGGAAAGCCCGAAGATAAAGATCTGTACCAATGTTTCGAGAGCGTTGGGCGCATTCGTCGCCGCCGTTTCACTTCCCGGAACTGGCTGCAAAACCTGTTTGGCGGCGGTCCACGAAACCTGATAATCGCCGTTGCAGCGCGGATTTCGATCGCGCCATCCCACAACGAGTTCGCCAGCGGCGCGTGCATCAGATTCGAATGCGATGGTCGTCACGAGGTCTTCGCCCAATGAAATCGAGAAAGGAGACTCGCTAACCTGCGGCTGGGCGGTCTCTTTCAAGCTGGTGTAATCGAGATTGATGCAGGGTACATCGTCCTTACCGTTGAACCCGTAACGAATATCGGTAATACGAGAGTTGCGCACGGTGAACGAGATTTCAAACTCTTTGCCTTCAGACGCGTCTTTACCGGTGCCCGTCCAGATGCCATCGTACCGGCCGGAGGCAGTCGATGTTGGAGTGGCGACAGGATTGGACCCTGCATCCATCGAGCAGGCTGATAGGATGAATAGAGCAGCAATGCAGATCAGTCTTCTCATTGGGAGTTTTTTACATAGAGATCAAAGAATTGCGCTGCGCGATTCATGAAGATCAGCCATTGGTCACCGATAAACGAATGGCGTTCCCCTTCGTATTTGAATAGTTCCACATTCTTGCCAGCATCCAGCAAGGCCTGGTTCAATTTGTACGCCCATTCCGGCGGCGTGGACCCGATAAAGTCACCGTCGGACGTACCAATGTGGATCTGAATGGGCGCAGTGACGACATCCAAATGATAAATGGGAGCAATCCATTGCATCATGGCCGGATCCATCGCAGCGTCCTTATATGCCTCGATCAATTCCGGCGGCAGGCTCAACGGTACGACATCGCCGCTATTGCAGGTCTCAAGGACTTCGCCGGCGGGGATATCGCCGATGCAGCCATAGCCCCAGCGTGCGATCAGATCGGCGTCGTCGGCAGAATTGGGCGCGTATAACACTGCCGCTTTGACGCGTGGATCGATGGTCAATATTTTGGTCGTGATGCCGCCGCCCATACTATGTCCCCACATGCCGATGCGGCTCCTATCAGCTTGCGGGATGGACGGAAGCGCATTCATGAGGTTGACGACATCGACCACCAGACCGGTGTGAAACAAACTCGGGCCGATGTCTGAACCTCCCCAGCTGCGATAATCGGATGCGATCGTGATGTAGCCGCGTTTCACCAAAAACTCGGCGGCGCGGTCTGAGCCACTGCCTGAGTCGAAATCTTCGCGGTTAAAGTAGCCATGATTCATCACGATGACCGGAAACGGACCTTCACCCGTAGGGATTTGCAGGATGCCCGTGATAGTCAGCCCATCGCTGGGGTAGCGGATGTAATAACGTGTATAGTCCAGCTCCACAGCCAGCGTGGAGAGCAATACGATTTCCCCGCTTTGATAGTGATGTTCGCGCAGGCCAGGGATTGTGTATGGATAGATCAGGAATGGATAAGGCGTGGTGGTTGCCGTAGGTATCGATGTCTGCGTAGGGCTGGGCGTTATGGTTTCGATGAGCAAATGAGGGGTTGGCAACGCTGTAACTGGTGGGATGGCCTGACAAGCCGCGACAATAATAAAAAAGAACAGGCTGATGCACTGTTTCATGAATTGATTGTATCAAAACATTCCGGGATTTATAGGGAAAGCACGCCGATGATGGCGTGAACTTGTTCAGATGATGTTCTCTGCTACAAAGAGCACTTGCTGGTTGTAAAGCTTCATGAGTTTCATTGTCATCTCCCCCACGGTGCCATCTTCGATCAATTGTCCATCCACACGGACCACCGGGACCACGCCGCGTGAACTGCTGGTGAGGAATGCCTCTTCAATCAGTGGGATATCGTTCAAAGCCAGCGCTTTGTAACTGATCTCCATGTGATTCTTTTTTGCCAGGGCAAGCACGGTCTGGCGAGTCACACCGATCAGGACTCCACGCCCGGCCGTGCATAGCTCACCATTCAAGACGTAGAAGAAATTGCTTGTGATGCCTTCAAGAATCCGCCCCTTCTTCGTAAGCAGGATCTCGAAGACTCCCTCGCCGATACGAGTGCGGTCGAAGCCCGATTCACTGATAAAGGCGGTTTGTTTGAGCGACGGCTTCTCGCGACTCACTTTTGAGATTTCCACGCTGACGCCATCACGGTAAATTTCCGGCGGCAGTGGGTTCATTGGCTGCAACAGGAGGTAGATCGTCCCTGGCTCCTGGGCCATGTCGAGGATCAACCGCACCCGCGCCTCAGGCGCGTCAAACCGATTCAACAGGTTGGCGAGTGTGTCGCGCAAATCATCCTGCCGCCGTATCGCCGGTACAATACCCTGCGCTTTGGCAGGCAGATAGAGCCGGTCGAGATGGGCGCGCAGGCCGATCACCTTTGCACGATCAGCGTAGGTGCGAAACGTGGTATATAAGCCGGATGGCAACGCGGTTGTGATCGAGTCGAAATCGGGGAGATCGTAATCCAATTGCTGAATATCCGACCGGGTGATCTTGTGTACCTGAATCGTCTGGGTCATGTCGCGCAACGCTATAAGCTGGGCGCTCTCCATTTCCTGATGATCTTGGCGAAGGGAGGCTGTCTTTTGCGATCGTGGAAGGGGTACCAACCCAACTCGCCGCGGATGGCCTGCTCCTTCAATTCTGTTGAGCCCCAGATCAGCGAGGCGCCCAAGGCACCTGTTAAAACAGCGACAAAGTCTGCCGTTACAAAGAGCGATGCAACCACACAGACGATGCCTGTGCCCATTGCGTACGGCCACCACAAATAGCCGAGATAACGTTCCCCGCGAATCACCCATACGAAACCCAACCCAATGATGAAAAACGTGGAGATACCGACCAGGATTCCAAACCAATTCATAATTTATTGCTTTCCAGGAACCTGCAGTTCATCCATGGAATATGGGCGACCGCGCGGGTCGCGGTCCAGCCAGTCGATGGTCGTTGCCGTGGGATACGTGGCAAGAATGCGAGCGTGGCGCGGGTTCTTCGGGTTGGCGGGTGCATGCCCATGCCTGACGCGATTGGGCTGCCGGACGGCCAGCTCGAGCGAATCCCAGAGCAGCGTCACACCCACGATCCCGCAGATCGCAGACACGATCAGGCTATTGGTCAGGAGCGAAGCGGTTTCGAGCCCCAGCCCCAGGATCAACGCGAGCGCGGCTGGAATCCAGATACGCTCCACTTCTCGTTCGATCCTGCGTACTGCAACGTGACCGAACCAAACGCCGAAAAAGGTTGCGGTCGCGGCTGCCGGCCCAATCCAATTGATGTCCATGGACAAAATTATAATCGCTGAAAAGCTTTCAAATTCACAGCTGTAAATTTATGAGTAAAGATTCATCATCCTACGGAAAATGAAACTCCCAGGTTTCCGTCAATTGCCCGGCCATGACTTTTGCTTCGGCAGCCTGCAGCAATCGGTCGGCAACCTCCTCCGCGACAATTGCATCGCCGCATTCAGGGCAAACTCGCGCAGGAACATTCTTGATTACATATCGTATTTCGCCGCGTTCGAGGATGACAACGGTAAAGCCATCGCTGGTTTGCGCCTGCCGGCAGATCAAGCAGGTCACTGTCTACGACTCTTGAAATCCCTGTTCCATTTTCCCGAGTCGGGGATGTAAACAGTAATTATGGTTGTTTCGTTCATTTCCGGATTTTCAGAACTCACTACATGAACCGGGCGTTTTCCCTGAAATCCCAAAATCAAGCGACTGGGTTCCGGCATTTCGGAGGAATAATCTTCGATCGTCTCGCCTGTTTGAAGTGCCTGCAGAACTTTTCTCGCAGTCACACGTCGTTCAAACATACGTTGAATGGCATGCACGCGGAAATAGATCTTCATAGGTGGGTTTCCTGTAACTTCTTGTAGTTTCCATCAGTCCTGAAATCCAGTTCGGTACAGTTCGTAGTACATGCCCTGGCTGGTGAGCAATTCGGTGTGCGTGCCTTGTTCGACGATCTTGCCATCGTGGATCACCACGATCTTATCCGCGTTTGTGATCGTCGAAAGGCGATGCGCGATGACGAAGGAGGTCCGTCCTTTCAAAAGAGTCGCGAGCGCCCTCTGGATGATCTGTTCGGTCTGTGTATCCACTGAAGACGTGGCTTCATCCAGGATCAGGATCCGCGGGTCGGCAAGTAAGGCGCGGGCGAACGAGATCAACTGACGCTGTCCCACACTCAGGGTCGCGCCGCCTTCTTCGACAGCTGTTTCATACCCGTTCCTGAGCCGCGAAATAAAGTCATGCGCGCCCACAGCTTTTGCTGCCGCGATAATCTCTTCATCACGCGCATCCAGGCGCCCGAACAGAATGTTTTCCTTCACCGATCCGCTGAACAGGAAGGGATCCTGCAGCACCATGCCCATCTGCTTACGCAGCGACGACTGGGTCACCGTCCGCAGGTCCTCGCCGTCGACACAGACACGTCCCGAGGTGGGGTCATGGAAGCGGGTGAGCAGCTTGACGATGGTCGTCTTGCCGGCGCCCGTCTCGCCCACCAATGCAACCGTTTGACCGGCTTGCACGTCCAGGTCGATCCCATCCAGGACCAGCGTTGGGTCATCGGAATAATGGAACTGGACACTCTCGAATCGCACGTCGCCGTGGATCGGTCCCATTTCACGGGCATCCGCGGCATCCTGGACCTCCACGGGAGTATGGAGCAGTTCCAGGATCCGTTCGCCGCCCGCCATCGTGGATTGAAGCGTGTCAAAGCGACGGCTGAGATCGCGGATCGGGTCGAAGAGTCGGTCGATGTATAGGACAAACGCAATGAGATCGCCGGGCGAGATCGACTCACCCAGTACGGCCGTCCCCCCCACATACACGACCAGCGCTGTCGCAACCGCGCCCAGCACATCGACAATCGGTGTGAATCGAGAAGCGACTCTGGCGGCATTGAGACTGGTTTCAAGCGAATAGCGATTCACATACTCGCTGAAGTTCTGGTAATTGTGGGCCTGCCGGGAAAATGCCTGCACCACCCTCACACCGTTTACATTCTCAGCCAGCACAGAGTTGGTCCATGAGATGGCGGCGCGCATTTTTCGATAGTTGCGCCGCGCAGCGCGACGGAACAGAATGGTCGCCAGGATCATCAGGGGCAGCACGGTAAACGTCAACAGAGAGAGGCGCAAATTAAGCGACAGCATGGCGATCAGTGTTCCGACGATCGCAAGAATATTTCGGACGATGGCCAGCACAGCCCAGGTGATGAACTCGCGCAGCGTGCCCACATCATTGATGACGCGCGTGATCACACGTCCCACACTATAACGAGTATAAAAACTCAGCGACAGCTTCTGCAGATGATCGAACATGGCCGTACGGACGTCGTACAACACATGCTGCCCAACACGCGACATCATGCGGACCCTCGCGATATTCGTCACCAACTGGATCACCGAAACAATAAAGTATGCCAGCGCCACATTACGCAGTGCGATCAGGTTATTGGCTCGTATTCCTTCGTCGATGGCCAGCTTCACGAAATATGGACCAGCGACTCCCGCCGCCGTAACGATGATCATCAGGAGCAACGAGAAGAGCATCTGATTGAGATAGGGCTTTAGGAACTGCAAAAGCCCGCGCGCGACCCGTGGATCATAGCCCTTGTCATAGGCATCTTCAGCCTTGGTGATAAATGTGGGAGGAATTATTTTTGTGGTCATAGTTTGTCATATCTCGCGCTGGGCGGAACGAGGAGCGCTCGCAGCGACGAGTGTAGACGAAGCGCGGATTCCAAGTTATGTCGTGTCTACATGAAAACAGCGCTTCGTCTTCGTGGCGCTTGGACGCCACTCCGCTCAGCGCGATAGTTTTCTCTTGATCTGATCTTTCTTCCTTCTTTCATCTTTCACAATTTCATGAATACCCTTAATATCGCCGCGGATCAACGCTTCCTTCTTCGCCCGGCTCCAGCCCTTGATCTGATGTTCCCATTGAAAAGCTTCTGGACAGGTTTCTACTGTTTCACTCCAAACCAATTCCACGGGTCGGCGACTGAACGTATATGCTTCGGGGTGTGCACCAAGTTGATGTTCGCTGACACGAGCATCAAGTTCTTTGGTCAAACCGGTGTAATAGGAACCATCTGAACATTTGAGAATGTATATCGCGTATGGCATAACTGGATGCTTCCTGTAACATGTGGTTCGACTACGGAGCGGAACCCTGTCGCTCCTCCGCTACCCAAAGTGGTACGATGTCAGCGAGGAAATTACAATTCATGTTCCTTATTCGGCAACACCTTTTCTTCGTCGATCGATTCCATCTCTTCCGCGAACGTTGCGTGATCGATCAACTGCAAGTCATGGATTTCCTTATACAGGGCGCCGCGGGCAAGAAGCTCTCGGTGTGTGCCTTGTTCCACAATATGACCGCCATCCATCACCAGGATCATATCGGCGCGGCGCACGGTTGATAGACGATGTGCAATGACAAACGTAGTCCGCCCCTCCATCAGGGTATCGAGCGCGGACTGAATGAGCTTTTCGGTCTGCGTATCCACCGACGATGTGGAATCATCCAGGATCAAGATGCGCGGGTTCATCAACAGCGCGCGTGCAATCGCCACGCGCTGACGCTGTCCGCCGGATAACGTTACGCCGCGTTCGCCGACGATCGTGTCATATCCATCGGTAAAGCTTTCGATAAACTGGTGGGCCTGCGCCGCTTGTGCCGCGGCAACGATCTCCTCCATCGTCGCATCGGGACGGCCATAGGCAATGTTGGCTTTGATCGTATCGGAAAATAACAGCGACGTCTGCAATACGATGCCGATCTGTTTACGCAGCGTTAGCAGATCCATTTCCCGCACATCCACACCGTCGACCAGCACACGACCCTGCGTGGCGTCATAGAAGCGCGGGATGAGATTCACAAGCGAGGTCTTCCCGGAACCTGTCGGACCGATCAGGGCAACGATCCGGTTCGGCTCCACCCGCAAATTGATGCCGCTTAAGGAGGCTGTTTTCTCCTCCTGATAGTTAAGTCCCACATCAATGAATTCCACTTCGCCTCGCAAAGGAGACAGGGAAATAGCATGATCTGGTGATTGTATCGCTGGCTCGATATCGAGTACTTCAAAGACGCGCTGCGCTCCAGCGGCTGCCTCACCGCCCGCATTGACGAGACCGGTCAATTGCTGGGCAGGTTCTGCCATCATCAGGATGTAGGCATTGAATGCAACCACCGTCCCGACTGTGATCGTGTCGGCGATGACCATCTGACCGCCAAACCAAAGGATCAATATGATGCTGACTGCGGTCAGCCAGTTGGTGGTGGGCATGATCTTCGACCACTCATCGATCACGTACACCCAGGTCCTGAATACTTCCTTGTTGGCAACATCAAAGCGCTTAATTTCATAGCCTTCGCGTGCAAAGGCGCGGACCACCTGCACACCTACCACGTTCTCCTGTAACCGGTTGGAGACCTCACCTACGGCATTATCTACATTGAAGAACAATCTGCCGATCTTGGTGCCGAAATTGGTGGTCATCACGATCAGGGGAATCATGGGAAGCAACGCGATCAGGGCCAGCTGCGCATGATCCGCGATCATGATGTACAGGATGCCCACGGTGAGAAAGACAAAACGCACAATATCGGTAACTGCACTGCCGGCGAACTTTTCGATCGCGCGCACGTCTTCGATACAGCGCGAGATCAACTGTCCGCTTTGGGCATGGTCGTGGTAGGCAAACGGCAGATATTGAATATGATCGTACATGCGGTTGCGCAGGTCATAACCCACCCGCGACGCGATCCACTCAGACCAGTAGCGGTTGCCCAGATTCAAAATAGCGGAGGCAAGCCCAAGTCCAAGAAGGAGAAGCGCCGAGCCGACGAGCTGTCCTGACTCTGCGCGCGCCAATCCCTCGTCGATCACTGAACGAATGATGCGCGGTACAGCCAGGTTCAGTCCCGTGATAGCGAGCAGCAGTAACAGAGTCGCTATGATCGGCCAACGATAGGGCCGAAGGAAAATACGTATGCGGATTAAGTGTTTCATCGGGCGCTGAAAGGATACCATAAAAAAAGCTCCCGAGTTTTGGGAGCCTTTCGTTCGAATGACAGTGATCGCCCTTTGCGCGCACACCTGCGACCGCCGCAGAAGTCACTGATCGAGCGGGGTAATGACCGTGAGTGAAGACCGTGCACTGAGATCCAAATTGCCGTTATCCGTGAGCCAGCCGCGGAACGTATCGTCGCGATAGGCCTGCACCGACTTTTGATAAAACGGAATGATATACACGACATCCTGATGGACGATATCCTGCATCCGCCAGATCAACCCGTTGCGCACTTCGTGATCCAACTCGGTTGCCTGTTTTGTGTACAGTTCGTCGTACTCCGGATTGGAATATCCCGTTTCGTTAAGTCCGGATGGAATCGCGTCGGTCAGCATTACGCTGAGCAAAAAGTTCGGGTCGGGGTCTGACCCCCACTCCCAGAGCAGGATGTCATAATCGAATGCCGGGCAGCAGCGTTCGGTCAAAAGATCCGAGTCCACCTGTTCCATCACGACATCGATACCGATCTGGGCCCACATCAGTTTGAGCAGCTCTGCCTCCGTCTGCGCGTACTGATTCGAGTCGGGCCACTGCAGACGGAAGTTGAGCTCGCGGCTGCCGTCGGGCATTTCACGCACACCATCACCAGTAGTATCCACATAGCCCGCCTCGTCGAGGATCTCATTCGCCAGTTCGAGATCATATTCATAATCTTTGATACTCGAATTGTAGAATGTACCCAGCCCCTTCGGGATCAACGTGAGTCCGGGGTCAGCCAGTCCCAACATGACTTCGTCGATCAGCCTCCGTTTATCTACAGCGTGCGCCAGAGCCAGGCGTACATTGCGATCCTGCAGCGCCGGATGACCTGTGCATCGGCCGCCTACATCCGTCGGGCAGAGTTCAGAAGACATTTGATTGATGATGATATCGGATACCGAGGGTGAAACCGGCGGGCCAGCCACCACCTGAACGCCAGACAATCCATTCACGGCTGAGACCGCTTCGATCGGCAGATTGACAACAAGATCGACTTCTTTTTCTGACAGGGCGGTAATCAACGATGATAGATCGTCGTAAATCCGAAACTCCACGCCGCCGATATTGGGCGCACCATTGAAGTGCCTTGGGTTCGATTCCAGTCTGAAATATTGACCTTTGACGTAGTCGACAAGCTCGAAGGGGCCGCTGCCAACCGACTGTTCCAGGGCAAGCTCTTTAACTGTGGGATCCTCCATTGCCTCCCAAATATGTTTTGGTAATACATAGAGCCCGTACAACTGGCTCTCCATGTTGGGGATGGCTTCGGTGAGCCTGATGACCACCTGGTTTTCCGGCAGGGCTTCCACGCTTTCAAAATAGGCCGTATAGGTCGGCATATACACATAAACTTCAGGATAAGCAGCATAAAGATTAAACGAATACGCTACATCTTCGGCCGTCAGTGGTTGACCATCGCTGAATTGCACACCGTCGCGGATTTTGAACGTCCATACCTTGCCGTCGTCGGATACAGTTACACGTTCAGCCAAGGAGAACGAATAGGAACCATCCAGGTTTAGCTCGTACAGCGTATCGTAGATAAGCCCAAATATGGAAAAGGACGCCGTCAAAAACGCCATGCCCGGGTTTAGCGAATCCGGTTCATCGGTCCATCCGATCTTAACAATGGCGCCGGAGCCGCGGGAACCACTACATGCCGACAGAATAATGGATGATAGTACGAGAATTGCGACGATGATCCTGACGCTGCGCATGATTGCTCCTTTGTATTCTATTCGCATTATAACGAAATGCAACCGGCGCTCACCTTGCAGTTTAGTCACGAGAAAACCGCGCCTCTCCTGCAAACCGACAAAACAGCTCGTCTCCCGGCAAAATGAGCATAAAATGCCAGGTGGTATAATCGCCTTGCCTGAATTTCTGAAGCACAAGGGATAAAGCATGAAACTGCATGAGTATCAATCGAAAGCAATTTTTGCAAAGTATGGAATACCAATCCCCAAAGGACGGGTAGCGGCTACTCCAGATGAGGCGAAGCACATCGCAGAAGAACTGGGTGGCCGCGTTGTCATTAAATCGCAGGTATTGGTAGGCGGACGCGGCAAGGCGGGCGGGGTAAAAGTCGCCCGGAATGCAGACGAAGCCGCGCAGTTTGCCGACCAGATCCTGGCGATGCACATCAAGGGACTTCCGGTACGCAAGGTGCTGGTGGATGAAGCGGCGGCCATCGAACACGAGATCTACTTCGCGATCACCAATGACCGCGCGGCCAAGAAGCCGGTCATGATCGCCTCTGCAGCCGGCGGGGTGGATATCGAGGAAGTCGCCGCCACGATGCCAGAAAAGATCATCAAGGTGCATATCGATCCATTGCTTGGCCTGCGCGACTACCAGGCACGCGACATCGCTGCATCGATCGATCTGCCGCGCGAAATGTGGCGCGACTTTAGCAAGATCGCCACAGGATTATGGCAGGCATATCTTGAGACGGACGCGTCCCTGGCAGAGATCAATCCGCTTGTGATCACCAAGGATAAGCGTTTGATCGCGCTGGACGGCAAGATGATCCTGGATGATAACGCCTTGTTCCGTCACAGCAAGCTCTCGGAAATGCGCGACATCGATGAAGAGGCCCCCGCGGAAACAGAAGCACGCCGCCACGGGCTTTCCTTCATCAAGCTCGACGGCAACATTGGCTGCATGGTCAACGGCGCGGGTCTGGCCATGACAAGCATGGACATCGTTAAGTTATTTGGCGGCGAACCGGCCAACTTTTTGGATATCGGCGGCGGCGCCGGTGCAGAGAAAGTGGCCGCGGCCATGCGCATCATCCTCTCGGACCCGAATGTGAAGGCTGTCTTGTTCAATATCTTCGGCGGTATCACGCGTTGTGATGAAGTTGCACGCGGCATTCTGACCGCCATGGACGAAGTCAAGCCCAAGGTTCCGATGGTGGTTCGTCTCGTGGGAACAAATGCCGAAGAAGGACGCAAGCTGCTCGAAAATGCAAACATGATCACGGCAGAGACTTTGGCAGACGCAGCGCGCAAGGCTGTGGCGGCGGCGAAGGGATAACGAACTTTCCTGTCATTGCGAGGAGTGGCGCCTTGGCGCCACGACGAAGCAATCTCTAATCTCACTTGAGATGCTCGTCGAAAAGAATTCTCCATTAAACGGGAGATTACTTCGCAACCAGCGCCCGCAATGACATGATCGTTATGGAGAAAAATCAATGAGCATACTCATCAACAAAAACACCCGCCTGCTCGTGCAAGGCGTCACTGGAAATGAAGGTCTCTTCCACACCACGCAAATGGTGAACTATGGGACTAATGTCGTCGCCGGCGTCACACCCGGCAAAGGTGGCGAATGGGTTCTGGATGGAAAGGTCCCGGTTTTTGATTCGGTCAAACTGGCAGCAGATGCCACCGGTGCGAACTGCTCGGTGATCTTCGTCCCGGCTCGATTCGCGGCCGACGCCATGTTCGAAGCAGCAGACGCCGGCATCCCCTTGATCGTGTGTATCACCGAAGGCGTCGCGGTACAGGATATGATGCGGGTCCGCAATTATCTCGATCAAAAGAAAGTGCGCCTGATCGGGCCAAATTGCCCCGGTATGTTAACTCCCAATGAATGTAAAGTAGGGATTATTCCCGGAAATATCGCCATCCCTGGAGATGTCGGTGTGGTTTCGCGCTCCGGTACATTGACCTATGAAGTCCTGTACGCCTTGAAACTTGTGAACATGGGCGCATCTACTTGCGTGGGCATCGGCGGCGATCCGGTGAACGGCACGAACTTCATCGACGTGCTCGAGATGTTCGAACACGATCCGCAAACCGAAAAGGTCGTGATGATCGGTGAGATCGGCGGGACCGATGAAGACAAAGCCGCCGAGTACATCGCATCACGGATGACCAAGCCGGTCGTCTCGTTCATTGCCGGGCAAACGGCGCCTCCTGGAAAACGCATGGGACACGCTGGCGCGATCATCGAAGGCGGAGCAGGCACGGCCGCCGATAAGATCCGTGCACTCGAGGCCGCGGGCGTCAAAGTGGCGAAGCATCCCGAAGAGATTCCATCACTTCTTAAGTAGAAAACGGTGGTCGAGTGGGCGGAGCCGGTATCGGGACCACCAGTTGGATTCCAACGAACTATAGCTTGGTAGTCTCGATCGGCCTGGCAATTGCGCTCGCCACCCTACCACCGGAGCAACCAAATAGACACGTAGAGCCGTGGCGCTTGCAGCGCCACGGCTCTACGTTATAATCCACAAGACAAATTACTTGTGAGAATCAATATAGCTGACGGCGTCACCCACTGTGGTGATCTTCTGAGCGTCTTCATCTGAAATCTCGGCGCCAAACTTGTCTTCAAAAGCCATGATCAGCTCGACGAGATCGAGGGAATCCGCTTCGAGTTCTTCACGGAAGCGAGCCTCAGGTGTGATTTTCGCATCGTCTGCGCCGAGCAGGTCTTTAATGATCGCCTTTACTTCAGTATATGTGTCAGACATGACAACCTCCTTTAGAGTTTCCCGTAAAGAGTGGCGCCGAGGCGCTCACACACGGGACTGGGTCGTGGCTATTGTACTCGGTATGGCGTGGCGCTGTAAAGCGCCACTGTCAAAAGTGAGCGCCTTTGGCGCCATGACGCTTTGCGTCATTTCAACCGTTCAAGCCAGAGTTTTGTGGCGCAGGGCGCCCTCCTATTCAACCACAGGAACACTATCCCATGTCAAAAGTTGCGCCTGATTTCGATTCGAGCGATGGCGCGAGTACGCGCCACACTCGCTCTACTCAATCCAAGATTGACCAGCGAAAAGCGGACCATATCAAGATCAATCTTGAGCAGGATGTACGCTCCGCGTTGACAACCGGACTCGAGGACTATCACTTTGTGCATGAGGCGTTGCCCGAACTGGACTTAAACCGGGTCGACACAAGCCTGCACCTGTTCGGCCGACTATTAAACGCCCCCATCCTGATCAGTTCCATGACCGGCGGGACGGCCGAAGCCGAGACCATCAACCTGCGCCTGGCAGAAACGGCCTACGTCATGCGGGTGGCCATGGGAGTGGGGAGTCAGCGCGCCGCCATCGAAGACCCCGAGCAGGCAAAGACGTTCCAGGTGCGTCGCGTAGCGCCCGATATTTTGTTATTCGCAAATCTTGGAGCGGTACAACTCAATTATGGATATGGCGTCGACCAATGCCGCAAGGCAGTCGACATGATCCAGGCAGATGCACTGATCCTGCATCTCAATCCATTGCAGGAAGCTGTACAGGACGCGGGCGATGTCAACTTTGCGGGGTTGGCGAGAAAAATTGAAGAAGTATGTAAGAAGCTGGATGTGCCCGTGGTGGTCAAGGAAGTTGGCTGGGGCATCTCTGAGCGTACAGCAAAATTGTTAGCCGACTGCGGAGTCAAAGCCATCGACGTAGCCGGTGCAGGCGGCACGAGCTGGTCACAGGTCGAAATGCACCGCGCCCCAGACGAATACACACGCCAGCTCGCAGCCACATTTGTGGGCTGGGGCATCCCCACAGCAGACTCGATCCTCAACGTCAGGAAAGCCGCGCCGGAAATCGACATCGTGGCCAGCGGCGGCATCAAAGACGGGCTGGACATCGCCAAGTGCATAGCAATGGGAGCGACCCTCGGAGGCATGGCAGGCCCATTCCTCAAAGCTGCGGCAATTTCCACAGAACACGCTGTGGAGATGATGAAACTCACGAAGCGGCAGCTCGAAGTGACAATGTTCGCAGCGGGCGTTGCGCGGTTGGAAGGGCTGACGGCTGGGAAGTTGGTGGAGAATTCATGATTCACTTGCTACAGGAAAAAGCGAGCGCTGCAGAAATGAATGAAATGCTTGCGCGTTATGAGAGCATGATCAAAATAGTGGTAGATGTTCGACGGCGGGTTGTCTCTGGTGGCGGAGAGATTCCTGCTGATTGTGAAACTACGCTGCTGGAGGATGGAAGTGAGCAAGATGATCTTTGGGGTGCAAACTGGTATCCCAGCGAACAACGAATCGAATTTGAGTCACTTATCAACATTCGTCCGCGCCTGGGGAATCGGAGCATCTTGATTCAAAATGAAGAGCTTCGCAGACAGGTCGAATCGATCACGCGAGAAATTCTTGGAGATGTGCAATGAAAGATATGGAAAAACTGCGTGAGCGTTTTTTACGCGACCCTCTCCCCCGTCGACTCGGAGGACTCGCTGCTACGTTTGGAAGAATTTCTTCGTCGGCCCGAAAATCTACCGACCCAAACATGGTCGCTACTTTGCTCGACGAAGCCAAACATCTCATCGAATGGACAGCCGCGGACACCGAACCGGAAACTGCGGCAGAGCTTGTACAAATGCAAACCATGATTACACTCTGGCAGCATGCATGGGCCGAAGCCAGCCAAAATCCCAGGCAACGAATTCTGCTTTCCGTGCAGGCAAAAGCCTGGTCAGATAAAGCAACTGATTTTTCTGGCTTGATCTAAATTCGCTTTGCAGAACTCTTCATAGCCAATGTCAAACGATACCTGAATCGACAGGGTGCGCGGTGAATCTAATTTCGTCTACGTTTCTCAACAGGCATCAACCATACATCACGAGGGAATAGAGAGCATGTTCGGGTGGCTAATTGCGATTGCTGTATTTTGTCTCCTTCTGTGGATACTCTTCCGTCCGCAATCCATTCAGGAACTGGCATCCAATCCGGAGCCGGTCGCAGGCTTTGAAGATGCAGTTTTTCGTGTGAAAGCCATGCAGGCAGAGGATAATCACGATCTTGCGCGTGATGTCTGCATTACCAAGCTCTTCGACCACGGGAAGCAGACTGAACATGTTATTGTGCTTCTGCACGGCTTCACCAATTGTCCCGAACAATTCACCGAACTTGCCAAACAATACCATGAAGCTGGCTACAATGTGTTCATGCCGCGAATGCCGTATCATGGACTTTCCGATCGCCTTACTGATGAACTTGTCAACCTCACGGCGGACAAGCTGGCGGAATTTGGCGATCGGGTCATTGATATTGCACATGGTCTGGGCAAACAAGTAACGGTCATGGGCATTTCAGGAAGCGGGACATTGGCAGCCTGGTTAGCACAAAATCGAGCAGATATAGATTTTGCCTTCGCTATTGCGCCATTGTTCGGGCTGGCTTTCATTCCATCCGCATTCACAAAACTATTTGAGCGATTGGCGGCACGGATCCCCAATTTCTTCCTTTGGTGGGATCCCAGGACCAGGGCAGATAATCCTTATAGCATTTATTATGCATATCCACGCTATCCGTGGAGCGCGTTGACGGAGATCATGCGTCTGGCAGTGATCACACGTGAACAGGCCGAAAGGTCTGCTCCGGCAGCAACCAACATTACAATGATCATAAATGGTGCAGAGCCTGCCGTCAGCAATGCGGAAATTTACAGATTGCTCAAACTATGGAAAAAGCATGGCAGGGGAAATATCAATGAGTTTCATTTCGACAAGGAGATGAAACTGCCTCACGACATCATCACACCCGGTGTATACGGTGTTCACATTACCGACATCCAGCCGCGCCTGATCGGCGTAGTGAGAGACCTGCACGCGAAACAGTAGAAGAGGATGCCTGCGCTTAGTGTCGTAGAATCTGTGACAAAAACAATTTCGTGCGGTCGCTTTGGGGGTGATCGAATATTTGCTCGGGTGTGCCCTGCTCGACAATCTCACCTTTATCAAAGAAAAACATCCGGTCGGCAACGGCGCGGGCAAAGCCCATCTCATGCGTTACAGCAAGGATCGTCATACCAGATTTGGCAAGTTCGATCATCACGTCCAGCACTTCCTTGATCATCTCGGGGTCCAGTGCGGAGGTCGGTTCGTCGAACAGCATGATCTTAGGCTGCATGGCAAGCGAACGAGCGATGGCCACACGCTGCTGCTGTCCGCCCGAAAGCTGCCCGGGATATTTTTGAGCCTGTTCCGGAATCCCCACCCGCTCCAGCAATTCGATGGCAATCTCCTCAGCTCGCTGCTTCGTCCACTTGCGGACCTGGATGGGCGCGAGCGTGATGTTCTGCATCACCGTCAGATGCGGGAAGAGGTTAAATTGCTGGAAGACCATGCCCGTCTCACTGCGCACCTGTTCGATGTTGCGAACATCGTGGCTGAGCTCGATCCCGTCTACGATGATCTGGCCGCGCTGGTGTTCCTCGAGGCGGTTGAGCGTCCGGATGAAAGTAGATTTGCCAGAACCAGACGGCCCGAAGATCACGATCACCTCGCGCTTCTTCACCTCCATATTGATGCCCTTCAAGGCATGGAAATTCCCATACCACTTATGCACATCGCGTACCGAGATGATCCCATCGTTCGTTTGAGTCATTAATAGCTCCTCACAAATCTATCGCGTCCCAACCCCGAGTCGCTGCTCCAGTTGCTGGCTGAGGTACGACATCCCGTAACTTAACACCCAATACAGCAGGGAAACGAACACGTACACTTCGCGCTGTAAGCCAAGAAATTCTGGTTGAGCAAGAACGGTCTTGGCAATACCAACCAGATCGAGCAGCCCAACAATGGCCACCAACGACGTATCTTTATATACTGCAATGAACTGTCCCACCAGGATCGGGATGATCAAACGCAATGCCTGCGGCAAAATGACGAAGATCATCGACTGTGCGCCATTGAGTCCCAGGGCCTGCGCTGCTTCATATTGACCCTGCGGAATGGCCTGCAATCCGCCGCGCACATTCTCGGCAAGATAGGCCGCACTGAACAGGGTGATCCCTACCATGGCACGCAGAACGCGATCAACAGTCAGACCTTCGGGAAGAAAAAGCGGCAGCATCAATTGCGCCATAAACAGGATCGTGATCAACGGGACACCGCGCACCAGTTCGATATAACCCACGCTCGCCCAGCGAATGATCGGCAGCTGCGAACGGCGCCCCAATGCGAGCAACACACCCAATGGGAAGGAAAACAGGATGCCCACCACAGTAAGCAGGAACGTAAGGAGCAACCCGCCCCATAAGTTCGTCGGCACAGCGGCAAAAAAACCGCTGGCAGGTTCACCGAATCCACGCGTGAGCAGGACGATGATGGGAAGTGAAATGATCCAGCCAATGATCACATTTCTTTTCAAAGGATCGGGCCGAGTCCTACCCAGCCCCCAGCCGATCAGCCCGATGACGCTCAATGCAATGAGCCATGTACGAGGTCCGCTGCCAAATGGGAACAACGTGAGTAGCGCAGGAATGAGAAGAAGTAGAAACGCATACGGTGATCGCCGCGCCCAAATGCCGATCGAATTACCCGACAGAAAGACCAGAAAGGCAAGCCACGCCCACAACCTGCCGGCATGTTCGAGCGGATACTGACCGATCATCAGGAGTCGCATATTCGCAGTGATCACCTCCCAGTTGGCAACAGTGAAGACCCAGGTCAGAAAGCCTTTGATGACCCAATACGCGATCAGCGAACCGACCACGGTCAGAATGGCATCGGACCACGAGCCCAACAAATTCCGGTGGATCCAACGCAATATGTTCGAGCGTTCTGTCAACGGGGGCAGTACAGAGTCGATCTCGCTCATCTCAACGCTCCACCAACCGGATTCTCTGGTTGTATACGTTCATCAGGAAGGAAGTGATCAGGCTGAATGCAAGATATGTCAGCATCACCATGGTGATCATTTCGACGGCCCGCCCGGTCTGGTTCTGAATGGTGTTCGAGACATAGAACAGGTCCGGGTAGCCCACAGCGATGGCCAGCGATGAATTTTTGATCAGGTTTAGATATTGGCTGGTGAGCGGTGGAATGATGACGCGCAACGCCTGCGGGA
Organism: uncultured Anaerolinea sp.; assembly: GCA_964489725.1. Classification (GTDB taxonomy): domain Bacteria; phylum Chloroflexota; class Anaerolineae; order Anaerolineales; family Villigracilaceae; genus Defluviilinea. The sequence continues at coordinate 5,754 of CAZBAX010000046.1, read as the reverse complement.
ACACAACCAGTCGCAGCGTTTGAAAACCGTTTAATCCCAGGGCCCGCGAAGCTTCCACCTGTCCCCTGGAAACGGATTGGATTCCTGCACGGACCACTTCACCAATAAATGCCGCGGTATATAGGACTAGTCCCGACGTTAACGCCAGGAATTCGGGACTCAAGATTTTGCCGCCTGACAGGTTTAATCCTTTTACAAACGGCAGGTCAAGGGCGAGCGGCTTCACTGGCAGGATGATCCAACCGATGGCGGCGACGAGGATAAATGTGAGTAACGACCACAGAAGCGTCAGAGGTGCACGTCCCGTCTGTTTGCTGTAGGCGCGCAGGTAGAAGAAAACGGCCAAGGCGAGGATCAAGCCGACGATCAGGATCAGGCGAAAGGTCGGGAAAGAAGCGGTCGGAATCCCCCACGGGATCCCCATCCCACGGTTGGTGAGGATCACGTCACCCGGCCAGATGATCGCTTCCCTGACCCGCGGCAATTTAAGAAACACACCCAGATACCAGAAGATGAGGAAAACCAACAAGGAAAGATTACGAATCAGTTCGAGATAGAATGCGGCAAGCCGATTGATGATGAAATTCGTAGAGAGGCGCGCAACGCCGAGGAAGATCCCCAGAATGGTAGCAAAGATGATCCCCACAATACTGACAGACAACGTGTTCAGAAGCCCAATCAGGAATGCCTGTCGGTAGGTCGAATTGCGATCGTATGGAAATGCTGTTTCAGCAATATCGAACCCGGATGTACCATTAAGAAAACCCAGGCTAAGTGTGATCCCCTGCCGGGCCAAGCCGGCCCGCATGTTTTGATAAATGATCCATCCAAAGATAAACAGCACAAGAATGAAAACAAGCTGTCCAATCACATTCAGGACGCGCTCATCCCGCCAGAATGGAATAGTTGCCTTTTGCTCTCGTGCAGGCTGCATTCGACCGTCTCCCGATGAATCAGGAGGGTGGAGAAATACTTCCCCACCCTCCATACTTGCTTGAGCCGCCTACCGGAAGGGCGGCGCGTACAGCACACCACCATCGGTGTATAGGCTATTCAGACCGCGCGGGATGTACGTTGGCGTATCGGGTCCGAGGTTGCGGTTGTAAACCTCCTCGTAATTTCCAACGTTCTTCAGGATGTTGTAGGCAAAATCGTTGCTAAGGCCGAGCTTCAGCCCCAGGTCACCTTCGAGTCCCAGCAGGCGCTTGACCTCAGGGTTCGTGGCGCTGGACTTCATATCATCGACATTGGCAGAAGTGATTCCGAATTCCTCGCCTGCGATCAATGTAAAGACGGTCCACTGAGCGATGTCAAACCATTGATCGTCACCGTGACGCACCATCGGCCCAAGCGGTTCCTTTGACATGGTGACATCGAGGATCACGTGCGCAGCCGGATCGGTTAGAACCGTTCGGCGCGATACCAACCCGGATTTATCCGTCGTCACAGCATCGCAGCGTCCCTCGGCGTATGCGGCGAATGTAGAATCGGCGTCTTCAAACACGGCCGGGGTGTAGGTCACACCTTCGGCTGCCATGACATCTGCGAGATTGAGTTCCGTCGTCGTGCCGGTCTGCACGCAAATCGTGCCGCCTTCCAGGTCATCGAGACTGTCGATGCCGCTGTCGGAAGGCGCCATCATCCCCTGGCCATCATAGAATGTTGTGTGAACGAAGTTTCCGGCCAGTTCCGTATCGCGTACCAGCGACCACGTGGTGTTACGGCTGAGGATATCGATCTCCCCCGATTGTAAGGCCGTGAAGCGCTCGGCGGCCGTGACGGGACGAAATTCCACTTTGCTTGGGTCGCCGAAAATGGCAGAAGCCACAGCACGGCAATAATCCACGTCAAATCCTGAGAACGCGCCATTAGCGTCTACATAACCGAACCCTGGAACCTGCGAGTTGACTCCGCAGATCAGGTTTCCACGTGATTGAACAGTCTCAAGTGTGACACCATACCCTGTAGGTGCGACCACGACTGGCGCCGATGAAGTCACTTCCACGATCACTGTTTCCTTCACAGTAACCGCTTCTCCGGTGGGCATTGCGCCCGTTGGCACTGCAGCTCCTCCACAAGCCGCGAGCACCAGCCCGGAGACCACAAACATGGTCAGGAACGTAAGTGACTTACGCATCTCTCCTCCTTTGAGTTAGGAACAAATGTTGGCCCAATTACATAGTGCCGCATAATTAGGTAAGCCCGATATTCGAATCTGAACCTACGATTCTTTTCGAGAAGTTTACTTAATTATGCGACCAGCGGAAGAAGTCTGTTGCCTGAGTTTTTAATCCACTGAGATCGCGCACCTCCTTTCAAATCGTAGGATGTTTTTAATTCATTTTCGGTAAAAAATCAAGCGGCCAGCGCCAAACATGGTCCGTTTCGTTGTAGAGAACTTCCTCGATGGGTCGGGGTTATGTCTTGCAAACGCCCATTGGACACATTCGCCAAAGGATTCATATGGACAATCTATCCCCTATTCTCAAGCGCTTTGCACAGTTTAAGAGTGACCAGCCGATCGAGGTATTGGAACTCAAAGGAGGCATCACCAACAAGAACTACAAGATCACCGCGGGCGGAGATTGCTTCGTCCTTCGGCTGGGCGGCAATGAAACCCAATTCCTGGGTATCGACCGCCGGAACGAATATGAGTGCAGCGCGCTGGCCTGGAAGGCTGGCATCGCACCCGAACCTGTCGCATTCCTGGAACCGGAGGGTTATATCCTTGCGGAATTTATCGCCGGCAAGGGAATGTCTGCGGACGAGATCGGAACATCCGAGAATATCCGCCGCGTCGTGGGATCGATGAAAGCCTACCACGCGCTGGAACGTTTTCCTGGCTCGTTCTCTCCGTTTCGCGTCGCTGAAGACTACGCACAGACGGCGCGCGGCTTCCATGTAAAGTTACCCGATACTATGGATTGGATCCTTGAAAGATCACATGAGATCGAACAGGCAATGTATCGCGAACCGTTACAGCCGCGTCCCTGCCACAATGACCTGCTCAATGGGAATTTCATCGACGACGGCACACGCATTCGAATCCTGGATTGGGAGTACGCGGGCATGGGCGATATCTTCTTTGACCTGGGCAATTTCGCAGTGCAGCATGAGTTCAACGATGAACAGGATGAAATGCTGCTGGAAGCGTACTTCGGCTCACCCAGCGACTCACAACGCGCCCATCAGAAGCTCATGAAGATCATGTCCGACCTGCGCGAGGCGATGTGGTCGCTGGTGCAGATGGGTGTGTCGAAACTGGATTTTGATTATGAAGGCTATGGGCAGAAGTATTTTGAGAGATTTGAAGAGAGTACAAGTGGAAATGAGTATCAGAAATGGATTCGAGAAGTGTGAGGTGAACATGCGTGATGACAGCTGGCGTGAAGCGTGAGGCCTGGAGCAAACGCGCGTAGGGCGACGCCGTCGCAGAACAATCAGATATTTTTCATTGGAGGCAGAAATGGCAGTGGCAAAGTCACATCGGGATTTACGCGTTTATCAACTTGCGTTTGATTCAGCCATACACATTCAGGAGATTACCAAATCATTTCCAACTGAAGAAAGATACAGCCTTACAGATCAGGTGAGGCGTTCGTCTCGTTCGGTTTGCGCAAACATTGCCGAGGCGCGGCGGCGAAGAAAGTACCCTAAGAATTTTGTCAGCAAACTAACCGACTCTGATTCCGAAGCGACGGAAACACTAGTCTGGCTTGATTTCGCATTGCGTTTCGGCTACATTACACCAAAAATTTATGAGGAACTGGAAGATCATTACGATCATATTTGCAGCCAATTATCAATTATGATGTCAGAACCTAACAGATGGACACCGCGGCCCAACAGTTGAGCGTCTCACGAAATCACGCCCCACGCTGCACGATTTAGTATTCAATCACACAAGGAAACCAGCAATGATATTTCCCACGCACGCACAGGTAGTCGTCATCGGGGGCGGAGTTGGAGGAGCAAGCATCGCGTATCACCTTACCCAGATGGGATGGAAGGATATTGTCGTCATCGAACGACATGAATTGACAAGCGGTTCCACGTTCCATTCGGCGGGATTGGTGGGGCAACTGCGTACATCGTCGAGTCTGACGAAGATGATGCGTTACAGCACGGACCTATATCGCAGACTCAAAACGGAAACCGGTGTCGACCCGGGCTGGGACGAAGTGGGCAGCCTGCGAATTGCATCATCGGACGCGCGCATGGAGGAACTGAAACGCGTCGTGGGCTATTCCAAAGCGTTCGGAATGCCACTTGATATGCTGACGCCTAAGGAATGCCAGGATCTGTTTCCATTGATGTCACTGGAAAATGTCAAAGGCGGAGTTTTCCTTGCTACGGATGGTCAGATCGACCCGACGGGATTGACGAACGCGCTCGCTTCTGGTGCAAAGAGCCGCGGCGCAGCCTTCATGATGAACACGCGCGTAACGGGAATCACCGTCAGCAACAATGAGGTCCGTGAAGTGGTGACAGACCAGGGCGCGATCAAGACCGATATCGTCATCAATGCGGCGGGACTATGGGGCAACGACATCGCCAGCATGGTGGGGCTCACGCTTCCGATCATCCCGATGGCGCATTTGTACCTCATCACGAAACCGGTCAAAGATCAACCTCACTCCATGCCGACCATGCGCGATCCGGATCATCTGGTTTACTTTCGCGGAACAGGCAGCGGCATGATCGCCGGCGGCTACGAGCATGAGCCAAAACCATGGGGGTTAAATGGCGTTCCGCAGGATTGGAATTTCAAGCTGCTCGAGCCAGACTGGGAGCGCTTCACACCGCTGATGGAGAATATCATTAAGCGCGTTCCCGCGATGGAAACGGCAGAGATCATGCAATTGCTCAATGGCCCTGAAGGCTTTACCCCCGATTCGGAATACCTGCTGGGACCAACAGCAGTGCGCGGGTTCTGGGTGGCATGTGCCTTCTGTGCGCACGGCATCGCCGGCGCGGGCGGCATCGGCAAAGTGATGGCAGAGTGGATCATCGATGGTCATCCCGAATGGGACATGTGGAAGCTGGACGTCCGCCGCTTTGGAAACCAATACGCCAGCCAGGCATTCACGCTGGCGCGCACCGTGGAGACATACGGCAAATATTACGATATCCACATGCCGTACGAAGAACGCCAGTCTGCAAGACCGCTGCGCCTCTCCCCTGCTTATCATCGCTTGCAGGAACTGGGTGCGGTCTTCGGCGAAAAAGGCGGATGGGAACGACCGAACTGGTTCACACCGAATGAACAGGATTCTCGCGCCGTTCCAATCCCGGATCTACAGGGCTGGGCGCGTGACAATTGGTCATCGGCCATCGCCGCGGAGCACCGAGCCACGCGAGAAGCCGCAGGGTTGTTTGACGAGACATCCTTCTCCAAGATCGAAGTGCTCGGACCTGGAGCGTGCGACTTCCTGCAAACATTATGCGACAACGATATCGACAAACTCGTCGGCACGGTCGTCTATACCCAGATGCTCAACGCGCGCGGCGGCATCGAATGTGATTTCACGGTGACGCGTCTCGGGCCGGATCGATTCATGATCGTCACCGGAACGGCTTTTGGCACTCATGACATGACCCATCTGCGTCGTTACATGCCATTGGACAGCAGCGTATATATCAATGATTTGACATCGGCGCGCACTTGCTTTGGCCTGTGGGGGCCGCGGGCCCGCGATATATTGCAGACGGTCACACGCGCCGATGTATCGAATGCTGGATTTCCATATATGA
>CAZBAX010000045.1:0-51080 GCA_964489725.1 uncultured Anaerolinea sp. | reverse complement strand
TCAGCAAGTTCCTCTTTTTGTTAAGGTCCAACTACATTCGAACTCTAAACTCAAGCAGATTACAGGGAGCGCAGAAAACAACTGCGGCAATATGGGCAGGAAAGTATCTAGCTCTTCTCTACCGTGCATCACGCCATTTTTACCGCTAAGAGCGCGAAGAACGCAAAGATTTAAAGGTTTTCTTAGCGCACTTTGCGGGCTTCGCGGTGAAGATGTACGGTAGCAAATCTAGCTCCTTAAGTACGTTCCGGCTGGCGCACGATCCATACCAGCGCAAGCCCGGTGATGCCTCCCGCGACCAACCCACTGATGGCGGAGATCAGCGATGTGCTGGCAACCGGCGCGATCGCAGGATCTGCGAAAAACAAATTCAGAGATACCTGGCTGAGATAGAAACCAAGCGTCCAGCCGATCAGGTTTGCCAGGATCCACGCCCAAACATTGGGGATTTCACGGCGCAGGATGGGCCATTGAATGATCGCAATGATCAGCCCAAACAGGAGATAGCCAACGAATCCTCCCAGAACACTACCAGAGAGAACGTTGATTAGGAAAAGCCCGAGTGCATAGCCCACTGCCCAGCTCGCTCCGCCTGCCAGGATCCAGTCGGCGGCGTCGATCAGATAGCTTCGCAAGGCGGTCCACTGCGCCAAACCGATCAGAAATCCGGTTAATAAAGGTACCACCACACGGGACCACTGCAAGTCCAGCAGGTTGACCAGGGGGATGGAGAGCAATAACCCGAGCAGCATTCCGATGGCGGTTGCCAGCGTCCACCCCAGCCACAAACCAAATTCATTCTGATGGACCTTGGCCTCATCAATATCAATAGTCATATAAATGCATACCTCCACTTCTACAGGATGGGAATCAGATGTTGGGATTCAATGTACTTAACGTCACTAAATCCTGCACCGTACGTATTTAATCTTAAAATAAAGGAGAAAAAAATGTATGGTCGAACCTATGTGAGACGTGGCAATAGCAGCGGCTGTGGGGGACGATTGATCTTCGCCGCCATTATCGCCGCAGTTTCTCTTTTTAGTTACTTTAGTTCACAGCAGGATAACCCCGTAACAGGCGAAACTCAGTATATCGATATTACCGTGCAGCAGGAGATCGCACTCGGTCTTCAGGCTGCTCCACAAATGGCACAGGAGTTTGATGGTCTGGATGCGAACCAGGCCGACCAGGCAGTCGTCGATGAAATTGGAAATACGATCGTAGCCAACTCCGCTGCAAGTCGAACGCCGTATGAATTTGAGTTCCATTTGCTCGCCGATCAGGATACGATCAATGCGTTCGCACTGCCTGGCGGACAGATTTTCATCACCCGCGCTTTGTATGACAAGCTTGAAACCGAAGGCGAACTGGCCGGCGTGCTGGGCCATGAAATCGCGCATGTCGTTGCGCGGCACTCAGCCGAACACATTGCAAAGGCTAAGTTGACCGAAGGGCTGACAGGTGCGGCCGTGATCGCGACCTATGATCCGGAGAATCCAGCCAGCGCCAGCAGCGCTCAGGTGGCAATGCTGATCGGGCAACTGGTCAACTTAAAATTTGGAAGGGACGATGAGCTTGAATCGGACTTTCTAGGCGTTTGTTTCATGAATGATACAGGTTATAACCCCGAAGAGATGATCAGAGTGATGCAGGTGCTTGCTGCCGCAAGCGAAGGCGGGGATCGGCCACCCGAATTCTTCAGTACCCACCCGAATCCTGAGAATCGGATCGCTCGCATTCAGGAAGCGATACAAGGCATCGGTTCCTGCCCGTGATGGGTCATTGACGCAACCACAAACGAAAAGCTGCATATGAACAAACGAGACTCGCGTGAGCGAGTCTCGTTTGTTTTCCTCGATAAACCGCATCCTGAAATTCGAAACATTCAATAGTATATAGATCACAATTCTGTCTCTTGATAATAATTCAATATTGTAGTTTAATCGGCGCTACCTTAAAAATTTCAAGACCCTTGCAGGAAAACTTTTGTTAAGATTTAAGGTATAATGACTTCGTAATAGCAATGGCAACATTGCGATTATTTTTCGGAAGTATCCGACCAACTTATATGAAAAAAGATACGCTCTTGGTTATCGAAGGACGGCACGCAGAAATCCCTTCTTTTGCTGGTGACTTGCAGAAGAAGGGATTTGATGTTGTTTCCTTCCAGAACGGAAGTCAGGCAGTCTCGAAACTGAAACAGATCAACCCGAGTGTGGTGGTGATCAATGCTGCCTCCTTGCGAAGCACGGGCATTCGCATCTGTCTTTCCGTCCGAAAGAAGGATGCAAAGCTTCCCATCATTTTGATCCTTGAGAAGGAAAAGCCCGTCGATAAAAGCCTGGCAGATGCTGTGCTGGCATTACCGTTCACCGTGCAGAAACTTGTCAATCGCGTCAAGTCTCACCTGCCCGGCGATGGTAATAACATGGTCAGCACGGGGCCAATCCGTTTGGACATCGAAAACCGCCGCGTGAAAAGCCTGGGCAAAAGCACCAAGCTCACACCGCGACTCATCACTCTGCTGCAAATCCTGATGGACAAGCATGGTGAAGTCGTGGAACGGGAAGCGCTGTTCAAAAAAGTATGGGAAACGAATTACACCGGTGACACTCGAACACTGGATGTGCACATCTCGTGGCTGCGCCAAGCCATCGAACTGGACCCTGATAACCCCAAATTCCTGAAAACCATTCGCGGCGTTGGGTATCGCCTAGACGTGTAGGTTAAGGCGACCGTCAGGTCGCCTTTTTATTTTCAGGTTTGATATAATTCCAGAACGTAAGTTCTAAAAAATCCACTAAATTAGTTCGTGGTGTGAAAGCCTTGCGAAGGTTTTCTACAAGGATAATAAGCGCCGTCGAGACAACCTTCGCAAGGCTGATCTTGCGAATTTTGCACCAGAAACTAAACTAAGAAGTTACGATGAACCGCATATACTTTGGCGACAATCTTCCAATTCTCAAGAGCCTACCTAGCGAGTCTGTAGACTTAATTTATATAGACCCACCTTTCAATACGGGGAAAGTCCAGAAACATACAAGAATTAAGACCGTTAAATCAACGAATGGTTCACGTGTAGGATTCCAGGGCAACACATACGAGACAATCGAGTTAGGAACTAGAACCTATCAGGATTCTTTTAATTTCACAGACGGCAATTTCGGCAATTCGGACACCGAGAAAGCCTATAGCGACTTAGCACCCGAAGCCAGTATTTATTTCCTGGAAACATTCCTCAGACCCAGGATCGAAGAAGCATATCGCATTCTCAAACCTCACGGAAGCCTGTATTTTCATATTGATTACCGTGAGGTTCACTATTGCAAGTTATTGCTAGATCGAATTTTTGGTAGGGACTCGTTCTTGAACGAGATTATCTGGGCTTATGATTATGGTGGGCGAGCAAGATCAAAATGGTCTGCTAAACACGATAATATCCTGTTCTATGCGAAAGACCCGAAGCACTACATCTTCAATTCTCATGAAGTTGATAAAGAACCCTATATGGCTCCCGGATTAGTAGGGCCAAAGAAATTAGCGCAAGGAAAAATGCCGACTGACACTTGGTGGGCAAGGTACTCGGGTACTAAGCGGCCAATATCAGCATCTGACACATGGTGGCTTCATTTCGCAAAGGAACAAGATGAGATGCCCGTGCTTAGAGGCCAGCCAAAGGGACAGAATGATACGTGGTGGCAAACAATAATCCCTACTGGAAGCAGAGAACGATTGGGATACCCAACTCAGAAGCCAAAAATTCTGATAGACAGAATTATTAAGGCGTCGTCCCACCAAGGAGATACTGTTCTAGATTTTTTTGCGGGAAGTGGAACGGTTGGAGAAAGCTGTTTAGGATTAGATAGAAGTTTTATCCTTATTGACAATAATAAATCTGCACTTGAAGTGATGGCAAAAAGATTCTCTGGTGTGACTGACATCGAATGGAATAGATTTAATCCGACGCCATATGCGACGAACAAAGAAGAGTTGGAAACACAAACTGCTAGCTCACCAAAGCCAAAGCTAAGTCAAGAGTTTGTCATGCTCGTAGCCGTAGCTAATTTCCTGCAGGAAGGCTTGGAGGACATTAGCGATCTTTGGATAAATAGCCCTTTTGAATGGATTCTTAAGTTACCGCCTCGTAAGAAAGGTAAGCTTGGTGGTCATCTTATTGCATCTTGGCTTGCTAGCAAGGGGATTCTTCCAGAAGCGACAAAGGAGCCCGGGGAAACCATCCAAATTAACGGTCTTCGATTTGCAACCAAGTTTTCGACACTTTGGACAAGTGGCTCTTATAAATTCCAACAGATTCGCTCCACGGGCTACGATTACGTGATTTGCCTCGGTATCTCTCCTTTTGATGCTCATTGTTGGATATTTGAGAGACAATATGCGATCAAGCACGGAAAACCCCAACATAAAAGCGGGAAAGTCGCAGACTACTGGATCGAGCTTGATCCCAAGAAACCGGAGCAATGGTTCACAGACTGTGGCGGATCCTTAGACCAAGCATATCGAATCATTAAGAATCTAGTAAAGAAATGATATAGAGCGATGACCAAAAGTGCCACTTCACCAGAATTCGAACTACTTTCATCTGCTGCTGACTTCATAAGACCAGAATTTCAAAAGGAAAATTCTCCATGGGCTCAAAGTCGATTTGAGTGGGTCATTACGCTACCATCAGCATCCAAAGGGAAACTCGGAAAGCGATTGGTGTATCAATGGTGTGCAGTTAAAGGACTTTCGATCGATAGTAGTCCGGATTCACAAGCAGATATGTTGGTAAATGGACATCGAGTTGAAATTAAGTTTTCTACCTTGTGGGAAGCTAACATTTACAAGTTCCAACAAATCCGTGATCAAAACTATGAATACGCTATCTGTTTGGGTATTTCTCCCTTCGAGGCTCACTGTTGGGTAGTAAGCAAGTCAATCCTGAGGCAGTTTGTCATTGGTCACATGGGACAACATACAGGTTCAAAGGGTCAGGAAACCGCATGGTTTGCAGTAAATCCTAAAGCGCCGCCGAGTTGGATATTAGGGTGCGGTGGAACTTTGGAAGAGGCTTACAAGGTCCTAAAGAGTCTCAGTAATAAGAAATGAAAAGAGCTGCCCGAGATCAATCTCGGGCAGTTTCCACTTTCGTCTCAATGGCATAGTTCGTAGGCACACCAGTCAAGTTCAGGCATGATTAGTAATGAATTTCCACTTTGGTGCCAATACCGCGATTGGTTGATTTGCCGAGTTCATGCTTCGGCGTAGCCCACAGGAACAGCCATTTGGCATCTTCGGTGCGCATGTTGATACAGCCATGGCTCATGGGTGTGCCAAAGTTTTGGTGCCAGTAGGTTCCATGGAAGGCATGTCCCTGCGTGGTGAAAAAGCTTGTCCAGGGCACGCCGGGAAGTTCGTAATCATCGGCGTCAGCGAAGAGGTTTCCGTTGCCCATGTGTTTGGCCGGCATTTTATCGAGAATATTGAATGTGCCTTGCGGTGTCTTGGTAGTAAGCCCATCGGCGCCGCGCGGCCCATTTGGGATACCGGAGGAAATTGTGTTCTTGAAGACCTCTTTTCCGTCTTCGAACGCGTGCAGTCTCTGGGTTGTCAGATTTACTTCGATTTTCTTAAGATGAGGCTCCACATTTGGGCTGATCGCCGCAAGTTCCTCCAACGCGAACGGTCTGACATGCATGGGATCGATATGATAAGGGAAACCTGTTAAGTCATCATATACGCGATACCAGTTCTCACCCGTGGGACCCTTCTCGATCATAGCGGCCCAATGGACCGAGCCATAATAAAGTCGGAAACCCAGCTTTTGCCAACCGTACGCCTTGGTAGAACGCCAGGTTTCGGTAAACGGAACCGTGACTTCCACGAGGCGCATCTGGTTTTCTGAGATCGAGGGAAGTGTCTGGTTGTAGATCACCTTCACACGCTGTAAATGGGCGCGATGGATGTAGCCTCCCCAGACGCGATACCAGATGGGGTTGATCACTGGCTCGTCTGCTTCCACCTCGCCATAGACGCGCAGCAACTCATCGCGAAACCAGGTGGAAATGATCGCGCTTTTATCGTCAGGTTTACGATAGACGCTGATTTTCTCCGTGGCTACGCGCACAAGATCGCTGTCATCAAAATCATAGAACTCGCCCAGTTTTGGAGAAAATGCCATACTCCCCAGGCTGAGACCACCCAGTTTCAGGAATTCGCGTCGCGACAAGGATTTCATAATAGGGAAATTTTAATCGAAAATCGACTGTTGCAGAACATTCTCATTAATCTCTTACTCAATATGGAACGGTGAACATCCGCAGACCTTACCCCACTTTAACACAACTACCCTCCATATTCTGGAGGGTAGTTGATCACGTATTCAGTTATCGGTTACGATTCGACCGTTTCCGGTACCATCCCCTTAAGTAGGATTTCCAAAGCCATGGTGTGAGCGCAACGGTGATGTGTCAGGTAAAATTCGCAATCGCAGTTGTATACACCGTTTTCAAAAGTTACATGATGGTTGTTGTTATCGCCATGAAACGTGACCTCAAACTTGTTGAAGAGGAACCGATTTTTCTCCTCCGCGTAGCGTTTTGCTTTTTCTCTTTTGCCTATCATTCCATAGTCCATCGTTGTATCTCCTTTCAGGATGGGAATAAAAAAAGCACGCAAAAAGACGCGTGCTTTTCAGCCTTGTTCCTGTTTGATGTAGGTATCTACTCGCATAGGACGATTACCTTGTTGATTTGAGTATAGTACTCTTCCACCCGGTAGTCAACACCAAAGTTCGCTGCATCGATGAATCGTACGGAAATCGTAAGGTTGCCATTAATCTGCAGGGACTGCCTGTGCAGTGGGCTCATCGCCGTTGTACCGTGGAAGCGCCGGCCAGATCGAGGCGATCAGCCAGACGCCCAAGATTGTCCCGATTCCTCCGGTAATGATGGCGAAGGGAATCCCAAAGTATCTTGCTGCGGCACCGGCTTCCACTTCACCGAGCTGCGGTCCGCCCATGAAGAAGATCTGGTTGATGCTGGTCATACGACCGCGCATGGAATCGGGTGTATTCATCTGCCGGATCGTGTTGCGGATGATCGTACTGACAGAATCTGCCGCACCGATCAAGACCAGGGAAAGAAATACGATTGCATACGTACGCGAAAAACCAAACAGGATCGTTGCCGCGCCGAACATAACGACGGAACCCAACAGCAGACTCCCCTGATGCCGAATAGAGCGAAACTGCGACACGACCAATCCCACAATGACCGCGCCGATGGATTGGGCGGCGGCCAGCCACCCATATGCGATTTCACCCACCCGGAGAACGTTTTGCGCAAAGTACGGCAACAGCGTATTGGCAGAGGAGAAGAACGTTGCAATGAAATCGAGGATCATCGTGGAAAGGATCAACGGCTGGCTGCGGATGAAACTCACACCTTCGCGAATATCGGCCCATGCGGCGCGCAGCCCGCGCTGCGCAATCGTCTGGGATTGCGGAACGTTCCCCAGCAGGACCAGTGCAATGATGACAGCCAGGAATGTGACCGCGTTGAGGAAGTAGACAGCTTCCTGTCCCAGATACCCGATGACGACGCCGCTCAACGCGGGGCCGACAATTGCTCCCGTGTTAAAGGCAATGGACTGCAGCGAAAACGCGCTCGGCAGTATATCGCGCGGCACCAGGTTTGGCACAAGCGATTGACGCGCCGGCAGGTCGAAGGCCATTGCGGCAGCCTGGACGGCCGTCAACGCGTAGATATGCCACAGCTGGATGATGTCCAGATACGTCAGCAGGCCAAGAATTACAGCTACGATCATTGCAGTAGATTGCGTCAGGAACAGAATCGCCCGGCGGTTGTATCGGTCCGCCACCAGTCCGCCGATCAGGGAAAACGCCAGCACCGCCAGAAAACGGACGCCGCCCACGATGCTGACCGCGATAGGGTCCTTGCTGATCTGGCTGATATGCCAGAACAAAGCCCACTGCTGCATCTGGCTGCCCACCATGGAGATCATCAACCCGCTCCAGATCAATGCAAAGCCGCGATGTTTTAGCGCGGGAGGAATCTGAATCATCGTTTCAATACTTCCTTTTCATGGACAAAGATAGCAGAAGGCTCTCGCCTCCTGCTATCAAATATAGTAGCGTAGGAGCCTTGCGAAGGTTACTTCAAGTGCATTTATATTTTTCCAGACAACCTTCGCAAGGCTTAATCCCGGGTCTACGTTCCCCAATCTCGCAGATACAGGAAGTCATAGCCCACCGTTCGGTTGGAGAGTTTCGCCACAGGCGGCAGCATCCGCTTGAATTGGTTGCGGCGGATGCGGGCGACGACTGTGTTGACAAACTTCTCATCGAATCCTTCATCGATGCATTCCTGCGCACTGAAGCGCTGATCGATCAGCAGATACAGAAGCTTATCCACTTCTGCATATGTAAAGCCCAATTCACCTTCATCGGTTTGATCCACCCACAGGTCCGCGGAAGGTGGTTTGTCAATGATCGGCGCGGGGATGTTCAATGCCCGTGAAAGCTGGCGGACCTGCGTTTTATACAAATCGCCCAGAGGATTCATCGCAGAGGCTGCATCGCCGAACTGGGTGCTATATCCCAGCAGGATTTCGGTTTTGTTGCTGGTGCCGATGACCAGTCCCTTGAACGACTCGGATTGATCGTACAGGACGATCATACGCTCGCGCGCCATGACATTCCCCTTGCGCAGTTTGGTCATGGTTTCATCCTGGGCGAACAATGGCTCCACCATGTCGGTGATTTCGATGGTCTTGCTGGGGACCTCCAACTGTTCGATAAGCAGTTCTGCGTGAGCGAGCGAATCGGGACTCGATGATTTATACGGCATTCGCACAGCGAGGACATTCTCTTTGCCAAGCGCCTCGACCGTCAATGCGCACGAAAGCGCCGAGTCAAGCCCGCCGGAGAGTCCCACGACCGCGCGCGAATACCCTACACGAGTCACCTCAGAGCGAATGAAGTTGACCAGGATTTGGCGGGCAAGGTCGGTATTGATAGTCAGATCACGCACGGGAGAGAATCCTCTCCAGTTCTTTTTGCACCAGGGCCGTGCGTTCGTCTCGCAAAAGAGGTAAACGCGCGCGTGTACGCCGGAGCTGATTCAGATCGAGCGTAACACAGGTGAGCGCCTCTTCAAAATACGGACCCTGCGCGAGAAGTTCGCCGTTCGGGTCGTTAATGGTTGCCCCGCCCCAGAACAACAACCCATCCTCGAAGCCGACCCGATTGCAGTGCGCAACGAACGATGTGAACATGCTCGCGTAGGCTTTGTTTACGCGTTCCACCCAGCGGGCCGATTCCAGTTTTTCCTTGTCGGTCAGCCCGCGCCCTGGCGAGGCTGATGAGAACAACATAATGTCGGCGCCGTCGAGCCACAGCAAATACGGCGGGGATGCATGCCAGAAATCTTCACAGATCAGCATACCCACGCGTCCAAACTGCGTGTCGAACGCACGCACGGAATCACCCCACGCGAAGAAGCGCCCCTCGTCGAATAAACCATAGGTGGGCAAATATACTTTATGGTGAACGTGGACGACCTTTCCATGGGACAGATATGCAGAAGCAATAAAGAATCGGTGACGAGAGTCTTCATCCACGAAGCCAACCGTCAGGTCCAGGTCGCGGCTCGCTTTGAGGAGATGCTTGAAAACGGGATCCTCCTCGGTCGCGCGACGAGCGACCGTAGCCACAAGATCCTGCAATACGTACCCCGTCAACGATAATTCTGGGAACACAAGGAGATCGACCTTTTGTTCCTTCGCCTGTTTGATATAGTCCAGATGCTTTTCGAGATTCGATTCCACGTCCCCCAGTTTGGTTGCAATTTGTGCAAGGGCAAGATTCATCTTCATTATTGGAATCTTACCACTAAATAACAGACCATGAAGGTCTGAATTGCTTCAGGGCGCGGCGAAATGCGTGTGCGACTGCATTATCTACATCTGCAAGTGGCCAAATGTAGTGATCGATGCGCTTCTGTATTAAAGACCGGGAGTTAATCAACGCGAAAACGCGACGGAGCCTTGCCCTCCGTCGCGTTGTTCGAAATTCCGGCAACGCCTAATCGTCTGCGGCAGCCATTGCCTTGTCCATCATCCCCTCTTCCGCCGAGGCAGGCTTGAAGATCAGGAAGATGACATTGATCAGGATTCCAAGGACGGCTGCTGTTGCAATGGCCGGCAGTCCACTCGGAAAGATTCCCTGCAGGAATGGGATCGGTAAAAATCCGCCTTCGAAACCGATGTTACCGCCGATGCCCACGACCATGATCGTCGCGCCGACAGCCAAATTGCGCGGGTTGAACATGTTGACCTTGTGTTCCTGCATTAAGGCAATACCCTGCATACCGATCACGCCGAACAGGTAAATCGCCAATCCTCCGCTCACCGCCAGGGGGACCGATTGCACGAGTCCTGCCAGCTTGCCGACGAAACCAAGCAGGATGGCAATCACACCCGCTGCGAGCAATGCCGGGCCTGAATAGTTGCGTGTGATGGCCATGAGCGAATTATTCTCCCCATAATTCGTTCCTGCTGTGGAACCCAACATACCCTTGAGCGTATCATCGATACCGTCCAGGATCAGGTTGAAGCCGATGTTCTTATCGAGCTCGTACTTTTCACGGCCAGTCTCCTCCGCCAGGCGGTCTACATACAGACCGATCTGGTAGAGATGTGCTGTGGACTCTGGGACTGTCGCAATCGCCATGATCGCAATGCTGAAGATCGCAGTGCCGACCATCGCTCCGCTAAAGATTGGCAATGTGAAGTGTGGCATGGCAAACCATGGCGCAGACGCAGCCGCTGCCAAACTCACCGACCCGGGATCGATGATGGCGGAGGTCACATAACCGACGATCGCGCCCAACAAGACCGGCAGCATTCCCAGGAAACCGCGGTTCTGCAAATACACCGAGAACAGAATCGTCACCAACAGCGTCAACAGCGATACACCCCAGTGTGCGCCGGCCATGCTCAGGGCAGCAGCGGCGAGACCAAAACCGATGATCGCCGCCACCGAGCCTGTCACAACCGGAGGCAGCACCATATCGATGCGTTCCTTGCCCAACATGCGGATCGCAAAACCGATCAGGATATTCAGCAAGCCGGTCACGATGATGCCCGCCTGCATCGTGCCGATCACTTCGTCGGGAAGTGGGACACCAAATTGCGGCGCGCCGCCCATCTGGTTGGCAATTGCCAGGTATGCCGCGATATAACTGAAACTCGAACCATAAAAGAGCGGAATGAATTTCCCAATCCGCCATTTTGCAAGCAGCAATGCAACGATCGTACCGACGCCCGAAACGGTCAGCACTGTTCCAACGTGGAAACCGCACAGAGCAGCCACCAGGACGGTGGCAGGGAACATCGTCAGCACATGCTGGAACCCGAGCAACACCAGCTGCACAGGCGGCGGTTGGTCATTGGGCAGATAACCAAAAACCCGGCTTTTACTATTCGCTTTTGACATATCATCCTCCAGAAATGAATTGGTTGAGAACAACAGAAAATTCGCTGGTTCGGTTCACTTCATCCTCACCTCCACAATTAAAATCGCCATGCCGTTCAGCATGACGAATGGAAGCCCTTACGTAGCCCAACTCGAATTTGATCAGTTGGTGATTTGGGATGGAAACCACACAGGCCTGGGTTGGAAACATCTTAAGGGACATAACCCCATCCAACGGACAAAGTCACGCTCCTTTTGGACCCTCCCTTTGGTCGTCAACGCGAACGTTTCAAGCCTGGACCTGGTTCTGTACCTTCGATGTTCCCCGCGGCCAATCCCTGAGTTACAGAGTGCCGCATCCATCAATTTCAGTAAATCACGATTTTGGAGTGTAGGGGTGTCGCCGTCCGAATCAAAAGTTAAACCTGTGATGTACTGACTGATGTTACGCAGTGCGTGGTTTGTGTCACCGCGACACCACGCCTCTGGCGTGGTGCAGGTGAGACGTTCAGGACACAAAGAAACTATTTTTCTTCGCAAAGGTACGAAAAGCCTTCGCGGGCTTCGCGCCTTCGCGGTTCGAATTTCCTCCCGACTGCATAAGGAGAGTTACTGAATTTACCTGAGATAGGGCCTGCAGGCAAATATGAAAAGCAAAGTCACACATGTGAAACATGCGTAAGACAAGCGGTATAATCCCAGCACACCAAACCAGTTGAGCAGGACCGTTGCGCCAGGCTAGTGTTTTCCCATATTATCCGTAGTGCAGAAAGGGAACATTCAATGGTTGTGAAAGTCAATGTCGCAGTCTGTGTAGAGAGAGCATCCGGGCGGGGGTTTTCGACCGGTGAATTTTTGAGTGCGCAATGTGTACGAGGGGCAAAAAATCTCGACATCCTCCTGGCAGATCCGTTTTCGATCGATAATTGAGGCCGTTTCATGAAACCAGCCGCGTTTGAGTATCGTGTTCCCGATTCCATTGAGCAGGTATTGACGCTACTGCACGAACACGCCGATACCGCCAAAATCCTGGCAGGCGGTCAGAGCCTGGTGCCGGCGATGAATTTCCGCATCGTGCAGCCAGCCATGCTCATCGATCTCAACCGAGTGAAGGAGTTGGCGTATGTGCGCGAGGACGGGGATTGCCTGCGCATCGGCGCCATGACGCGCGAACGCGTTCTGGAGTTCGACCCACAAATATCGAAGCGAAGTCCCTTATTGCATGAGGCCGCCCCGAACATCGCCCATCCACAGATCCGTAACCGCGGCACCATCGGTGGGAGCATTGTCAATGCTGATCCCGCCGCGGAACTACCGGTGCTGATGCTTGCATTGAACGCGCGCTTGCGCGCCCAAAGTAGTGCGGGGGAACGCTGGGTCGGGGCAAAGGATTTTTTTGTGGGCATGTTCACTACCGCGCTCGAACCTGACGAAGTTCTCGTCGAGATCGAACTTCCGTTTCTCTCCCCGCGTACCGGCTGGTCGTTCATGGAGGTTGCGCCACGCGCCGGCGATTACGCCTTGATGGGCGTTGCGTGCCTGATAACGCTGGATGATATCGGAACGTGCAGCCACGCCAAACTCGTTTATCTCAACGCTGGCGATGGCCCCGTGGACGCACAGGAAGCTGCTGAGAGCCTCGTCGGCCAGCCATTGAACGACGCCTTGATCGCGTCTGCGGCGGAACATGCCGGTGAAAAAGAGATCGCGCCCACAGGAAACATTCATACATCGCCAGAGTTTCAACGACATCTGGCCAAGGTTCTCACGAAAAAAACACTAAAACAGGCAATTGAACGCGCCGGAGCAACCCAATGACACAACCCATCTCGATCAATGTCCATGTTAATGGCAGGGAGTACAAGCGCATCGTTGAGCCGCGCCTATTGCTGAGCGATTTCCTGCGTCACGACCTTGGGCTGACCGGAACGCACGTTGGATGCGAACATGGCGTCTGCGGCGCCTGCACGATCCTGTTCGATGGCGAGTCGATGCGTTCCTGTTTGATCTTTGCCGTACAGGCAGATGGGCACGAGATCATGACGGTCGAGGGTCTAGCCGCTGACAAGGACCATCTTCATCCCTTGCAGCAATCCTTCTGGGAAGCACACGGACTTCAATGTGGCTACTGCACACCGGGCATCCTCATGACGCTGATCCCGTTCTTGAAACAGAATCCCGATCCGACAGAAGATGAGATTCGACATGCGCTCTCCGGTAACCTTTGTCGCTGCACGGGTTATCAACACATCGTGGATGCGGTCAGGCTGGCAGCCGAGAAAATGCAGTAATTCGTAATCGGTAATTGGTAATTGGTAATTACAGGCTTGAGAATTGAGAATATGGCTGGATATTCGTTGATTGAAGACTTGCGGACAGGTATTTCGACATTGCCGGAATTTCTCGCCCAGGCGGAAGCGCGCTATGGAGAACGTGAGTCGACTGTGCAGGCGTTCATTTCGGAGGACAATCGATTCACCCGCTTACAGGCCGATGCAGACACCCTTCTCTTTAACTATCCCGATGTGATCAATCGTCCACGTTTGTTCGGAGGGCTCGCCGGCGTGAAAGACATTTTTCATGTCGAAGGTCTCACAACCCAGGCAGGAAGCCAATTGCCAGCGGATGTGCTTCAAGGAAAAGAAGCGGAGAGCGTAACACGACTCAAAGCGGCAGGTGCGCTGATCTTTGGCAAGACCGTCACAACAGAATTCGCCTACTTCTCACCGGGTCCCACGCGGAACCCACACAACCCTGAACATACTCCGGGCGGTTCGAGCAGTGGGTCGGCCGCCGCCGTGGCCGCAGGGTTTTGTCAACTGGCGTTGGGCACGCAGACCATCGGTTCGATCATCCGCCCGGCTTCGTTCTGCGGAGTGGTTGGGCTCAAACCCACCTACGAACGAATCTCGCGCCAGGGCGTGATCCCGCTTTCGCCATCCCTGGACCATGTTGGGATCTTCGCAACAGATGTGGAAACCACAACCCAGGCCGCCCGCGTCTTGTTCAAGGATTGGAACGAACCCGCGCAGCCACGCAGGAAGCCGCGTCTCGGCATTCCGGAAGGTGTCTATTTCCAAAGTACATCGCAGGAAGGATTCGCCCACTTCCAGAACATATGCAAGCTGCTGGAAAATGCCGGCTTCGAACTTCAACATATTCAGGTGATGCCAGACTTTGCTGAGATCCGAACCCGGCACGATGTCATCATGTCTGCAGAGGCAGCGCAGGTCCATGCCGAATGGTTCGAAATGTATCAGGAACTCTATTCTCAGAAGTTCACAGAGCTGATTCAGCGCGGCCAGAAAATTACGGATGACCGATTACGAACTGCAATAACCGCCCGCGACAATTTCCGAGCCGATATGCGGCGACTATTTCTCGATCACAACATCGATCTATGGATCTGTCCCTCGAGCGTGGGCGCGGCTCCGAAAGGATTGGACAGCACCGGCGACCCCGCTCTCAATCTGCCGTGGACGCAGGCAGGACTCCCGGCGATCAATTTACCGGCCGGGAAGAATAAAGACGGGCTACCGCTTGGATTACAAGTCGTTGGGAATTGGCACAAAGACGAGTCGCTCTTATTCTGGGCGAAAGGTTTGGAGAACGCTTTAGGAAATCTATGACAGTTACCAAATGGAACATCCGCGCCGGTGCCTATTACGACTCGGTCGTGCTGATGCAGCTGCAGCGCGGCTTGTCTTCCCTGCCTGGCGTGATCGACGCGGGCGTGGTAATGGCAACGCCTGCTAATCGCGATCTCCTGGCGGCAAATAACCTGCTGCCTGATTCCATCGCCGCGAACCCGGATGACCTGTTGATCGTCGTCAGGGCTGATGCAGAAGACTCGGCGGTCAACGCGATGGGCAAAGTGGATGAACTTCTCACGCGCCGCAAATCATCCACATCGCAGGATTTCCGTCCGCGCAGTTTGAGCGCTGCAGCCAAACAACTCCCTGATGCAAAGTGGGTGCTGGTTTCCGTCCCCGGGCGATACGCCGCCGCCGTCGCGCGTGAAGCGCTTGATCTCGGCAGGCACGTTTTCCTGTACAGTGACAACGTCTCGCTGGAAGACGAGATCTCCCTGAAAAAAACAGCTCACGAAAAAGGACTGCTTGTGATGGGACCCAACTGCGGAACGGCCATCATCCACGGCGTCGGTTTGGGATTCGCCAACCGCGTCCGTCGCGGACCGATCGGTCTCGTCGGCGCTTCGGGAACTGGACTCCAGGCCGTGACGACTCACATCCACAACCTGGGGGGAGGCATTTCCCATGCCATCGGCACTGGCGGACGCGACTTGAAATCAGAAGTGGGAGCGATCACGGCACACCAGGCGCTCGATCTTTTGGCACGCGATCAGGAAACAAAAGTCATCGTCCTGATCTCAAAGCCTCCATCAGCGCAAGTGGCTACTGGTCTCATCTCTGCGGCACAAAGAATCGGAAAACACGTGGTCATCTATTTCATCGGTTATCCCCCACCGGCGCGGAGAATTGGCAACATTCATTTTGCGATCAGTCTGTTGGAAACGGCGGAATTAGCAGTAAACAGTAATTGGGAATTAGTAAGTGAAATACACACACCAATTCCCAATTACTACTTGCGAGGCTTATTTTCCGGCGGGACCCTTGCATATGAAACTCTGCTTGGTTTACAGGCAAGCCTCTCTCCGATCTACTCAAACGCACCAATTACCAATAACCAATCACTACAAGACCCTCTTCACAGTGAATACCACACCATCATCGATCTGGGTGATGAGTTCTTCATGGTCGGTCGGCTTCACCCCATGATCGACAATGATCTTCGGATCCGACGCATGAAACAGGAAGCGGACGACCCCGAAGCTGGCGTGATTCTGTTCGATGTAGTCCTCGGCGAGGGCTCGCATCCCGACCCTGCAGCAGAGTTAGTGCCAGTGATCGAGGCGATTCGAACCCGGCGGCCGGAGATCGAATTTGTCGCCATCCTCATCGGCAGCGACGAGGATCCGCAAGGTCTTACATCCCAGACCGATCGCCTGATGGATGCCCAGGTGAAGGTTGTGCACTCGGTGAGCAATGCCGTGGAGTATCTCAGCCTGAAGCTTGGAAAGAATACAGAGAAGGCAGGAATTCCCATCCGCCTCGAGGATTTCAATGTGCCTCTCGCGGCGATCAATGTTGGGCTGGAGTCCTTTTATGAAAGTCTCGTGTCGCAAGGCGCATCTGCTGTACATATAGAGTGGCGTCCGCCCGCGGGAGGGAATGAGAAATTGGCTGGATTACTGGCAAAGATGAAGAAGTAAAAAATAATTGGTAAATGGTAATTCGTAAGTAGTAATTACCATTTACCAATTACCCACTACAGGAGACACAATGGATATTGACCAGGCCAATACCACCGCCGTCAACCGTATGATGGAAGCACGGCCCATCTTGAAAGCCGTCGCCCCGGCAAGAGATGTAATTCCTGGCATGAAGGACAACCTCTTCCTGCACGCTGGTCCGCCGATCGAATGGGGACGCATGTCTGGCCCGCTGCGCGGGGCGATCCTCGGAGCGATTCTGTTCGAAGGGCTGGCGGCCGATGAAACGGAAGCAGCTTCCATGGTGGAAAGAGGCGAGATCGAATTTGATTCATGCCACCACCATGGCGCGGTCGGCCCGATGGCGGGAGTCATTTCTGCTTCGATGAAAGTGTATGTAATGGAAAATGCCGAGCACGGGAACAAATCCTTTTCCAATTTAAACGAGGGATATGGAAAAGTCCTACGATACGGCGCGTATAGCGAAGATGTATTGAAAAAGCTGCGTTGGATGAATGACGTTCTCGGCTCCGCTCTGGCCGATGCGCTTGCACATTCCAATGGCATCGATATGCGCGCGTTGATCGCCGAAGCATTGCACATGGGCGATGAGGGCCACAATCGCAACAAGGCCGGATCCCTGATCTATCTAAAATTGATCTCACCGTTGATCGCCAAGGTTGTCAAAGATGATGCGATGGAATCGGAAGTACTGCAATTCATCGGCGACAACGCGTTGAGTGTTCTGAATCCTGTTATGGCAGCCTGCAAGGCGATGGCCGATGCCGCCCATGGAGTCGAATGCAGCACGATCGTCACCACCATGGCGCGTAATGGCACAGATTTTGGAATCCGGGTTAGCGGATTAGGAGAGAAGGAATGGTTCACCGCGCCTGCTGAGATTCCAGTCGGTCTGTTCTTCTCCGGCTTCACGCAGGAGGATGCTAATCCTGATATTGGCGACAGCGCGATTACAGAGACTGCCGGTATCGGAGGATTTGCCATGGCAACCGCGCCTGCCATTGTCACCTTCGTCGGCGGAACACCGAAAGATGCAATAAACGCAACTCTGGAGATGTACGAGATCACCTTTGCAGAGAGCAATTTTTTCACCATGCCGGCGCTCGATTTTCGCGGCACACCAACCGGCATCGACCTGCGCAAAGTGGTTGAACTTGGAATTACCCCACGCATCAATACGGGCATTGCGCACAAGAACGCCGGAGTCGGTCAGGTAGGCGCAGGGTTGGTGCGACCGCCGTTGAAGATTTTTGAGGATGCGCTTCTTGCGTATGCGGAGAAGTACCAATTATGATGAGAGAATTAGAGAATTGAGGTTGACATGCCGACTTCATTGGAGGACGTGCGAGTGTTGAAGAGTGTTGAGCAGATCGCCGATGCGATCTATAAGATTGCTTCGCGCTGGGACGACTTTGCCAAGGACGTAGTTGGCAAGCAAATATCACGCGCTGCCGACTCTATCGGGGCAAATATCGCGGAATCATTTGGACGTTTCCATTTTGGAGAAAAGATTCAATTTCTCTACTATGCCCGAGGCAGTGTATTCGAGGCAAAATACTGGCTGAATCGAGCGGCTGCACGCGATTTGGTATCATCGGCCGATTCCCAAAGCTATGTAACACGCCTCACAGAAATTGCCCGCCAATTAAATTTGTACGTAGCCAGTTTGAAGGGTCAGCGCTCGGGTGAAATTACGGTTTCGAAAAGTGTGAAAGAAGGTCCTGTTGACTATTTAATTTCTCGGCTTCCAGATGGATTCCCGGGTACGCTTTTTGACGAGACAGATCTTGCCTGGCTCGAATCATGAATTATCCAATTCTCCAATCCCCTAATTCTCAAATCTCGATTTCAACAAAGGAGTACCTATGACCAAGATCTACGACCTCTCCCAGGACCTCAACCAGGATTGTTCCTTCTGGCCGTTCTACCCGCCGTTTGAAGTGAAGTATATCAAACGAAAATCGGAGCATGGCGTCAACGCGCAGTACATCCAGACATCGAATCATATGGGTACCCACCTCGATGCGCCGCGTCATTTTGTTACCAAAGGCAAGACCATCGACCAGATTCCGATTGAGTGGTGCTATGGTCCCGGCGTGATCGTTGACCTGAGCGACATGCT
Source organism: uncultured Anaerolinea sp. (assembly GCA_964489725.1). Lineage (GTDB taxonomy): Bacteria > Chloroflexota > Anaerolineae > Anaerolineales > Villigracilaceae > Defluviilinea. The sequence goes on along the minus strand of CAZBAX010000045.1, from coordinate 32,144 downwards.
GGCTGACGTGGGACTCTTTACGCCGGAGGACATAGAGAAGCGCGCCGATATTCACGATGGCGATATCTTGTTCCTGCACACAGGCTGGCATAAGTATTCGTTCTTCGGCGAAGAGGCGGATGAAGAGAGATATATCCAGAGGCATCCGGGTCCACATTACAGCATTTGTGACTGGTTGATCAAGAAGAAAATCCACATCTGGGGTGTGGATATGATCTCGACCGATCACCCCATGAATCTGCCCATTGGTCGCTTCCTCGGCAAAGGCGGATTGGAACACTGGCAGAAAGTCCGCGCGAAGACGGTGGAGAAGTTCGGCGAAGATCAAATGGATGTATTGTTCCCCGATTCCGCTTATCAGTTGACGCACAACGCACTGTTCCCGCACGATTGCATTCACGTGGAAAATCTCGGCGGTGACATTGGCATGAAGGAGCTGCACAACAAGCGCATCACGCTGGGCGTCTTCCCGTGGAAATTCAAGGGCGGCGAGGCAGCGTTTTGCAGAGCAGTGGCGTGGGCATAACAATTAATTCGTCATTGCGAGGGCGGCGCTCTTCCGCTCGAAGCAATCTGCGCACGAGTTGGGAGATTGCTTCGTTGTCGCTCCGCTCCTCCTCGCAATGACGGTCAGTGAGGTTTTATGGCAACTATTCGATACTTGGTAAATGATGTACAAGCCTCAATCGATTTTTATGTGAAACACCTTGAGTTTGAGCTTGTGGAGCAAATGGGCCCTGCCTTCGCGATCGTCGCAAAAGCTGATTTGAGCATATGGCTCAGCGGGCCGCAATCTTCTGCCGCAAGACCCATGCCCGATGGGCGAAAACCCGAGGCGGGTGGATGGAATCGATTTGTCATCGAGGTCGATGATATCGACTCTGTGATCGCCTCCATGAGCCTGGCAGGAATCTCGTTTCGCAATAGGATCGTTGTAGGGCCGGGCGGCAAACAGATCTTGGCGGAAGATCCTTCTGGGAATCCAATCGAGATTTTTCAGTCTGCCTGAGGCAGATCGGTGACGGGAGAACTCTTTATGGCAACACGATACTTCGGCGAACGGATCAAGCGCAATGAAGACCCGCGTCTGCTGACCGGGCAGGGATTGTACGTGGACGATGTGGATCTGCCCAACATGCTGCACGCGGCATTTCTGCGGAGCCCGTATGCACATGCACGCATCAATCGCATCGATGTCTCACAAGCCCTGGAGCGCGAAGGTGTCGTTGCCATCTACACAGCGAATGACCTGGGCGATTACTGGAAGCCGGGTCCGTTGCTGGTTTCGCCTCCGCCTGTGAAGGATATAGTCTTCAATGAGAAGACCCAGGTGCCGCTTGCAAAGGATAAGGTCAAGTTTGCCGGGGAGCCGATTGTAATGGTGTTGGCAGAGAGTCGCTATATCGCCGAAGATGCGCTGGCTGATATTCAAGTGGATTACGAGCCTCTCGAAGCCGTCGTGGACCTGGAAAAAGCTCTGGCGGCAGAAAGTATTTTGATCCATGAGGAAATCGGTTCGAACATCGCCGCGCATGTAGTGCAGACGAAAGGCGATTATGAATCGATAAAGAAGGATGCAGCGGTCATCCTCAAGCGACAATTCAAGTATGAACATGGATGTGCCGCCGCGATCGAGAACCGAGGCATCGTCGCAGAGTGGGATCGGCGCGCCGGGCGCTTAACCGTCTGGGACACCACGCAGGCTCCGGTCGTGATCCGAAACGGGCTGGCCGGGATGCTTGGACTGTCGGAGCGGCAAGTTCGGGTGATCGCTCCGTTCATTGGCGGCGGGTTTGGTCCGAAGATCATGATGTTCTATCAGGAAGAGGTGCTCGTCCCATGGGCGGCGATGAAGCTGAATCGCCCCGTCAAATGGATCGAAGATCGGGCCGAAAATTTCGTCGCCACCACACATGAGCGCGGACAAATCCACGACGCGGAAGTAGCGTTCGACAAGGACGGTCATATTCTCGGCGTGCATGATGTCTTTTTACATGACACGGGGGCGTATGCACCCTACGGCTTAACCGTGGCGCTGAACGCGCAAGCCAACGTCCTCGGTCTGTACGATATCAGGAACTATTACAGCGAGTTTACGGCGGTCTTCACCAACAAGACCATTGTCACACCGTACCGCGGCGCGGGACGGCAGCATGGCGTATTCGTCATCGAACGGATGCTCGATCTCGCGGCAAAAGAATTGAAGATCGACCGCGCCGAAATCCGCCGGCGTAACTTTATTCAGCCAGATCAGTTCCCATACAACAACGAGATCATCTATCAGGATTTTGCGCCACTGGTATATGACAGCGGAAACTATGAGCCTTTGCTGGATCAGACGCTTGAAAGGATTGGCTATCACAAATTCGTCAACGAGACTCAGCCAAAGTTGCGCGCGGAAGGCAAGCACGTTGGCATCGGCATCGTCGCGTATGTGGAAGGTACGGGTATAGGTCCGTATGAAGGAGCCAAGGTACAGGTAATGGGCAGCGGACGCGTCTCGGTCGTCACGGGTGTTGGTACACAGGGGCAGGGTCATTACACGAGTTATGCACAGATCGTGGCTGAGCAGCTAGGCGTGAGTGTGGATAAGATCGACGTCGTCACCGGTGACACCGACCAGTTTTATTGGGGCGCGGGCACGTTCGCCAGTCGCGGCGCGGTCGTTGCGGGTAATGCCATCAATGAAGCCGCGAAAGTTGTGCGGGCGAAGATTCTCAAACTTGCGTCTGAACATTTCAACGCGCCGGAAGAAGAACTCGAACTCGCAGATGGAATGGTGAAAGTACAGGATCTTCCGCGCATGTCGATTTCATTAGGCGAACTCGCAGCCAAGGCGAACCCGACGCGCGGCGCGGTCAGGCCTGGCACCGAGCCGGGGTTGGAGGCGACCAATTATTTCGGTCCAGAACGAGGCGCCACCGCCAGCGGCATCCATGCCATGATCATCGAGGTCGACCCAGAAACGATGCAGATCAAAATCCAAAAGTATCTCGTCGTACACGATTGCGGCAAAGTGATCAATCCTCTAATTCTCGATGGCCAAATTCACGGTGGTGTCGCCCAGGGAATCGGCAATGCCTTCTATGAACGCCTCGCTTACGATGAGACCGGGCAGCTGCTCAATGGCACGTTCATGGATTATCACCTGCCCACCAGTCTGGATGTACCGCGCATCGACACGGGACATGGCGAGACGTTATCGCCTCTTAATCCGATGGGAGTCAAAGGCGCTGGCGAAGCGGGCGCGATCCCCGTCGGTCCTCTGTTTGCGCAGGCATTGGAAGACGCTTTGCACCACGTGGATTTCGAGATTTTGGAGATACCACTGAATTCGAATCGATTATGGGAGATCGTGAATCGTAAATAACGTCAATAATGGATAACAGAATTTTGCCACAGAGCCACGGAGCACACAGAGCAAAAACTAATGAAAACTCAGTGATCTCGCACGGCACCACGCCAGAAGCGTGGTGTGTGTCTCAGTGGCAGATTTTGAGAGTGTTTCAGTCGTTTTGCGTTGTCCATTATTCACATTAAATAATTCCATGAAACTGCGACTGATGGAACAGGAGAAGAGATGTCTAACGAACAAGTGAGGCTTTGGCTCATTATTATTGTTCTGACCGTTCTTTCAGGAATCGGAGACTCGCAAGGCTTTGTGCATGCCGCGAAAGTTTGGACGAACGATAAGTTGGTGTGGAGTGAAGTTGGAAAGTCTGCTCTCGGTTTTGCCGTTGGAATCTCTCTATATTGGATCGTGATTAAGTATATGAATACGGCAGGGATCGCGGCGCCTGAAATTCAAACCCTGATCTGGTTCTCGATCACGATTTTGGGCGTTGCGATCCTTAGCAGAAATTTTTTTCGTTGGCAAACGGTTGATCAAATCGTAGGCATCGCTGTTCTTGTTGGCGTCGGCTGGCTCATGGTGCGTACGGGCGGCTGATGAATTTAATTCGATTGAGATGGTGAAGATCTATTGGACATAGTATTCCGCCACGCGTGAAACGATGGTTGATCCTGATCATGGGGTCCTCTTTTGGCTCTCTTCCTATCCGTTCAATTCTTGCTTACAAGCTCCGTCACATGAGCCAGTTCCTCAGCAATGGCAGATGCTTCCGCCTCGGTCAGGTTGACCGCCTTTGCATCGATCAGCGAAGACTTTGCCAGCTCAATATTGTTGACTCGCATTGCCAACTCCGCTCGATATAAATAGGCTTTGGCGCGTTCGATTGCAGGCGCTTCTGGAAATCGTTTGATTCCGGTTTCGAGTGTTTTCAACGCAAGCGCTTCATCCCCACGAGAATCTCCCAAGCGCGCGGCCACGTTGATGAAGCCGGCCAGTCCGCCTACTTCCTTTGTCGAGTCTTCCTGTTCGGTATCGCCTAACTTATAGATTCTCAGCCAGTTCCCGCCTGGGTCCACGACGCTGAACCCGCTGACAGTGCCATATTTTTTGCGAGGTCGCAGGATACGAGGGATGCCTGCCACGGGTAATTTGCCATAGGTTTCTCGCAATTTCGATGCAAAGGAACGATAAAGACTATCGGGGTCAGGCACCACGATGATGACACTGCCGTATGAATCCTCGGGTTTAAACCCTTCGATGCCAGCTAGATGAATGTGTATATCCTCAAGAGCCACTACCGCGCAGGGATATGGTCGGAGTTGTCGGTAGGTTCTCTTGAAACCGAGGGTCTCGTAGAAGGATATGGACTCGTCAAGTTCCTTGCACGGTAATATTGCGTACGTTCGTTCATTAGCCATAACATTTACTCCGTGTACGTCTTATGACGCTACTAAATCGTAATCACAACATTTCCTATCTTATCGCCTGTATCGACGTAGCGGTGTGCTTCGGCCGCCTGCTCAAGTGGGTAGCGCCGGTCGATGACGGGTTTTAGCTTTCCGGCTTCGACCAACGCTTTCAGGGCCAGCAGATTCTGGGCCGAGTACCCTGCTGACCAGGGGATGATCTTTTTGTTGGAGCCATTGGAAGCCCAGAGCATGCGAATTCCACCGAGCAGGCCAAGGTTGGCGTTCAGGTAGATTCCATGATCGGTGAGTGACTGCACACTCCTCGAAAACGGACTCTTGTTGATCGTGTCGAGGATCACATCGTACTTCTGACCGTTTCGCGTAAAATCCTCCCTCGTGTAATCGATCACGTGATCTGCGCCGATCGATCGCAAGATCTCGAATTTGTTCGGTTTGTCCACGCCCGTCACTTCGGCGCCGTCGTTTTTGGCAAGCTGGACAGAATACGTCCCAATGCTCCCGCCAGCGCCAACGATCAATACTTTTTGTCCGGGCCGCAGATTTGCCTGTCGGAGAGTATGCAGTGCTTCCAGTCCACCAAATGGAATGGCAGCCGCTTCCTCATAGGTTAGGTTATCGGGTTTTGAAGCAAACACCCCTGACATGCCTGATTGATCTTCAAGCAGGCACAGATACTGAGCGTAGGTGCCCATCGTAAACCCGGTATATCCATACACTTGCCCGCCTTGTCGGTGATTACTTACATCTTTCCCGGTTGATACAATTTCTCCAGCGAATTCTGAACCTGGAATCGTGACCCTGGCAGGGCGAATCAATCCCACATAGAGGCGCACCGCAATAGCGAATACAAGCGGAAGTTTAAGCCTTCTAAACTCAGTGTCTGGCGTGGAAGCAGTCGCCGCATGGACCCGAATCAGGACTTCATTCTCTTTTGGGATTGGTGCGTCCACTTCTCTGAGTTGCAAAACATCCGGCGAACCATATCCAGTCCAAACAATTGCTTTCATGCTTCACCTCGTGGCGGGACGCATGCAAGTCAAAAGACTCAGAACGATCTATTCAGAGTCGTGACCGCGGCAGTTCTTTGTCAACTCTGCCCTCGCACAGTAACGTCCAGAAAGTCGAAGGCGATTCTCTCACCTTTTTCATACCCTTCCACGGCCAGTCCAATAAATCCCTGACCGAAATGATGGTCATCCACTTCGCTCACGATCTGCCCATTGATCAGGAAAATAAAGTGCGAACCCTGTACGATCGCTTCGAGTTGATTGACACCATTGGGCTTGATGGTTTCGGTCCTGGTCCACTCGACAAGGTCGGACCACTTCCCCTCTTTCGTATACGAGACAGCAAAAAACTTTGTATCAGTGATACGAAACCAATAATAGTTGAGATTGTCCAGGACTCGGAATATCAGGCCCCAGGCGCTGTTTGCACGGCTTCCGAGAACATGTTTGCAGTTTGCGATCAGGTGCAGGTCGGACAGCTTATATTCTCCCAGCCAAACCTTGGATATGCTGGAGGCTTTGTTAACGTTTGCCTCCCAGCGATAGCGTCCCTCTGCGATCGTGCGGCTGAGCGGGTCGAAATATTCGCTTGACGTGCTCCCTAACAGCCAGTTGTTGTCATTCGATGTAAACGCGTCAAACAAGAGCGTGGTCCATTTTGACTCCTCTATTTCCTGACGCAATTCCTCCGGAACGACCACAGACGTAAGGCAATGCGGACAACTCATCACCGCGGCGCTGCCTCTCGGCAGTAGAGGCGCTCCACAGGCCGGGCATTGGAATGAATGCGTAGTCATAGGTCCTCCGAATTGTTGAAGATCGTTGATTCGCTGCAGGTTTCGCAAACGAAGCATAGCAACGCGGGAATCTTGTTGAACAGATGCTCCTGATCGGCCTTTCGAATTCACCCACATAGCAGTCTTTCATTTTGATATAGGAGCAAGTGCTTCGCTTTCAATTCCATAATCCCAGCCATCAACATCTGGCGGCGTGACTCCCAGGGCACTGAGCATACTTTTGATTTGCTCGCGGTGCTCCGTGGCGTGGTTGATCACTTGAAGCATCACAACCCATGGTTCGGTGTAATGTCCATCCCTGGTTGTAAGTCGAGTAGCAAAGAACGTACGTTCTCCCTTCGCCAGTGCCAGCAATCCTTCTCCACTGTTGTGCGCCGACGCTGGCAGCTCGGCAAACGTGAGGGGCGTAGTAGGTCTCTCGTCCACGGGCAAGGTGAGCAGGGCCAGATAACCGCGCTGGGAACTCACAAGATGCGCCAAGGTCTCGCGGATGTTTCCCTTTGTTGCAGATTGGGCCTGCGCGTCCAGCTGTTGATCGCTCAGGTCGTAGCAAGCCTGCAGGATCTTTTGGTTTGCCCACTGGTTGTGTTCAAATAGCTTTGCAAGAATATTCTCACTCATTGATAAACTCCCTGGTACGCTTCGTCATGTGGCGCCCATGTTTGATTCGTAATTTTGCAGAATACAGCAGCAGGACAGAGTACATTTGATGAAATCTCAGTAAGGATTGAAATACGAGTCCTAAAGAGAGTTGTCCCGTCTTCGGATTTCGCACCGGTACAACTGCCGATCCAAAATATAGGCGTGTTCGAGAGACGTCTCCATCGCCGACAGGAACTACCAGGAACCAGGACCGTGTGCGCTCCGAAAAGTCACATAGCAGGATCTCAGCCTCCCCCCGCGCTTCCACGCGCCACGCCGCAAAGAAATCGATTTCCCCGTCCGCCAGCTGTCTCGCCTGCGAATCGGTGGAAGGCTTTGCGATAGTTTTGCTTAAGATAAAACGTTCCAGCCGGAAGAGCGGCGTTGTGTAAAAAGCAAACAGAAACGCAGGCAAGGATATATGTCCCACGACTTCGGTCGAGTAGGCATCGGCGTAAGTGCCACTCGTTGTATACGCATGGAGCAGGGAATTGGGCGGGATCGAAAACTTCCGAATCGAGAACATATACTCTCCTATGGCACCGCTAATTCTCCCGATTATACGTTGTATCCTATTGCAGGATGAATACTGCTTACAGCCGCTTCCGCGCCTTCGGGGGCAAAATGCAGTCGTCGAGGTTATCGGTCAGAGAGCGTCTGGGCAAGGACAGGCTTTATATCGACCAGCGGTGTCCCATCGATCGCTTCCAACGGCGCGACCTGCAGCTTCCCCTCTGTGACATCCAGGACGGAAACGCGATGAAGTCCAATCGGGTTAGGGCGATCCGGCGACCGCGTGGCAAACACGCCCGTAAGAGGTCGATTCAGGTCGCCGCGGGGATGAACCTGCAGCACATCACGTTCTGCAAGATGAAGCCAGGTCAACAGAATAAGTTCATCGCCAGACTTAATACCGGCAAGTCCATCTTCCGCCGACGGAATGATTTCCAGCCAGGCATCCGGCGCGCCTTCGTCCCCCTGCATGGGTGCGTCGTCAAGGCTGATCAACGTCGAGCGCACATAGCCGATCGGTACGATCACATACTGGGTGGAGCTCATGAAATATTCTCCCGGATGTAGTGATTTGATGATTCTTTGTATAATGGATATACTCAGAATTATACATGGAGAAATCTCTTGATCCTTCTTACAGGTGCTGGCGGTAAGACGGGCAGGGCGTTGATCAAGGCTCTGCCAACGCCTGAGAGCATTTGCGCGTTCGTCCACAACGATGAACAGGCTGTAATTGCGAAAGCACAGGGCATCGAACGAGTGGTGGTGGGAGATCTGCGCGACGAGGTGGCGGTCCGCGCGGCGATGCAGGGTGTACGAGCTTTGTACCACATATGCCCCAATATGAACCCGGATGAAGCCGAGATTGGCAGGCTGCTGATCGGTGCTGCGCGGGAGTTTGGAGTAGAGCACTTTGTCTATCATTCCGTTCTGCATCCGCAGACCGAAAAGATGAATCATCATTGGCAGAAACTGCGCCTGGAGGAAGCGATCCTTGAATCTGGACTGGCATTTACGATCTTGCAGCCCGGGCCGTACATGCAGAATCTCCTCGGCGGCTGGCACAGCATCGTGGAAGATGGTGTCTTACGTGTCCCGTATTCTGTGGATTCCAGGTTCAGCTTCGTCGATCTCGATGATGTAGCAGAGGCTGCAAGAATTGTGTTGACTGAGCCCGGTCACAGCTATGCCACCTATGAACTTGCCGGGACGAGCCCTATTTCACACGTGGAGGTTACTGCCATTTTCAGTCGAGTCTTGAATGACGATTTCCGAGCTGAAAAAGAGGACATTCCAGCGTGGAGGACGCGCGCGCAACGAAGCGGCATGAGCGCCTATGCGGTGGAAAACCTGATCAGGATGTTTGAGTATTATGATAGTTGGGGATTGGCAGGAAACCCTAACGTGCTCCGCTGGGTTTTAAAGCGAGAACCGACCACATTCGAGTCATGTATCCGGCGGGCAACCAGAGACCATGAAACAGATCATTGATGCCCTGTCCATTACCAGCCAGGTCCATAATTGGTTGGCGAGCTCTTCTTCTCCCCAAATTCTGCATGTATTTGACCGCGCCTGCAATCTGATCAACGAACGCAGGGAAATTTTATCCGTGGTCACCCAGGCGGTCGGCGCTGGTCCGTTCAATTTGGTGATCGAAAGAGAAATTCGTTTTGCAGAGTATCTAAACCTGGCAACTCCCGTTTCTGCCGCAGTTGAACAACTTAGCCTTGGCGATTTAATCGTCCATTTCTTTGGCGCGGAACTTTGGGATTGCCATCCCGACTGGAAAATATTGCATGCCGAACGGGATACCATTCTTCGACAAGCTCGCCAATTATCCGAAGCCGTGCCTCGGGTATCCAGGCTTTGCGGAGCACCCCACTGGGGCCAATTCGCCGGTTTTCTCGCTTCCTCAATCGCAACCGCTGACATTCCGTCGTGTATGAATGTTGCCCAGAAGCTGGCTGGTCTGGGACAGGGTTTGACACCCTCCGGCGATGACTTCATGATGGGCGCCATCTTCGCTGCCCGGATCATTCATCCACGGGAGGTTGCAGAATTCATCGCAGGAGAGATCGGAAAGGCAGCCGAACCTTTGACAACATCCCTTTCGGCGGCCTGGTTGAGAGCTGCAGCAAAAGGTGAGGCTGGAATTCTGTGGCACAAGTTATTCGACGCACTGATTTCCGGCGAAGCCTCTGCTATCGGCTTTCACACATCCAACATACTCTCCATCGGCGCCACGTCAGGAGCGGATGCACTGGCTGGTTTTATCAATACCTGTATCGCCTATACGGAGATCGAGGATCAACATGTCGCTCCTTAACTCGTTCGACGAGAACGTTCACAAATATCCCGAGAAGGTGGCGCTCGAATTTATTGATCCACCGCTGCAACGCCTGACCTACGCCGAGCTCAATGAATTAGTGGACCGTACCGCATCCTATCTGCAAGCGCTTGGGCTTCAACCGGGCGACCGCGTCGCGATCCAGCTATCGAAATGTCTTGAGTTTGCTTTGATCCACATGGCGACGATTCGTTCCGGTGCGATCTGCCTGCCGCTCAATCTTGCCTACCCACCGGATGAGCTGAAATACTTTCTGGAAGACTCCGCCGCGAAATTATTTTTTGCGCTCGAATCGTCCAAAGAAAAAACACAATCGATTCTGCCTGAACTTCCCGACCTCCGCGAATGTGTTTTTCTCAACCCAGCAGAGCCAGAGCAGTTTCAATTACGAATTACCAATTACCAAAGCACTAACCTCAACGCGCCTCAGTCCTCCCCGACCAGCCGCGCCTCACAAGATACTGCCATCATCATTTATACATCTGGCACCACAGGACGCCCGAAAGGAGCGGAGATCACGCACGGAAATCTGATCTCCAATCTCGAAGCTTTGCACGAGGCCTGGGGCTGGCAGGCAGATGATGTCCTTCTTCACGTTCTGCCGATCTTCCATGTGCACGGACTCTTCGTCGCATTACACGGCGCCTTGCACGCCGGCGCGACCACACTGCTGATGCGCGAATTCAACGCGCAGAAAGCCCTTGAACTGCTTGCGAGTGGGCAGTGTACAGTGTTCATGGCCGTCCCCACCATTCACAAACGGTTGTTGGATGTTCCAAATGCCGATCGATTCGACCTTTCCGGCGTGCGTCTTATCACTTCAGGTTCTGATCGCTTGCCCGACGAATTGTTCACTGGATTTCAAAAAACGTTCGGTTACACTCTGCTCGAACGTTACGGCATGACCGAGACAGGCATGAACTGCTCCAATCCATTGAACGGCGAACGACGCATCGGATCCGTTGGGATGCCGCTGCCCGGTGTGGAAGTGCGCGTGGTCCACTCCGAAACGGAAGATGTGATCCCCATCGGCGACATTGGCGATGTGCAGCTGCGCGGACCCAACATCTTTAAAGGCTATTGGAAGCAGCCGGATAAAACAGCCGCGTCTTTCTCAGCCGACGGTTGGTTCCGCACCGGCGATCTAGGCTACATCGAAGCAGATGGCTACCTGACGCTGTGCGGCCGGTCAAAGGATCTCATCATCAGCGGCGGACTTAACATTTATCCGCCCGAAGTGGAGCGCGTCATCATGGAACATCCCGCGGTCAATGCCTGCGCGGTGATCGGCTGTCCGGATGCGGAGTGGGGCGAAAGAGTCACAGCTGTGATTGTGCTTCATCAAACGGAATCAGTGACCGGCGACGAATTGATGCGCTTTTGTCGAGAGAAGCTGGCGCCCTACAAATCCCCCAAGTCCATTGTCTTCAGAGAAGACCTGCCGCGCAACGCGATGGGCAAAGTCCAAAAAGCAGAACTGCGAAAAGAAATCTGCTCCTAGATCGCAGAGCAGATTAAATTAGACCTCTTGCATAAGTATATGAAAATGCCCATTAACTCCCTTTTGAACCACTGAGACACGGAGACACTGACACCGCACCTGCGGTCGGTGCAGGTGGAAAAATTAAGAGAAACTCCGTGACTCCCCCAGCACCTCCGCCTGGAGCAGGTGAGTGTCTCCGTGGTTAAGGGTTTGGGCTTTTGCAAGAGGTCAATTGCTGAAAACAAAAAAAACGCGCATGATAGCGCGTCTTTCTCTGGCGGGAAGGGAGGGATTCGAACCCTCGGTGGACCGAAGCCCACAACGGTTTTCGAGACCGTCCCATTCAACCACTCTGGCACCTTCCCATGCTCGGTATCACGTGTCACGTGAATTGCGGCGAGATTATATCATAGCCAGGGTAGAACTTAAATTTCCACGCTTGAATGCAGTTCGGGGTAATACACTTCGCGCATTTGCAGGTCTTTGAGTTTTTCACTCAACGCCGCTGCAGGGGCAGCCTCACCATGCACTAAAAACACCTTCTTCACCGTGGGCTTGGTATTGACGGCATAGCGCGTCAACAGATCCTGCCCCGCGTGACCCGACAGCCCGCCGATCGTCGCGATCTCTGCCTTGACGTTATATGGCTCGCCAAAGATCTTGACACGCTTCTCGCGGTCCGCCAGTCGGCGTCCTAATGTGTGCGGCGCCTGCCAGGAAACGATACAGACCGTATTTTTTGGATCTTCGATATTGTTCTTGAGATGATGCAAGATGCGCCCGGTTTCTGCCATGCCCGACGCAGAGATGATGATCATGGGATCGTTACGCAAATTCAACGCCTTCGATTCCTCCACGCTTTGCACATACTTGAGCATTTTGAAATCCAACGCCGGGTGACTCGCCTGTTGCACGAACCAGCGGGTTTCCTCATCAAAGGCTTCGGGATGCTTCTTGAAGACCTGCGATGCGTTTACCGCCAGCGGGCTATCGACAAAGACAGGCACGGGCGGCACGTCGCGGGCGAACATCATCATATTGAGGTGATAGACAAGTTCCTGTGTGCGGCCGACCGCAAACGCAGGGATGATCACTTTTCCGCCTCGCTTGAGAGTTCGCCGAACAATTTCCTGAAATTCGTCGAACGCCTTGCCCGGCTCGGCATGTGACTTATCCCCATACGTGGATTCCATCAACAGATAATCCACTTCATCTGGCAGGATCGGGTCTCGAAGCAGCGGCAATTTGAATCGACCGATGTCACCTGAAAACCAGAACCGGATCTTTCTGCCGTGTTCTTCGATCTCAAGCGATACAGCCGCAGAACCGAGGATATGTCCCGCTTCGATAAAGCGCGCCACCACACCGGGAACCGGTGCAAACGGCTGTCCATAATCAATCGGATGGAATAATTCAGAGGCGCGCTGCGCGTCTGCTTCGGTGTATAGCGGCTCGATCAGCGGTTCGCCGCGCTGAAGCCGTTTCTTATTCACATATTCTGCATCCGATTCCTGAATGCGCCCCGAATCGGCGAGCATAAGCGTGCCCAGGTCCACTGTAGGGCGCGTGGCATAGATGGGTCCTTCGTAACCGTCCTGGACCAGGTTGGGAAGATTTCCGGCGTGATCGATATGCGCGTGCGAAAGGATCACCGCGTCCACTTTGCGAGGATCGTGGGCAAAGTTCAGGTTTCGGGCGTAGGTGTCAGCCCGTCGACCCTGGAAGAGTCCACAATCGAGAAGGAGGCGGTATCCATTAATCTCAAGCAGGTGCTGACTTCCTGTAACTGTTTGTGCCGCGCCGTGAAAGTGAATCTGCATGTCAGCCTCCGAGAATTCTTAAGAGTTGCTTGCCATAATTTTGAAAACGTGATGGTGAATCGCCAAGCAGAGTCTCCAACTCGGCCAGGCTGCGCGGCGGATGTTCAGCCAGCAGCGACAAGTATGATTTCGGCAGGATGATGTCTGACTCCACCCCGGTTTCCTTGGCTAACAGCTTTCTCCAGTTTTTGAGTTTTTCCAACCGACGCAGGATCGCATCATTCGGGCGTGCGGCCTGTTCCCGTTTCACCAGCGGCGCCTCGGCCCCGCGTCGGACAGCGCCGAGGATCTCGTCACCCCACAAACGGATCTGCTTGGGGCTGAGTCCGATACCGGCCAGGTCGACATCTTTTTCGGGCAAATTGCGGGCAATAGTGAGCAGGGTTTCATCATCGATCACTTTGAACGGTGGGCGGTCCATCCTTTCCGCCAGCCGATCGCGGACAGTGCACAGTTCGCTCAACATCGTCAACTCGCGGGTAGTGACATCCTTGCGTGCGCTGAACCGGCGCCAGGAGGCTCCATTGGCCTTTTGCAGCGGAAGTTCCACCCTGCAGGCCCGCGAAAAATCTTCACGCGCCAGCTGCAGGCGTCCACGTTCTTCAAGCTCTTTCGCCAGAATATCGCGCAATTGAAAAAGGTAATGGGTATCGAAGCGGGCGTAATCGATCTGCGCCGCGGTCAAAGGACGTGCACCCCAGTCCGCCTTTTGATGGCGCTTGTCCACTTTGATCTTCAGCTTTTCGGCGAGCATGTTGTCGAGTCCCACATACTGGTAGCCCAACACACGCGCGGCGTACATCGTGTCAAATATGTTCGCGAATCGAAACTTGAAGTCGCGTTTCAGGCAGATCAAGTCATATTCGGCGGCGTGAAAGATTTTCTCGATGTTTGAATTGCTGAACAGAGGCGCCAGAGCGCTCAGGTCATCGAACACAAATGGATCGAGAATGTAATCTTTGTCTGGGGTGGAGAACTGGATCAGGCAAACCTGTTCACGGTAGGCGTGCAAACTGTTCGATTCAGTATCTACAGCAATGCGGCTTTGCTTTGTCAACTCCGCAATCATGTTTTCGAAGGAATGCGGCTGGTCGACCCAAATAGGCGGCAATAGGTTCGTGGAGGTCATTGACTCGCATTATATCGCAGCGAGTAGAAATGGGCTGACACTTTCTTTGCCAGTACGCACGTAGAATCCATTGGGCAAATGCTTCCTGCGCCGTCCCTCGCGAAGCACCCTCGCAGGAGGGCGGCGCGAGCTACTGCGTACACACGCCTGCCCCGTGCATGGCGCCTTTGCGCCACCGGGGGAGGATCACCGAGTTCTCTATCGGTGTAGGACCTTTTCCATCACCAAACCGTCTTCCCCATCATTGTAGTACTGCCGCCACACATCAACACTTTCATAGCCCTCCTTTTCATATAGTGAAATGGCAATTTCGTTCGACATACGCACCGTCAATCGGGCACGTGAAAATTTCATCTGGTTTTCGCAGGCCCGCAGCAGAGCGCGTCCAATGCCGCGATGCTGGTAGCGGGGGTCCACGCCAATGGTGGCGATCCAGCTCAGGTCCTGGGATGGACGCGGGTCGCCGGCAACGAATCCCACCATTTCGCCATCCTGTACGGCCTTCAAACGGATGACGTCTGGCCACGTCAGAACCGCCATAAGGTCGAGCAGCGACCAGGCATCCTTTTCAAAGCAGGCAGATTCAAGTTTTCGCAACGCACCCAGGTCAAGCAAACCCGCGGGATGAATATCCATAGCACAAGGATTGTATCAATAAAAAAGCAGGGCGTGGGTGTACCACGTCCTGCTTTTTATGAGCGCCATCGGCGTCATTTCCCAAAGGCAGATTTTTACGCTTTACCTATTACCTATTACTTCTTACTCTTTACTTCTTGGTAGTATCTCTGCCCAGGAAGTTATCAAACAAGCTTGTGAACTCCATCGGGAAGATATATTTCGTCGACGGACTCATACCCAGCGACTTGAGCGTCTCAAAATACTGCAGCGTCATCGTCTTCTGGTCAACTGCCTTGGCTGCATTGAAGATCGCTTCCAATGCCTGGGCAAAACCTTCGGCGCGCAGCAGCTGTGACTGCCGCTCGCCCTCTGCGGACAGGATCGCGGACTGTTTTTGGCCTTCCGCTTTCAAGATAGCAGATTGCTTTTCACCTTCGGCTACGTTGATCGCAGCTTCACGAGTACCTGTGGATTCGGTGACCACGGCGCGGCGGATGCGTTCAGCTGACATCTGGCGGTTCATCGCATCCTGAACTTCGCGCGGCGGGATGATCTCGCGGATTTCCACGTTGGTTACTTTTACACCCCAGCGCTCGGTCACTTCATCGAGGCGGGTACGGAGCATGTTGTTGATATGTTCACGTTCTGAGAGCACGTCGTCCAGCGGGATACCACCGATGACCGCACGCAGTGTCGTTGCCGCGATACCGGCGGCCGCCGATTCGAAGTTCCCCACCTGCAATACCGACTCAGCCGGGTCCAGCACTTTGTAGTACCACAGAAAGTCGATCGAGATCGGCGCGTTATCTTTCGTGATCGAGGTCTGGTGAGGCACTTCGCGCACCTGCTCACGCAAGTCCACTTTTACGGCGCGATCAAAAAACGGAATTAACAACACAATACCGGGGCCTTTCGGGCCGATACTTCGTCCTAATCGGAATACAACCAGGCGCTGATACTCGGGCACGATACGGATGGCATTAAACAAAAAAATCACCACTGCCAGCAATACGACGCCAACAAGACATAACAGACTGCCACCAAATAGACCTTCCATTTTGCTCTCCTTATAGATTAGGTTTTCGACGATTGATCTTTTTCCACAACAAGGACAAACCCTTCGCGGCGAACAACACGAATATGACTTCCCGCTGCGATTGATTCGGTACTACGCGCGCTCCATAGCTCCCCTGCAACCTGCACACTGCCATCGTCCTTCACCTTCGTGCGCGCTTCTCCGATCTGCCCGACGAGCGCGTCCAGATCGTGCGTGGGACGCGTCAAAAATGCCTGCATCGATTTCTGCACCGCAAACCACATGAAACCAGCAACCAAGGCAGATGCGATCACAGCCAGGATCGGATTCACCACAGGCAGCCAGCCATCGCGCGAGAACAGGAAGACAGATCCTACAACCACCAGCAATATTGCCAGTGCCAGGAACGGTTCCCGGTTCGGTTTTTGAATGGCATACAGGAATGGGACGATGCTTAGCCCCACGAGGACAATTGCCCACCAATTGAAAGACAGGTTATAGACCGCGTATCCCGCCAGCGCGATACAAAACAGCGACCCAATTTCGAGCAATCCAGTTCCGGGAGAGGCAAGAGCCAACATTGCCAGCAAAACACCCCCGAGCAGGATCAGGTAGGCAATATTGGGGTCAAGTAACAAATCCATAGCTCCTCCAATTCATTATACAACAAGAAAAGTTGTTTACTCCAATTTATACCCCTCACGATCACACACATGCCCTGGCGGGTGTGTGACCGGGGGCATTATATTTACGAGGATCATCACCGGAAAGTTGTGAGTGCAGATGCAATGCCGCGCTGTATAATTGGTCGGCGTCCATTTTCACCGAACAAGGAGTTCAAGTGAGGTTTCAAAAGATTTGTGTACTGGGGCTGGGATACATCGGGCTTCCAACGGCCGCTACGTTTGCTACGAATGGGGTCAAGGTCATTGGCGTGGACGTCAATCCACACGTGTTGAACACATTGCAAGGCGGGAATATCCACATCCATGAGCCGGGGTTGCGCACGGTTGTCGAAGCCGCTCTGAACTCCGGGAACCTGGTCCTCTCTCCTCAGCCCGAACCAGCGGATGCTTTTCTGATCGCCGTACCGACGCCCTTCAAAGAGGATCAATTCGACGAATACCAGGGGCGAAGATACAAGCTTGCCGATATGAGCATGGTGTCGGCGGCCGCACAGGCGATCGTCCCCTGCCTGCAGAAGGGGAATCTCGTCGTGCTTGAATCGACTTCCCCGCCTCGCACGACCATCGATCTGCTTACCCCTATATTGGAACGGTCCGGGCTGAAGGCTGGCTCCGATTTCTTTCTTTGCTATTCGCCGGAACGTGTGCTGCCGGGGCAAATCCTGCGCGAGTTGATCGAAAACGCCCGCGTCGTGGGCGGCGTGACTCCCGAATCGGCAAGGGCCGGAGGTGACCTGTACTCGATCTTTGTACAAGGCGACATCATCGAGACCGATGCGACCACGGCCGAAATGGTCAAACTGATGGAAAATACAACCCGCGATGTGAACATTGCGATTGCGAATGAATTCGCCCGCCTCGCCGAAAAGTTCGGTGTGGATGTCTGGGAAGCGATCAGCCTGGCGAACCGGCATCCCCGTATCAACATCCTCAGCCCCGGGCCTGGCGTTGGTGGACATTGCATCAGCGTGGACCCATGGTTTTTCGTGGAAAGAGCGCCAGAACTTACGCCTTTGATCTACAATGCCCGCCTGGTAAACGATGAGCAGCCGCATTTTGTGGTTAAGAAGGTGAAGCAGGCATTCGACGGCGCAAACGGCAGTTCGAGCACATTACGAGGCAGGAAAATTGCCGTGCTTGGGTTGGCCTATAAACCCGATGTAGACGACCTGCGCGAGAGTCCCGCAGCAGAAGTTGTGCATTTGCTACAGGCGGAGGAAGCCCAGGTGCAAGCCTGGGAACCGTTCAAGCACGATGCTGCATTGAATGGTATCAACATGGCAGCGAGTCTCGACGCCGCAATAGAAGATGCAGATGCCGTACTATTGCTCGTGAAGCACACTGAATTCGTGAAGCTGAATCCAAATGAAGTTGCATCCAAAACAAAGGCCCGTATCGCGATCGATTGTGTCAATGGCTGGAAAGCAGAAGCATGGAAACAAGCCGGATTCAGAGTATTCCGTTTAGGAGTCAATAAGTAGATCCGTATTATCGCACCGGCGTACTTGTATACTTGTTTACATCCCTACCTCACCATGAAAATCCTCTCCGTTTTAGGCACACGACCCGAGGCTGTGAAAATGGCCCCCATCATCCGGCTGCTCAAGGAAACTCCGGGACTCGATTCGTTTGTGTGCGTCACGGCACAGCATCGGCAAATGCTGGACCAGGTGTTGGAACTTTTTCAGATCAAGCCCGAGTATGACCTGGACATTATGCGTGAGAATCAATCCATGGCACAGGTCAGCGCGGGGATTTTTACCCACCTCGATCCCATTCTTGAAAAGATCCAGCCAGATTGGATCCTGGCGGTCGGCGATACAACGACCGTGGTAACAACATCGCTGTTGGCGTTTTATCGGCGCATTAAATTTGGCCATGTCGAAGCCGGGCTCCGAACTCACAACAAGTGGCATCCCTTCCCGGAAGAGATCAATCGCCGCCTGGCCACAACGACCGCCGATTTGCACTTCGCTCCAACGGAGTGGTCACGCGACAACTTACTGCATGAGAATATTCCGGCGGAATCGATCTTTGTCACTGGCAACCCTGTCATCGATGCGCTGAACTATGTGGCCAAACAAGACGTGCCCGATGAAGTTCAGAAATTAGTGGAGCGTTTAGGCATTTCAGATCAGAAGACCAGGAGACCTGGGACCAGAAGACTTATCCTGGTGACCGCTCATCGCCGTGAGAATTTTGGCGAGCCGTTCGAACATATTTGCGCGGCCCTCCGGGAACTTGCAGAGCGCGGAGATGTGGAGATCGTGTATCCTGTTCACTTGAATCCGAATGTGCAGGAACCGGTCAACCGCATTTTGAGGAATGTTCCGCATGTCACATTGCTGCCGCCGCTTGATTATCTTCCAATGGTGCAACTCATGAAACATGCCACCATCATCCTGACCGATTCCGGCGGTATTCAGGAGGAAGCGCCCGCATTCGGTATTCCGGCGCTGGTGATGCGCGAGACAACCGAACGCCCGGAAGGCATCGATGCCGGTGTGCTTAAACTGGTAGGCACCGAACAACACGTGATCGTCCGCACAGCTGAAGAGCTGCTTGACGATGAATCTGCTTATGCAAAAATGGCTAGGGCGGCAAATCCCTATGGCGATGGTCACGCTGCAGAAAAAATCATTGCTGCCATGCTCAAAATGAACACGAACTAGAGTTTTCTGACGTCCTTCGCGTGTGTCGTCCCGCCGTGCGGGAGCGGTACCTGGCGGTTCAAAAGGTTTGTCCAGCCCTGCTGACAGGCATCCCTAAGGTGGCCTGCCGTTCAAATATGTGTATAATGAGTCCTATGAACGCGGTCCGGCGTCTGGCACTTCTACTACTTCTCTTAATCTTGCCGCTGACTGTTTGGCGTCCCGCAGAAGCACAGTCGGCAGATGTGTTGTTTTTTCCAGAGACAGGCCACAACGTAAAAGGGGATTTTTTGCGTTACTACAACAGCGTTCGCGATCCTAAACTGGTTTTCGGCTACCCCATCACAGAGCAAATCACGTCAAAAGATGGCAAGACTGTGCAATATTTTCAGCAGGCCCGTTTCGAACTCCGCGCCGATCTGCCAGAGCGCGTACAGCTTACGATGGTTGGGCAGGCTGCTTACACCACCGGCAGCCAGCAACTGAACATCGACAATACTCAGGGCTGCCAGCTGTTCCCCACCGGCTTTCGAGTTTGTTTTGCATTCCTCGATTTTTATGAACTAAATAACGGTCCAACACAGTTTGGCAATCCGATCTCGCCGTTCGAGTTCCACGAGAATTTGATCGTACAGTATTTCGAGAAAGCGCGCTTCGAATGGCGGGCAGACCGTCCCGATGGACAGCGAGTGGTGCTGACCGACCTGGGACGTTATTACTTTGACCAGCTTGGCGAAAACTCGGCACACCTCAAACCCATCAGCCCGCTCGATGCAACCATAAATCCAATACTTTCGATCACTGCCAGGGCGTATGTGATGAAACCGGTGTCCCTGGAGAGTGGAACGCAAACAGTCTATATTGTCGTGCAGAGTCAAACGCGGCAGGCCGTTCTTCGAGCCAACGGCAAAGCCACCGTGCGCTTTACAGATGGCCGCAAACAGGAATATTTCTTCAGCACCAATGCAACAGGCCTGGGCACGGTTACGTTTGATTTTGCCGATCAAAAACAAGGGGAACTAATCCCGGTCGATATCCTGGTTACTTATGAGGGGCTTTCGGCAACCACGACCACGTCATTCCGTATCTGGTTCTAGATTTCCCTCCAGTCGAACACCGGACCATCTTTGCACGCCATCGTCCAGGATGACTTTGTGATCACCGCGCAGACTGCACAATCGGCTATTCCGCCGCAAGGCATAGGTGTGCGGATCAGGACTTCGACATGGTGCGCCGCCGCGGCTTGTTTCTGCTCGAGCATCCATTGCTTCAGCTCAGGCAGTTTCTCACGGCTTACATCGATTGCAGCGTAGTCCGCCCATTGCAGCGCGTCGAGCATACCGGCTAACGGCTGGACCTCCACCTCATCTGGAAGCGAATCAACATCCGAGCTGCAAACCAGAACGACAGCCGCGTTCTGCTGCAAGGCCAGACGAATGAGTCCACGCAGGCGCGCAGGGACATCGTCGTAGGCGACCAAAACGACTTTGCGCGCGGATGGCGGTAAGGAGAAGCCGCGTCCCAGCGGACCGCGCAGATAGAGCTCATCGCCAGGTTCCCAGTGGACTGCAGCCAGCGCGATAAAACCTCCGGGCGCAGAATCCGTATAGAAAATGGAAACAGGCAGAGGCGAATTCGATGCGTCGCTTGCCAGCAAATACTGGCCGGGGGCAGGGATCAGACTCTCGGGGCAGGAAAGGCGCGCGTAGCGACATCCATCCTCAAGAATCAATTCTGTCAGTGCGCCAGTTCCTGTGTGCATACCGCTATGCTATCATGGCGGTATAATTCTTTCAACATAATTATCGGAGGAACCATGAATGTCGTTGATGTTATTCGTTCGCTGGCTGGTTTGACCCTATTAGGTGTGATCGTCCTGGCCGTGGTGGCAGCCACGCGGGCTAGCCGAAAGCAACCCGTCAAGGGACTTGGGACATCTGCACTCGTCCTGCTGGTGGTCTCGGCCGTTCTTTTTATTCTCGGCTCGGGGCTGGTGTATGTGGAGTCGAACGAGCGCGGTGTCGTGAAGACCGTACGCGCCGGCGGTGTGCGAACGGAACCGCTTGAGTCGGGACTTCACTGGATCGTCCCTGTGGTGGAGCAGGTGATCACGTACGACATCTCGAACCAGACTTACACCATGTCATTCACCCCAGAAGAAGGGCAGGTCGCTGGCGACGACTCGATCCGTGCCCGTACCAAGGATGGACAGGAGGTCATCGTTGACGCCTCGGTCATTTATCGCATCGATCCTGCTAAAGTGGTGGAGCTCCATCGCGTGTGGCAGAACAATTACGAAAGTGGCGTGGTACGTCCGGAGGTGCGCGGAGTGATCCGTGATGCAGTTTCACAATATGGCGTGGAGGAAGTTGTGTCGACCAAGCGCGCCGAAATGGTGGATATCATTTCGGCCCAGCTTAGCGAAAGCTTTGGTGAAAACAATTTGGAGCTGCTTGATTTCATCCTGCGTGATATCCACTTTAGTGAGGAATATGCCGCGGCAGTCGAACAAAAGCAGATTGCCGAACAGCAGGCCCAGCAGGCAAAGTTTGTGGTGGAACAGCGGAGACAGGAAGCCGAGCAGGCCCGTCAGGTCGCGCAAGGTCAGGCAGACGCGGCCGTGATCGCAGCCCAAGGTGCAGCAGAGGCACAGATCATCCAGGCCCAGGCTCAGGCAGAAGCCAACGAGTTGATCGGTCAATCGCTTCAGGAAAACCCGGAAATTCTGCAATACCAATACATCTTAAAACTGGCTCCCGGTGTTCAAACAATCTTTATCCCCAGCGGCAATCAATTCATTCTGCCGCTGCCGAACACGACCACATCGCCATCCCCGTTCCCCGCACAGCCCGAAACGCCATAATCGTGGATGAGTGCTGCCTCATCCTTATCGAGTTTACATAATGAGGCAGTAGCCTGTACAATAGATGGCCAGTAACCAGATGTTCTGGTTGCTGGTCATTTTATTCAGGAGATGAAATGCCGATTCCCCAAACTGGACGCGAGATCCGCCTGACGACGTTATCTACCTGTGCTGGTTGAGCATCCAAATTAAGCGCCGACGCGCTGACGCAGGTACTGCGTCCTATTAACGATATCTTCGATGCCAATTCCTTCCCAGACCTGTTGGTGGGACTGCGGGAACCTGACGACGCGGCAGTTTGGCGGCTCGACGAGGACCGTGCCATCGTCGTTACCACCGATTTCTTCACGCCAGTTGTAGACGACGCCTACGATTACGGCGCCATCGCCGCGGCCAATAGTTTGTCAGATGTGTACGCGATGGGTGGTCAACCTTTTCTGGCCCTGAACGTTGCGGCATTGCCCGATGACCTGCCGAATGAGATTTCCAGTGAGATCATTCGGGGCGGAGCAGAGAAGGCGCGCGAGGCAGGCGTAGTGATCGCGGGCGGGCACACGGTCAAGGACAAGGAACCCAAATATGGGCTGGTTGTGATCGGCTTTGTGGATCCGCGCCAGATGTTAAGCAAAAGTGGACTCAAGATCGGCGATTCTCTCGTACTCACAAAACCCCTCGGGTTCGGCGTCACCACTACGGCATTGAAGCAGGAAAAAGCAGCGATAGCCGACGTGCTCGAAACGGTCGATTGGATGAAGCGTTTGAACAAATTGGCAGGTCAACTTGCCGTGGACCTTGGGTTGTCAGGTGGTACCGACATCACGGGTTATAGTTTGCTTGGTCATGGGATGGAAATGGCGGATGCATCCGGGCTGGCGCTGCAGTTGGATTTTGCCAAAATCCCATTCGTCGCCGGTGCGCGAAAGTATGCCGAACAGGGCATCTTCCCTGGCGGCGCGTTCGATAACAAGAGGCACTTTGGATCGCAGGTCCATTTCAGCGAGTCGATCGATGAGGCGAATCGAATGCTGCTCTTCGATCCACAGACCAGCGGCGGACTGTTACTGGGCGTCCCTGAAAAGCAGCTTGAATCCTTTTTGGCGCGGGCGCACGAAATGGGTCAGGCCGCTTGGGTGATTGGACGTGTTGAGATGGGAACCGGGATCGAGGTTCGCGGATGAGGCGCATTATTCATAGTACAATAGGCGAAGTGAGTTAGTCCACAAGTATCATGTCAGAAGTCCCCATAGACAACGAACCTACTTTCGGGCTGTTTCCCATTGACAAGTTGTCAACGGAGGATCCAGTCCGTCTTTTGTCGCGTACACGGGGATCAGTGAACGGGGAAAAGCAGCACGCCATTCGTCTGTCTGAAAGGGTGTCATGAGTTTCTGGAACGAAATAGTGTTAGTAGCCGGCCTGATTCTGCTCAACGCTGTGCTCTCGATGTCGGAGGCGGCCTTGCTCGCCTCGCGCAAAGCGCGGCTGCAGCAACATGCCAACGAAGGCGATCATGCAGCAAACACTGCGTTGAGACTCCTTGAAGATCCGAACGTCTTCCTCTCCACAGTTCAGGTTGGTATTACGCTGGTTGGTGTACTTGCCGGTGCCGTCGGTGGTGCAACCTTGTCTGATAATTTGGCTGCCAGCTTTGCCCAGGTCCCTGTACTTGCAGAATACAGTGAGACGCTGGCAATCGCTATCGTCGTGATGGTCATCACGACCCTGACGATCTGGCTGGGAGAGCTCGTTCCCAAGCGATTGGGAATGCACAGCCCTGAACGGATCGCCCGCGTGGTCGCAGGGCCGATGTTGTTTGTGTCGAGAATATTTTCTCCGCTGATCAAACTGATGGGGTTTGCAACGGATATTGCCTTACGTCTCCTGGGAATCAAGCCATCGTCCTCACCACCGATCACGGAAGAAGAGCTACAGGTGCTCATCGATCAGGGTACGCAGGCCGGAGTATTCGAAGAAGCGGAACAGGACATGGTCGAGGGAATCTTCAGCCTCGGCGAGCAACGGGTTTATTCGCTCATGACCCCGCGCACCGAAATCGTGTGGCTGGATATCGATGATAGCATTGAAGCAATCCGTGCAAAGATCGCCGAAAATGAGGTCTCGCGCTTCCCTGTGCGTCAGGATACCTTAGACGTGATACTGGGGATTGTCAAAGCGCGTGACCTGCTGCTGGCGAGCCTGAGCGGTAACCCGATCAAACTGAAGGATCTGCTCAAGCCAGCTTTCTATATCCCTGAAACCATGTCTGCGGCGCGTGCGCTGGAGATCTTCAAGGAAAAGGGTACCGAGATGCTGCTTGTCATCGATGAGTTTGGCGGGCTGCAGGGACTGTTAACAGTGAATGATGTGATCGAAGAGATCGTTGGGCAGATCGAACTCGAAGAGCCGCAAGCCACCCAGCGACAGGATGGTTCCTGGCTGCTGGACGGGATGCTGGAAGTGGATGAGTTCAAAGAGATATTCAACCTGCCGCCTCTTCCGCATGAAGATGAGTATGAAACCCTGAGTGGGTTCGTCATGCTCTCGCTGGGGCGGGTGCCGCAGACGGCCGACCAGTTCGAATGGCAGCACCTGCGCTTCGAAGTGATCGATATGGATGGACGCCGCGTGGACAAGGTGCTGGTGACCACGCTGCCGCAAAAACCGTTGACGGTAGAATCCCGCGACAACAAGAAATAGCGTTGCGCCTCAAGGGCCGCCCTTGCACGAGGCGTGGCCATACTTAAATGTTGAAGTCAGGCTCGTCACGACCAGTGAATAGGTCATCCCAAATTGTTGGAGCAGATTCCCACACTCCAAAATCGTAGCTTAGTTTCTGGTGCAAAACATGCATGATAAGCCTTGCGAAGGTTTCCAGTAGTCCCGGAAACTCGGTCGAAGCAACCTTCGCAAGGCTTTTGCACCACGAACTAATTTATGGTCATCGCAATTCCAACCTATCTTTGATTCAAGAACCGTATGTCTCGAAACTTTCTACGCGCTGTAATCTTCGATCTCGGCGGCACGCTCATGTACGAGCGCCAATCCTGGTACCCGGTCACCGCGCATGCCGATGAAGCTCTTACCCAGTATCTGATCGATCAGGGATTGGAGCTGAACTTATCCACGTTCCCGATAGAGTTCCGCCGCAGGCTGGGCGAATATTTTGCGCGCCGCGAAAAAGATCTACTCGAAACAACCTATACGTACGTCCTGATCGACATTTTGAAGGATAAAGGATATACCAACATGCCAGACGAGCTGCTCCGCAAGGCATTGGACAGCCTATTTGCGATCACACAGGAAAACTGGATACTCGAAGCCGATACAGTGCCCACGCTGAAGAAATTGCAGCAGAACGGGTATCGGATGGGTCTGATCTCGAACGCCGGTGACGATCGGGATGTGCAGCAGCTGGTGAGTAAGTTTGAGATCGCGTCGTACTTCGACTTCATTCTCACCTCTGCATCCTGTAGTTATCGAAAGCCGCATCCACGCATCTTTGAGCTTGCCATTGCCAACTGGTATTTTCTGCCGACCGAAACTGTAATGGTGGGCGACAATTTGGATGCAGACATTCGCGGCGCCAAAGGCGCCGGATTATACGGGATCTGGATCAGCCGCCGGGCTGGCTCTTCGGATGAAGACCAGCCTCGCGTCCAGCCCGATGCGACCATATCGACCCTGGCAGAGCTGCCTGCCATCCTGGATCGACTCCAGGTGTGATCCTCCGAACATCATCTCATCACGGTTTTCACCATGACACAAAACAAATCCTTGACTGCCTATTTAGCGCTGGGCGTCGGCATCCTGTCACTGAGCTTTTCGGCCATGTTCGTGCGTTGGGCAGATGCACCGGGACCCGTGACCGCGTTCTATAGACTCTTCTTCTCGATCTTCTTGCTTCTCCCCTTTTTTTTGCCGCGTATCAGGAAGGCGCCGTCGGTTGGTTCGGGGCTGGTGATCTTTCCTCTGCTCGCAGGTGTGTTTACCGCCTGTGACCTTGCACTGTGGACCGCATCGCTCTCGTACACGACCGCCTCGAATGCCACCTTGTTGGGAAACACGTCGCCGTTATGGGTGGCGCTGGGGACGTGGTTGATCTTCAAGATAAACCTATCGCCGGCTTTTTGGCGCGGACTCGTTGTAGCGTTGCTGGGCGCAGCGCTGATCATGGGAACGGATTTTATTCTGCACCCGCGCTTCGGCGTCGGCGACGTGATGGCCGTATTCACAGGCTTCTTCTACGGCGGCTACTTTCTGTTCACTGAAAAAAGCCGCATGACCTTTGACTCGGTGACACATATCTGGCTGGTGGGCGTGGGAGCCAGCCTTACACTCCTGATCATCAACCTGCTGCTGGGAAATCCGCTCCTGGGCTTTCAGAGAAACACCTGGCTCATCTTTCT
Organism: uncultured Anaerolinea sp.; assembly: GCA_964489725.1. GTDB lineage: Bacteria > Chloroflexota > Anaerolineae > Anaerolineales > Villigracilaceae > Defluviilinea. Next base: position 5,364 of record CAZBAX010000045.1, on the reverse strand, counting down.
GGCAACCGCGATCGTCTCGCAGCTGATCGGCTACATGTCGCTGGCGTATGCGCTGGGCCACCTGCCCGCCTCGATCGTATCGCCGACGATGATCCTGCAGCCCGTCGTGACGACGATTCTTGCGATTCCGCTGCTGGACGAAACGCCGGGCATCTGGCAGGCAATTGGCGGGGCCATTGCGCTGGTGGGCATCTACCTGGTCAACCAGTCGCACCTTAGAGATCGAGATCAAATTGCAGTTGCAGAAGGCTTGTAATTTCTGGTGTGATTTTATATACTAAGTTCATCCTTACCCACCCCTGTTCGCAAAGAGGAAAATAATGAATATCAAAGTTTCTGTCGAAAATGGCTCAGTCCCGGTCACGGTGATGCATATTGATGGTAACCTGGACGCCTCCTCGTACGAGGCGTTCGAGAAACAGGCAGATGAATTGATCGCGGGCGGTGCGCGTCACATCCTGGTGGATCTTTCGCACGCGCCGTTCGTCAGCAGCGCCGGGCTTCGTGCACTGCACCACATATTTAACAACCTTCGCAGTGTCGACACGACCAGCAACATGAGTGAAGAAGAGGTACGCCGCGGTATCAGCGCTGGCACCTATAAATCGCCGCATTTGAAGCTGTTGAGCCCATCCAAGGAAACAAGGTCCACCTTTGAACTTAGCGGGTTTGATATGTTCATCGAAACCTTCAACGATCGCGAGGCCGCGCTTGCCTCTTTCCGGGCTGCAAGCTGATCGCCTACTCTACCAGTCACCTCAAAAACACATTTCCGTCTTTGCGAGGAGGGCACAGCCCGACGACGCAATCCTATTCGGAGCACTAGATAACAATCCTTTGATAAGAGTGTGTCGCCACGGCGACGCTTCGCTCCGCTCGCAAGGATGGGGCCCAGGTGTTTTGAGGCAGGTAATATTTTCATACCCAGGAGGATTCTATGGATTTCGGGGCCATTTTGGATGTCGCCATCGGCATCATATTCGTCTGGATCATACTGAGCCTGTCCACGATCCAAATTCAGGAGTGGATCACGACAGCGCTGGATAAACGAGCTAAAGACCTGGAGAAGGCAATCCACGAGATGCTGGCCAACCCCAATATGAAGTCGCAATTCTATGATCACCCGCTGATACGTGGGATGACCTCGCGCAAGCGGCGCGAACCGTCACAGGTCCCGGCCTGGTTCTATCGCTATCCAATCCTGCGCGGCTTCACCAAGGAAAAGCGCAAACTGCCCTCGTATATTCCATCGCAGCAATTCGCCCGGGCCCTGTTCGATATTGCGATGACAGCCAATACAGAATCTTCGCTGATCCAGCAGGGCATCCTGAAGCTCAGGGATGACCTCGACCAAGATCGCAGCAAATTAACAGTGCAGCAGGCGGTCATCGAGGAACTCAATTTGCTTTCTGAACTGGCACGCAGCGCAGCAGCCACAGAAGCCGGGACGGCCGTCACCAAGCAAACGGTCAAACTGCTGAAGAGCAAGGCCGAGAACTTTATCCAGGACCTTAAGACGAAATATCCCAATCTAACGCTCGACGACCAGGTGATTCGGATCCTGACGACTGGTATGAAAACTGCGTTGACGGAGGCCACACGACTCAAGAATGAAATGGACGAAGTGGTTCAGCTGCAACCCAAGAAAGATGCAGCGGCTTCGCTCACGAAAGTCCGCCACGGCGTAGCGGCATTGAGTGTCATCAGTCCCGAGGTCCACCAAACCTTGAGTGCTCTCCTGATGAATGTCGAGGAGTATGCTACAGATAAGGAAAAGCAGCTCGCGAATGCGCGCGAAAATGTGGAAAAGTGGTTCAACGATTCGATGGACCGCGCCAGCGGTGTCTTCAAACGTTATTCACAGCTCATGGCGCTGCTGATCGGTCTGGCGCTGGCGCTCCTGCTAAATGTCGATTCGTTTGACCTCACGCTCTATCTCTGGCGCGACCCGTCAGTCCGGCAGGTGTTGGTGGCACAGGCAACCCGGGCAGTCGAGCAGGGCGATAGCCCGGCAGAAAATGTAGATAGCGCCGGGAATCCAGTTGATATCGCCACAAGCGCTCAGCAGCAACTACAGGAACTGAACCTGCCTGTAGGCTGGGGTATCTCTCCCATCGTGATCGGAACCGGTAAGGATGGTAACCCGACCAACTCCTGTCTACTTTTCCCAGATCCCGGCGATGCCTTCGGTATTCCTCTTCCTCAGGGTAGATGTCTGGCTCCGCCTCATGCGAACGATCAAAGCAACCTGGTATCCAAAATTGTAGGCATCTTAATTACGGCATTCGCCGGCATGCAAGGGGCGCCGTTCTGGTTCGATATGCTCAAACGGGCCGTGAACCTACGCGGTACAGGTCCCAACCCGGCAGAGAAAAAATAGGTCCATCACCAGGGCAGCAAAAAAAGGGTTGTGATCCAGCAGCCCTTTTTTGCTGCCGCCACGCTTACCACTCGCTCCAGCCAGCCGTAAATCGACTTACATTATAATCACCGCATGACCGACGATCTTTTTGACCATGCCATGCAGGAGCGTATGAAGCATGAAGCGCCTCTAGCCGCCCGAATGCGTCCGCGCACGCTGGATGAATATATCGGGCAGGAACATATCGTTGGAGAGGGCAAGCTGCTGCGCCGCGCCATCGAAGCCGATCGGCTGTTTTCCTCCATCATCTTGTGGGGACCTCCCGGCACGGGCAAGACAACTCTCGCGCAGGTCATAGCCAACACAACCAGGAGTCATTTTGTCACGATCTCAGCCATCCTGGCTGGCAAAGCGGACCTGCGCGTGATTATCGAGGAGGCGCTGGAACGCCGGCGACTTCACAACATCAGGACCATTCTATTTGTCGATGAGGTCCATCGCTGGAATAAAGCCCAGCAGGATGCACTCCTCCCGCACGTGGAGAATGGGTCGGTCACGCTGATCGGTGCGACAACAGAGAATCCATATTTTGAGGTCATCAAGGCATTGATCTCGCGTTCGCGTGTCTTCCAGTTACGGAATTTGAACCAGGAAGAGACCGGGACGCTGATCGACCGTGCCCTCATCGACAAGGAGCGCGGCTATGGAGACAAGCGCCTCCAGCTAGACGCCGATGCCCGATCCCATTTAATCGAAGTGGCCTCTGGCGACGCGCGCAACGCGCTGAATGCCATCGAGCTTGCCGTCGAGTCGACGCCGCTGGACGAAAAAGGCGTCATCCACATCACGTTGGATGTAGCGCAGGAATCGATCCAACGCCGCGCCGTCCTTTATGATAAAGATGGCGATGCGCACTACGACACCATTAGCGCCTTTATCAAATCGGTCCGCGGAAGCGACCCGGATGCCGCGCTCTACTGGCTGGCGAAAATGATCTACGCCGGTGAAGACCCTAAGTTCATCATACGCAGGCTGATCATTCTGGCCGGGGAAGACATCGGTCTCGCCGACCCCATGGGACTGGTAGTGACGTCTTCGGCCGCCCAGGCATTTGATTACATAGGCTTGCCCGAAGGGATTTACCCAATCGTGGAAGCGACGTTGTATTTGGCCACCGCGCCAAAATCAAACAGCGCCGGCGCGTATTTCAAGGCGATGAAGAAAATTGAAGACGAGGGGCAAGTCTCAGTGCCGCGTCACTTAATGGATGGTAACCGCGATGCCGCCGCAATGGGACACGGAAAAGATTACGTCTACCCTCACGAGCAGGAGGGACATTTCACTCCACAGCAGTATTTGCCCAGGCGGCTGCTGGGCACCTACTTCTATGCTCCCTCGCAGGAGGGATACGAGTCACAGGTGACGGCGCGGCTTGAAATGTGGCGCGAAGCACAGCGCAAAGCCCTGGGCATTACAAAGGTGGACCATATCCCTGCGATGAGCGAAGAACAGATCGTTGAGATGAAGAGAAAGATCAAATAGTCACCGGCATAGTTTGCGCTCTCTTGCGCAGACGGTCGCGAAAAAGTCGGACTTGCAGGGAAGGTTCAAATGGAAAAGCGATATCGAATAGAAGGTTCCATTTATTACATCACTAGCGTCATTTACAACCGTCTGAAGATTTTTATGCAGCCTTCCTTTATTATTCCGATTATCGACAGCTTAAATTACTATCGTTATCAGTATTCAGTCAAAATCATCGGTTATGTGATTGTGCCAGATCACATTCATCGATTGATCTTTCCTAAAATGGAACAAGCCGTAACGGATTTTATGCGTGATTTCAAGAGGTTTACATCTGGCAGAATCACAAGGCAGGCAAAGGTGGAAGGAAAGAGCGAGTGGATACAGGCATTCGAGCAGGCAGGCGCCGAAACAGAACGAGCAGAATTCAAAGTATGGCAAGATAGTTTTTGGGAGCAATGTATCTATACGGAGGACTTTCTTCAGCAAAAGCTGAATTACATTCATCTGAATCCCGTCAGGGCTGGCATTGTGAAAGAAGCTGAAGCGTATTCTTATTCGAGTTATGGCAACTATTATCTAAATGATCACCATCTGATTGAGATCGACACGCAATGGAAATAAGAAAGCGCCAGCGTTAGAGAACGCTGGCTACACAAGGATGAACCTATGCCTCTCCTATTACTCATCCGCCACGGCGAAAATGATTTTGTCAAGACTGGCAAATTGCCAGGTCAAAGCGCAGGGATCCACCTCAACGAAAAGGGACAAAAACAGGCCCAGGCGTTGGGCGAAGCGCTGGCCCAGGTACCGTTGAAGGCCGTTTACTCGAGTCCGCTGGAGCGGGCAATGCAGACTGCTGAGCCGATTGCGTTATCCCATAAACTGACCATTCAGCAGGAAGCCGGCCTGATGGATGCTCACGTGGGCAAATGGCAGGGAAAATCGATACGCGCATTGCGATTGACGAACGCCTGGAAAATCGTTCAACACTCTCCTTCGCGGTTCCAGTTCCCGGATGGCGAATCGTTCATGGAACTGCAAACGCGCATCGTGAATGCGCTTGAAGGGATCGTACGAAAGCATAAGAATCCAAAGGACATCGTCGCGGTCATCTTCCATGCCGACCCGATTAAACTGGCGGTCTCGCACTTCTTGGGTCTGCCGCTCGATCATTTCCAACGCCTGAGCTGCGATACCGGCTCACTGACCGCACTGTACGCCGGTGAAATGGGTGCAAACCTCATCAAACTCAATCAGTGCCCTCCGTTTGATTTTCTGCTGCAACCGAAAAAATAAATTCAAGGATCGAAATTTCAACACCTTCTGCCTTGTAAGACTCTATTTATCGAACTCTTGCTGAACCTCGACAACTGCGAACATCTGGTCGAGTCCGGTGCGCGCCTGCCTACAGGTGCGAATTATTTGACCTCTTGCAAAAGCCCAAAACCTTAACCACGGAGACACCGAGTCACGGA
>CAZBAX010000044.1:29690-51705 GCA_964489725.1 uncultured Anaerolinea sp. | reverse complement strand
GCAAGTTCCTCTTTTTGTTAAGGTCCAACTACATTCGAACTCTAAACTCAAGTAATTAACCCGAGTTGCCACTATGGCCCGGAGCTTATGTCACCCTGAGTGGCGCGAGGCGCCACGAAGGGTCTCCCCTGGCTGTGCGCCGAAAAAGGCTCACAGCCAGGGGATTCTCACCTGCACTTGGTGCCGGTGCAAGTGTCACTCCCTTCGGTCGTTCACACCGTCCAAAGCGGTGTCCTTTGGAAAATGACATAGTACGCCTTGAGATAAGAAGGTTACAACTTGAGTTAAGTAACTAAACTTCTCAGCTGCGTTCGTAGGCTGAAAATGAAAGCCTGCGTTTAGATACGCCAGAGGCGTGTGGCACTCTGTAACCATTGCATTTTTGTTTTGCTATGGCAAACCCGCTGTAAAGCACGGATTTTGGACTCCATGCTATCCTAGTGGCATGGAAATATTTCTTGCCGTAACATCGACTGCAATAATGATTGTGCTCATCGTAGATACACGACAGAAACGGCACGCCTTCCTGTGCCAGCAGGAAGAGACATCGCAACACCATTGATCGCGCAAGAAATATTTCCTATTCTCCTCCTACACAAGGGCCCGGATCTCCTCCCGGGCCCTTGTGCATTTAAAGCAAAAGCCCGTCAATAGGACAAGCCTTGCGAAGGTTGTACACAAGGGTAGTAATGCTTCTTAGAGAACCTTCGCAAGGCTTTGCATGTACAGGGTGGGAACGACGTACATATATCTGAAACAATTTGTACAACACGCTGTCTAACTGTATGAGAGGAAGGACTGCGCCAAACATGTTAACGCAGGCCACAAAATCTCTTAAACAGTTCTTCACAAGACCTTAACAACGAACTGCTACACTTTTGCGTATGTATTGTATAGGAAGCGTAGTTTTAAAGGAGAAATCATGGGAATTGCGGACCTGCACACGCACACCATTTACAGCTATGACGGCACGGCTTCAGTATCTTCGGTTCTGAAACGGGCCAAACAAATCGGATTGGATATCCTGGCCATCACAGATCATGACGAGATCAACGGCGCGCTCAAAGCTCTTGAACTTGGACCTGCATATGGGGTCGAGGTCATCCCAGGCATTGAGATCACGACTGCCGAAGGCGACCTTCTGGCGCTGAACATCACCCAAATGGTAGACCGCGATCTACCGCTGATCGAGACCGTCCTCAAGGTCGGTACACTGGGCGGCTTCTGCATTGCACCTCACCCCATGGCAGGCGGATTCGGCATGAAAAGCCTGAGCGCTTATTCGATCATGAAGGCATTGCGCAACCCTGAGGTAGCACGGATATTGATCGGCATTGAAACCTATAACGCCACAACTCTGGATCGGATGAGCAATCATTATGCTCACATCCTGGGCGAACACCTGGGCATCGCCAGGTTTGGGAACAGCGATGCACATGTAGCCGAAGCGATCGGTCTCGGCGTTACAGAATTCGAAGGACACACCACAAAGGATTTGCTCAAAGCGATCCGCAAGCGAAAGACCATCGTCCGCAAGAAAAAGGAATGGACATCCATTCGCATTTTGGGAAGCTGGATGGCCAATTATATGGGGCGGCCGTTCACCCGACTTCTGGATGCGGCCTGATCCACGGGAGGCATCCTTGGAATCGATCATTATCGTAATTATCGTTCTGTTTTTGGCTGCCATATTCACAGGAGACTAACAACAATGGAGACAATTATTCTTACAATCATGATCGCCGGTTTGTTTACGGTATTCGCTCTGGATACCCGGCAGAAACGCCGCAAGTTCCTGAGCGAAGGAAAATAAGAATGACAAAACATATTCTTGTCACCAATGACGATGGCGTGATGGCGCCTGGCTTGCTCGCCCTGACCCAGCAAATGCGAAAGTTAGGGAAGGTCACTGTTCTTGCGCCAGATCGGAACTGGTCTGGCGCGGGACATGTCAAAACCCTGGATCGTGCGTTACGCGTTCGCGAAGTCCGTCTCGCAGATGGTACCCATGCATTCGCCAGCGATGGCGCTCCCTCCGACTGCGTTGCGCTTGGCACGCTTGGTTATTTCAAAGAGCCAATTGACATCGTCGTATCGGGCGTCAATGCAGGCGCAAACCTTGGGCATGACGTTACGTATTCCGGGACAGTCACCGCTGCCATGGAAGCCGTGATCGCCGGCATCCCCGGTGTGGCGGTTTCACTGGAGACCACCGACAGTCATTTGGGCGAAATCGACTACGGACCCGCGGCGCGGGCCGCGTTGAAGGTGGTACACCAGGTGATGGAGAACGGTCTTGCGCACGAGATACTGCTCAACGTCAACGTGCCGTTTCTTCCGGATGAGAAGATCCGCGGCATCACCCTCACCCGGCAGGGACTGCGCGTCTATCACAGCCGCCTCGACGAACGCGTGGACCCGCGCGGCAAACCCTATTACTGGATCGGTGGTGACGCGCCGACCGGCGTCCCGGAGCGCGGCACAGACGTGGGCGCGCTGGCAGAGGGCTTCGTTTCTGTCACGCCTCTGCAGCTCGACCTGACTGCCTATCGTGCCTTAACCGATATCAACACCTGGAAGTGGGAGGATACACAATTTGAAACAGCACTGCTGGGTGCCGAGGAAAAATTCACGCTGTTCCGCAGTGATTGATTTTTCTCCTCCTTTTGTCTCCATGTGAGACAATGCCCGCCTCCCGGAACAAAGGCGGGCATTTGTTTTTAAACATGCCATCTCCAGGCTTCCATGGTACACGTCTGAATTTTTTTATGAAGCCTGCTCACAGGGAGACTGTGTCGCCATGGCGCCACACGACGCTTCCCGGCGCTCAGGCGCCACGCGCAGCGACATTGATTACTTTAACAAGATGTTAACCTGTTCTTCCCATGCCCTTAAAAGCCGGTTGATAAGATTTCAAGGTACAAAATACAAGGAGAAAATAGAAATGACCAAATCGATTCGTTCGTTACTGTTCGTGCTCATCCTCATGAGCTTTGTGCTGGCAGCTTGTGGACCCGCTGCCACTGCTGAACCCACCCAGGCTCCTGCAACAGAAGCCCCCGCAACCGAAGTTCCCGCTGCGACGGAAGCTCCTACTGAAGCGCCAACCGAAGATCCGATGGGCATGTATGCGCCGGACGCTGTTACCGGTGACATCATCACAGCCGGCTCATCGACCGTCTTTCCTCTGACCGAACGCATGAAGCAGCGCTTCGAAGAGGAAGGCTTTACCGGAAACCTCACCGTCGATTCCATCGGCTCTGGCGCCGGCATCGAACGCTTCTGCGTGGCTGGTGAAACCGATATCGCCAATTCGTCCCGCGCTATTAAAGACACCGAAGTCGAATCCTGCAAGGGTATTGGGCGCACCGTGGTTGAGTTCCAAGTGGGTATCGATGCTCTCGCAGTCGTTGTCAGCTCTGAAAATGATTTCGTCACCGATGTCACCAAGGCTGAGCTCGCCCAGATCTTCTCCACTGCTGAGAAGTGGTCGGATGTGCGCCCTGAGTGGCCCGCTGAAACCATCCTGCGCTTCAGCCCGGGCACCGACTCTGGTACCTTCGATTACTTCGTCGAAGCGGTCATGGGACCGGCCTTCCCGAATGCTGAAGGCAAAGCCGATCTCGAAGCTGGGGAGAAGGCCATCCTTGAATCAACTGGCGCTCAGTTCTCGGAAGATGACAATGTCCTGGTCCAGGGTGTCGAAGGTTCACCGTACGCCATCGGTTACTTTGGATACGCCTACTATCAGGAGAACGCTTCTTCGTTAAAAGCTCTCTCCGTCGATGGTGTGGCTCCGAGCGCCGAGACCGCTGAATCTGGTGAATATCCAATCTCTCGCCCTCTATTCATCTACTCCAGCACCGAGATCATGCAGGAGAAACCGCAGGTCGCTTCCTTCATCTACTTCTACATTGGCAATGTGACAGACGAAATCATCGATGTGGGCTACTTCCCCGTGAGTGAAGGCAAAGCTGAGGAAAACCTTGGCGCCTGGAACACTGCCGTAGGTCAGTAATCAAGGTCATCACCCAAAAAAATCGAACCTTCCTTCTCCAAATGGAGAAGGAAGGTAATTTGCTGTAATAGGGAAACTTTTTTTTCGAAAGGAGGTGCTTTCATGACTGAATTAACGATCCAAAACACGGAAGAGAAGAAAGCATCTAGATTCAGTCTGCGTCGCCGGACTCGGGTGGGCGAAACGATCATCCAGGCATTGCTGTTCTTTAGCGGTTTTTTCTCCATTTTTGTAACGCTTGGCATTGTCTACGAATTGGGCAGGGAAGCATTGCTGTTCTTCCAGATGCCCGAGGTTAATCTGCTTGAAACGTTCACATCTACAGAGTGGAAACCTCATATCGGTAAATTTGGCATTTGGCCGTTGTTCAACTCCACATTGATGACGACAATCATTGCAATGGCGATAGCGATCCCATTAGGATTGAGCGTGGCAGTTTACCTGAGCGAGTATGCCAGTCCGAGAGTCCGAAATCTTTTGAAACCCATTTTGGAAGTCCTGGCGGGAATCCCCACGATCGTGTATGGGTATTTCGCGTTGACATTTATGACGCCGCTCCTGCGCGAAATCTTTGGAAAGGACACCGTTCAGATCTACAACACAGGGTCAGCTGGACTCGTGATGGGCATCCTCATTTTGCCACTCATCACATCCATGACCGAAGATGCCCTAAGTGCAGTGCCTCGTTCGCTGCGGGAGGCCGCGTATGGCATGGGTGCAACCAAGCTGGAGGTTGCCACACAGATTGTGGTTCCCGCGGCTCTTTCGGGGATCGCGGCAGCCATCATCGTTGGCATCTCGCGTGCGATCGGCGAGACGATGATCGTGGCGGTAGCTGCTGGCGCGGGTCCCAATTTTACGTTCAGTCCCTTCGTGGGCGCCGAGACAATTACTGGTCACATCGTGCGAATCTCGGGCGGTGACCTGAGCTACGACTCAATTGATTACAACAGTATCTTTGCGCTGGGATTGTTCCTGTTTGTGATCACGCTGGCTCTAAACATTATCAGCCAGTCCATCGTGCGTCGCTTCCGGGAGGTGTACGAATGAAGGAAAAAGGAGTTATCGAGGGGTTTGCCAACAATACGAATGCCCGTCACCGCAAAGGTGTCGTCTGGCACGTACTTTTTCAGGCATCCACCATCGTTGGCATTATCGCGCTGATCGCATTGATGCTCAATGTCATTGATAGTGCTTTTGGATATGTCGCCTATGAAGCCAGGGTAGATCCCGATTCTCTCACAGCCGACGGCACACCTCTCGAAAATCAAAGCAAAGAACAGTTGGTGGCTTTGCTGCAATCTACGCTTTCGAGCGGCGCATTCAATAAACTGAACAATGATGAGCCTTTCGACTCCCGATCGCGTGAAGAGGTCCTTCAATTGGTCGTCGAAAGGATCGTCCGGCCCGATGTCGTGCAAGTGTGGAAACTGTGGCCGTCGCTGACTCAAGCAGACGAAATCCGTGCGACGGTGGCGCAGGAGTATCCGAAGGCAGAATTGGATTTTGTCTCATGGCTTACCACTGACTTTGTTACCCGACCCCAGACCAGTGAACCCCTCACAGCTGGCGTGCGCACCGCCATTCTCGGGTCACTTTGGACGATCCTGTTCACGGTTTTGCTGGCTTTTCCGATGGGTGTCGGAGCCGCCATCTACCTGGAAGAATATGCTTCAGATAACTGGCTCAATCGGGTCATCCAGACCAACATCAACAATCTGGCCGGCGTACCGTCCATTGTGTACGGTATTTTGGGTCTGGCTATTTTTGTCCGCACATTAGAACCGTTCACAAGTGGCAAAATGTTCGGAATCGTGAACCTGACTTCTGAAAATGGAAGAACTGTGCTCTCCGCCGGACTCACCCTCGGCCTGCTCGTGCTTCCAATTATCATCATCAACGCCCAGGAGGCCATCCGCGCCGTGCCCCGCTCGCTTCGCAACGCCAGTTTTGGTGTTGGCGCCACCAAGTGGCAGACGGTCTGGTCACATGTTTTGCCGAATGCCTTGCCCGGCATCCTGACCGGGACCATCCTGGCTATTTCCCGTGCGATCGGTGAAACGGCTCCCCTGGTGGTCGTGGGCGCATCCACCGCCATCAGCTTCGACCCATCGTCGCCCTTTTCCAAATTTACGACGCTTCCCATTCAGATCTATCAATGGACATCGCGTCCACAGGATGAATTCCGAAGTCTTGCCGCGGCATCCATTCTTGTACTTCTGGTGCTGTTGCTGAGCTTGAATGCGTCTGCCGTCCTACTCCGCAACCGCTTCAGCAGGAGATTCTAAGCATGACCATTACCAACTCCGAATCCAAATACGTACTGGAAACCCGTGACCTTGATATCTTCTACGGCACGTTCAAAGCGGTTACCAATGTCAACATCAAAGTTGAGCACAACAAGATCACGGCCATCATTGGACCATCCGGCTGCGGCAAGTCTACACTGCTGCGGGCCTTCAACCGTATGAACGAACTCTATGCAGGAACATCCATCAAGGGACAAGTTATCTTCGAAGGCGAGGACATTTATGCGAAAGATATCGATCCGGTGGAAGTCCGCTATCGCATCGGCATGGTATTTCAGAAACCCAATCCCTTTCCCAAGAGCATTTATGAAAATATCGCCTGGACCGCGCGCATTCATGGTTTCAAAGGGAATATGGATGAACTCGTGGAAGGCGCTCTCAAACAGGCCGCGCTGTGGGATGAAGTGAAGGACAAACTTCACCAATCCGGTCTCTCGCTGTCCGGTGGGCAGCAGCAGCGCCTGTGTATCGCCCGCGCCATTTCCATCAAGCCGGAGGTGATCCTCATGGACGAACCCGCCTCCGCCCTGGACCCGATCGCCACGCTCAAGATCGAAGAGCTGATGCAGGAATTGAAGAAAAACTACACCATCGTAATCGTGACTCATAATATGCAGCAAGCCGCCCGTGCATCTGACTATACGGCCATGATGATGCTTTCCGGGGAGGGTGAACGATCTGGCACGGTCATCGAATTTGACGATACCAACCGCATTTTCACCAATCCCAGGGACAAGCGTACCGAAGATTACGTTACTGGTCGCTTTGGTTAGTGGGTATAATCACTGAATATCATAGAGAGGTATGTATGGTCAGAAAAACCTTTGAGTCTGAAATCCAGCAGGTGAAAGACGACGTGCTGATGTTGGGAAGCATGGTCGAAAAGGCATTGTTGGATTCTGTGGAAGCCCTGCGAAAACGTGACATCAAAGCCGCGGAACGTTTATTTCAGGAAGATAAGGAAATCAACAAGAAACGCTTTGAGATCGAAAGTCATCTGATGGTCCTGATCGCCACGCAGCAGCCCATGGCACATGACCTGCGTCTGCTAGCCTCCACAATGGAAATTATTTCTGAGCTGGAGCGCATGGGCGATTACGCCAAGGGAATCTCCAACATTAACATCCGCATGGGCGATACACAGCTGCTGAAACCGCTCATCGATGTACCGCGCATGGCCAACAAAGGCGCAGATATGTTACACCGCGCCCTGACGGCCTTTGTCAACGAGGATGTGGCGACGGCACAGGCGCTTCCCGTGGAGGATGATGAAGTGGACGCTCTCTACAATCAGATCTATCGTGAACTGATGACGTTTATCATCGCCGACCCCAAGACGATCGAGCGCGCCAACTGGCTGCTCTGGGTGGCGCACAACCTCGAACGCTTTGCAGATCGCGTCACAAATATTTGTGAGCGCACCGTCTTCATTGCCACCGGGGAGATCGCCGAGATCAAATCTAGCGACGATGAATTCTGGAAACAGCAGCATCACGAATAAGAAAAAAAAAGATCCGCCGAAAACGGCGGATTTTTTTAATGTTTACGTCATTGCGAGGAGTGGCGCCCGAGCCTTAAACGGCGAGTGCGCCACGACAAAGCAATCTCTATTTACGATTTGTAAACGTGGAATTTTTTGTGAGATTGCTTCGCTCCGCTCGCAATGATGGTACGAAGACTTTTATATGACATGACTAACCCATCTTTCCGGTGATATAGGCTTCTGTGAGTTCCTCTTTTGGCCTCGTAAACATGAGATCGGTGGGAGAAAATTCGATCAATTCCCCCAGCCAAAACAAACCTGTGAAATTGGAAACACGCGCCGCCTGTTGCATGTTGTGAGTGACGATGACAATCGTATACTCCTGTTTCAGCTCGGCGATCAATTCCTCCACGCGCAGGGTCGCGATCGGGTCGAGCGCAGACGTGGACTCATCCATCAGGATCACCTCTGGCTGTACTGCCACTACACGCGCAATGCACAATCTCTGCTGCTGCCCCAACGACAGCCCCAGCGCATTTTCCTGCAATATATCCTTAACGTCGTCCCATAATGCCGCGGCGCGCAGGGATTGTTCCACGACATCATTCATGTTCACATTCATGCCCATCACACGCGGACCGAACGCAACGTTGTCAAAGATCGATTGTGGGAACGGGTTTGGCTTCTGGAACACCATCCCCACCCGCTGCCTGAGCGTGACCACATCCATATCCTCAGCATAAATGTTCTTGCCGCTCAACAGGATTTGACCTTCGACTCTTGTATCCGGAATGGTGTCGTTCATGCGGTTCAGGCAGCGCAGAAATGTGGATTTACCACAGCCCGAAGGGCCGATCAAAGCAGTGACCTTGCGCGGCTCGATCTCCAGGTTGATCTTGGATAGTGCCTTTGCAGGACCGTAGTAAAAATCGAGATCTTGAACAGAAAAACTGGCTTGAGTGGAAGACATAGCGTGATTTTATCATGCCGTCCCATGTCAAAAACTTCGACTATAATTCGCCATGATGAACCGATTCGCCATTTTTATCTTAACCGGCATTGCGCTGTTTGTTCTTACGTCATGCGGTCCCGATTCGTCGGAGACCGCATCTGATTCTTCGGCACACTATATCGAAAATAAAGGTTCAGACACCATCGTCAACCTGGCGCTGGCGTGGGCGGAGAAATATCAAGGCGACCACGCAGACGTCCGTATATCGGTAACAGGCGGCGGGTCCGGAACGGGAATCGCGGCCCTCGTCAACGGCACCGTGGATATCGCCAATGCCTCCCGCCAGATCAAGGACGAGGAGGTGGAGCAGGCCAAATCCAACGGTGTGGAACCGACCGAATTCATTATCGCCCGCGATGCCATCGCTGTAATCGTCAACCCTGAAAACCCCGTAAACGAACTGACGCTGCAGCAGATTTCGGATATCTACAGCGGCAAGATCGAGAACTGGTCCGAAGTGGGAGGAGATGACCGTCCCATCGTGCGACTCTCACGCGAGACCAACTCAGGCACGCATGTTTATTTTCTTGAGACAGTATTACGTCTGGGGAATAGTGATGACAAGACCCTCTTTTCGACCGACACACTTTTATTGCCTTCTTCGGAAGGCATTATTGCGGAAGTGCGCCAAAACCCGAACGCAATTGGTTACGATGGTCTTGGCTATGTGCCCGATGATCTCAAAATGATCGCGATCGCAGAACAGGAAGGCGGCGCATACGTGCTGCCATCCATTCGAACGGTGAACGATAAAACATATCCTATTGCGCGCGATCTTTATATGTACACGAACGGCGTCCCTACCGGCGTTGTAAAAGAATATCTCGACTGGATCCTGGCAGCAGAGGCACAACAGATCGTGGCAGATCTGGGGTTTGTGCCGGTGAAATAACAAAACCAGACCTGACAGGCGTCGCATGGCGCCGTGGCGCCTCTCATGCGCGTTATCGCTTTCGAAGTTCATTGCGCGGCCAGCGAAGACTTGTCAGGTCTTATAGGTGACTATGGAAAAATCTCTAAACTGGCGCGAGTTCGTCATCACTCGTCTCATCAAAGCCTCAGGCTACTCAGCGATACTCTTTGTAGCGCTGATCTTCTTCTTCCTGATCCGCGAAGGAATACCCACCTTCGGCGAAGTGGAACTATCCTCTTTATTCAGTGTTCGCTGGTATCCAATCGAGGAATATTTCGGGGTCCTTCCACTGATAACAGGTTCTCTCATTATCACCCTTGGCGCGGCGCTGATCGCCGTTCCGTTCGGGATCGGCACCGCCATCTACATTTCAGAGATCGCTCCGCGCTGGATGAGGGAAATTCTCAAACCGCTTGTGGAATTGCTCGGCGGACTTCCCTCAGTGGTGCTGGGATTTCTCGGGATGCTGATCCTCTCCCCGTTTCTACGCGCCTTTCTGGACCTGCCAACGGGTCTAACTGCCCTGGCCGGTTCCATTCTGTTGGGTGGCATCGCCGTACCGACAGTTGTTTCGGTTGCAGAAGATGCACTGGACGCGGTCCCGCGTGCGTATCGTGAAGGAGCCTGGGCGCTGGGTGCGACGCGTTGGCAGACGATCTGGCGCGTCACCCTGCCGGCTGCAAAATCTGGTGTCCTCACGGCCATCATGCTCGGTGTCGGACGCGCGATCGGTGAAACCATGACGGTGATGATGGTCACCGGCAATGCTCCTGTACTGGCTCTCAAGTTGAGCAGTATCTTCTCTCCTGTGCGCACCATGACCGCAACCATTGCTGCCGAAATGGGTGAAGTAGCAAACGGCAGCATTCATTACCATGTTCTGTTCTTGATCGGCATCGTCCTGTTCCTGATCTCACTCGGGGTGAATATTGCCGCCTCGTCGATGGTTTTCCGTGCCAAGAAACGTGCGGAGAGAATCCTTTCATGAAGAACATCCTAACCCGTAATCGTCACCTGACACAACGGCTTGGTTTTTTGCTCATCACATTGATGTCGTTCGCTACGGTCCTTCCCATCGTGGCGGTGGTCCTTTATATTCTTGGGCAGGGCTTACCAGCGATTTCCTGGGAGTTTTTGAGCGGCTTTCCCCATGATGGGATGCGCGCCGGCGGGATCCTGCCTGCCATTATCGGCACGGTTTATCTCACGATCGGCACGGCAGTCTTTTCTGTTCCCCTCGGCATTGCGGCTGCGATCTATCTTTCTGAGTACGCCTCTGATACACCGCTCACGCGCACCATCCGCATCGCGATCATCAACCTGGCGGGTATTCCGTCGGTGGTCTATGGCTTGTTTGGTCTGGGTTTATTTGTGCTCTTCCTGAACTTTGGCACATCGATCCTGGCCGCATCGCTGACACTGTCGATCATGACTCTGCCTGTCATCATCAGTACCGCGGAGGAAGCGCTGCGATCCGTACCGCAGGCGTTTCGAACCGTGAGCATTTCACTGGGCGCCACCCGCTGGCAGACCATCCGGCGCATCGTTTTGAAAGAGGCGCTGCCCGGCATCCTCACCGGCGTCATTCTGGGATTGGAGCGTGCGGCGGGAGAGACCGCCCCCATCCTGTTTACCGGTGCGGCGTTCTTTCTACCGCGTTTGCCGCAATCGCCTTTCGACGCGACCATGGCACTGCCGTACCATCTCTTTGTGATCTCCACCCAGGTTCCTGAGATGCCAATCCAGATCCAGTATGGCACGGCCCTTGTCCTGCTCGTATTTGTGTTAACCATGAATATGATTGCAACAGTGATCCGTTCCCGAGCGAGGGCAAAACGACAATGGTAGGTCTGATCCGGTGGTCGAGCAAAACATGGACAAAATAATCATCGAGAACTTATCACTACAATACTCCGACGGCACAGAATCACTGCGTAATGTGAGCCTTGCTGTTGGTGAGCATGCCGTTACCGTGCTGTTTGGCCCGGCTGGCGGCGGAAAATCCAGCTTGCTGCGCTGCTTGAACCGCCTCAACGATCTTACCGAAGTCAAGACCGTGTCTGGACGCATTCTGATCGATGGGCAGAATATCCTGGACCCGAAAACGGACGTTATCGCGCTGCGTCGCAAGGTTGGCATGGTGTTCGCGCGTCCGGTGACGCTGCCTCTGAGCATCCGTGGGAATCTCACTTATGGGTTGGAACTTGCAGGTGAGAAGCGCCGCGTCAAACTGGATGAGGCGGTCGAACGAAGCCTGAGGCTGGCAGCCATCTGGGATGAAGTCAAAGACCGTCTGGATGACCCTGCCATTGCCCTTTCTGGTGGTCAGCAGCAGCGAGTCTGTTTGGCCCGCGTACTTGCCCTGCAGCCTGAGATCATTCTGCTGGACGAGCCGACCTCCGGCCTCGACCCGATCTCGACCGGCAAAGTGGAAGCCGCGCTGCAGGAATTGAAGAAGGAATATACGATCATCCTTGTGCCGCACTCAGTCCAGCAGGCCGGGCGTACTGCCGATTACGCGGCCTTCTTCCTGCAGGGTGAACTTGTGGAATATGGCGGCGGCAAAACATTGTTTACAGCGCCAAAAGAAAAACGGACGGAAGATTACATCACGGGCAGGTTTGGGTGAGGAAGTAGACAAGTAAATAGGAGACAGGTAAACAGGTATATGTCGCCACGGCGCCACTCGACGCAAGTAGACCTATGTGTACTTGTATACTTGCTACTTGTGTACTTGTATACTCGTCTACCTTCCCTTCGGAGAATAAAGTGAATAGCCCGTATGACATCCTGTTTGAGCCGATTCGCATCGGTCCCGTGATCGCTGCCAATCGCTTTTATCAAGTGCCGCACTGCAACGGATTCGGACACCGTATGCCACAGGCGCTGGCAACCATGCGCGGCATCAAAGCCGAGGGCGGCTGGGGCGTGGTCTGCACGGAAGAGGTGGAGATCCATCATTCGAGCGACCTGGCTCCTTATTTCGAAGGAAGACTTTGGGACGATGCAGACATTCCCGCGCTGGCATCGATGGCGGAGGCGGTTCACAAGCATGGATCTCTGGCTGGCATAGAGTTGGTCTACAACGGACTGGACGCACCGAATCTGTACTCGCGCGTGCCATCCCTGGCTCCGATCTCGATGGGAACGCTGGGCGGCTCAGGCTATGACCCGGTGCAAACGCGTAGAATGGATAAGGAAGACATTCGCAATCTGCGCAAGTGGCATCGTGCGGCCGCACTGCGCGCCAAACGAGCAGGCTTCGACATTGTCTATTGCTATGCAGCACACGGAATGACCGTGCCCATCCAATTTATTTTGAAGCGTTATAACGACCGCACCGATGAATACGGCGGTTCTTTGGAAAACCGTGTACGGTTGTTCCGTGAATTGATCGAAGATACAAAGGAAGCGGTGGGCGATTCGTGCGCCGTAGCTGTGCGCTTCGCGGTGGACGAATTGCTGGGTGACGAGGGTCTCACCCATCAGGAAGAAGCCCACGATGTCGTTGCGATGCTTGCGGAACTGCCCGATCTGTGGGATGTGAACATCAGCAACTGGAGCAATGATTCTGTTACATCACGCTTCGGCGGCGAAGGGCACCAGGAAAAATACATCTCGTTCGTCAAACAACTTACGACGAAACCTGTCGTCGGTGTGGGACGCTATACGTCGCCTGATTCGATGGTCTCTGCGATCCAGCGCGGCATCATGGACATGATCGGTGCGGCGCGTCCATCCATTGCTGATCCGTTTTTGCCGACCAAGATCAAAGAGGGACGCATCGAGGATATCCGTGAATGTATCGGCTGCAATATCTGCGTAACGGGGGATACACGATTTATCCCCATCCGCTGTACACAAAATCCGACCATGGGCGAAGAATGGCGGCGGGATTGGCACCCCGAGATCATCGCGCCGAAGAAAAGCAACAAGGAAGTCATGGTGATCGGCGCGGGACCTGCGGGATTGGAAGCCGCGCGCGCATTAGGTCAGCGCGGCTACGAAGTCACTCTGCTCGAAGCGCGTAAGGAGCTGGGCGGGCGCGTGCTGCGTGAATCGGCGTTGCCAGGGTTGAACGAATGGCGTCGCGTCATGGACTGGCGGTTGACCCAGATCAGAAAGATGAAAAGTGTCGCCGTTTATCCTTCCAGCCCCATGACTTCACAGGACATCCTGGAAAGCGGTGCAAAAAATATCATCCTTGCTACAGGAGCAACCTGGCGACGTGATGGGGTGGGTCGCACCCTGCGAAAGCCGATCAGAGGCTTTGATCTGCAAAATGTATTCAGTCCTGATGATTTGATGAGTGGAGAAATCGTAAGTGGCAAATTGGTAAGTGGTCATTGGGTGATTTACGACGACGATCACTATTACATGGGCGGCGTGTTGACAGAATTACTCGCGACAAATGGTTGTCAAGTCACGCTGGTTACACCCGCTCCCTTTGTTTCGTACTGGTCGCAGTTTACGTTGGAGCAGGACCGCATTCAACACAAATTGACAAAGCTCGGAGTGAAATTATATTCACGCACTGTATTGAGTGAGATTCGAAAAGATTGTGTGATACTGACCGATACTGTTTCGGGGGATCAGATGGAATTGGCACGCAATGGAGTCGTGTTGGTCAGCGATCGCATTTCAAACGATGCCATGTATTATGAACTTCACGCTTCGACTGCGCCACCAGCCAACGGCGTCTCCGCTCACACTGTGCCGAAGGCAGCGTCCCTTCGGGAGCGTAGAGGAACCATTAAAACGTTGCGTGTTATCGGCGATGCCGAAGCGCCAAACATCATTGCGCAGGCGGTGTTCTCAGGTCATTTGGCGGCACGGGAGTTCGACGAAGAGAAGGTTGAGGGAACACCGTTCAAGGTGGAGAGGCTGAAGCTGTAACTCGTACCTAGCTCGGGATACCATCCCACTCCACCTGTTAGCCCTGCACAATGCTTAACTTCTTCCAGTCAGTGTATGTTGGGAAGATCTCACTCAAAGCGGGATTCTTGAGTCGTTTTTCGACGACTTCGCCCAGGACATCGCGGTAATCGGTTTTGATGTCGAGGTCGCCAGGTCCAAATAACTTTTCAGGGCTTAGCCCCGGCCACTCACCATACACCTTTCCGCCATTAACACCTCCCCCGAGGACAAACATGCAGTTACCGTGACCGTGATCAGTGCCGCTCGATCCGTTTTCCTTGACGCGCCGCCCAAATTCAGACATGGTCACGACCGTCACGCGTTTTGCCCTGTCGCCAAGGTCATGATACAGAGATGCCAATCCTGATGCAAATTCATCCAACAGAGTTGGCAGCTCGCCGTCCAATTGTCCCTGCTGGTTGTGCGTATCCCAGCCGCCGATATCCACGCAGGCAACTTCAAGCCCGATCTCGGCTTTTGCGATCTGTGCCACCTGTTTCATTGCCAGCCCAAATTCGGTTTCGGGATACTCCAGGTCGCCGGATGGGGTGTAATTGTTGACATCGATCTTGCCGAGGATGTCCTCGGCGTTGAATGTTTCTGCGGCATCAGCATCCAGGCTCGAACCCAAACGATAAAGCGACTCCAACTGTTGACGGAGTTCGTCCAGCCGTGAAGCATCGCCCTGCAGATGAAAATCAGCAATCGATTTCAACGTGGTGACGGGAACCGGGCCGCGCAGGGCGGCCTGCATGACGCCTCCCATGCCGATGGCGCGGAACGGCGAATCGTTCTGCCAGGGAGCTGTTTGCAGATGACGGCCGATCCAGCCTGTAGCGATGGCTTTCTCACCGGGTGTACCGCGTTCCATGTAATCCATGGCATCGAAGTGGGAGTGAGTCGGGTCGGGTGAACCGACTGCATGGACGATAGCCAGGGTCTTCTCATCCCACAGATCCTTGAGCGGGCGCAGGGACGGGTGCAGTCCGAAGAAGCCGTCGAGATCGATCCCGGTCTGGTCGCTGCCATCTTCCGGTTCGGGGATGGCCAGCACAGAACGATGGTGATAATAATCGGTGTCACCGTGCGGGATGACCGCGTTCAGGCCGTCCATGCCGCCGCGTTGAAAGACGACCACAAGAATATCGCCGGGCGGCTCCACCCCTTGCGGCGCAAATGCCATGCGCGGCATCCAGACAGGCAAAGCGGGAGCGACTGCAAAACCGCCTGTCAATTTGAGGAAGTCTCTGCGCGAAATTTTTGTGTCCATGATGGTTTCCTTTCAAACAATAAACATCACTCTTTACAGGCGTAACGCGACAGGAATCCCAAAGGGACGCTGTGTCGCACTACTTTTCAGGACTTACGCAAAACCCGCATTTATTCCACCAATCCTCGCTACTGCCGCTCTGCCCGAATGGGCGTTGCGCGGCGTGCGCTAATCCGTTCTACATTCGCGAAGATTGGCGCAGACACCTGCACTCCCTGGCACAGGACGCCAGGACGGTGTGCGCCAGGTGCAAGTGTTAGCGGACAAGAAAGTAATTCTGCGTAAGTCCAGCTTTTTTCTCAACGCATCTGAAAATGCGGCGAACCGAGAATTAAGCCTGCAATAGAAGGGATGTTCTCATCCAAATTCCCTGCTGAAGCAAAATCAACCAGAATGGACCGCGCATCATCGGGCAGGAGCCAGCCCAGGAATCGAATGCTCAAAACATCCACAATATCGGCGGGCGATGCGGCATCCTTCGTCAGGGTCTTGAGATCGATCTCTACTCCTCTGATCCGATTCGAAGTGAGCAACAATCCGAAATTCCAGCGGTCGAGCAATCCACTGGTCGTTGCCCAATATGCGGCAACATCTGGAAATCCATTCGGCGGCTGCCAGGTAAAGGGCACCTGACCCAATAGACGCAGACGCTCCTGAAGAGCGCGTGTGCTTCGTTGAACGGTTGCATTCGTAATCCGCAATGTGGAGATAAAGAAATCCAACGGGGTTTTGAATTTTTGACCTACAGAAGATTTGAAGGCATCCGCAGCGATCAATGTGCGCAGCAGTAGACGGACGTCCCCGTCAGACTGGAGAAAGGTACTTGATAATGCGTCCACAAGCTCGGGCGAGGGTGAATCGGATACGAAGCGCCGGGCAAGTTTCTGGCTGATGAAGCGGGCTGTGCTGGCATGACCCGCAAGCATATCCAGGATCTGCATGCCCTCGTCTTCGCCGCCGGCAGAGATCATCAGTCCCATCACATGCTTTTCACCGTCATCGTGAATCGATGAGTCAAAGATAAATGTACCTGGTTCCTGTTTGCGGTTGCGTGGACCGACCACCGTCCAGCCAGTGAGGACGCGCGCCAGTTCGGCGACCTCATGATGAGAGTAACCGGACTCCACTCCCACGGTGTG
The DNA here is from genome assembly GCA_964489725.1 of uncultured Anaerolinea sp. Taxonomy (GTDB): domain Bacteria; phylum Chloroflexota; class Anaerolineae; order Anaerolineales; family Villigracilaceae; genus Defluviilinea. The sequence continues at coordinate 34,644 of CAZBAX010000044.1, read as the reverse complement.
CAATTCGAGAAGTTCACGGGCATAGTTTTCGTTGGGCGCTTCGCCGCGGCTTTCTGCCTGATCGAGATAGATGAGCATCGCCGGGCTGTGCGCCGACGCATACAGGAGATCGCGGAATTTCCTGAGCGCATTGGGGCGTATGACCAGTGCATCGTCATCGGTCTTCAGCACGCGGCAGAAATTCTTGCCGATGAAAATGCTGAAGTGATTGCCCCAGAAATCCACCAGCATCTCGAAGAGTTGGCGTTCGCTGTGCCGTTGTCGCAAAAGTGTGGCGGCGATCAATTCCTGTACGGGTTCGCCTTTTTGCTCCAGCCTAAATCGTTCAGCAGGGGTCATGGAAAGCGTGGAGAAGCCTTCGAGCAGCTTTTCTGTTTTTTCATCCGGGATCGATTCAGGCGAGAGCTGTTCTTCGATAAAGGCATCGATCCCGATCCGTTTGGCTTTCTCGATCATCTCGGGAGTCGGACCAAACGTCACGCGTTTCAAGGTGTGGATCAGCAATGCATCATCGTTGAGCGATGGTATGGGCGTAATCCCTGCTGTGGGTAAAGCCGTCGCTGCAACCTGTGTTTGTGCAATGGGTGCACACGACGATAGCGCTGTCCATGCGGCGACCAGCCCAGATGCTTTGAGAAAATCACGACGGGTAAATGTCACGGCGGCTCCTTCTCCCCACTATATCGAGCACGTTTGAATTGTCGATTAAATCTTTGTAAACTCTGTGTAAAATTAATCATATGTAACCACGTAGGGTTGGGCACCCTCATCAGGGCGCTTCGCGGGCTGCTCAACCCTACGTGGTTTACGCTACCACACCCGTTCGAGATTCGGGTTATCCAGCGGCTTACGTCCAACCTTGGCCATGTCGATCCATTCGCCGTGGACCTTCACACGCACCACGTCGCCGGTGAAATCGGTGACGGTGCCGCCATTGTTGTTGAACAGCCCCGAACCCACCGCGTAAATATCCACAGGGACGCCCAGCTTTTCGAACTTGCGGATCTTATCAGGGTTGAAGCCACCCGAGACAACGATCTTTACATTGCGGCAATACTCGCGCGCCGCCGCTTTCCACGCCGGAGGCAGGTCCCAGTGATCGGAGGCAGAATCCAACCCGTGACGGACGTTGAACACAAGCCGCGGGTTCACGCCCAGGTCGAGGGCAGGGTCGCCCAAAGGTTCGACAGAAACATCGCGCACGGTGCCGCTTGTATCCAGGCGGACACCGTATAGAACATACTTCGCAGCCTCGCTCTCATGACCGTCGTCGCAAAGCTCTCTATATTTCTTGAACATCGCCTCCAGCACGCGCTGTGAGTCATTGACCGAATCGTTATTGAAATCGACCAATGCAATGCGCGGAATTCTGGCAGGCAGAATACGCGAGAACTGCATCATCGCTTCGGCTGTATCTCCCATAAAAGATGCGATCGCGGCGTGCGCCACGGTCCCGCCGCCGGCGCCGCCCCACCAGTCACCCTGCGCGTCGGTGGAGACGAAGGAACCGATCTGCTGCGAGAAATCTACGTTGAAGCGCTGGATGGCGATGTTGTAGGCATATCCATCCGAGGCCTGCACTTCATGCAGGTCAAAACGCGCCGGGAAGAACAGGACAGGTTTACCGCGCGCGGCCATTAATGTTTCATAGACGTTCGTTGCCACGCGGCTGGAACGGGTCAACACACCCAGCGTGGGGGTTTCCAGCAATGCAAAATCGCGATAGCGCCCGCGGACCTTGATCACTGCTTCCGAATGTATTGGGTTGCCATCAGACTTGACGACCGTGCCATCATGGACCGCCCACACTTCGAGTTTGTCGTGGGTATCTACAAACATGTCGCCATCCCAGTAGCCTGTGCAGTACCTGAGCATCTCCAATGATTTGTCCACGCCGACAACGACCGTGCTGCCCACCCGACGGGTGAACCACTGCATTTCCACTTCGATATCGCCGACCGGGATGTTTTCCGGTGAGACGTTCTTCGGCAGGTTGTGATGCTGACCAGAATAGGTATAGCCCTCCGACCCCAGCGTGGTCAACATGCGGCCGATATTTTCGAAATATTTATCCGAGTACCAGCCGCGGCGCATACGCTCGATGTCGAGTTTAAAGGTTTCGTTGGTCAGGCGTTTTTTGTCAAAGATGGACATGGGTTCCCTGGGTGTATTGGTATATGAGCGCCTCAGCGCCATCTCGTAGATCCCGCGCTGGCGGGGCCGCTCTGCGGGACAAGTAGACAAGTACACAGATTGCGATACTAATCTATTTGTGTACCCCGCACACTTCTTCAAATGTTCATATTGTGTGCGGGGTGTACTTGTCTACCTGTGTACTAGAATTTTTCGGTCGATTTCACTACATTCATTCCCGCTTTGGCGAAGCGTTCGTAGGCCGCATCGGCTGCATCGGTGTGATCGACAGCGCCAGGGACAACTACTGGAGAAGTGCAGTCTTCGAGCAGATAGACTTTCTTCGCCAGTTCAAGATCCACCTGGGCGATGTCTTCCAGCAGGTCAGAGACGGTCCAGGCCACGCAATGACTCTTTGCCTGTCCTGCAATGATCAGGCGGTCGACGGCCTGCAATTGTTCGATGAATTTTTGATTGCGTACACCCAATGTCTCACCCATGGGACCGGTGAGCACTTCGGGGCCGATGGCTGAATAATTTTCTGTAAACGGTTTATCGCCTTTGATCTCGATCTCTGGTTGCGAAACTCTGGCAACCGAGTGAAAGAAGATTGCTTCTTCCACAGAGGAAACCAGGGCATGACCGATCCCGCCGAGCATGGCATGATACGGCCAGATGGTAAGCGCATACTTACTTTTCTTCTCCAGCTCCTCGGCATAGTGGACCATCATTTGCTGCCCGTATTCGGGCGCGACGCCAAATTGCTTCGCGAGGGCGGGGTTGAACGTCCATTTGCCATCGCGCAATTCGGCAGCATGGATGTCTGTATAAGGAACGGGATGGTTGCCAGCCTGATCGACGAAGAAGATGGCGTGGAACACCTGTATGGTCCTGTGGGTGTCCATGGTGGCGGTGATGTGTGTAATGCTTCCCAGATTGCGGTAGATGAATTCGCAGAGACGAACGTTATCGTCTAGGGCGCCGCGTCCGCTGCGACCGCCGACGTAGAGCTCAAATTCGGGGATGCAGAACGTATTTTGCACGTCGATGAGCATCAGCCAGGTTTTGGCCGAATCAACGGAAGCCGGCCCAAGCTTGTGAAGAACCGCCCAGTCCTTCGCCTGTTTGGCGCGCTCCTCATAGGGAATCCGTCTGACGGAGCTGACCGCGCCAGGGTCAAAAAAATCCGGTATGGGTAGGGAATGAGTCATGCTTCCTATGGCCTTTTTCTGAAAGGTAAATTTGCATTGTAGCCGCGCTGATTTTTCTGTCAAGTGTAACACCCTATTGGTTGACTTTTTAGACTGAAACCTTTACACTACGGACGGCGTCATAGACTATGAAAGGGAACCCTGGTTTGCCCGCCAGTATCCCGTGGGTTTGATAGTTTATGCTTGCTCAAACAGTACAACAGAGGCAATTTTTGAAGGAGAAGTTATGACGTCACAGTACCAGCTTATTATGCGGTCAGGTCCCACACCCGGTGCTGCGTTCACCCTGGAGGGCGACCAGATCACGATCGGTCGCGACTCCGCCAATGGGATCACCATCAACGATGCAGAAATTTCACGACGGCACGCGCGGCTCACCTTCCAGGGCGGAAAGTATGTGTTGGAAGATCTTGGCTCCACCAACGGGACGTTTGTGAACGGACAACGGCTGGCCGGCCCGCGGGTGCTGAAGACAGGCGAAGTGGTTTCCTTTGGCGAACAGATCATTTTGGTCTTTGAAGCAAACTCGTTCAACCCGGATGCGACCGTGGTCTCGCCGCGCGCTGCGCCGGTTCCCTCCCAACCGAGGCCCGTGATGCCTCCTCCGCCCCCTCCTGTTGAATACGCAGGCAGTGTTCCTGCCAGCCCGGTTCAGCAACCGATGGGAATGCATAGTCCCATAGCGAGAAACAATACAACTTTAATCATAGCTGGAGTGGCTTTCGTTTTAGTACTTTGTTGCTGTACAAGTGTCTTGGTTTGGGTTGATGCAGATGTTACCGGCGCAAGGTGGTGCATGTTCCCATTCAATATCATTGCTCGAATTGCAGGGAGTGTTTGTCCATAGTTAACTACACCGATTTTCCACATATTTGTCCCTTGAGATATTCGTCTCAAGGGCTTTTTAATGTTTGACTATCAATTGGTTTCATAGGTTATGTTCCATGGAAATCCGCAATAGATTAATCTTGTATAATAAGTATACAGGCTGTTGGAAATCAATCTATGTCTTCATCTCGAAAACTGCGCGTTTTTCTCTGTCATGCTTCACACGATAAGCCTGCTGTACTGGAGTTGTACAATTCATTAGAAAGTGAAGGATGGATTGATCCATGGTTAGATAAGGCAAAAATCCTTCCCGGACAAGATTGGCGGTTGGTCATTGAAAAGGCCGTAGAAGATGCTGATGTAGTTATTGTTTGCCTTTCCAACCAAGCAGTGAACAAAGAAGGGTTTGTACAAAGGGAGATCAAGTATGCATATGATATTGCGTTGGAGAAGCCTGAAGAAACCATTTTCTTGATTCCTTTACGTCTGGATGCTTGTGTTGTCCCACGTGGACTTCGTTCTTTTCAATGGGTGGATTATTATGGCAGACAGAAAATCGATGCATATTCTGATTTGTTAAAATCGCTAAGATTCCGTTATGAACAGAAATTGGATTTGGGAGCCGAAAAAAAAGAAGAAGCACGGCTACGTCGCGAAGAAGTGGAGAAAAGGGAACGAGAAAGGTTAGCGCGTCAAAAAGAAGAGAAGGAGAGACAGGAACGTGAGGATGCTCGGTTGGAAGCTGAAAAAAAGGAACGAGCACGGCTAGCACGTCAAAAGGA
>CAZBAX010000044.1:0-29590 GCA_964489725.1 uncultured Anaerolinea sp. | reverse complement strand
ATGCTCGGTTGGAAGCTGAAAAAAAGGAACGAGCACGGCTAGCACGTCAAAAGGAAGAGAAGGAGAGACAGAAACGTGAGAATGCTCGTTTGGAAGCCCCGAAAAAGGAACGGGAAAAAATTTCGACTTCCATAAAATCGTCCGCAACTCCAAAAAGAATAATTAATCCTGCACTTCTCTTACCAATAGGAATATTGCTATTTTTTTCATGTTGTATCTTCTTGTGGTGGGTGGACGCCACCTATCGCTGGTGTACATTCTTACCATTCATTTCAGGCTGTCCGTAGTGATACGCAAATCCCCGCGAGATTTGGTCTCGCGGGGATTTTTTGTTTAAGTGTTGCACAATCGTTGAAAGATTCTCCCTGTAGTATCGACTAGCGGAATAGATTAGTTCTTGTACAAAAGTGCTCCCTGCGCCGTCCTTCGCGAAGTGTCGTCCCGCCTTGCGGGAGCGACACATCCCGTTACGGGGCGGCGCAGGTTTAACTTTGTAATCGCCGCCGGAGACGGCGGCGTGAGCAAGTTTGCCTCAAGAATAGTGAAGACATTGTGCCTATAGGTATTGACGGAAAAACTTATAGTTACCTGGTTCCAGCAAACGCGACTGAAATTCCCGCAATATGCTACAAAAGCCCTGTCTCTTGATAGAATAGAGCTACTCGGAGAATTCGGAATGGAAGAGAACATCACCACGTCCCCACGCTGGAGTTCGACAACCAAATTACTGGCAGGGCTTGTGCTCGTTGGCATTATTGCCTTTCTTATCTATCGCTTTTCAAGCCTGATCCCGCCACTGTTGATGATCTTCATCATAGCCTATTTGTTCCATCCATTGACTGCGCTGATCGCCAATAATCTGCGCGTTTCGTGGAAGGCGGCGGTCAACATTCTGTATGCAGTCATCTTCGTCCTGCTGCTGGGGTTGTTGACTGTCGGCGGCATAGGGCTGGTCCAGCAGGTGCAAAGCCTGATCCATCAGGTGCAGGAAATCGTCACCAACTTGCCCTCCCTGCTGGAGAGTCTTTCCGGCCTGGTGTTCCGATTTGGTCCATTCGAATTCGATATGCGGACCATCGATGTGCAAGCCATTTCGCAGCAGGCGCTCTCATTCATTCAGCCGCTGCTTGGGCGCACAGGGACGCTGGTCGGCGCGATCGCCGGTGGAGCCGTGGAGGTATTTGGCTGGCTGTTCTTCATCCTGACCGTTTCGTACTTCGTGATGAGTGAGAGCAACGGCCTGCGCAGTAACCTGATCAAGGTCGATGTGCCCGGCTATTCAGAGGACCTGCGCAAACTTGGGAATGAACTGAGCCATATCTGGAATGCCTTTCTGCGTGGACAGATCTTCATCGTTGTCCTTTCCTTCGTCATCTACGTGTTCCTGCTCTCGGTGCTGGGCGTGAGATATGCGCTTGGGTTAGCCCTCATGGCCGGGCTGGCAAAATTCCTTCCCTATATCGGTCCCGCGATTACATGGGTCGTGATGGCGCTGGTTACATTCTTTCAGGCCAGCAAGCCCTTCAACCTTGAAGGCAATCCCTTTTTGTATATGGCCATCGTAGTGATCATCACGCTGGTCATCGACCAGATCATCGACAGTCTCATCACGCCGCGTATCATGGCGCAAACCTTAAAGGTCCATCCTGCGGCCGTCCTGATCATTGCACTGATTGGAGCAAACCTGTTAGGAATTCTCGGTGTGGTCATTGCAGCGCCATCACTGGCATCGATCACATTATTAGGGCGCTACACTATGCGCAAAATGCTCGACCTCGACCCGTTCCCTCCGGGAGAAGCCCTGCCGCCGGCACCTGTCGGCAGGGAATGGTTGGCACGCTTGCGATTATTACGTCAGAGGCTTTCAGCCGTCAACAAGGAAAAGAGTACTTCCGAAAAGGAGAAATCAAATGAATAACAATAATACTGAGCCGCACACCGAGACCATCGCCGAGACCGATAATTTTCTGGCCTGGAAGGCCGAGGAACCCGATGGCGAAACCACCTATCACATTGAACTGAACAACGTCACCGTCCATTTCTTTGAAGAGGAATGGACCGAATTTATCCAGCTCGTTCGTAATTTGAAATAATCATTACCAATAGACCACAGGGATATGCTTTACCCTGTGGTCTATTAATATCAAGTTTCCGTCATTGCAAACTCCGCGAAGCAATCTTCGATGACCTTGCCAGTGAAAATTCAATGAAAGATTGCTTCGTCGGGCATCCTTCGACTACCACTTCGCATTCGCTCAGTGTCCGCTCAGGATGAGCCCTCCTCGCAATGACGGGAGAGCAATGCATATGAAGAAGCAAAATTCCATTACCGACGTGCCCGGCATCGAAGTGGGACATGCCCAGGATGACGAAGCATTAACCGGGTGCACTGTGATCCTGTGTCGCAAAGGCGCGGTCGCCGGCGTGGACGTACGCGGTGGTGCGCCCGGCACGCGTGAAACCGATCTCCTCAACCCCATCAACCTCGTCGAACAAGTGCATGCCATTCTCCTGTCCGGCGGCTCCGCGTTCGGTCTGGATGCGGCAACCGGCGTGATGCGCTATCTGGAGGAAAACAAAATTGGATTGGATACCGGCCCGGCGCGAGTCCCGATCGTCCCGGCGGCGATACTCTATGATCTGAATACGGGTCGGGCAGACGTTCGGCCGGATGCCGCTATGGGATATCGGGCCGCGGCTGCCGCATCCCCCGTCCACCGCGCAGAAGGAAACGTGGGCGCGGGAACCGGTGCGTCGGTGGGCAAAATGCGCGGCATGAAATATGCGATGAAATCAGGCATCGGCACCGCCAGCGTCAACATCAACGGGGTGATCATCGGAGCGATCGTTGCGGTCAACCCCATCGGCGATGTGATCGATCCAAACACCGGAAAGAGGATTGCCGGGATGCGCTCAGCCACAACACTTGCATGGATGAAACGTGGTCAGACGCGCTCTGCGTTTAAATCGAACACGGTCATCGGTGTAATTGCCACAAATGCCAAACTCACTAAAGCGCAGGCGACCAAAGTTGCACAAATGGCACAGGATGGATTAGCCCAGACGATTCGTCCTGCACATACCTTGTTCGATGGCGATACCATTTTTGCATTGTCCACTGGCAGAGAGAAAGCTGATGTTTCCACTGTCGGTGCGTTTGCTGCAGAGGTGATGGCTAAGGCGATCGTTCGCGGGGTGAAGATGGCGGCGTCAGCAGGGGGATTGGTGGGGGTAAGTAAAGTAAAAAGTGAAAGGTAGAACGTAAAAGGTAAAACGTAAAAGGTGAGAAGTCATAGATGGCTTCTCACCTTTTTGCTTCTCACTTCTTACTTTTTCCTTTTTTCTGACCGACTACTTGCGTCTCCCCTTCATTTCATCCTTGAGGATCAACGTCAGCACTACACTGACAATACTGACCACCAGTCCGCCAAGGAAGGCGTTCCACCAGACCGGCTCAGCGATGATCAGATCCAACCCAAACGACTGACCGATAACACTGGTCAGCCAGAACAGGAAGGTGTTGATCACAAGGGTGAACAGACCGAGCGTCAACATGATCAGGGGACAGGTCAACAACTGGATCAACGGACGGAACAAGGCGTTGACCAGACCAAAGATCAGCGCCAGCCAGATGATGGAAGCCATACCGCTTTCGAGATCGATCCGCCCTGGAAGCAGCAGGACCGTCAGGTACAGTGCTATCGCATTGATCACCCAGCGAAGAATGAATTTTGTCATGGAATTCTCCTCTAATCTCTTACCACTCGCTCCAGGCGGCGTCATCGCCGCCGAGGGCGGCGGCTGGAGCATTTTTATTTCACCTACTTATACGAAGAGATCGATTCCGAGTTGCATCAGGCCCGCATCCATAACAGGGTACGTCGCGGCTTGAAACCGGCCGCCTGGATCGCTTCGACCATTTCCCCGGCGGGGTAATCCAATGAGATCGAGGTGTGATTGGCAAAGACACGGCGCGCATTCAGAAGCAGGTAGGTGAGGGCATTCCCGTCGGCCTGTTGGTCTATCGCGGCGTAGAGTGACTCAGACCTGCTCCCATGCGGCATCCAGGTTAATGTGGCCAGCAATTTGTCATTGCGAGTCGCAGCCCATTGCTTGATATTGAAATCGACGAATAGCATGTAAATCCAGGTCCAGAGACCCGGCCGCAGGGCGTTGAAATTCCACTGGTGGTACCAATCCAGGGCCTCGGGATAAAGGCGGCGAAGCCAGTCCTGCTGCTGGGGCCAGAAGCGCGGCTGACGCGGCGCGATCCGGATATCCACGTTTGGCAGGGGAAGGTAACGGTCAGGCGTGGCATACCAGGCCGTGCGCCGGACAAGTTCCTGAAATCCCAATCCTTTATAGAGTTCGATCGCACCCGGATTATCCTCGCGGACGTGCAGCCACACGGCGGAGGCATTCTTGTCGCGGGCCTGTTTCATCGAGCGTTCGGTGAGGGCCCGCCCAATGCCGCGTCGACGGTAGTCGGGGTGAGTCGCCACGTTGGCGATCAGGTAGATGCGCTTGCCATGATCACGGAATGGGATCAGGCTGGAGTTGCCAACGATGCGTCCATCCTGTTCCCAAACGTAGCCCATCAACGGCAGGGATGCGCTTTCAGTCATGTGCGAGGCCCAATTCAGAAAGCTGTCGTCGTGGCTGGCCCGCCGCATATCCGAGAGATAGCGCTGACCGTCATTGTCCATCGTGGAGGAGAAGCACAGCTCGATCAGGTCTGCCACCGCAGAAAGATCACGCAGCACATTCAGCGGCCGGATATGCGGGTGATCGTTTGCCTTCACGGAAATGGAGATGGAACTCATTAATTCCAGATTATAGTCCAAGTGAACCGTAAGAAGATTGTTACGACAGAGCGATTTTCGATCGTCCCATTCCTGATCAAGAGTGGTGTCGTGGAATTTACCGGTACGAGGATGTACAATCCAGCCGACTACAATTGTGTACCTGACCGTGTTGACCCATTGGTCCGCGCGGTTTTCGTTGCTCCATGGTCGGGCGTATAATTCTGCAAAAGACGGAAGGAGCACACATGAAACTCGTGTATGCAGTCAGCGAACGGGCAAATCCAAAACGTCCCCCAGCCAGGCATCTCGACGACGGCAATGGCCGCCCGATGTGCGGCGGCAACGGTCGCGAGCCATTCGTTTGGGCGCCAGAGGAAGGCGAACCCACCTGCAAAATCTGCATGGACCTTGCCATGATGGGTCATGAAGAGCCGACACAGGCGGAAACAGATCTTTGAATCTTATACTCTTCTTATGCCGCGCTGACAGTTCACCTGCGCGGTTTTGTTATAATGCCCTTCATGTATAAGGAGACCTGACGGGTCTCTGAGTGGATTCTGACAGAAAGTCGTCTCTTTCCGCACGAGCGAAGGATGGGAAAGATGCGGATAAGATGTCGCCAAGCGACGCCTGTCAGGTCTGTACGAAAAGGAAAATCCCCTATGATGCGATTTGACAGATTTACAGAACGAGCACAGGAGGCCGCCCAACGCGCTGCCGAGATCATCCAGCGCTACGGTCATAACCAGATCGACACGGAACACATCCTGCTGGCCCTTATCGAACAGCCCGGTGGGGTGATCCCCCAAATTTTGGAAAAGCTCAGCGTCAGCCCGGAGGCACTCACCGAGCGGCTCGACGCCACGCTGCGCGCCAGTCCGAAAGCTAACATTTTCGGCGGCGGCGCAGGACAGATCTTCATCACCCCGCGTGTGAAGAGAATTATCGATCTAGCCAACGAGGAAGCCAACCGCCTCAAGGACGAATATATCTCCACCGAGCATATCTTCCTCGCCATTCTTACGGAACGAAATACGCCCGCGGCCCGCATTTTGGAGTCTGCCGGTCTGACGCGCGATCGCGTCTACACCGCCATCCAGGACCTGCGGGGCGGGCAGCGCGTCACCGACCCTCAGGCCGAATCCCGTTACCGGACGCTGGAGAAATATTCCCGCGATTTGACCCAGCTGGCGCGCGAAGGCAAGCTGGACCCCGTCATTGGGCGCGATAACGAAATCCTGCGCCTGATCCAGATTTTGTCCCGGCGCACGAAGAACAACCCGGTGCTGATCGGTGAGGCTGGCGTGGGTAAGACCGCCATCGCCGAAGGTCTGGCGCAGAAGATCGCCAACAATGATGTGCCTGAAATTTTGAGCGGCAAGAAGGTCGTCGCGCTCGATCTCGGCGCCATGATCGCAGGCTCACGTTTCCGCGGTGAATTCGAGGAACGTCTTAAAGCCGTGATCGAGGAAGTGCAGCGCGCCCAGGGCGAGATCATCATGATGATCGACGAGCTGCATACCGTCGTCGGTGCTGGCGCGGCCCAGGGCGCCATGGACGCGTCAAACATGCTCAAACCGGCGCTGGCCCGTGGTGAGTTGCAAACCATCGGCGCGACCACGCTCGATGAATATCATAAGCACATCGAAAAAGACGCCGCGCTTGAACGCCGCTTTGCTCCGATCTATGTGGAAGAGCCAAGCGTCGAGGATACGATCAAAATGTTGATGGGCTTGCGCGACCGCTATGAAGCTCACCATAAAGTCCGTTATGCAGATGATGCGCTGGTTGCTGCAGCACGCCTGGCGGACCGCTACGTAACCGATCGGCGCCTGCCTGATAAGGCCATTGACCTGATGGATGAAGCCGCCGCGAAATTGCGCGTGGCTCTGTATTCGATGCCGCCTGATCTCAAGGCCATGAAAACCGAGATCGACAAGCTGGCGGCCGAAGAGGAACAGGCCGGTTTGGAACGTGATTACGAACGTGCCGCACAGAAGAAATCTGAGCGTTTACGGCTCGACGAGGAATATCACGAGAAGCGTGACAAATGGGAATCTGAACACCAGCTCGATGAAGTGGTGGATGTGGATGACATCGCCTCCGTCGTCAACCAGTGGACTGGCATCCCGCTCACCCAGATGCTGGAGAGTGAATCTGAAAAACTCCTGCAGATGGAGGTTCGTCTGCACGAGCGCATCATCGGTCAGGAAGAGGCCATCCACGCCATATCCGATGCCATTCGCCGTGCACGCTCGGGTTTGAAAGATCCGGCCCGCCCGATCGGTTCCTTCGTTTTCATTGGTCCATCGGGTGTGGGCAAGACAGAACTAGCCAAGGCTCTGGCCTGGTTCATGTTCGACGATGAAGAAGCGCTGGTGCGCATTGACATGTCCGAATACCGCGAGCAGCATACGGTCAGCCGACTCTTCGGGGCGCCTCCGGGATATGTTGGGTATGAGGAAGGCGGCCAGTTAACGGAAGCCGTCCGCAGGCGTCCGTATCGGGTCGTCCTGTTCGATGAGATCGAGAAGGCCCATCCCGAAGTCTGGAATGCGCTGCTGCAGATCCTGGATGATGGTCGGCTCACGGATGGTCAGGGAAACATCGTGGACTTCCGCAATACGGTATTGATCATGACATCCAATCTTGGGACCGAATATGTACGCAAGGGAGGCACTTTGGGTTTTCTCCAGCCAAAGGCATCCAATGAGGAGCGCGAACAGCACGATAAAATCGAGAAGGCGCTCAAGGGCGCGTTCCGCCCCGAGTTCCTGAACCGTATCGACGAGATCATCATGTTCTCGCCGCTCTCCATCGAACAGATGGAGGAGATCGTTGTCCTGCAAATGAAGGAAGTGCAGGACCGTCTGAACGATTACAACATCGCTGTGCAAATTACAGATGCGGCGCGCAAATGGCTTGCCAATGCAGGCTATGACTCGGCATTCGGCGCACGTCCTCTGCGCCGGGCCATCCAGAAACATGTGGAGAGTCCACTCTCGGTCGAGCTGCTGAGCGGCAAGTTCAAGGATGGCGCAACCGTTTTAGTGGATGTCGATGAAGAGAAGAGTAAGATCGTCTTCCAGACGTCTGAACCGGTAAGCAAGAAGAAAAGTAAACAACACGCGGATGCGTGAAGCAGAGGTAGGTCACGTCTGAGACGTGACCTACCCTTTATTCCGTCATTGCGAGCCCGATAAGGCGAAGCAATCTTATATTCTGTATCATGAGATTGCTTCGTCGTGGCGCTTGAGGCGCCACTCCTCGCAATGACGGAATACTATTTTCCTAATGCCATCTTCATCAATTCAGGGTACTATTTTCAAAACTTTCAAGGAGAGCAACTTTCATGGAATCAACCGGTACTAAAAGTTCTTCATCTGTGACAACAATTGTAGGAATCATTGTTGCAGTTCTTGTTTGTTGTGCATGTCTATTAATTGGGGGCGCGGGCGCACTTGTTTACAGGGCGTATCAGCAGGTCCCATCGGAATTTCCCACGTTTGTTCCATCGTTGGAAAACACGGTCACACCTGCACCCACGGCAGAGATCAACCGCCCGGAAACAGATACAGTCTCAACAGATACGCTCAACACGCTAAGCGAGACGACTGTGCCTGAAAACGATCCCTATGTATTAGCCTGCCGCCTGCAGGCCGTCTGTAACGTCTCTACTACGGTACAGGCGAAAACATATAGTATTGGCGACCAGGACACATTTTGGATCTCCAACTCTGATACAGCCGAACACGAGCAGATCACGGCCACACTGATGTACGAAACGCCCCATTCCTACTTCTGGGTGGAAGAGGGAACCGATGTGGACGAGGACGAAATGAAGCGGCTCATGGATACGTTCGAGAATGAGATCTATCCCACCGACCGTGAGTTCTTCGGCAGCGAAGCCAACCCCGGCGTGGATGGTGATCCGCACATCTATGTGATCTATGCCACCAGTATTGGGCACAACATTGCCGGATATTTTAGCTCGATCGATTCGTTCAACCCGTTGGTAAGCGAGTACTCGAATGCTCATGAAACCTATGTGCTGGGAACCAGCCAGGACCTCGGCGATGAGTATACCTACGGCACACTGGCGCATGAGTTCGTCCATATGATCCAGAATGCCTCCGACCGCAACGATGTGTCATGGATGAATGAAGGCTTTGCAGAAGTTGGTTCCTTTCTCAATGGCTATTATGTGGGCGGCGCAGACTGGTTCTACGTCCAGCAACCCGATATGCAGTTGAACACCTGGGTTGATAATCAATCGCCTGATTTCTCTGCCCATTATGGACAGAGCTTCCTCTATCTTGCCTATTTCCTCGACCGCTTCGGAGAGGAAGCCAGCAAGGCTCTGACGAACAATCCTGAAAATGACCTGCCAAGCGTGGATAGCACGCTTGCCGATCTCAACATCACCGATCCGCAGACGGGACAGGTCATCACTGCCGACGATGTGTTCATGGATTGGGCAACTACGCTCTATTTGATGGACGGCTCGGTGGGCGATGGACGCTACGATTATAAGAATTATCCCAATGCTCCCACCGTGACAGCGACCGAGTCTATCTCCAATTGTCCTCAAACAGTGGATGGCACGGTCAACCAATATGGCATGGACTATTACACGATCGATTGCGCCGGCGATTACACGCTGACCTTCACCGGCTCCACGGTAGTTGGACTTTTGCCCACCAGTCCGCATTCCGGCGATTATGTATTCTGGTCCAACCGCGGCGATGAATCGGATATGACCCTTACGCGCGAGTTCGATTTCACCGGTGTTAGTGCACCCATCAATTTATCATTTGCGATGTGGCACGATCTCGAAACCGATTACGATTATGTTTTCCTCGAAGCCTCCACCGATGGAGAAAAATGGGAGATCCTCAGCACACCCTCCGGAACCGAGGAAGACCCATCTGGCAATTCGTATGGCTGGGGCTGGAACGGCCAGACCAACGGCTGGGTCACCGAAGAAGTAGACCTCTCGCAGTACGCCGGGCAGAAGGTGCAGATCCGTTTCGAATATGTGACCGATGCGGCACTGAACGGCGAAGGCTTCCTGCTGGATGACGTACGCGTGGATGCGATCAACTACACATCCGATTTTGAAGCGGACGATGGAGGCTGGGTGGGCGAGGGATTCGTGCGCGTCGATAACGTTCTCCCGCAGACCTATCGACTGAATCTCATTATCAAGGGCGATACCACCACTGTGACTCCGATCACATTAAACGCTGATCAGACCGCTGAGATCCCACTTTCGCTGCAGAATGGCGAAGAAGCGATCCTGATCGTCGCCGGGACGACGCGCTTTACAAGACAGCCGAACGCGTATCAGATTGAGATTAAATAATACATAATGTCGTTGCGAGGAGTGGCGCCTCAAGCGCCACGACGAAGCAATCTCCTGTTTGGCGAAATTCGCTTCCAAATGCAGGTCATATGTTTAAGAGGAGATTGCTTCGGGCTAGCGCCCTCGCAACGACATAAGGAACTACAATGGCAACTGCACCGAAATCAGAAGTTTTACATATGACTGACCTGGCATCCTATCAGGATGGCTCCGTGGTCAGCCGTCAGATCACCAAGGAAGACGCTGGGAATATCACCCTCTTCGCGTTCGATGACGGGCAGGAACTCAGCGAACATACCGCACCCTTCGACGCTCTCGTCCATGTATTGGATGGTGAAGTAGAAGTCAGGATATCGGGCAACCCGTATCACTTGAAAAGTGGAGAGGCGATCATCATGCCCGCCAATGAACCACATGCATTGAAGGCAGCGACGAGGTTCAAGATGTTGTTGACGATGATAAGGAAGTAATTTGTACGGAAGTAATAATTGATACGAAACAACATCCCCAGAAAATTCTGTGGGATGTTGTCGTTAAGCAGCCCAGGTACAAGTAGTGCGACATTCATGTCGCTCGCACAGGTAAGGCGACATGAATGTCGCATTACATGTAGGCCGTGAGGCGGTAATCCAAAACGAACTACTAATCCATTGATGCCGTGGCGGGCACAACCCTTGCCTTCCTCATCCACAGCAAAGCCATTCCCAATGGAACAAGCGCTATTAATCCGGCCACTATCGAAATGACTGTGTAACTTGAGGCGGCGAAGACAAACCCGCTTCCCAGGCTTCCGATGGCGGAGGCAAGCCCTACCAGCAAATCATTGACTCCCTGGGTGCGCGCCCGCTCAGCAGGCGATAGTTGATCGGAAAGCAAGGCCGAGCCGCCGACAAAACAGAAGTTCCAGCCCAGCCCCAGCAGGAACAACGCCACAGCCAGCGGCAACACATCGGGTGATAACGGCGCCGTAATGCACGCAAGCAGCAGGGTGGCTGCGCCGATCAGGATCACCGGACCACGCCCCCATTTGTCTGCGAGACGTCCCGAAATGACAGAAAAGGCATACATGCCGAACGTGTGCGAGGCGATGACCGCCGAAATGTCACGTAGATTATGATCGTGTCCGCGCATGTGCAGCGAGGTGATGACCATGATCGCCACCATCACCACCTGTCCCAGTGCCATCGCGATGACAGCGGTCAAGGCGCCGGTTTCTGAAAAAATCTGAAGAATGGGACGGGTGTCCCCATGAGGAGTCTCTTCGGGGTATTGTTCCGCCACCTGCCTGCCAAGATCACGCGGGTCAGGGCGCAGTCCCACGAATACCAGGGCCGAGGCCATCGCGAACAACCCAAGTGTTGCCAAATAGGCGCCGGCCAATTCATCCATGCCGATCGAATGAGCGAAGTTGCCCATCGGCCCGACCAGCAGGGGACCAAAGACCGCGCCAAATGTTCCGCCCAGGACCACATTCGAAATTGCCGCGCCGCGCTGCAAAGGTGGATTGACTTCTGCCGCCGCAAAGCGACCGAGCACCACCGCTGCATTGGCGATTCCCATCATCACCATTCCGATCAGAAAAATAAACAACGACGATTGCGTAATCGAATACAGAACGACCACATTGCCGGCTACGCCGATCATCAGGCCGAGCGAGATACCATTGCGCCTGCCGATGCGGTCCATGATGTAGCCCCAGGCCGAGGCGGCGAATGCCCCACCGACAAGATAAACGGCTGAAGGCAGCCCGGCATACGAGGCGTTGCCGCCAAGTTTGTCACCGATAATGGAATTGATGGTAGCCGAGGCAATAAACCCGGCAGAGGCAAGGCTCTGTGTGGCGAAGAGTACCCAGGTAATTTTCCGAGCGAGTCTTGAGAGGTCTGTCATTATGGTTTCCTTTGACCTTGCCGATTATACGCCCGAGGCGGGTACAATCTGAGAGGAGGATACAGCATGGGCTTTACGTCAAACCCCGCTTTTGATTACTCGAATTCGGAGCTTGTCGACATTTTGAATCGCGGCTTCGAAGGTTATTTTGTCCCGATCACATTCCATGTCATGGCTTTCCTGAACATGCTGCGCAAGGACGGCATCGATCTGACGGCCAGCCGCGTGATATTGAAAGACGATCGACCGATCGGAATTGCCTTGCTCGCCCGCCGGGGGTGGATTTCTCGCCTGGCGGCCATGGGTATGACCCGGGAATCCCGCGGCACAGGCGCCGGGTCGTGGTGCATGGCACAGATCATCCAGGAGGCACGCCAGCGCGGCGAACGCGAGATGCTGCTCGAAGTGATCGAACAGAACGCCCCGGCTATTCACCTATATGAGAAATTTGGGTTCGACATTGTGCGCCGATTGATCGGCTTGATATACAAAAATGCTGTGGATCCTGTATCAGGTGAAATGGATGAGGTCGACATTCGCACGGTCAGTAACCTGATCGCGCACTGTGGCTTACCAGATCTCCCCTGGCAGCTGTCCGCCGAGAGCATCGCACAAATCAACCCGCCGGCGCGCGCCTATCGCAAGGGACCGGCCTACGCGGTGATCTCCAACCCTGATATCAACGATGTGGTCATCTGGTCTGTGCTGGTGGAACCATCTGGGCGGGGCAACGGGTTGGGAACCGATATGCTAAAATCGATCATTGCCAGGCATCCGCACAAAACATGGCATGTGCCCGCGCTGCTGCCCGAGGAACTGGGAATCGTGTATGAACGGGCCGGTTTTGTGCGCGAGGAACTCTCACAGTGGCAAATGAAGTTAACTCTATAAGGCGAATTTATGCAAATTCACAATTTAACCGGGCAATCCAATCAACCCGCTTTGAACCACGGAGACACAGAGTCACGGAGTTCCAATTTGTTTTTTTCTCCGTGTCTTTGCACCTGCTCGGGCGGTGCCAGGGTTATCTCCTGACGGGACAGTGGTTGGGCTGTGGTTTTTCCAACAAGATGTATTGCTTGATTATATTGAAAAGATCCAACCATTCGCGCTACTTGCAGAGAGGATCACTCGTCCATAATGGAACCAGTGATTGGCTTGGAAAGAACCGCTGGGTCCTGGAGCAAATTCGATAGGCGGCCGCCGACCTTACTATCCAGTCAGGACTTTTGTCATTCTTTTGTTGTACGGTGACCAATAATCGAGGATATAATGCCAGCATCGATCCAGGAGAATGCAACGAATGTCGTCCGGTACAAAACCAGGCTCTGAACGAAAAACCATCGGCGTGTTCGCTTCACAGGTGGGACGCGCCTGGGGAACCGAATTCATCACAGGCATTTCGGATGCTGCTGAAACCAACAATGTAAACGTGGTCCATTTCATCGGGGGCACGCTGCGGCCGTTTACCTCTCCCAATAACAAGGTCTCATTTGGTCTGTATGATCTGGCCAAGCCTGATCAGTTCGATGGCTTGATCCTGGCTTCCGATGTCGGCTATGGCTCGAGCGCCCGTGATATGCAGCAATTGCGCGAAGCCTATGGTCATCTACCCATCGTCACGCAATCGTTGGAAGTTCCCGGCGCGTCGATGTTCATCCCTGATAATGCAGCCGGGATGCGGTCTGCGGTGAAGCACCTGGTCGAGGAGCACGGGTACAAACGCATCGCCTTCATTCGGGGCATTCGCGGACAACTCGACGCCGAGCAGCGTTATCAGGCCTATCAGGATGAGCTTAAGGCACACGATCTGCGCTTCGATGAGAGGCTGGTGATCGATGGCGATTACACCACCGAAAGCGGAAGGCTGGCCATTCAAACGCTATTGGATGACCGCTCACTGCGATTCCAGGCTGTGGTGGCGGCGAATGACCGCATGGCGTTCGGCGCGTTGGAGGTCCTGCAGCAGCGCGGCATTCGAGTCCCGGACGATGTAGCGGTTACGGGCTTCGACGATCTGCGCGAAGCCCAGTCCACCGGCGTCCCGCTGACCACGGTACGCCAATCCTTTTACCAGGCCGGGAAACAGGCCTTCGAGACCCTGCTAAAGTGTCTGGACAGCGGTACGATCCCCAGGACCACAGTGATGCCCACACACCTGCTCATCCGCTGGTCATGTGGGTGTATGCCTGAAAACGTGCGTCAGGCTGCAGTGGCGCCGCGTGATGTAGCCAAGACCGGCAAACTGGAAAACAAGCGTGAAGCCGCCTTGCGTGCACTGCTGAGCGCGGCCGGCATTGGTGAAGAGGATTCCACATTTGCCTCTCACCAAGATGCATTTGGGCGCGCCTGGGACGGATTCCTACTCGCGCTGGATGGAAAATCGACCAGTGATGAGTTCCTCAAGACCATCAACGCCATGATCGAACTCATGCAGAAAAGTGACCTGGCCACAACCGTTTGGCATAACGTGATCTCCACGATGAGGCGTTACGCGCTCGGAGGCATCACAGACCCTGCTGTGATGCTCAAGGCAGAGAACCTGTTCCAACAGGCGCGTCTGCTGGCCGGTGAGCTCTCGCAGCGTTCACAAGCCTATCGCAGACTGGTCCTGGAGCAGCAGGAAAGCGTGTTACAGGGATTCAGCTTCTCGATGGCCCCCGCCATGAGTCTGGCGGAGATTGGCGATGCCATCTCGGAGCACTTCCCAGACATGGGTATCCACCGCTGGTATGTGATGTACTACAGCGATGTCAAGACGCCGCAATCGATTTCCGCTCCGCCCCCTGAAGATTACAACCTGCTGTTCCAATATGAGTCCGCGAAATTCGAGATTCCCAAAAAGCGCACCTCCATCGGAACAGGACAACTGATCCCGCGCGGCAAGACGCCGCAGGAGTATCGCTATACTGCCGTGGTCATGCCGCTTTCGCTGGCAAGAAACCGCTTTGGTTTTATGTGGGTGGAGATGGGCCCGAAAGACTGGGAAATCTATGTCCGCATCCGCAACCTGGTAAGCAGCGCCCTGTTACGGACCATGCTCGTGCAGCAAAAGGAACAGGCTCAACAGGAAGTGGAACGCCTGCTGGCCGAAGCGCGTGAACGGGCCGCGGAACTGGCCATCGCCAAGGAATGGGCAGAAAAGACCGCCGCAGAAAACGCAAAACTATACTCGAGCGAACAATCTCGTCGTGAAGCAGCCGAGGCGCTCGCCCGCTCCTCACGACAACTCTCCACCCTTTCGGCGGTAGGCGACGTCCCACAGCAGGTCGTGACACAACTTTCGCAGGTCGTAAAGAACGATCGCTGTGCGCTTTTCATGGAAGATGTGAACGGCATTCCGCGTTTACATGCTCACCTGGGCTTCCCTGAGGATGCGCCGATGGATGCGCTTAAGTACAGCGTTGGCGGCACGAATGTTTATCATGGCATGGCCAAGCAGGCCGAGCCGATCATCATTGGCGATATAGAGAACATGCAAAGCTGGGAGCAGCCCGAATGGCTTCCGAAGGATCGTTCGTGGCTGGGCATCCCGCTGTTTTCGAAGAGTAAGGTCACGGGTATGTTGAGCCTGAGCCGCGCAATACCCGCCTCCTTCAACCAGGATGATGTGCTGTTGGCCCGTACATTCGCCATTCAGGCCTCGATTGCTTTGGAAAATGCCCGTCTGTACGATGACCTGAACCGATTCAACCAGATGATGGAACGCATGGTCGAGCAGCGCGTCGACGAGTTAAGCCAGGCCCACAACACGCTGCAAAAATTGGACAAGAACAAAAGCGACTTCATCCAGGTGGCTGCGCATGAGCTGCGCACACCGTTGACCG
Source organism: uncultured Anaerolinea sp. (assembly GCA_964489725.1). GTDB lineage: Bacteria > Chloroflexota > Anaerolineae > Anaerolineales > Villigracilaceae > Defluviilinea. The sequence goes on along the minus strand of CAZBAX010000044.1, from coordinate 13,703 downwards.
TCATCAAGGGCTATATGGGAATGCTCAAGAGTTCACCGGCCATCAAGGACAATTCATCTCTGACGCAGGCGATGGACGGGGTCCTGCAGGGTACCGACCGTTTACACCAGGTTGTGAATAGCATGCTGGATGTAGCAAGGCTTGAAAACCAGGTCCTGGCACCCCATCTCGAGACCACCGTGATCGGGCCACTGCTGCGCTTGATCCACAAGGATTACGCCAGTGACCTTGCCATGCGCCGCATTAATCTGGAGCTCGACCCGACGATCAATGAGATCGGCCCGATCCTTGCCGATTCTGAACTGCTGCAAAAAGCGCTCGATAACGTGATCGTCAATGCGATCAAATATACACCCGATGGCGGCTCGATCCATGTCAGTGCCCGCCGTGTCGACGTCAATGGCACAGGCCAGTTTTGTGAGATCAGTGTGCGTGACACGGGCATTGGCATCGACCCGGCCAATCACAGTATCGTCTTCGAAAAACTCTATCAACTCGGCAAAGTGGAACTGCACTCCTCGGGGCGCACCAAGTACAAAGGCGGCGGCCCAGGACTCGGACTCGCGATCGCGGCGGGCATCGTCAAAGCACACAGGGGCAAGATCTGGGTCGAAAGCCCCGGCTATGACGAAGAGAAGCTGCCGGGCAGCACGTTCTTCATTCAGATTCCGATGGCCAAATAAACATGTAGGGTCGGGCAGCTGCCCGACCCTACATGTTTATTTCTATTAATCCTCCGTCCGAATCGCCACACTATTCCGATCAAAATAATTCGTGATTCGATTTCGCAAAGGCGCGAGCAAACCAATATGCGCCAGCATAAATGCGGAAAACGCAGTCATGCCTGCAAAGAAGATCATATCCAGCATCAGATAGCCTCCCTGTGCATCCGGCGTGAACACATAGCGCAGGACGATCAAGCCCAGTTGAATTAGATTGATGATCAACAATGGAAGCGCAAGCGGACGCAGGTTGTGACCTTCGATGATGAGATGTAATCCAACCATGCCGGTAAGCCCCGCGCCCATGATAAGAACGTACGCGATGAACCGTGGCAGGTCATACTGCTGATCGTACAAGCGCTGCAGGATCAGCAGATACAGCGTACAAACACCAATCAAACATCCCCAAATGAACAGGTTAATGATGAACGGCAGGACGAGATTTCCATACACCCGGATCGCCAGCATCGATGTGAACCACCCCACGAAATACGCCATCCCGATCACGATCACTTTGATGAGAAGCCCATCGAGCGAATTTATCAGCCCGACATCGAAAATATCGAATACTAGTTTGGCACCAGCCAGAAACGCGATCGACAGCCCGCCAACACTAAATAACAGCATGGCCAGGCTTAGAAGCCCTCGCTGAGAAACATTACCACCCCACAGCGGTGAATTCCTCATAATGACCTCCACAGTTGGATGAAATGCCTGATGGAAGCGTCCTGCCATAGCGGGACCCTCTGATTGTAAGACGAATCCAACGAAAATCCGTTCCAAACCCGAGTTTGGGCGTTCTCGGCAGCAACCCCGAATTTGCTTATGTTTTGGCTGATTCTTAAAAATAATGAACCTTGCGAATGTTTGAAAGCATTCGCAAGGTTCTCTTCTCTCCCCCAGGCCGCATCAGTTCATGGAGTCCCAGACCATGTGGACCAGGTATATGATGAAACCGCCAAAGGAGTCCTGGTTGTTGACCGCATCCCACTTCCTGCTCATTTCAGAGTTTCCGGTGGCAGCGATCCGCTCGTTCATCTCATCCAGGTCAACCGAGTCATCGAACAGGCCGTGCAGGACGCTCATGTTCAGTCGAACGATCTTTATGCTTTGCTCAAGTTTCGCATTCTGGTCCTGTGCTTCCTTCAATTGAGCTTCCAGGGCCGCGACCTTGTCGTTCGCCGCAGCCAGATCGCTTTTCGCTACATCCAGATCGCTCCTGGTTTGATCAAGATCTGCGACCAGGGTGTTGCGCTCATCTGTGAGTTGGTCGTAATCGCGCTGGAGCGAGTCCAGTTGTGCCTGTTTTGCATCCAGAGATTCATTCATGTTATGAGCGTACGAGCTCAAGCTGGCTACGGAAGTAAGGGCGAGTGCAGAGATTACAACACCGATAACGTAGTACACAATTCGAGTTTGCATGTCTTCCTCCAAATAAAGGTTGGTTTGATTTTGATAGGTTTGTTCATTCAGGTCAGCACTGAGCTGCCTATCCGCCATGTCCCGTCGAGACCGCGTTCACGATGGGGCTCCACTGGATGCCGCTGGTTTCCGAGACGGACTCGATCAGATAGCTCATCAGGTTGGCAAACGCATCCCAGGAGTCTTCTTCGACGAGCGCGTTGTACAGTTGTTGTAACTCCTCATCATCAGACTTCTCGACCCGGTTCGCGAACGAGGACTCGCTCGTGAACCAGAAGGCGTGCAATACGGCGACCTTGCTCTGAATGCTCGAGAGTTGGTTCTCCAAAGACTTGTTTTTTGACTCTGCCTGTTCCAGGTCGCGCTCCAGCTTTGCGACTTCAGCTTGTGACTCTTCCAGTTCGTTCTGAGACCTATCGAGTTTGGACTCGAACTCGACCGTGGATTCGGTATGCGCAGCGGCGAGTTGATCGTATTTGCTCTGGAGAGCTTCGTAATCCGCCTGAGATTTCTCCAACTGGCCGTTGAGATTGTAGTTCCAGGCGCCCAACCCCATGGAGCCCAGCAGTGCGATGGTCAGAAATAAACCGCCAGCGATGTAGAACATTTTCCGTAACATGTCAACCTCCGTAATTGAATAAAAGTTTGTTATCACCCGTTCCTGGAATTTCACCATTCCAGGGAGGCGTCTGCATTGTGACGTCCAGGTCAGGAAAAATCGCTTCGAAGGCTTATTTTTTTCATACGCAGCTCCTTATCTACATCCGGTCGTATCAATCAATTTGTTAGTGTCAGTTTATTTGGTCGGAACTGCCAAAACCAGAGAAAGGACTGCCAGAATCCGCCATGTTCCAAAAAATCAGCCCTGCGAGTACTCGCAGGGCTGATTTTCGTAGGCAAAATTGAAAAAATGGAGCTTACATGTGGATCGGCGTTCCTTCCGCGCCGTGTGCCGCCTCCATCAATACTTCAGAGAGCGTCGGGTGGGCATGGACGTTGCGCGCAATTTCATGCGGCGTTAGTTCCATCATGTGTGCCAGGGTCAATTCGGGCAACAGCTCGGTGACTTCGGGACCGATCATGTGCGCGCCAAGGATCTCGCCGTATTTCTCATCCACAACGATTTTCACAAAGCCGGCATAATCGCCGAGTCCCAGTGCCTTGCCGTTGGGCTGGAAGGGGAAACGCCCGATCTTGATGTTGTAGCCGCGTTCTTTGGCTTGTGCTTCGGTGAGTCCAAACGAGGCCACCTGGGGTTGAGAATAGGTAGCGCGCGGCATCATCTCGTAATCGAGAGTCACAGTTTCGGCACCGGCAATATTTTCAGCGGCCACGATTCCCATGGCCGAGCCCACGTGTGCCAGCATCAACTTGCCGGTCACATCGCCGATGGCATAAATACTGGGTACGCTGGTTTGCATCTTCTCGTTGATCTCCACCAACCCACGCTCACTGATCTTAACACCAACATCCTCCAGACCAAGCCCCTTTGAATTGGGACGGAACCCGATCGCTACCAGAGCCTGCTCGGCTTCGAGAGTCGTTTCCTTGCCCTCCGCAGAGACTTTCACTTTGACGCCGTTGGCGGTCGCTTCGACCGATTCCACTTTATTCCCAAGCAAAATCTTGATGCCGCGTTTCTCGAATTCCTTTTTCAATTCCTTCGAGACTTCTTCGTCTTCGAGCGGCACGATGCGCGGCAGCATTTCGACGATGGTTACCTCCACGCCATACGAGCGCCAGACCGTCGAAAACTCCACACCGATCGCGCCGGAGCCGATCACGATCACGGACTTGGGAAGCTTCTCCTGCAGGATCGCTTCATGATAGGTGACGATCTTTTGGCCATCCACTTTCCATCCGCCGGGGACTGTTGCGCTGGCGCCCGTCGCCACGATGATGTTTTTGGCGTTTAGCTCGGTCGCCTTGCCGTCCTTATCGGTAACGGTAACAGTTGTCGGCTTCGTCAGACGCGCCTCTCCCATGAAGACCGGAATGTTATTCTTCTTCATCAGGAATCCAACCCCCTTCACGAGCCGGTCGGATACCTGTCGTGAGCGTTTAACCGCCACGCCGAAATCCAGTTTGAGGTTATCGAAGGAAAAACCAAAATCCTTGCCGCGTTCACGGAGCGTGTGTGCCACTTCGGCATTCTTCAATAACGATTTCGAAGGGATGCATCCCACGTTCAAACATACACCGCCAAGCCACTGCTTATCGACAATGGCAACCTTCTGTTTCAATTGTGCGGCGCGGATCGCGGCCACATATCCCGCGGGTCCGGCGCCGATCACAACAACATCGAAATTTTCAGCCATAGAAAATCCTCTCTTACATGTAATTGTTAAAGCAGATTATACCGTTAACCCTTTTGCCACTTGCCGCGAGCGAGTCAGGTTTCAGGAGTCAACTTTTCAAAGCCGCAATTGACATCAAAAAAAAAGATATTAGAATCAGTCTTGTTTGTGGGAAACGTATTTTAGATTAATTCCTGCCTCTTAATGTCTACATCGTAGTGGGTCTGCGAGTCATTCGCAGCAGATCAATGAAGCTCCATCGAGGATCCATATGATTCCGTCGCTGATTAAAAAACTGCGTGCGCACCGTGTTTCGGTGTTGCTTGTACTTGCAGTCATCCTGGTCTATGCAGGGTTTGCCAGCCCTGGCGAATCAAACCAATGGGTGTCGTCCACCAATTATTACGATTTCCTGGCAAGAGGCTTTCTTAAAGGCAACCTGCACCTGGACCTTGATCCAGATCCCAAAATACTGGCTTTGTCGAATCCATATGACCCCCAGGCACGAGCGAGAATCGAAATCAATTGGGATCTTTCCCTCTATCAGGGAAGATATTACATGTATTGGGGCCCGGTTCCAGCATTGATCCTCTCGGGGATCCATCTGGTGTATCCTGGCACAATCAGTGACTTGTTTCTGGCGTTTGTTTTTGTATCAGGGGTCTTTGCCGTGCAGGTTCTGTTGATTCTTACCTTATGGAATCGATACTTCCACCGGTTACCCAGGCTGCTTCTATATGTTTCCATTCTTCTCATTGGGCTGGCAGGGCCGCTTTTGTTATTACGGCACAACTATGAAAGCGGGAGAATTTACGAGGCTTCGATCACCGGCGGTCAATTTTTCTTCATGAGTGGAATCTTCCTGGCGTTATCCGCCATGTCCAACGATCCTGTCTCAGTCCGCAGGCTCACGGCCGCATCCTTCTTATGGATGCTAGCCATCGGCACGAGACAAATTCTGGCAGTGCCTATCGGATTTATGATGCTTCTGCTGGCATTCCAACTCCTGCGATCTCCTCAATGGTCATGGAGGAAAAGCATGCAGTTCATACCGGTAGCCTTACCGTTGGTGTTCGGTGTGATTTGCCAGGCATGGTACAACTGGGCCCGTTTTGGTTCTTGCACAGAGAGCGGTCTCTATTACCAACTGGCAGGCGTAAATCTTCGATCACATTACGATGAATTGTTCTCACCAGCGTATATTTTTCAGAATTTATACAATTACCTTTTCAATGCATTGGAGTTTTCCAACACATTTCCCTTCGTAACGATGCCGCTTGGAACAGAAAGCTTCTCGTATTTTTCCGGGCCAGACCTGTATTCTGCCGAACCCATGGCAGGCTTAGTATATACGTTCCCTTTCCTTCTTTTTGCAGGGCTGCCTTTTCCCGGCTCCTCCAGCAAAAGGGTTTTCGTATCTTCATTGGATCGCGGGAAACGCCTCTTCTGGCGCCTGACGACTCTTGCTCTGGGTGGTTCCTTTTTAATAACTTTTGGGTTGCTTCTACTATTCTTTTGGGCGGGAATGCGCTATTTAGAGGATTTTCTGCCCTGTCTGACGACCCTGAGTATCATTGGATTTTGGCAGGGATATCCATCTTCTGACCCCGGGACTTCATCCGGGAAATCATACATCTCTTTTGGGATCCTGCTCGCAAGTGTATGTATTCTGCTTAATGTACTTTTGGCAATATCGATGCATCAGTCACTCGTTGTATTGATTACGCGCTTATTTCAATCTCCATAATCAGGCAGAGCCTGCCACCTCCAACGAAGTATTTGAATCGAGGCGAGTGTATAATCGATTCACGTCGAACGTATTGTCCTGGTCCCCGGAAAATCTGATCGTAGTTTCTTCAGGCCGGGAGGTAACCATTACAGTCAATCCCACTTCTCCAAATCATCGCATCGTTCTTTTGATCCTGCTGACCATTTTGGTCTTTCATGCATGGCTTGCCAGTTACAGCCGTGAAGAGGAAAGTGGACGGACCACCTATTACTATACGTATCTTTCGCAGGCATTCCTGCAGGGCGATCTGCATCTTCCTCTGCGGCCTGACCCCCAACTGCTTGCCATGGAGGATCCCTATGATTTGTCTGCCAGGGCCGAATTGGAAAAGAGGGGCGCCATCACACCGGTGGATTTTTCACTATACAAAGGAAAATTTTATCTGTATTGGGGTCCCGTCCCTGCCCTGCTGTTAAGCAGCATTCAGATTTTCTCTCAACAACCGCAGCCGGTCGCCGATTTCTTTCTTGCATTCCTCTTTGGCGTTGGCATTCTGCTCGCACAGACTCTTTTGCTCACAGCCCTTTGGCGGCAATATTTCACGGCGCTACCAGCCTGGACCTATTACATAATTCTGTTTTTGGCCGGGCTGCTCTGGCCGGTCGGATTACTTCGCCATGAACATAACTATGCAAGGATCTATGAAGCCGCGATCGCGGCGGGGCAATTCTTCATGATTTGTGGGTTATGGATGGTGTTCATCGCCATCGTGAAACGGTCCATGCCGAATTGGAGACTCACCCTGGCAGGGTTTCTATGGGTGCTGGCCATCGGATCACGACAGTTGTTGCTTGTTCCCATATCCTTCATGGTCGTTCTGACCATGCTGTGGGTCATTCGGACTCGATCAGAGTTCAGCACAAAGATGCTCAAAGTATCTTTGCTGACGTTTCCCCTGGCCCTGGGAGGCGCACTACTCGCCTGGTACAACTGGGCTCGCTTCGGTTCGATCACAGAAACCGGCTATACCTATCAATTGGCAGGCGTGGATCTTTCCAACCACTTTGGGAAATTGTTCTCAGGTTCGTACGTGATTCAAAATGTATACAATTATCTTTTGAATCCGCCTCACATCATGTTCGAATTTCCGTTCGTAGCGATGCTGAAGGGAAACAAAAGCCCTGGGCTGGACTTTTACTACGCGGAACCCATGACCGGGCTGCTTTACATGTTTCCTTTTGCAGTGTTTGCCGCAGTGCCGCTGGTTCTTTACTTCCTGAATCGTCCTAACGCAAACCAGCCAGCAAATTCAGGAGGGGAAAACAATCTGGGTCCACTGCACTGGATTACTCTTAACCTGACCGGCTCCTTTCTGGTTGCTTTTTTTCTGCTGATGTTCTTCTTCTGGGCGGGAATGCGTTACGCGGCAGATTTTCTGCCCACGCTCACAATGCTTAGCGCAATCGGATTCTGGCAGGGATACCACGTGCTGGGACAAAAATTCCCTGCGAAGACTTATTACGGCATCGCAGGGATGATCCTGTCCGGAATATCGATCGTGGTCAGTACACTGCTGGCGATATCCACTATATGAGGCTGGGTCAGCTCTGAAAATGGGATGACTCTTTCATGCCCAATTTTCCAGCGTTTCCTTCACTTTCATTAAAAACCAATCCGCAGACGCGCCGTCGAGGATGCGATGGTCAAACACAAATGACAGATACACCATCGGGCGGATGGCGATCGCGTCGTCGCGTGTCCCGCTCTCAGCGGGGATGACAACGACACGCTTCTGCACCGCGCCGACTCCCAAAATCCCACACTGTGGCTGGTTGATAACCGGGAAGGCGAATAACGATCCGCTGGTGCCGTGATTGGTCAGCGTGAACGTGCCGCCTTTGACTTCATCGGTTTGCAATTTTTTCGAACGCGCCCGCTTGGCAAGATCATTGACCGCCCGCGCCATCGCCAACATGGACAAATTGTCTGCACCTTTGATCACGGGGACGATCAATCCATCTTCACCGAGCGAGGTTGCCATGCCGATATTGATGGCTTTGTGGACCAAAACCCCTTCATCGGTCCATGACGAATTGACGTTAGGATACGCCTTCAACCCGGCCACGATTGCAGTCATGAAATAGGCCGTGAACGTGAGATTGACGCCATCGCGGGCAAAGGTCTCCTTATTTGCAGAGCGATGCCTGGCTACACGACTCATATCCGCTTCCATCACGGTCAACACATGCGGTGATGTGTGTTTCGACATGACCATGTGCTCAGCGATTTGCTTACGGATGACGCTATGTTTTAGGAGGGTGTCATGTGTTCCAGTCTCAGGTCCCGCTGGGCGGGATAATGTCAGGTGTGCTGCCGCGCGCATGGCAGGTTGAACCGTTGGAGCTTGAACCTTAGGTGTTCCCTTTTCGACAAAATTTAGAACATCGTTCTTGGTGATCCGCCCATTCATCCCAGTGCCCTGTACTTGCTGTAGGTTCACTCCATGTTCCGCGGCGATCTTTGCAACGACAGGCGAAATAAAGCCTACATCACGATTGGAAGTTGGCTGCTGCTCGATAACCGGTGTTGGTTCTGTGCTCACAGGTTGACTTTTGACAGCAGCGGGTTTCTCACTGGCTACTGACGACTGGCTATGAGCGCCTTTAGCGCCATCCCGCTCTGCGGGACTGTCCACTGCCTCTCCCGGTTTCCCGATGAACGCCAATATCGCCCCCACCTTCGCAGGTACTCCCTCCTCCGCCAGGATCTTCAAGATGGTGCCCGATGCCGGCGCGGGAATTTCGGTGTCGACCTTATCGGTATTGACCTCAAGCAAAGGCTCCAACTCGTTGACCGAGTCTCCTTCTTTCTTCAACCACTTCGTTACCGTAACTTCTTCAACACCCTCGCCGAGCAATGGAACAAGAACCTTGGTTGCCATAATTCCTCTTTTCACCACGAAGGGTCACAACACTTGCCCCAGGCGCACACCGTCCCGGCGGTTCGGTGCCGGGGAGTGCCGGGGAGGTACACGAAGGTTTTCCTTAGTGATCCTTCGTGACCCTTTGTGGTTAATGTATTTCAGGATACACACCTGGATCGACTTCATGCATCATTTCATACACACAATCGAATACGGTTTCGCTATTCGGCTTGCTCCAATAATCTCCATCTGAGCCGTAGGCAGGGCGATGGGCTTTGGCGCTCAACGTCCTGGCAGGCGAATCCAGATGATAGTAACCGCCTTGTTTCTCAATTACTTCCTGCATCATATAAGCGGATGCACCGCCCGGCACATCCTCATCCAGGAACAGGATGCGATTTGTTTTCTTGAGTGACTCCACGATCTTTCCATGAATATCAAACGGTAACAGCGATTGGACATCCACAATTTCCACGTCGATACCGACCTTCGCTAATTTCTCTGCGGCATCGAGCGCAATTCGGCAGCACGCGCCATAGGTGACGATGCTGACATCCTTTCCATCGCGTATGACTTCCGGGACGCCCAGCGGCACTGTAAAGTCGCCGATATTATCAGGCAGGCGTTCCTTCACGCGGTAGCCATTCAACACCTCTACTACAATTGCAGGTTCATCGCATTTGAACAACGTATTATAAAATCCCGCGGCGCGTGTCATATCCCGCGGCACTAAAACATGGACGCCGCGCACCAGATGGATGATCCCTGCCATGGGAGAGCCTGCATGCCAAATGCCCTCCAGGCGATGCCCACGCGTGCGGACGATGACCGGCGCAGACTGCCCACCCGCGGTACGCCAATGCAGGGATGCAAGATCATCAGACATGATTTGCAGTGCGTATAAGACGTAATCGAGATACTGGATCTCACAAATCGGTCGTAACCCGCGCATCGCCAACCCGATCGCCTGCCCCAGGATGGTCGTTTCACGGATGCCCGTATCGGTGACACGCAGCGCACCGTATTTTTCCTGCATCCCCTTGAAGCCCTGGTTCACGTCGCCCAGAAAGCCCACGTCCTCGCCAAAGGCCACCACATGTGGATCGCGCGCCAGAATGGAGTCGAACGCAGCATTCATCACTTCAAAGCCCATCACGGTCGGCGACGAATTCGAGTAGGACGGCTTCACTTCCTTGATCGCAACTGCTTTTCCACTTTGGAGGTGCGAGCCATAACGCGCACTGTTGATCTCATCCTGTTCGTTCTTCCATTGGACCAGAACCTGCTTGGACGGATTCGCCTCATCGCGCAGGACGCGTAAGGCTTCATGCGCGGCAGCATGGATGTCACGCCTCGCCACCGAAGGGAGATTTGCCAGCCGTTCCCTGATCTTCTCCAACTCTGACGCGTGACTCGAACTGCCCGCGATCTCGTCGAGGATGTCCATCACCTGACTGCGCTCCTCGATGATCGGAGCGAGGTAACTCTCCCAGGCGCGTTTGCGGATCGCCTCTACAGCGGCGTAGTCGTTTTGTTCAACGGCGGCCAGTTCCGTCTCCGAAATGAGGCGCTGTTCGATGATCCACTCGCGCATCTTGCGGATGCAGTCATATTCCTGTTCCCACTGCAGGCGCTCCGGCGATTTATAGCGTTCGTGCGATCCACTTGTGCTGTGACCCTGCGGCTGGGTCAGGTCAATGACGTGCACCAGCGCCGGGATGTGATATTGACGCGCAAGCTCGGCTGCATTCAGATAGGTCTCCAGCAGCGCAGGATAATCCCAGCCCCGCACTTGAAATAACTCATAGCCGCGCGGACAATCCTCATCCGGGCACGGCTCGCGTTGAAAGCCGCGCAGGATCTCGTAAATATTCTCCTTCACCATCTGGAACTGGTTGGGGACCGAGATGCCATAGCCATCGTCATAGACCGTGATGACCGCTGGCGCCTGCAGCACACCGATGGCATTGACCGACTCCCAAAACATTCCCTCTGCCGTGGATGCATTCCCAATGCTCGCAAACGTGACTTCATTTCCGTCCTTCGAAAACTGCGAGTGATCCTTAAGTTCAGGCAAGGCTCGATACAATACAGATGCATACGCCAGCCCGACCGCGCGCGGCATTTGTGCCCCGGTGGGAGAAATATCTGCCGAGGTGTTATAGGAGTCGGTTTGGTCCTTCCACGTGCCATCCGGGTTGAGATAACGACTTGCAAAATGCGCATTCATCGAACGCCCCGCTGTGTTTGATTCGTAATTGACATCTGCGTGCGCGTATAACTGCGCAAAAAATTCCTGGACGCTCATCACCCCCAACATGAACATCCAGGTCTGATCACGATAATACCCCGAGCGCCAATCGCCTTTTCGAAATGCCCGCCCAATGGCGAGATTGGCCAACTCTTTGCCATCGCCGAAAATACCGAATTTTGCCTTGCCACTTAATACTTCACGTCTGCCGATCAGGCTCACCTGCCTGCTCTGATAGGCGAGCCGATAATCCTTAATGATCTCTTCTTTCTCGAGGGGAAGCACAACAGTACCCTTTTTTCTGGGCATGTATTCTCTCTCCTGATTTGAGTGATGAAGGGATTATAACGGAAAAGGAACCGCGATCAATCGCCGCCAAGTTCTTGAAGCAATTCTGCAATTTGGTTTATTTTTTCGAATACGAGCCTAAACCCATCAAATTCTTCAACAGATAGAGACGGAACGATTAGTTTGGCAAAGTCCATTTTTCCATCTTTAATAACCGCTGTCTCAATGCTTTTGGCATCAGTTTTTATTTCAGAAACAACTTTATCGCCTATCATTTCCTTTAAAACTCTAGGTTTATGCTCAAAGATCAATCCTTTACCATCCTCAGTTTTAGCATAAAGGGCCGATTCACTAAAATAATTCTCAATCCATAGTTTTTCCAACTTAGCTAAATTTTCCTTACTTGCGGGAATAGGCAACAAAAATGCCGCTGCGCGTCTTTCTTCCGAGATTTTATAATCATTTTTTTCTTTATACTCAGAATGGAGTTCTTTGCTATAGGATCTAATTCCATCACTATCCCTATCAAAGATGCCTATAACTATCCCATGTTGTTTCCTGTGAGAATTTAGTTCGTCAACTAATCCAGTAGTTCCTCCACCAATGCTTGGTTTCAATTCTACCGATGAGATCGTAAACAGAAATCTGTCTCCATAGAGTTTTTGCCAAGCGGCTTCCAAAATTAGTTTGTCAGTTGGACCCTCAGTATAGACCGTCAGACTACTCTCAATTTTTGGAGAAATGTTCCGTAACGGGATTCCCCGATCTCTTCGGTTTAATTGGCGAAACTTATCTTTGAAGTTTTTATAAACTTGTTTTTCACGTCCCTTTACCATTCCAAGAAATTCAATCTTGCCTCCCACAATATGCCGAAAAGATATTTTCTTAGCTTGAGGACTGCGATGTTTTTTGTCATACACCTTAAAGTATTCGGTTTCTGCTGCTTGTAGTCCATGTTTTTCCCAGGCGTGAAGCATAGCTCTGATTTGCTTGATGTATTCTCGCCTTACATTTGGTGACTTATTCACTGTAAGCCCGGTAACCTCTTGACGCTGCTTGTATGAAAACGCACCGGTTTTATTTGGATTGATTTTAAAGCCATTCGCTTTAATAATATTTTTAAGTTCTAACCCTATTTCCACATCAAGCAGTGAGTGTACTTTTGCTATCGAAACAGGAAATTCGTATAAAGTTGTCGACAGGGTTAAGTCATCAGCATATCGAGTATAAAAGCATCTACAACCCCAAGCCAAATCTTGAAGCTCGCTGTCCATTTTTGCACAAATCATGTTGGAAATAATGGGAGATGTTGGTGCGCCTTGCGGCAATCCATTCTTAAAACAACATATCTGAGCCAAGATAGTCGCTACAGAGTCGGGCAGATTGTATGGTTTACCCATGAACATTCCACGAACTCTACCAAAGTTGATTGATGGAAAGAAGTTTTCTAAATCAATGTTTAGAACCCAATTCTTTCTCTTATGTTTCCGAGCGTTATCAACAATATTTTTTTGTGATACAAAACCATAAACCACAGGTTTTGGTTTATAGGTATTTGTTAGAACTTCAGCAAGCCTTCTTTGAATAAGTTTAAGAATTCGCGAAGGAGATGCGATGTTCCGTGTACCGCCTGACTTCTTGGGGATTTGAAAAACATCATATTTCTCAGTGTCAGGAACCTTATATAGTTGGTATACCAAAGCAGAGTATCGATAATCCAAGAGTTTAGCTACATCTCTTGGATTATTTAGCGATAAGAAAGCATCACGCTGATTGGAAGGAGGAATAGAAAGCAGTGATGTAGGCATACCCCATGGTTCCAAAAGGCACTTGTAGTTGAATTCTGCTTATTGCTGGCGAGGCGACAAGATGATCAGCAAACAGGTTAACCGTCACCGACACCGAGGCGCATAAGGCAAACCTTGCAAATGAATTGCCCCAGGATCTGAAAGGCAACAAAGTTCAATTTCTATACTACAAGTGCCTTTTAACAGATTATAAATCATTTTATACAATCAATACCTTCGCCAATCATGAAGTCGAAACCGGTTCGAAAGCTGGATGAACCATG
>CAZBAX010000043.1:0-51979 GCA_964489725.1 uncultured Anaerolinea sp. | reverse complement strand
CTGATGAGCAAGATATGAAGTTGATCAGGATCGGCCGGCTAACCGAAAGGCAAACACAGGGAAACCTGTGGGCGCAAAGTTATGGGTCTAAAGTCGGATGACCAGGATTGCCAGACTGCCGAAGAGTTTCATTTCTGGGATGATCTTCACTGATCATCCCAGAATAATTTTTAACTCAAGCTGCCACCCTTATAATGTCACCCTGAGCATGGCCAAGGGTCTCCCCGGAGTTTGAGCCAACAGGCTCAAACTCCGGGGATTCTTCACTCCCTACGGTCGCTCAGAATGACATGCGGCCTTTTGATAAGCAAGGTAGCTTTAATACAACGTACAAGGCATAGGGGTAAACAATTAACCAACGATACCTGCGTACCGTTCTACTTGTTTACTTGCCATCCTTCCTCCCTTATAATTCCCCGCATGGCCAACAACAAGAATCGCTCCCTTGACCCTGAATCCAAGCCTGATGACCGCGTAGATCATGCTCTGCGTCCGCAGAAACTGAATGACTTGATCGGGCAGGACCAGGTCAAGGAGAATTTATCCATCCTGATCGCGGCGGCGCTTCAACGCGGCGAGGCATTGGATCATGTGCTTTTTTATGGACCTCCGGGATTGGGAAAGACGACGCTCGCCCATGTCGTTGCGAATGAGATGGGAGTTAACGTTAAGGTGACGGCCGGTCCTGCCATCGAGCGGGCCGGTGACCTGGCCGCGATTCTTACAAACCTGCGAGCCGGTGATGTGCTGTTTATCGATGAAGTCCATCGTTTGGGTCGCGCCGTAGAAGAAGTGCTTTACCCCGCGATGGAAGATTTTGCGCTCGATATTGTGATCGGCAAGGGACCGTCGGCGCGTTCGATCCGTTTGAAATTGCCGCGCTTTACAGTGGTCGGTGCGACGACGCGGCTGGCGCTCGTCACTGCTCCGTTACGCGCACGTTTTGGCGCCGTCTATCGTTTGGATTATTATGACCCGGAGGCAATGAAAGCCATCGTGGCCCGCGCTGCCAGGATGTTGAAAGTGGAAGTGGAAGATGGCGGTGTGGAGGAAGTTGCCCGCCGTGCTCGTGGTACGCCACGCGTTGCTTTGCGTCTCCTGCGAAGGGTGCGCGATTACGCCCAGGTGCGCGCCGATGGGACGGTCACCTCCAATGTGGCGAAGGAAGCGCTGGACTTGCTGCAAGTCGACCCGCTGGGCCTGGATGACGTGGACCGGCGCGTCCTGCGCACGATCATCGAAAAATATAGCGGTGGGCCCGTTGGCTTGAACACGATCGCCGCCTCGATCAGTGAGGAGCAGGATACGATCATGGATGTGGTCGAACCGTATCTTCTGCAGCTCGGCTTCCTCGACCGCACCCCGCAGGGCCGTGTCGCTACCAGGTCCGCATATGAACATTTGAACATCCCGTACTCGGTGGAAGGGCAGCAAAAACTTTTTTGAGGTGTCGTTGCGAGCGGAGCGAAGCAATCTCCCGACTAACTCTGAGATCGCTCACCTGCATGATTTGCCAAGCAAATTACGTGCATGTGCTAGTGTCGTCGCTTTGCTCCTCGCAATGACATGATTTGCTTATGGAAAATATCGCTCGTTATCTGATACTTGGTGGGATCATCCTGATCCTGATCGGTGGGGGAGTATATCTTGCCGCGAAGTTGGGAATCCCATTTGGCAGATTGCCCGGTGATATTCGAATCGAAGGTGAAAACGGTTCGTTCTACTTTCCGGTTGTTACCTCGCTCTTGCTATCCATCATCCTCACAGTCGTGTTAAACCTGATCTTTCGATTATTCAAGTGAATCCGTAGTGGCGGCTCTACGACACATGCACCTCACTGCGTTCGGTGCAGTGCAGGTGAGTGCCCCTGAGGAGTTAGTCGCTCGTACAATGTGAAAACGTCTGACTTCGAATATCACCTCCCCGAATCCTCCATCGCACAGACGCCGGCAGAGCCGCGTGATTCATCGCGTCTGCTCGTTTTGCGCCGCGATACAGGTGAGCTTGAGCACCGTATTTTTCGCGACGTGGCTGATTATTTGCGCCCTGGGGATCTGCTCGTATTGAATCAAACGCGGGTCATTCCTGCACGTATCTTTGCTCACAAGGAAACTGGTGGGCGCATCGAATTGCTCCTCCTACGCCGCCGCGATGCCCTTACATGGGAGGCACTCGTGGGTGGAAAGGGTCTGCGTGTAGGCAAGAAAGTGCGCGTGGCGGATGGACCGGAAGCATCCATTATCGAAGTACTCGATGGTTCGGAGCGTGTGATCCGATTTGCCGAACCGATCGAGCCATACTTTTCGAAAGTAGGAAATGTACCGCTGCCACCCTATATCCACGAGAAGCTGAACGATCCGGAGCGCTATCAAACGGTGTATGCCAGGGAACCCGGCTCTGCCGCTGCACCGACCGCCGGGCTGCACTTCACACCGCGCCTGTTGGAGGAGTTGCAGGCAAAGGGAGTTCGGATCGCGTATGTCACGTTACATGTTGGCCTGGATACGTTCGCTCCTGTGACGGAAGCTGACCCGGAGGAGCACAAGATCCATACCGAGTGGTGTGTATTGCCTCAGGAAACTGCGGACCTCATCAATGAAACGAAAAAATCTGGTGGGCGAGTGGTTGCCGTGGGGACAACCTCAGTCCGAACTTTGGAATCAGCGGCTCGATATTCGTTATCGGATAATTCGAATTTCGAGAGGCAAGTATCGAATACCGAATATCGACTTTCACCCTTCACAGGCCCAACCGATCTCTTCATCCTCCCCGGCTATCAATTCAACGTTGTGGATGTGATGATCACCAACTTCCATTTGCCCAAGTCAACTTTGTTGATGCTGGTCAGCGCCTTTGCCGGGCGCGAGAAAATACTGGAAACATACAAGATCGCGGTAGCGGAAGGGTATCGTTTCTATTCTTTTGGCGATGCGATGCTGATTTTGTAGCGATTTATTTACTGCGATCAAATCAGTGGGAAAGAACGATCGCACTGATTTGATGTTTTGAAGCCAGTTTCAGGTCGATCAGGTCGATCTCCAAATTAACTAGATTTTGATGCAAAAGCCTTGCGAAGGTTATCTGAAGCGCGTTTTCCCCTATTGCGAACCTTCGCAAGGCTGATCTTGCGAGTTTTGCATGAAGAACTAACTAGAAAACGTGCCGCGCACTTATGAAGAATGAGATAAACACCATTGCCGTGAAGAGACATATTAAGACAAACGCGAACACAACCGCCAGCCCAAGCGTGCGGATCGTCATCCATTTTTTCGCTTCACCATAAGTTTCCAGGGCTGCCTCTTTTTTAAAGGGGATGGGTACTTTATTGAGTGAATCAGCTTTTGCCATTTCCTTGGCGGTCTCTGCCAATTCGGGATCGCTTTCGAGATGCTTTTTCACCAGCGCGGCTGTCTCTTCACTGACTTCTCCAGCCAGGTATAAGGGCAAAAGATCCAAAATAACATCCTTGGTCACTTCTTTCATGATGTCTCCTTTTTCATTTGCATGGCAAATAAAATTTTTCGGGCACGATGAACTTTGACTTTCACCGCACCTTCAGATGTTTGAAGAACGCGGGAAATTTCAGCATAGGATAAATCGTATTGGACTCGCATAACGAATGCGGAGCGGTCGATTTCAGGCAGAGTTCGCAATGCAGCGCGGATTTGATCTAGTTCGCTTCGTGTTTCGACTGCCTTTTCCAGTGTCGGATGTGAGTCTGGATGGGACTCGTTTAATACCTGGTGATGGCGATGCTTTCTCAATGATTCAAGATAGATGTTGCGTGCAATGGTAAATAAATAGGCTTTGAGGGTCTCAGTGCGAATGATGGCGAAATTCATCCAGGCTCGTGTAAAGGTCTCGGCAGTAATATCTTCGGCGTCATTGGCGTTACCGCAAAGCCAGTTGGCAAAGCGGTATATTTCTGGCGAGTAGGCTATATAGAGTTCTTCAAATGTAAGCATGCACGTCTCTATCTAACGATATGCAAGTTTGGATAAAAAGTGGCGTTGGTGCATAAATCGAAAAGCAGGCGCAATCCGTTTGGTGGATGCGAACAGTTATGCCACTTTGTAACTTTGGGGCATACCCAGATGGGTCATTCTGTTGAGAGCGGCACAGCGAACTAAGGCTTGGGTTGTCTGCGTTTCCAGTAGACGTGCCGAGAGTTCATCGCCAAAGATGGTTTTCAGGCGAAACATGGTTGTCTCCGCCAAGGAACGGACATGATAGCCGGAAATCTTCTTCCATTCCTTACGCCCAGTTTTACGAATGGTGCGCAAATTCTCGTCTCGTTTGAGCCGTTCTGTTTTGGTGTTGCCATGTTGCCAGATGCGTGCATTCTTGCGCGGTGGGATCAAGATCTTCACCTCCGGTGAATGTGCGTTGAGATTGTCATAGACCTTGCGTTTATCGTAGGCTCCATCGGCCGCAAACTCGTCGATTTCTTGTTCGATTTGTTTCAACAACACGGCCACCGCCGCATCATCGCTGACGCTGTTCTCGGTCAGGAGTACGGCTTGGATTTCACCGTCTTCTGGATTTGCGCCTAGATGCAGTTTACGCCAAGTACGTCGCTTCGAGACACCGTGCATTCGAACCTTCCATTCCCCTTCGCCATAGATTTTCAAGCCTGTGCTGTCCATGACGATGTTCAAACGTTGACTGCTTTTCTTCGGTAGCTTTACCTTCAACTCCTTGCCACGTTTAGACAATGTCGAATGATCGGGCACCGGCAAATCGATTTTTATCATCCGAAACAAGGAACGCACAAAGCCCTCCACGCCTCGGTTGCTTAGGTGAAATACTTCTTTGACCGTCAACATCACCAAAATGGCTTGATCCGTATAATCAAACTGGCTGCCACGTTGTTTTTCTCCCACATACAACCATGTCTTTTCAAAACCATCGGACATCCAGAATGTGATCGAGCCGCGTTCTACCAGCGCCTTGTCGTATTCAGACCAATTCTTGACACGGTATAATGTTTTTGGGCGTGGCGGTGTACTCTTTTGTTTAGGCATAAACCAAACTTACACAGTCACGCCTCTTTTGTCAAACCTTTCATGCACCAATGCCATAAAAAGTTACAAATTCCAGTATACAATCAACTCATGACTGCTTTGGAACAGCTGCGTGAGAACGTAATTGCCTGTCGCAAGTGTCCGCGATTGGTGGCATGGCGCGAAGAAGTGGCGCGCGTAAAGCGAAAAGCCTATATGAGCCAGGAATACTGGGGAAAACCCGTGCCGGGATTTGGCGACCCAAAGGCGCGTGTCGTGGTCGTGGGACTGGCCCCCGGCGCACATGGTTCGAATCGCACGGGACGAAATTTCACAGGCGACGCCTCAGGCGCGTTCCTATATCCGGCGTTGTATCGGGCGGGGTTTGCGAACCAGCCCAAGGCTGAGTCTCGAAGCGACGGACTCACTCTCCATGACCTGTATTTGACGGCATCCGCACGCTGCGCACCTCCCGAAAATAAGCCAACTCCTCAGGAATTGAATAACTGCCAGCCGTATCTTGAGCGCGAATTGGAAATCCTGAAACCGAAAGTGATCGTATGTTTAGGTAGGATCGCGTTTGAGCGCATCCTCAAGATATACGGCATTCGTGATGCACGCTTCAAGTTTGGGCATGGTGCATTATACAAACTGACCACTGGCCCAGTGAGCGCTGAATTCTGGTTACTGGGCTCGTATCATCCGAGCCAGCAAAATACACTCACCGGAAAATTGACCGTAAGCATGTTCGACGAAATCTGGAAAAAAGCCAGGTCACTTGTCGATACCGCCGCGAGCCAATAGGATTTGGATTGTGATGCAATGGAACATGCGATTCGCAACAAGCATCCAGAAATGAGCAAATTGATCACGCCGGGAGACCGGGCGCCTGATTTTGAGGCGGAAGATGTCGATGGACGGCGTGTCCGTCTCTCTCAGTATCGCGGACGAGCCGTGTTACTCACATTCCTGCGCGGCTTTATGTGACCGTATTGCCGCGCGCAGTTGGCGCGTTTGCGCGATGGATATGATCAGTTCAAGAGCCGCGGGGTGGAGATTTTGGCAATTGGCCCCAATCTGCCTGGGACCTTTGAGCAGTATTGGAGGAATGAAGCGATTCCCTTCATCGGCTTGCCCGACGCCGAACATAAGATTGCCCTGTTGTACCGGCAGGAAGTGAACCTGTTCAAGCTCGGTCGTATGCCGTTCAATTGTATTGTGGATGCCAATGGAAATATCCGCTTTGTTCACTATGGCGCCTCCATGCGCGACATCCCCTCGAATGACGAGCTGCTTCAGGTAATAGATGAACTGAACAACTCATCCAAATAACATGACACTCGGCAAAATAGCATTCCTGGGTTCAGGAGAGACCTCTCTTGCGGGAGGTCGTATTTTTGAGTCATTGGTGCGTGATCTGCAATCACCGCTGCGGATCGCGTTGATGGAGACGCCGGCCGGTTTTGAGCTGAACTCTGCCCAGGTGGTGGGACGTGTGGGAGAGTTCATGACCTCCCGCTTACAGAACTACAAACCTATCGTGGATATCGTCGCGGCGCGCAGGAAGGATTCTGCTTTTGACCCGAATAACACGGAAATCATCAAACCTTTATTGAATGCCAATATGATCTTTATGGGACCCGGCAGCCCCACGTATGCCATCCGTCATTTGAAGGATACGCTGGCCTGGGACGTGATCCGGGCGCGGCATCGCCTCGGCGCGGCGCTGATATTTGCCTCCGCAGCCACGATCTCTGTCGGCGCCCATGCGTTGCCCGTCTACGAGATCTACAAAGTGGGGCAGGATATGCACATGGTGGATGGGCTTAACTTATTTGCCGATTTTGGTTTGCATCTCTCTTTTGTTCCACACTGGAACAATGCCGAAGGCGGAGTAGACCTCGACACCAGCCGCTGCTTCATTGGAATGGACCGCTTTGCAGAATGGTGCAGGCTCCTGCCTGGCGAAAATCTAACGGTCGGGCTGGATGAGCATACGGGCATCATTCTCGATTTTGAAAAAGGAAGTTGTGAGATCAGCGGCGTCAGCTCGATCTCACTGGTGCGCGATTGTGAGCCGGAACCCAAGATGCACCCGGCGGGGACAACATTCCCCTTGAGCGAACTGGGTGAACTTCGACGTCCAGATCCAATTGAACACGATATTCCTGCCGCAGTGTGGGAAATGGTACGAAATAATCAATCTGTGGACGAGTCGCCACCAGAGGAAGTGATTGCCCTGGCTGAGAAACGTCAATCGGCACGTTTGAATAAACAGTGGAGCGAGTCAGATCAACTCCGTACACAAATCTCTGCCTTGGGTTGGACGGTACAAGACTCGAAAGATGGATATAAGCTGGTGAAGGGGTAGGCCTTGACCAAAACTCCCAGCGACGAGGGTGGCCTGCGTTATTGAAGATCACACTGCGAACGTAACTTGCTTTTTTATAGACTCCAAGTGGGATACAATAAACACAACTGAAAGCCTTGCGAAGGTTTCCTGAGACTCGCAATTCCATAAACACAAGCCTTCGCAAGGCTGGAATAAAGGAGCAGCCATGCGTGCCGTAGATATTATTATCAAGAAACGCGACCAGCGCGACCTATCCCTGGAAGAGATCGAATTCTTTATACGCGGCTTTACCAATGGCGACATCCCCGATTATCAGGCCTCGGCGTTTGCGATGGCTGTGCTGCTCAATGGAATGACAGCCCGTGAGACAACCGACCTGACCCTGGCCATGGCACACTCCGGCTCCATGCTCGATCTCAGCGATGTAGTCGATCTCGCCGTCGACAAACACTCTTCTGGTGGCGTGGGCGATAAGACCAGCATCGCGGTCATGCCCATCGTCGCGGCCTGCGGGTTGCCGGTTGGCAAGATGTCTGGGCGCGGGTTGGGTTTCAGCGGCGGCACGCTCGACAAGCTGGAGTCGATCCCCGGTTACCGCGTGGATCTATCGACCGAGGAATTCAAGAAGCAATTAAAGGAAAAAGGAATTGTTCTAACGGGTCAAACGCTCGACCTGGCCCCGGCAGATGGCAAGTTGTATGCGTTGCGTGATGTCACAGGGACTGTGCAGTCCATTCCGTTGATCGCCTCTTCGATCATGTGCAAGAAACTGGCTGCCGGTGCGCAGGCCATCCTGCTTGATGTGAAGACCGGGGTCGGCGCGTTCATGGAGACGCTTCATGAAGCGCGGGAGCTGGCAGACCTGATGATGGATATTGGCAAGCTGGCCGGACGGGATGTGCTTGCCCTGCTGTCCGATATGAACCAGCCGCTTGGAAATGCAGTCGGCAACTCTCTCGAAGTTGTCGAAGCGATCGATATGCTCAAGGGGCGCGGGCCGGAGGATTTTGCAGAACATTGTTTGTACGTCAGCGCGCATTTATTAGTACTCAGCAAGCGAGCAAACGATATCAGTGAAGCGCGTGCTCTGGCGGAAAAATCCATTGCCGATGGGAGTGCCCTCGAAAAGCTGCGCGTCCTGGTCCAGGCCCAGGGCGGTGATGTGTCGTATGTAGATGACCCGTCGAAGTTCCCGAAAGCGGAGTTCGTTGAGGTGGTGATGTCGCCGCGAAACGGGTACCTGGCAGAGGTCCAGGCGAGAAGCGTGGGCGAAGCGTCGGTCACACTGGGAGCTGGGCGGGCGAAGAAGTCAGATACGATCGATCATGCCGTGGGTTTCCTCATCCATCATAAAGTGGGCGATCAGATCAAGGCAGGCGAGCCACTGTTCACCATCCACGCCAACGATGAAGCCAGGCTTGCAGAGACGCGCGAAGTGGTCCTGGATGCACACCGATTCAGCGATACGCCGACCGAGAAACTACCTTTGTTCTATTCCTAATGGCCTGATTTTGTAAAATAATGCCTCTATCCTTGCAATATTCATGAGAATGGGGCATACTTGCCATAGGAGTTGAAGTTCCATGGCGAAAGTATTCTTGCGCTCGTATAACCGCGAGATCGAAACAATGATCGACCGCGGGCAGTTGGATGAAGCCATTGCCCACTGTTATTATATTCTGAAAACATTCCCCAAGCATCTTGAAACATATCGTCTGCTGGGCAAGGCGTACCTCGAAGGGAAACGATACGGCGACGCAGTGGATATCTTTTCACGTGTGCTGGCCTCGGTGCCTAATGATTTTGTTTCGCATGTGGGCCTGAGTATCATCCGTGACGAGGAAAATAAGCTCGACGACGCGATCTGGCACATGGAACGTGCCTTTGAAACACAGCCTTCCAACGCCGCCATTCAGAGCGAACTGCAGCGGCTCTATGGGCGCCGCGATGGCGTCCGGCCGCCCCGCATCCGCATGACGCGCGGCGCGCTGGCGCACATGTACGTGCAGGGTGAGCTGTATCCGCAGGCGATTTCTGAGATCAAAAGTGTCCTGAAGGAAGACCCAGGCCGCAGTGACATGCAGGCCTTGTTGGCGCGTGCTAATTTCAAGAGCGGCGCTAAAAATGATGCAGTCGATTCAGCGCTGGCACTGCTCCAGCGCTATCCGTATGCTCTGGACGGGAATCGTGTGCTCGTCGAGGTCCTGAGCGCCGACCGCAATGAGAATGCCCAGGCCTACCGGCAGCGCCTGATTGAGCTTGATCCATATGCTGCACAGGTGGCGAACAGTGTATTTCTGTCGAATGAAGTTGCCGATGCGGCCGTCAGCCTGGAGCGGCTCGACTGGAACGGACAGCCCGTGGGCATGGCATCAGACTGGCGCGATGCGCAGGCCATTGGATTGGAGAGTGGAACATCCCGCGATGAGCAGCCGGATTGGTTGAAAGCGTCCACGGGGACGGTAACGCCTCCGCCTCTTTCTGAGCCGACGTCTGGATTCGGTTTCGAAACGCCTTCCGCCGCCTCCGCCACTCCCGGGCAGCCTGCAGATGAAATCCCTGATTTCATGAAGTCGGCCGGTTGGGGACAGTCCAGCGGCGCGTTCGATGAGAGCAAGTCGATGTTTGCCAACGAGGAACCGGCTGCCGCTGTCGAGCCTCTCGCACAAGGGGACCTGCCAGACTGGGTTAAGGCGATGAAACCGCCTGAGCCCGAGCCTGAACCTGCTGCCGCGGCTGAAACAGAAGAGGAACTTCCCGATTGGATCAACAAGATCGGCACGGGAGCACTGGGCGCAACAGACTCTCAAGCCGATTGGCTTAGCCAGCCTGAACAAACCCAGGAGCCGTCTGCAGCTCTCAATGACGATCAACCCGATTGGCTGCAGGGATTTGGCACCGCGCAGGAATCTGCACCAGCCGCACAGGATCAACCTGATTGGCTGAAAGGCTTTGGCAGCGAATCTGATTTTGCTCCTCAGCCCGCGCAGACAGATACCCCTGACTGGCTCACCGGAATCGGCCGCGAATCGGAACCCGATCTAACGCCGCAAGCCGCCCAGACCGATACCCCCGATTGGCTGAAGGGAATCGAAGGTGAATCGGAAACTCCCGCGGCGCGGTCTGAAGATGATTGGATGAAGCAGCTGGGTTCAACTCCTGAAGAGTCTGCTGTTGCTCCGGAAGAGCTTGATTTCCTCAAGGAGCTGACGCCGGAACCTCTTTCACAGCCCACTCAAGAGATCGATCAACCGATGAGCAGCATGGTCGACCTTGTGAAGAGCGAATCCGAGCAGGAAGACTCCTTTGCCTGGCTCGAGGACCTTGGAGCAAAACAAGACCAAGACCAGACTCTTATTCCCAATCCTGAACAACTCATGGAAGCGCCGCCTGAACCGATCGAAGAGGCGGAGAGCCTGATGAGTGAACCTAGCATGTCACAGCCATCGGCAATTGTCGATGAGCTTGGCAAGAGCGAGCAGGAACGTGACGATTCCTTTGCCTGGCTGGAAAGCCTGGCTGCCAAACAAGGCGCCAACGAAGGTCTCCTGACCAAACCCGAAGAACGCCTGGAACAGGAACCTGAGTGGGTTCGCCAGGCCAAGGGTTTGACGAGTGACGTTCCCGCTTCGCAGCCGCCCGTGAATGCAGAAGAACTTGGCAAGAGCGAACAGGAACGCGATGATTCGTTTGCCTGGTTGGAGAGTCTGGCCGCCAAGCAGGGTGCCAGCGAAGGTCTTCTGACAAAACCGGAAGAGCGCCTGGAAGATGAACCGGATTGGGTTAGGCAGGCCAAGGGACTGGCCGCTGTGACACCGTCTGCGCCTGTTGAAGCGCCTGTCACACCATCCGTGCCTAGCAGTGAAGAACTCGGCCAGACGGAACAAATACAGGATGATACATTTGCCTGGCTGGAAAACCTGGGCGAGGGACAAGGCGCGAGTGAAGGCTTGCCTGCAACGCCCGAGGAGCACCCGCAGGAGCAACCCGAATCGATGGAGCCGGCAGCACATCCCTCCGCCTCCGAACCCCAGATATCGCAGCCCTCTGCCAGCGTTGATGAACTTGGCAAGAGTGAACAGGAACGCGATGATTCATTTGCGTGGCTGGAAAATCTTGCCGCCAAACAAGGTGCCACGGAAGGACTGTTGACCAAACCTGAAGAACGTCTGGAACAGGAGCCCGAATGGGTTCGGCAGGCAAAGGACCACGTTGCACAGCCACCGGTTACACCTGTTCCGCAGGAAGAGCCTGTCATGGAGCAGCATCCCGCCGTCGATGACACCGCCGCATGGCTGAAGAGTCTCGAAGAAGAAAAGCAGCCGGAACCCGCTTCTGCAGCAGACCAGACGGCCATCTGGTTGAAGAACCTTGCCGATGAAGAGAAGCAGCCCGAGACTGTTCCTGCAGCGGATGAAACTGCCATTTGGTTAAGGAACCTGGAGCAGGAAGAAAAACAACCGGAGACCGTCTCCTCACCAGATGAAACTGCGATGTGGTTGAAGAGCCTTGAACAGGCAGAGACCGTAGCTGCTGAGCAGGCAGTCGACCCTGCCGATGCGGATATGCCGGCTTGGATGAAAGATATCGATCAGGAGGAAACTCCTGCAGCCGAAATGGTTGCCCCAATGCAGGAGGCGCAGCCAGTATCCGCGGAGATGCAGGCTGAGGAAACTGATGTTCCCAGTTGGTTAAGTGAGCTCGACAAGGAAGAGAAGTCGGCTGTATCGGCGAGTGCTCTTGCAAATGACGATGATCTGCCATCGTGGTTGCGCGAGGATACGGGTGATGTGGTTGCGGAACCGGTAAGCATAGAGCCAACCCGACCCACCGACTGGAAACCGGCCGAACCGCCCCAGCCAGAAATCCAATACAGCCCGGCAATCGAAGAAACGAAGCAGCCGGAGATCATTTACAGCCCTCCTCTCGAGGAACCCGTACAAGCCGAACCTGAGCTGGCCACCCCTGTTGCCTCCTTCGAGGAGCAGCCAGCACCGCCACCGCCGCCGGCAGAAACACCAAAGCCCGCACCTCCGGCTCCGTCCCGACCGACGACTCCGCGGGAACCGCACAAAGAACCTGCCACGCGCAAGGGGACGGGAATGCTGGTCATGCCGGGCATTGACCCCATGCTCGGAACGGCCCGCAGCGAACTTTCAAGAAGCAATATCCCGGGTGCACTCGAGTCGTATGCCAGACTCATCAAGAAGGGACGTTATCTTGACGAGGTGATCTACGACCTGCGTGAGGCGCTCTATCGTTATCCAGTGGAAGTCAGTATCTGGCAATCCCTCGGCGACGCGTATATGCGATCGAATCGTTTGCAGGATGCGCTCGACGCGTATACCAAGGCAGAAGAATTACTGCGTTAACAAGTTCAAATTGTAGGGGTCGGCAGCTGCCGACCCCTACAATTTGAATAAACCAATATTGGAGGAAATCTGTGGAACGATCGCTCGTCTTAGTCAAGCCCGATGGTGTGCAGCGTGCACTGGTGGGAGAAGTCATCTCTCGTTTGGAGCGCCGCGGGCTGCGCCTTGTCGCCGCAAAATTCATGCAGGTCAGCAGGGAACTCGCTGAAACTCATTATGCCGTCCACAAAGGCAAACCTTTTTATGAAGGGTTGATCTCGTACATCGTTTCTGCACCCGTGATGGCCATGGTCTGGGAAGGACCGAATGCCATCGCCGCCATCCGCCAGACCATGGGATCGACGCGTCCCACCGAAGCCGCGCCCGGCTCGCTTCGACATGACTTTGCCCTCGAAGTCGGGCGGAATCTTACTCACGCCTCCGACAGCGTGGAGAACGGCGCGGGCGAAGTGGCTCTCTGGTTCAAGACCGAAGAACTCGTGGAGTGGAAGCGCGAAGTGGATCGCTGGGTGTTTGAGAAGTAAAGTGAGAAAAAAAGTAAGAAGTACAAGGTAAAAAGTCCCGCAAGGCGGCCCCGCCGGCGCGGGATCTACGAGATGGCGCCACAGGCGCTCATAAAACGTCCCGCAATTGCGGGACGTTTTTGTTATTCGAAGTGGAGGTTGATCTGATTTCCAAGGAGCTGTAGTTTTATCTCCGTCAGTTGCCCGACCACTACATCGGCCTGGCTTAGTTCTTCTTTCGAGTGCGACGACGCGATGCCGATCACTTTCATTCCGGCGGCTTTGCCTGCCAAAACTCCGTTGGGGGCATCTTCCACGACGACACAGTCCGCTGGATTCACATGCAGGCGTTCTGCAGCAAGCAGGTATGCATCTGGCGCCGGCTTGCCGGCCCTGACATCCTCTGCTGTGATGAAAACATCTGGCCGGGGCAATTTCGCATAACGCCAGCGCGCCTGTGCAACACGCATCGAACCCGATGTGACGATTGCCCATCGCTGGCGCGGCAGACTGCTCAATAGTTCTCGTGCGCCGGTGTAGGTCCTCATGCCGTCCATGCGCTCGATCTCGTCGGTTTCCAGGGCGTACACTTCGTCTGTAATGGAAAGATGCGGCGCGACGATATGGATGATCTCGTGTGCCCGCCGACCATGCATCACTTCAGACATCCGTTGCGCAGGTATGCCATGCTGTATTCCCCATTCCTGCCACAGGCGTTCAATGAAAAAGGTCGATTCGACCAGGGTTCCATCCAGGTCGAACAGGATGGCTTGACAATTCAATGTTTGCATATTTTTATCGCTCTTCATTCTTATTTCGTTGTTTCCAGCAATTTTGTGAGCTTGAGATTCAAAACGTCGTAGCCCGCCGGATTGAGATGTAAGGTGTCATAACCATATTCGGGCTTTATCTTTCCATTTGAATCGGAAAGCAAAGCCGCTGAGTCGAAAATGAACACGTTCTCTGCTGCCAGGCTCTTGATATATTCATTGACGTCGACCCGGGCTTTATCGATGTCGTCTGACCACACCAATCTGCGCTGCATAGGAACATCACCAATGGGGAAGATCGTGGTGATGACGACAATCGAACCTGTTTCCAGAGATCTCTCCACGATCTGCCGTATATTTTCCTTGCAGTTGGAAATGATCTCGGCCTTGCGTCCCGGAAATAGCGGAATGGTCTTAAGATCATTAATGCCCACTTGCAGGATAATTACATTCGGGTGGAGAGGCACGATATGTTCATCAAAGCGATTGAGAACCTGGGCAGTTGTTTGATTGCCGATGCCCCGGTTACTGAAGGTGAAACCTGGCAGAGTCGGCTCGGTCCATTGGGCGGCGCGCGAGTCACCAAAAAACACAACTGAGCGTGCTCCTTGCATGGCCGGCAGCGCTTGCGCATCACGGTAGTACTCAAGCCCCAACGGGTCCAATTCCACGGCGTAGAGATGGGTGTAGTACCTTTTCAATTGGGAATAGAGAACAATATTCAGCGTGATCGACACCAGTGCCAGGAGCAGCGCAGCAAAAAACATGCCCCTCCAGAATTTACTCGGTTTCATAAACTTGTTCGCAGGAAGATTGACTCACAGCCCTGATCGATCGTTGAGTCGATCAGGTCGCCAAGCGATTACTGTACCCGCAGCAGCACTTTCCCATCGCTCCACAACTCTTCCAGATCGTAATGTTCGCGAATATCCGGTGAGAATAAATGCACGACCACATCGCCAAAATCAAGCACCAGCCAGCCTTCGGCAGCCTGGCCTTCGACGCGGCCCTTTTTCTTATGATCTTTCTTTGTGGCTTCCAAAACCCCTTTTGCCAGGGCGTCCAACATGCGGTCACTGGTACCGCTGCAGATCACGAAATAATCGGTAAACGATGCAACCTCTTTGATGTCGAGAAGCAGGATGTCTTCACCCTTTTTGTCCTCCAGGGCTTCGACGATTTTATGAGAAAGTTCGAGAGCGTTCAGATATCACCTCTATTTATTTGCCACAGAGACACAGACACTTGCACCTGACGCAAGTGCAGGTGGAGCACTGAGAAAACCCTTCTAAAAGACTCTGTGACTCAGAGTCTCTGTGGCTAACTTTTTCCTAAGGGCGCGGAATACAGACGTGTATATACCGAGCCGGTTGGTTTCAATTCACTTTTGTATAGATGCACCGAGTCTACTCTGGCCGTGCCGAGTACGTCAACCTGTGTGGCTTCGAGGCAGCGTCGGATTTTTTGCTGCTCGACTGCGCTGATCTTCTGCCTGACGCGTCCCAGCGTGAGATGCGGAGAGAAGGGACGTTCCTCGGATCCATAGCCGAGTCTGCGAGATGCAGATTCGATGCCGCGATGGAGCGCCTCCAGCCCGGCCGGAGCGTGGATCCCGATATAGAGCACGCGCGGGCGCTTCAGGCTTGGGAACGAGCCGAGTCCCGTCAAATGGATCGCGAAACCGTTGACACCCTCTGCCTCGTTGCGCAGCATCTGCATTAAAAATTCCACAGTCGAAGGCGCTACATCTCCGAGAAACTTCAGGGTCAGATGCACGTTCTCGGATGCGACCCAGCGTACCAACCCATCGAGTTCCCTGCGCAAACCGGCTGTTTCCTTATAGATATTTTGCTGTATCTCAAGGGGGATTTCAATTGCAATAAAGGAACGGAACAAGCTCATGAAGGAAATAACTAGGAGGGATCAATGATGGCGCGCTCAACGGCTTCTTTGAGTTCCAGGAAACCAACAGGCTTGGTCAGGTACGTGGAAGCGCCGGCTTCCATTCCATTCTTGATATCGGCGGGCATGCTCTTGGCCGACACGACAACGACCGGAATATTGCTCAGCTCAGGGTCACTGCGTATTTGCTGAAGGATATCCAGCCCGGAGATCTCTGGCATCATGATATCCAGGATGACCACGTCTGGTTTGTTGGCGCTGATCATGGCGATGGCGGGGGCGCTGCTCGATGTCTTTAACACATGAAAGCCACTGACTCGCATCATTTCTGCGAAAAGCTCAGCGGCATCTTCTTCATCTTCGATGATCAGAACTGTTTTTGGGGAGGCTGTCATTGGAATAACGATAGCATAAGATAACCGAATTCGCAAGTGTACGCCGACGTGGCGCGCATGGCTTGTGCAAGGCTTAAGAGATCTCAGCGCCTGGGGAGGGTACGCCGCGAAAAAGCCGATGGCGCGAATCTTTCACGGATTTATTCGTGTCATTAGCTTATTGGCGTACTTCGCGTTAGAGCTGCAAAGACGGTCAAAGCTCTGCCAACAGACTTTGCTTGGGCAATTATTTGGTGAGGCTTTGTAAGAATTGATGAAGTACCTCTATCTAGAACATATCCTGAAATTCGTGGTCTTGTTGCGAGTGGCGCTGCCGTTGGTTTGCGGCGTAGACGAAGGATGTAATTGATGAAGACAGGTTCCAAGCTAAAGATAACCTGGAGGACTATGAGTGAACTGACAGAAATGCGCAAGGAAAAGGATGCATTCTTTGGGCGTCATCCGCAAAGCCCGCTGACACCCGATCAACGACTTGGTTTTACCGGTTTGCAATATTTTCCTGAAAATGAGGCCCTGCGGCTCGAAGTGAAAGTGGAGCCGCTGCAGGAGAAGGAACCGCTGCAGATGCAAACGTCCACAGGCGGCGTGCAGACATACATGCGACATGCCCGCTTCAAATTTGAAGTGGATGGGGAAGAGGCCGTGTTGACCATCTATCGCAATGAAAACGGATATTTTCTGCCCTTTGTCGATTCACTAGCCGGGAAGGAAACGTATCCCGCGGGTCGTTATCTTGAACCGGAAGCCCTGCCCGGAGACCGTTTTTTTGTGGATTTCAACCTGGCGTACAATCCCTACTGTGCCTACAATGAAATGTGGTCCTGCCCGATCACTCCAGCAGAGAACCGCCTGAAGGTGCCCATTCGCGCGGGAGAAAAGTTGTTTAACGAGTAGCACCCTGCGCCATCCTGGCGATGCAGGATGTACCCATGAATCGCCGCCGAAAACGGCGGCGGGAGCCAGCAGGTTTTCCATATGGGGGTGTCTTCAGAAAAGACCTTCGGCGCTATGTACTGATACAAAAAATCGCTCTGGGCAATCAGAGCGATTCGTTTACTGATCCTTTTTTTGCGACTTACTCAACACGTCCAACAGGGCCTCGTATTCTTCGCAGCATTCCGGACATGTATCGAGGTGCTCACGGATCACCGGCATGATGTAGGCTGCGTCCTTCTGGTCCACTTCGCGCTCCACGTATTCGTCGAGCTTTGCATACAGATCAGCGCATGAGATCTCTTCCTCGGGAACTTCATCGAGGACACGCAGCATGCCCAATACTGCGCCGTCTGAAAGTTCCTTTTGTAAGCCGAGACTGGCTCGGATCTGTTTGATAATTTCCTGTATTTTCATCGTCTGCATTTTCTGATGATTAATCAAAGATTAATCTTACTTACTTTCGAAAAGTGTAAGGACCTCATGGGGAGAAATATCCTCCATGGAAAGCCTTCGTTTGAGTCGCAGCCTTGCGTCATGCAGGAGTTTGTATAAGGCATTGCGGTTGGTCTTGAGTTTACGTGCCGCGTCTTCCATCGGGATATCCTGCACGCCAAGCAGCACCAGCGCCTGCCGCTGTCGGTCGGTAAGTTCCTCATCGATGATCCGGCGGACGCGCTGGAGCATATCTGCCCGCTCGGCTGCGGTTTCAGGACCGGCATGAGAATCGGCCAGCAGTCCAGGGGGCGGCGGTACGTCTTCATTTTCCGTGAGTTCATCGAGAGAAGCATCCCGCCAGCGCTTGCGGCGCAGTTCCGTCAGTGCAATGCGCACGGCGATCTTGTGAACCCAGGTGGTGAACTGGCTGCGGCCCTCGAACGTGTTGATCTGGTCGAGCACGCGCAGCAGGGTTTCCTGGGTTACCTCGTCGACGAGCGAGTTAAATTGAGGTTCATCAGGGGAAAGCCAGCGGGATAGGGCATACGGGAGCCCTTTCTGGATGATGGCACGCAGGTCTTCCAGCGCGGCTTCGCGCTGGGCCCCGTTATTACGCAGATCTGACAGCCAGGCTTCGTTCGTTCGTGTGGGCATGATGGCAGAATTATAAATCAGAAGTGTTGGTGTTTTATATGAGTAGAGGGGACATCTTTATGTACTTCGCTTCCCAAACTAGAGCGCCACGTCATGCCTGGATACAAGCAGAATTGGCTATTCAGGGGTAGACCTGGGCAAGATTCACTTAAGAATGTAGAGGGCAAGCGAAACCGGTATCAATCCTTTAGCGATCCAACCTGGTGGAGGTTGTGCTGCGTGAAATCTGCATTCGCTAGTTCCTCTCAATGCATGATCGCCAGGACCCCCGGTTCGACCAACTGCCGGAAGTGATCATTCATTTTCTCAGCAGAGACTGTGTATTTGTTATCGATCCACCACGTCATCAAGGCAATAAACGAGCTGGCGACGTAATGTGCCAGAAGCTCCGGTGGAATTTTCTTGTTCCTTTTGGGCAGT
This sequence comes from uncultured Anaerolinea sp., assembly GCA_964489725.1. Lineage (GTDB taxonomy): Bacteria > Chloroflexota > Anaerolineae > Anaerolineales > Villigracilaceae > Defluviilinea. The sequence goes on along the minus strand of CAZBAX010000043.1, from coordinate 33,236 downwards.
GATGATTTAAGGTGATCCAACAGGTAGCCGTAAAGGAATTTCTGGACATGGGTCAATGTGATGTAGCCTCCCTGCTGTTTCTGTACCTGTCGGAACATGGAAAGACTCAACGCCCAGGGGCTTTCATAATCAAATGTTTTCCCCGACAAAAAGTCTTCGAATTCGGCGCGCAGGGGTTCGAACCCGCTGATGAGCAGTTGTTCCTTGCTTTCAAAGTGGGCATAGAACGTGGAACGTCCCACGTTGGCGCGATCGATCACATCCTGCACCGTGACCTTTTCATATCCCTTTTCGAGGATCAGTTCATTCAGTGCATTCAGCAGAGACTGTCGTGTGCGCTCTACGCGACGGTCTGTTTTTTGTTGAGGCATTCTAGCACTCCTTTTCACCACGAAGTACACAAAGGGGGAAAGGCGGCGAGCCTTTAAGTCATTAAATCTTCGTGACCGTTGTGTCCTTTGTGTCTAAAGATTCTGAACAAAGCACTCCTCCATGTTCAATAACGTACGGATTTCAACACATTGGTTGTTGACATCTCTTTTGTGTTTTTGTATAACCGAACATAGTGTTCAGAAACGTATATAGTGTACACTAATTTCTTTTAGTTGAAAAGGAGCAAACATGGAAACACGATTGGTAAACAATAATCAGGTGATGGCGATGCCAGTTGCGAAGCGTCACCTGATCGAGTTGAATAAGGTCTCGAAGGCATACGACGTCGCCGCAGGGAAATTCCTTGCGTTGAAAGAAGTGGACATGCAAGCCGATGCAGGTGAGTTTGTAGCAGTAGTTGGCAAGTCAGGCAGTGGGAAGTCTACGCTCATCAATATGATCACAGGCATCGATACGCCGACTTCGGGTGAAGTCGTCGTCGCCGGGACGGCTGTCCATTTGATGGACCAGGAACAATTGGCGGTCTGGCGCGGACGCAATGCGGGCGTCGTGTTTCAGTTCTTTCAACTGCTTCCCACGTTGACCGTCGCCGAGAACATCATCCTGCCGATGGATTTTTGTAACACGTTCCCGGTCAAGGAACGGCGAGAGCGTGCGATCTCGTTGCTTGAGAAGGTTGGCATCGCCGAACAAGCCGACAAGCTCCCCGCCGATCTCTCAGGTGGACAACAGCAACGTGCTGCCATCGCTCGTGCGCTGGCAAACGACCCGCCGCTCATCGTTGCAGACGAACCGACGGGCAATCTCGATTCCGCTACGTCTGATGCGGTGATGGGATTGTTTGCGAATCTCGCCTCAGAAGGCAGGACCGTGTTGATGGTGACTCACGAACGCGACCTTTCACGCTTCTTCACACGTTCCATCATGCTGGTGGATGGAACGATAGCAAACGGAGGAAGTAAATGAACAGCCCACGTTGGAAAAAACTATTGCGTGATCTGCAGTCTGCTCGTGGGCGCATGGCGATGATGGTGATCGCTATTGCCGTCAGCGTTTTTAGCGTTGGCACATTTCTGGGTGCGTATACCATTTCGATCCGTGAGATGAGCCGCAACTATCTCGGCACGAATCCCGCCTCGGCATTCATCGAGTTGGATCGAGTGGACGATACCCTCGTGAAAGCCGTCAGCGATAGAGAAGGCATCTCGGAAGCCGAAGCAACTTCGTGGGTGGGAGGAAGAGTCGAGGTAAGTCCGAATGAGTGGATGCCCGTCTTGCTTTTCGTCGTCCCCAATTTTGAAACGTCGCATGTCAGTACGGTTGCTCCTGAAGCGGGCGCGTATCCACCAGACGACCAGACGATTCTTGTGGAGCGCGAAGTCCTGCCGATGCTGGAACTTGAAATCGGCGACTCGCTCACGATCCAAACGCCGAACGGCAAGAAGCAGGAAATCAAAATCTCGGGAACGGTGCACGACCCTGCACTGGCCCCAGCGTGGCAGGAACAAACGGTGTATGGATACATCACCCCTGCCACCCTCGCAGCGCTTGGCGAAAGCGAGACACTGCATATTCTCAAAGTGGTTGTAAGTGATAAACCGTATGACCTTGCCACCATTGAATCGACGGTGAGCGAATTGGCAGTATGGTTGAAGGCGCAGGGATATGAAGTGCATGAGATTCGCATCCCGCCGCCTGGCAGGCATCCCCATCAAAGCCAGATGACGTCCGTGATCACATTGTTTCTGGTGTTCAGTTTCATGGCCGTGTTGCTGAGCGCTATTCTGAGCGCAACGATGATCAATGGGTTGTTGGCGCAACAGATCCGACAGATCGGGATCATGAAAGCCATCGGCGCGCGCACGGCGCAGATCACAGGTTTGTATCTTGTATTGATTACCGCGCTGGGGATGGCGGCTTCGTTGATCGGCGTGCCGTTGGGTATTGCGGCGGGGCGCGGCTTCACGGGTGTGATCGCTCAGCTTCTCAATCTCGAAATTTACAGCGATGTCATCCCTGCCTGGGTCTATCTCGTTCTGGCTGCCATGGGCATCCTCGTGCCGTTGCTGGTTGCACTGGGACCGATCCGCAAGACGACGCGCATTACAGTGCGGGAGACTCTCAACGATTATGGGATCAGCCGGGATGCGCCCGCCTCCAATCTACGGGACGGCTGGTTCCGCCGCATTCGATTTGTTGACAACACCCTGATCCTTGCTCTGCGCAACACCTTTCGGCGCCGTGGACGATTGATTCTCACGTTGAGTCTGCTTGCCGCTGCTGGCGCCATGTTCATGACAGGTATCAACGTGCGCAGTGGCTGGCAGGCTTACATCGATCAAGCAGCATCAGACCGCCACTACGATGTGGAGTTTCGCTTCAATACGCCAGTGCCTGCCGACGAAATTGAATCCTTGCTTGCGAATGTCCCGGGCGTGGAGAAAAGTGAATCGTGGAATCTGGTCCCTGTCGCTCTACATCGGCCTGATACGTTGGAGATCGTCCGAACCTATCCCGACGGTGGTCATGGTAGTTTCAGTCTTCGTTCCATTCCATTGGGCAGTGACCTGATCGCAACACCATTGTTGGAAGGTCGATTCCTGCAAGCCGGCGATATCGATGCTGTCGTTTTGAATCAAAGTGCAAAGGCCTTCTTTCCTGATGCAGAAGCAGGCGATGAGATCGAATTGCTGATCGAAGGTCAGCCCCAAACGTTCCGCCTGGTGGGTGTGATTCGACAAATCCTTTCACCGTCGGCGGCATACGTTTTGCCTGAGACCTTTGCCGGCGCCACAGGTCAAGCTGTGGAATCGACCAATGCCGTCCGGATCGTGATGCGTCAGCATGACAATCAGTCAGTTGTGTCGATTACTCGTGATGTCGAACAGGCCTTAGCGGCAGGCAAGGTTACGGTCAAGACAACAATTTCAGAAGCTTTGCTCGGCGAGGCGGTCAGTGGGCACGTGTACATCTTTATCGTTGCTTTGCTGATGATCTCGACCGTCATGGCGGTGGTCGGCGGGCTGGGTTTGATGTCCAGCATGGGTACCAGCGTCATCGAGCGGACTCGTGAGTTTGGCGTGATGCGTGCCATCGGTGCAAAGTCTAAAACGATCCTGCGGAACATCATAAGCGAAGGTGTCTTCATCGGCTTGATGAGTTGGGCGATCGCCTTGCCGCTGTCCGTTCCGCTGTCACTGGGAATTGACTATATGCTTGGAATGATGTCGTTCCGCTCGCCGCTGCCATTGATCATTTCGCCGATCGGTCTGGGAATCTGGGTGACTCTCATCATCGTGGGTTCAATTGCCGCAAGCGCCTATCCTGCCCAGCAGGCGTCGAGGCTGACGGTAAGAGAGACGCTGGCGTATGTCTAAAATTAAATCCGGCAGATTGAATCCAACACCAATATAAGAAGGAGAAGCAAACATGGAACAAAAGGTTGATAACAAAAAGAGAGTTATGAAAGTGGTAGTCTGGGCAGTAGTCATCCTTGCCCTGCTGGGAACCATGCATATTCTGGTCAACTACTTTGATTTGCTTGAGTTCATCCGCAAGCTACACGGTGGGTAGCCGAAGAGATCGAGTGAGGCGCGCCGCCCGGTGCGCCTCACTCGCTTCTACAGAAAATCGGCTCTACCGTTTTTAACGGGACAACTCTTTTCAAACACAAATGGCACGACGGTCCCAAAGGAAAAACCTATGAAATCAAGGCCCTTTTTCCCCCTTTGTGTACTCACCTGCACTGCAACGAACGCAGTGAGGCGCACACTTGCCCCGGGTGCAAGTGCCGGGGAGTGTTGTGCCCTTCGTGGTGAGGTGAGCGCCTTTGGCGCCATGGCGCGTTGCGCCACTCTTTCCCGTTAATTACGGAAGACCCGTAATTTTATAAGACTCCATCCTTCGGTTAAGAAGTTTCTGGAGAGGGTATTTACGGCAAGATTGCCTGTATATAGCTCGTGCAAAGTTTTCCCTCCTATTGTGGAAATGTGTACTTCATAACTTGCACCGGGTCTTATGTTGCCACTTTGTCAGCAAGCGCATGCGTTTTCAAAATTCACACACTTCGTCATTTGATTCGATTACTGATTCATTTGCTTAACACAACCTGGAGCCTCTGTTCTAGCTGGTCTGCATCTTATTCCAACAATTTGCCTAAGTCCTCGGCCGGAATGGGACGACTGAATAGGTATCCTTGTACCTGGTCGCACATTTGTGTTCGCAGAAACTGGAGTTGTTCTGCCTTTTCCACGCCTTCCCCGACCACTTCCAGGCCGAGAGAGCGTGCCATGCCAATGATTGCCTTGATGAGGGCCTCATTCTTCGGGTTCTGCTGTATATCCTGAATAAAGGATTGGTCCACTTTCAAAACCCGCAGCGGAAATTGCTTCAGGTAGCTGAGCGATGAATATCCAGTTCCAAAATCATCGAGTGAGGTGTACACGCCCATGGCATCCAACTCGTTCATGATCTTGATTGTATATTCCGTATTCTGTACCGCAACGCTCTCTGTGATCTCCAGGCGCAAGCCACCGCTGGGCAAGTCCGTCTCTACCAGAATTCGAGCGATCATTTCGACCAGATCCTTATTCCGGAATTGGCGGGCTGAGATATTCACTGAGACCCAAAACGTGGAATAACCGGCATCCCGCCAGGCTTTTGCCTGCTGGCAGGCCGTCCTAAGAACATATTCTCCAATGGGTACGATGAGCCCGGTATCTTCAGCCACTTGGATGAATTCACCGGGAGCGAGAATACCCCTTTGCGGATGCCTCCATCGAACCAGCGCCTCGGCGCCGACAGGCTCCCCACTGGTGATCGAGATGATCGGCTGGTAGTAAACGAGCCATTCTTTTCGAGCGACTGCGTGTCTAAGTTCTCCTTCCAACTGAAGCTGCTCAACAGCGATGGTATGCATCGTGTCGTCAAAAAACTGATATTGGTTTCCGCCCAATCTCTTGGCATGATACATTGCCAGATCTGCATCCCGCAATAAATCCTCAGCTACTGTGTAATTTTTGTTGAACATGACGATCCCAATACTGGCGGTTGGGGATCGCTCGACCACGCCCAGTAAGGTAGTAGTGATCAACTGGGCCCGGATCCTCTCCGCCACGCCGCTTACATCAGCGCTCGTATTGACCATATCAAGCAGGACAGCAAATTCATCTCCGCTTAATCGTGAGACGGTATCCTGCGGCCGCAGACATTGTTGCAGGCGCCAGCCAGTCGTGATTAACAGCTGGTCTCCAAATGCATGCCCGAGGCTGTCATTCACCACTTTGAAGCGGTCCAGATCGATAAACATGACCGCGAAAGTATCATCGGGATTCCGCTTTGTTCGTTCCAGCCGGTTTTGTAACCGATCAAGAAAAAGAACACGGTTTGGCAATCCCGTCAGCGCGTCGTGGACGACATCATGAGCCAGGCGTTCTTCAGCCAATTTACGGGCAGTAATATCTGACTGCGAGCCTGCCAGGCGATATGCTCTTCCATTTGAATCACGCACCGCCACGCCGCGGCTGAGTACCCAGAAATACGTGCCATTTGCATGTTGTATTCGATATTCGCATTCAAAGTGTGGGGTGGAATCTCGGAGATGTGTGTCCAGAGCCGCCCGAAGTTGGTTCCGGTCATCGGGGTGTATACGCCTAAACCACTCATTCACCTCCGCTCCAATTTCATCATCCCGGTACCCAAGCATCTCCTTCCAGCGCACTGAAAAATAGATCTCGCTCGTTCTTAAATTCCAATCCCAGATACCATCGTTCGCGGCGCGAACAGCTAATGCATAGCGCTCTTCGCTTTCACGTACTTTGCGTATCCTCTGATGTTTATCGAGGGCCATCGCAATTGTGGAATCCAACGCATGGACTTCGAAAGGCTGGACCATGAATCCATATGCCTGGGCAGGCAAAGCGTCCTCGGGGGTATTCGCATCGGCATGGGCACTGACAAAAATTACGGGTATGTCAAAATCAGTCTGAATTCGCCCACCCACCTCCACACCATTGATCTCGCCCTGGATGTCAATCTCGATGAATACGAGATCCGGAAGTGTTTCTTGCACCATCGGAAGGATGGCTTCACTCCGATCTGCCCGGCCAAGGACCAAATAGCCCAGTTTTTCCAGACTGGTTGTAATCTCGCGTGTTACCGCTTCAACATCTTCTGCGATAGAAATTCTAGCCTTAGGCATGGTGTTATTGTACGCCGCATTCACTCCAATACTGGGATGCTGTCTCTACTGCGAATTTTATCTTCCATCACCTCTTCCTCAAAGATGCAGACCCGCTTGACTTGCAGAACGAAATCACCGCTGCCATCTCGGACCTCATGGCCTGCCACAGCCTTCCAGACTTTATCGCCGCCGTACGCTCTTCTGCGGTGGATGAAGACGGAGCCACCGCCTCCTTTGCAGGGCAGCACGAAACATGTCTCGACATCGCCGGTACGGACGCCATTATCCAGGCAGTGACTCGCTGCTGGGAATCCGCTAGCTCGGCACGCGCTTCGGAGTATCGCCGTCAACAAGGACTTTCCGCGGAGCGCCGGCAACTCGCTGTACTCGTACAACAATTGATCGTGGCGGATGTGTCCGCGGTCATCTTTAGCGCCAATCCAGTCACCGGCGATCGGGACGAAATCATGATCAACGTCAGTTGGGGCTTGGGCGAGAGTATCGTTGGTGATAGGGTCACGCCGGACACTTTTATCGTGCGCACGTCGGATCTGGAAATTATCAAGCGTATGATTCCAGACAAACAGCGGATGACCGTTTCCGCCCCGCGTGGCACGCACGAGGTGGAGGTACGTCGCTTCCTTCGCAACACATCCTCGCTGAACGATGAACAAGTGATCGAAATGGCAAAGCTTGCTCTGACATTGGAAACCACGATTGAATATCCTCTGGATGTTTGTTGAGTGTGCTTACGCAGGAGGCGAGTTATATCTGTTACGGTGCCGTCCCATTACGACGCTGCAGTAACATCACACTTGTCGATTGGCTTTCAAGCAATATGTTTTGTTCTGGTTTTCCCCGCAAAAGCACTTTTGCAAAAGCACTTTTGGAGGTAGGTTCTGTAGGCTATTTTGTTTACGCACTGTGCGGCGAAGAGCGACTCGAATTCCCGATCTCTACTGTGAACTATTGCGTCCTGTCTATCCGGATTGCAACACTTTTGCAACACCAACCTGATTTAGACAAAAGAACACCTCCCTGATTTCGAGGGAGGTTCTTGATGGTTTTGGCAACGCACCCAGATGTTGGGCATTATTGTCTGATTTTGAAACAAAAAGCGCCTGTTTTTGTGGTCTTGACAGGACTCGAACCTGTGACCTCGCCGATGTGAACGGCGCGTTCTAACCAACTGAACTACAAGACCTCTATTGTGGAACACTAGCGTGCGATAGTAGGGCACTAACCCACTGAGCTAGGCGCCCATCGCGTCGCAGATTATAGTATAGGCATTCTGCTTTTGCAAGTGTCATTGCGGCGGCGGCAGCACATCCCACGGATTGACGAACGAGGAGATCGCCCTGATCTCGAAATGCAGATGCGAACCGCTGGAACGACCCGTGCTTCCGATCGCCCCGATCACATCACCCTGACCCACGCTCTGGCCGCATCCCACGTTGATGGCGCTGAGATGCGCATACAGCGATTGGAAGTTATTGCCATGATCGACCATGATCATGTTGCCGTACCCATAATTATTCCAGCCGGCGTATACGACCACTCCTGCATCGGTCGAATACACGCCTTCGCCGGTGTTTCCAGCAAGATCGAGTCCCCAGTGATTGCTGTCTGGGCGGTAATCAAACCCGGAAAGGTACTGCTTGTTCGACGGCCAGATAAATGTCCCGAAGCCCACCGCACCCCCGCTGACCGGGTCACATGCGCCCGGGCCCAGCACACGGGCCGAGGCCGGGTTTTCACGCGTCACACCCAGCGGGGCGCTCCACGAAACGAACTCGCGGCGTCCATTAGGGACGACAAGCCACGTTCCGGCCGGGATGTTCGGGTTTGCAGGATCGCCGATGGCAGCCGCATCCAGGTTGTTGGCGGGGTAGTTGATGATCTCCTCAGCCGAGACGCCATAATAACTTGAAATACCATTCAGACCCTCGCCCGGCTGCCACTGGTGATACGTCCCGTTGACCGGCAGAATGTTCAGCTCCTGGCCGGGCTGCAGCGCGTGCGGGTCATCCAACAACACATAATAATTTGCCCACAAGACCGTCTCCGGCTTAAGTCCAAATTTTTCAGAGATGCCGAAGATCGTATCGCCTTCGACCACTGTGTATTTTTCCACTTCCTGCCTCGGGCGGGAGGGGATCGTGGTATGCACTTGCGCCAATCGCGGGACTCCGCCGAACAGTTCGAGGCCCGTCTGCTGGACAGGCTCGCGTCGTTCCACGGGGACGGTGGAGATTGCTTCGACTGCGCTTTCGGCCGCTTCGGGCGTTGTCTCGACACCCTGCAGATAAAAGATCCGCAGCAGCCAGATCACCCCGGCTAGCAGCACAACCGATAGTACTGTCGTTCCCACCCGCAGCAGTGATTCACCCAGACCAATGCCGATCAGTGTATTGACCAGGCGCTGGAAAATGCCGGGCGCCTGCTCTTCATCATTTGACGGGAGCTTATTGTCATCCATCTTGAATTACATTCTCCAAACCCAAAATCATAACACAGGCGTCAAACCTGCTCTCAAGCCGCTTATCTGACGTTAAGCCGATGGTGTCCCTGCGTTTCTCAGAGTAAGGCGGATGATGGTTATGCCGAGCAGGCAGACAATGCCTCCTGTAATGGCGGCCGCTGGGACGCTCCATGTTTGGGCAATGCCTCCGATCACGATGCTGCCGAAGGGAGCCACTCCCTGCAAACCCCAGAAGTACACGCTGAACACCCGCCCACGCAATCGGTCGGGCACTTCGGTCTGGATCAGTGTGTTCATGTTAACGAGCTGCGCCACAATGCCCCAACCGATGAACGTGACCAGGACCAATGCCGCGGCGTTGTTGCGGGTAAATCCCAGAGCGATCAGAGGCAGTATAAACACGATCTGGCCGAGTAAAAGCATACGCTTCTGATCTGCTGAGACCATTGCGATCGTCATGAAGGAGGCGACCAAAGCGCCAACTCCTTGCGCTGCATATAGATTGCTGGTACGTGCAGCCACGAGGGCTTCGGTATCGGCAAGCGTGCCCAGTACATCGCGCGCCAATGCCGGAATCTGCTGGATCATCGGAATGCCAAAGAACCCGACCAGCGCTGCCATCAAGATCACCGACAACACCCCCAGGTTGCTGCGGATATATGTCAGCCCCTCTTTGAATTCGGCGCGCATGTTTCGTTCGGAGGACGGTTCGTGCTCCACTCGATATCTCGTTTGCGCCAGAAGCAGCCCGGCGATGACGAACAGGTAGCTGACGCCATTTGCCAGAAATACGTTCGCTTCATGCCCGGTGGCAGCGATGATCCACGCTGCACACAGTGGGCCCAGGACCCGTCCCACGTTGAACGCCGTGCTTTGCAATGCGATCGCACTTGGCAACGCGTCCTTACCGGCGAGTTCCACCAACATGGCCTGCCGCGCGGTCACCTCCACGGCGACGGCTGAACCATAAAGAAACGACAACAGTACAATTTGCCACATTTTGATCTGACCGCCATAGGCCAGAAACATGAGCCCGAATGCCTGCACCGCCATGATGCCCTGAAAGATGATGACCACCTTGCGCTTGTTCCAGCGTTCCACCAGGACGCCTGCCGGTAAGGCGAATAATAATGTGGGAACCGTACTTGCGAAACCAATGATGCCCAGGTCGAGCGGGCGGCCGCTGAGCCGGTAGGCCAGATAGGGCAACGCGGTCGATTGCATCCACGTACCGATCACGGACACAAGCTGTCCCACGAGGAACAGCGAGTAGTCACGCGAAACCAGCGCGGGGAAACGCCGCGCGATCGAGAGTTTTGCTGTAGAGAACATCGACTTATTTAACGGGGACGACCAGTTCCGGCGTATCGTTGCCCGGCTTGTTTACGAGCGTGCTGACCGGGTAGGCGTTCATCTCCTCGTCGGGGTATGGCTTGAGCAACGGCGTCAGCCCATCGGGAGTCTGCGCGGCGGGATCCAGCCATTTGGCGTAATCACGCGGGTGAAGAATGACCGGCATACGGTTGTGGATCAACGCCATTAAATTATTTGGCGCGGTGGTGATGATCGTGCACGATTTAACCTGCGAGCCATCCGGGCCGCTCCATGAGTCCCACAGCCCGGCAAACGCGAACGGCCGGTGGTCGTTCATGTGGATGAAAAACGGCGTTTTGGTTTTGCCGTTGGGCCCTGCCTTCCATTCATAAAATCCATCGGCGAGGATCAGGCAGCGTTTGTGCTTGAGGCTGCCGCGAAAGGCCGGTTTTTCGGCAAGCGTTTCGGCGCGGGCATTGATAAGACGATTCCCAATGGCGGGGTCCTTTGCCCACATGGGGATCAAACCCCAAACGAAGAAGTCAGCCGTGTGTTTGTCGTCGTTGGGTATGGCGAGAACCGGCTGCGTGGGCGCGATGTTGAAGCGTGGCGCGAATTTTGTGGGGAATGAATAGTTGGAAAAGGCATCCTGCAGATCGGCAGGATTGACAGTAAGTGTAAATCTTCCACACATGCTATGCTCCTCTTTGCGTTACAGTGTCTGTTGTATGTTTCATAAACTCCGTCATGATCCCTTTGGGACGGAGCGAAGCTTCGCCATGGCGCTTGGGACGCCACTCCTCGCAACGCCTGCACTGCGTGCATGTGCAAGTGTGACGGAAATATGTTTTGAATTGTAGTCTGAGGCTCAAATGTTAAGTTTACCAGTTACGCGGCGCTCTGCAAGTTCTTTTGTGCGGGTAAGGTGAAATAAAATGTTGCCCCATGACCTGGTGTTGAGTCAACCCAGATGCGGCCGCCGTGGACTTCGATGATCCGCCTGACCAGGGCCAGACCGATACCGGTGCCTTCGATTTGCGGGTTGAGTTTGTTGAACAATCCAAAGATGCGTTCATGGAATTCCGGGGCTATTCCAATCCCATTATCGCATACAAAAAGGATCGGGTGAAGATTTTCATCCAGCCCTTTCGTGCCAATTTCAATTTGTGGATGGGAAGTCTCGGCTGAGAATTTCGCGGCGTTATCCAGCATATTCTGCATCACCTCGATCAGGCGCTCGCGGTCACCATGAATGATCGGCAGGTCCTGAGCAATGGAGACCTGGATTCCGAGCTCTTCAATTCGCCCGCGGACGCGCTCCAGTGCATCCCGGGCGATCTCCTCAAAGGAAACATTCTCGGGTGCATTCATCAGGCGTCCGATCCGCGAGAGCTCGAGCAGATCGTTGAGCAGGTGCTCCATTTTCATGGCAGCAGTTGAGATCTTGGAGACGCCGGATTTGACCCGATCCATCCGCCCTGCCAGTGCATCTTTTTCAAGGTAACTGACAAAGCCCATGATGGTTACCAACGGAGACTTAAGGTCATGTGAAACTGTATACGTGAATCTTTCCAGCTCGGCGTTTTTGGCTTCCAACTCTCCAATGAAGGTCTGTCGATTGGCCAGTTCACTCTGCAAAGAAGCGTTCAGCCGGGCATTCTCAATTGCCAGGCCGGCATAACCTGCATAGAGGCGAAGCGCTTCAAGTTTGCCCGCGGCAATCAGATTTCCACTCAAAAGGTTATCAACACAAATGACTGCAACAGGTTTGTCTCCGGCCCAGGCGGCCACTGCGGCATACTGCCTGACCCCATACATCTCACTGTCCTCGGATGTATTGTTTTCCGTGGTGAAATTGTTTGTAAAGTACAAACCATCGGGCTTGTTCAAGGCGGTCGTAAAAATTTCTCCCTGGTCCACCGGGAACCAGACGTCCGGCGTGTAGACCTTTTTTCCTGATAGATCCGTTCCCACAGCGCGATCCATGCTCTGACGTTCCGCGTTATACAGGAAAATGCCCACCCGCGAGAATCCGAGCTGATCGTGGACGCCGTGCCAGATCCTGTCGAGTGTGGTCCATAAATCGGTGACCTGTGTCACCTGTTTTCCCAAAGAGATCACCCGGGCAAGCATGCGCTGGCGTTCTGTTTCGCGTTCCTCAGCCTGTTTTTGCTCGGTAATATCCGTTACTGCTCCAACGATTGCAGACAACCTGTCGTTGACGTCGTCCCAAACCGGGTGCCCATAAACGCGGGCCCAGCGCAATTCGCCGTTCTTTTTGTAATGACGCACCTCGGTGATCACGGTTTCATTGTGATGCAACGTGCGCATGTCGTGATCGTCTGTGACGAGATCGCCCGGATACAAATGAGCCCGCCAGCCTCCGGTCTTAACGTACTCTTCGTAGGTATATCCTGTGATCTCCTCGAAGGCCCCCGCTACCCAATGCAGATGCGATTCGCCTTTTGAATCCACTTCAGTGGAGAATGTATAGTCTGAAGTAACACTGGAAATCAAACGATAGCGTTCTTCACTGGCCCGCGCGCGCACCAGTGCATTTCGCACTGCCAGTGTGGACAGGTATTGCAGCATCGCACTCACTGGAAACAGGACGAGACTTGTGACCCAGGTGGTGATCGGAGAGTCCATTTCAAATGGATCGGATCGCAGCCCGAGAGTTTGGGCATTCACCAGCACAAGCCCTGCTGCGAGCGATAGACCGGTAAAGAGGGCCGCGCCTCTGCCGCCCAATAAAATTCCCGCAATTGCAATCACGAGGCTGAGCCCCAGCAGGTAAGCGCTTCCCCGTACACCGGCGCCCGTCAATGCCGAAACCACAAAAAACAGCCAGAAGGCGCTCACTTGCAGTATGGAGGCTGCCTGCACGTGGCCGCGCCGGAGTAGGATGAACAGCAGAATATTCGCCAGTTCTCCGACCAGCGATTGGATCAGGCTGCGCGGCGTATTTTCAGGGACAAATAAAAAGTGATAGAGCAAAAAGGGTACGGGAACGAGGATCAGTGTACATAGGATCACATGCAGCATGAATGCCTGCTGCGTTTTTACTCCATCGTCGAAGACCGGGGCGGCGAGCAGCCTCTTCAGAACGGTCATTTCTTCCGCAGCTTTCTGTGATCGCCGTCCCGCACCGTGATCCCCTCTGCATCCAGATGCTCGAGCAACGCCTGGGCATACTTGCGGCTCGTGCCAAAAAGATCGCGCACTTCTGCCAGCGTTAATGTTTCGTGCTCGCTGAGGGAGTCTTGAATCTTCTTCACAGCCAAATCATAATCCTGTTTACGGAAAATCACATCCGATGCAACGAGTACAAAATCGTCCATATCGATGAGCGCATTCAGCACATCTTCGCCGACCTCGGCCTGCGACTCTTTGAGGCTCGGCGGGCTGAACGGATTCTGTTCGAATTTTCGATTCAGATCCCGCACCCTGGCCTGCTGCCCGTTATCGAACGTCACGTTGTGTGCAGGCATTGCCAGCAAACTGCGCGAGTCCGTCAGCAGCTGACGAGTGACCAGCAAAGCGATCAGGGCGTTGAAGACGCGGGTCGATACTTTCAGTCTGCTCTTGAGTTCTTCACGTGGAATGCCGCGCCGGAGCGGAAAACTCGTGTGATACGACTGTACAGTGCTCAGTGCTGTTTCCTGCATCGCGTTCCAATGGGGCAGGGCGATGGTGAGAATATCACTTGTGATCGAGGGACTGCCGCCTTCAAGGAGAATTAGGGAATTCGTAAGTAGTAATTCATTGAGCGCAATCTCAGCCTGGGACGATTCAAGGCGTGAGCGACTGACAATCTCTTTCAGTGGCGCGGCGTTCAAAGCCAGCGCGGCTTCGAACAGGATCTCTGCTGGCGTTCCCTGTGACAACGATTCCAACGATTTCAATACATTTTCATCAAAGCGCTTATGGCGGCCCTTCGGCTGGTGATCCACGATCGCGCCGCCGCCCAGTGTTTCCCCCGGCGAGGGCCGCCGCAGAATGAACCGGTCGCCGCGCACAGTGACAATGGCATCGCGCAATTCAAGCTGGATCCAACCTTCTTCGCCAGGGTTCAGTTCTTCTGTGCCAAGCAGGCGCAAGGTTGCGATAGTTTCGCTGGCGCCCACGAAGCATTTCACTTCGCTGTTGTGTCTGATGGATGTGGAAACATCGGGCAGGAATTGAAAGCGCGCATCCACCCTTCTGGTCGGTTGATATTGACCGGGGTGCACAACCACCTCGCCGCGCGAAATGGATTCTGTTTCAACGCCGGAGATATTCACTGCTGTACGCGAACCGGGAACGGCCACATCCTCCTTTTTCTTGTGTGTTTGCAGCCCGCGGATCCTGCCGCGCTGGCCGGATGGCAGAATTTCCACCTCATCGCCCACGGAGAGGTGTCCATCGCTGAGTGTGCCTGTGACGACGGCGCCGAACCCGGTCATGCTGAAGACACGGTCGATGGGGAGGCGGGGACGATTGAGGTCAGGGCGGGAGGGTTTGTTCTCGAGAAGTAATTGGAGATTGATAATTAGTTCATTGAGTCCGCTGTTGGTTTTGGCGGAGACGCGCACGATGGGAGCATCTTTCAGCACAGTATGCGCGAGAGCAGCGCGAATGTCTGTTTCCACGAGATCAAGCCAGGCCGGGCCCCCATCAGGGGTGATATCCGACGCGAGATCAGTCTTGGTCAAAGCAACCAGCCCCGCCGGAATTTTGAGCAGGTCGAGGATGGCAAGATGTTCCGTGGTCTGCGGCATCACGCCTTCATCGGCTGCGATGACCAGGATTGCTGCATCGATCCCTGTAATGCCAGATAACATATTTTCGATAAAATCACGATGACCGGGAACGTCGACAATTCCCACTTCCTCGCCATTCGGCAGCGTGAGCCATCCGAAGCCAAGCTCGATGGTCATCTCGCGTGCCTGCTCCTCTTTGAGCCGGTCAGGATGTGTGCCTGTGAGTGCCGCGATCAGCGTGGACTTGCCGTGATCTACGTGCCCTGCTGTTCCGATAACGCGCATAGTGAGATAAGTTCCAGCCACCGTTCGGGCGGCGATTTATACCCTTCGGGCATTATGCAAAACCAGCGCCTCCAGGCGAGGGGATGCTCACCTGCGCTGCACCGGACAGCGCACCGCGCTGGGAGCAGGAAGGTTATTTCTTCGTCTTCTTGGTTGTCTTGCCGTGACCCATGATCCGTTCATATGCCGAGAGCCATTCGTGAGCAACGTTCATCAATTCCTGAAGCTGCTGCTCTGTGGCAGAGGCCGTCTGATGCATTTGATCCTGGATGGTCTCGATATGCTCATTCAGCGGCGCGATCCGGTCTTCGAGTTTCAGTACGAGGCGGCGTACATCCTTCGTGCCCTCGTCCTGCGATAAGGTATAGCCCGTCCAGCGTTTCTGCTCATCTGCTTTGAATGTGACCCACTCCTGGCGCAAACGATCTTCCGCCAGGCGCTGCATTTCGGTCACTTCGTTGATGCGGCGTTCGAGTTTGGTATTCAGCTCAGTATACGTCTCCTGGGCGCGTTTTGCAGTGCGCAGGGTTTCCTCGAGTTTTACCACTTGTGCATCGAATGCTTCAGTCTGCAGCTTGATCGAGTCAAACTTCTCTTTCCACTCCTTGTAGGATCGATCGCGGTCGATCTGTGCAATGGCCTGCTGTTCGATGAACGTGACCTGGGCAGCCTTGCGTTCCATCTCGGACGACTGGATTTCCTTGATGCGGTTATCCATGTTCTTGAAACCATCTGAGTTGAGATCGATCTTTGATTTGGTTTCGTCGATGCGTTTGCGCAGTGACATCAGTTCGCCTTGCAAGTCGGCAACACGCTTCGCGTCCTGCTTCTTGCTTTCTTCGAACACATGTTGGGCCCGCGCCGACTCCTGCGCAATGCGGACAGCCTGGTCGATGGGCGGTTTCAATTCCTTGATCGCTTCGTTCAATCGGGCCTCTTCGAGGATGCGGGCCTTGATATCGCGTTTGATGGGTGGGAACTCGACTTCGATCGACCGCCTCAGTTCATCGATGGCCTTATGCAGCGGGACCAGATCTTCGTGATGCCTTTTGGTCACCTCCAGCTCACGCTTCTCATGCCGTTTCTCGATTTTTTCAAGCGCCTTGTTCATGTCTTCGCGCTGTTTGGCAAAGATGGCATCGAAAATGTCGAGGCGCGCCGCGGTATTCGAGATGTCTGCAATCTGTTTGGGGAGCGGCTTCAGTTGTTTGGCAACGGTGTCGATATTTGCCTCGAGCGCCGTCATGCGCTCTTCGAGAGTAATAATTGTCGTTCTGGTTTTGCGGTGTTCTTCGTCCAGCCATTCGAGGCGTTTGACGATCTGTTCAAATTCCATAACTTCCTCCGACGGATACCGTTTACCGCTGGCAGCGGAAAATTGTGAACTTTTCGAAACCGATTACAGGTTGGGATCCAAATTTCGAGCTTTCGTATCGATGCAGCACAGTACTATTTGCTGGATTATACCGCTTGCCCATCCGGTAGATTTGGTTTATACCGCACTCGGTTACACACTTGCTCTGGGGCAGTGCCAGGGCAAGTGCGTGACCGTGGGTATTATGGTTTCTGGTGAAAAACTCGCTCACGCCGCCCTGCACTGCACCGAACGCAATGCAGCGCGCGTCTCGCGAAGGATGGCGCAGGAAGCACTTTCCACGGCACCTGGAAGTCGTTTTGATAGGAATCGCCACTACCGCCCGAGGTGTTCAAACATGAGCGGCAGATCGGCTAAAAAGTACTGGACTGATTGGGGAAAGATGCCGAGCAGGAATAGCCCGATCACACCCAGCCCGAGCATGATGCGCTGCGTGAAGCTTTCGCGCATCTCCCAGCCAGCATACTCTTCCGCCATACTAATGACCGCCAGGGAGCGGAAGGAACTGGTGAGCAAACCGATGATCCCGATGCCCATCCATACTGCCGAGATGAGGGAGTCGTGCGCCAGGTTTTCCCAGAGTGCCAGGCGGGCGGGGAACCCGGCCAGCAGTGGGAACGCACCCGTCGACAAGCTCGCGATGACCATGCTGCTGCCCGCAATCGGAAGGACGCGCAGGGCACCTTGCACGGCGCTAAACCGCATGGTCGCCACCTGTTCCTGGATGCTGGAGACTGCCAGAGACCAGACTGCAAGTCCCAGGGCGCGGGCCGGGATGAGCAGAAACAAGATGGGGATGCCCAGCCTCAAATCCAGGCTGAGCGCCAAAATGGAAAAGCCTGTTTCGGCGATGGCGCCATATGCCATGATCCGCACCAGGTTGCGTTGAAAGGCAGCGAACAATCCGCCGGTGACCAGCATGAGCAGTCCGGCAAGTCGCAAGGCGACAATAAGCTGCGCCGAGGACCGCAGCCATGAATAGCGATCGAGGAAGCCTGCTCCAAAAATGATCGTGATCGTCGGGAGGATCCAGAGCATGAAGCTGAGGATGTACGGCGACACTTCCTCGGCCAGCATCGGAACCCATGTATATAAAGGGAAGATGGCCAGCAGGAATGCAAATCCCAGCCCAAGCATGGACGCCGATTGGGCGGCCAGAGCCAGGTCACCGGGACTGGCTTCCACGCCGGCCAGCATCCAGCCTGCCAGCAGGATGAATGGCATGGCCAGTGTTTGGTAGATCAGGAAGCGCAGGACACCTTTACTCGGCCGCTTGAAAATACTCGTAAGCAATGGGATGGCTAGGAGGATCGCCACCTCGATGAACAAGGCTGCGTAGAGAAAGGGTTCCACCGCAATGGACGCCACCATCAACGATGTGATCATGAATCCGATGGGGATGAGCCGAAGAGCAGCTTTGGCGGCTTCGGCGCCGAAAAACCAAAGCGCAACCGCGCCGTAGATCAGGGCCAATAGGGAACCTTCTGCTGGCTGGATCAAGAGCGCACGTCCCAGCACGTTCAAGGTGGAATCGATCTTGAACGAAAAACCGCCCACGTTCATGGCAAGCTCGATGGGAATCAGTTGGGCAGCAAGCGCAAGGATCAATGCAACACTGCCGCCGAACACGCTGAGAGCGCGTTGATTGGAAACGAATAACAGCAGAACGCCTATTCCAAACGGCACCAGGATCCAGATGGTCGGCGCGTTCATAAGGACTCTACTTCCTCTTCCGGCGCGTCTTCAGCTATCAGCAGATATGCTCCCACAAGTGCAAGCCCCAGGTTGATCACGGCCAGCAGTCCCGCGACCAGTACCGAGCCCTCGACTGCCGAATACAGGATCTCGAAACCCGACAGCACCG
Source organism: uncultured Anaerolinea sp. (assembly GCA_964489725.1). Classification (GTDB taxonomy): domain Bacteria; phylum Chloroflexota; class Anaerolineae; order Anaerolineales; family Villigracilaceae; genus Defluviilinea. The sequence continues at coordinate 14,600 of CAZBAX010000043.1, read as the reverse complement.
TCATCAATCCTATGACGACACGCAGGATGTAAGATGTAAATCCAAGATGAAGAAGACCGATACCGATCAGCAGCAAACTGGCTGCAGTGACTGGATATCCCACGTCAGCCATGACCGTATCGACGCCGGGTGTGACCGCGGCAACGATCATTACGACCATGCCAGCCATGAACACACGGAATAGCCGTCCGCGCGGCCAGATGCCGTCGTCGTCGAGTGCATCTGCCGGTAAACCAGACCGCGTCATTCCAAGGATCGCAGCAGACATCCATCCCGCCACGAGTTTGACAGATGCCATGCCCAGCGGCCAATGCTGCAGGATGAGGATGAACATGCCGAAGTATTGGATGGCCAGCAGGATGATGCTCCAGCGCCAGTCACGGACGATCAGAAGCCCGGCGGAGGTGATAAAAAAGATGAGGACAGCGATCCAGGCAATGGTCAATGCCATAACTCAGCGGACCCCTTGTGTAAAAATGGTGATGAATAAGACGAGGAACAGTAACGTCCACATGATTCCGCTCTCGCCTTCGAGCATGCCGAGAAATGAATTTGCAAGTGCTCCCATTTGCCGGTACAGGCTCCATAAGGCTCGATATCCCCACTCGAACCACGAGGCGCTTTCAGGTTTGACCCAATGGGCGCGGACCGGGTTGAGGATGCGCAAGCGCGGCGAAAGCCAGATCAAACCAATGGTCAGAATGGAAACGAGAATCCCAAGGAACCAGTTGCCAGACCGCATTGCTCCAGCCCAACCGTACGACCCGAGGATGAGCATGGTCAACAGGAGCATGGCGATACCGATCGGAAACACATTCTTTCCCCAGATGGGTTTGTCCTCGTTGGGTGTTCGCGTGGTACTCCGCTGCACGTGGCGGATGAATCCGGCCATCAGCATGGCATGTGCGAGCAGAAGGAACGGAAAGGCCACCCAAAACCCTGTGCCGCCGTTCACCCAACCCAGCGCGCTCACAGAGAATGGTAGCGTGGAAATTGAAAAGACCGCGATAAAAAGGGCACGCGTTAACCATTTGTTCGGTTCAGAAAACAGGAACAAAGCGCTGCCCGAAAGGATCAGTGCGCATCCCCATGCGGCCGCGCCGACCGGATTCGACCGTAAAGTGGCCGCGATGGCGAGTGCGCCCATGCCGATCAGCCAGTAAGGGCGGCCGGTCAGGTCATCGGGTGCGCGCAGCCACATCCAGCCGCCATAGACACCCGCCAGTGAAACCAACATCAACAGGATGCTGGTGAACAGCGGACCAACACTCCCTGGTGGGATGCGTGCCAGCAAGATCAGGCTCGATGCTGCCGACACCATGCGCAGCGCCGTTCCGAAGCCGCGTCGCAGCGCCAGTTCGCCTGGATACGGCAGATGAAGCGGAAGCACGCCAAGGCGTAGTCCTGCGGCGAGAATGAGGTAAAGCCCGGCTTGTGGAGATGCGGCGCGAAAGTCGAGTGGCTGCCCGCTGGAACTCCCGATCACATCTGCCCATAACAGGATCAGGATACCTGCAGTGCGCGAAGCAAAGGCGATCACCACTCGTTCGCTCAATCGTGTATCCTGCACGAACCAGACCTGTGCTGCGAGTTCGACCAGATCGATGGCGGCCCAGATCAATACCAGTGTGAGCGGGTTATCGGCAACAACCGCCAGGACGCCCAACGAGGTCAACACCAATGTGCCTATCCAGCTGCCGGAATTGGGAAATCGCGAACGAACGACCGCGGTGATCAGAATGGCGAGGCACAGCGTAACAAGGCTTAGCACAAAAGCCCACGCAACTCCATCGGCAATGAATGTAGGAGATTGCGAGAACAGGATGGCCGGCTGCCAGAGCGTCACCTGCAGGGTGATCGGCAACTGCACCTGCCAGATAAAGACGCTGATCCAGGCCAGGAACGTCCCGCCTACTGCAAAGAGCCAGCTGTAACGGAATGAAGGCGATGCAAGGCGCAGTATTATCAATGTGATGGCGGTCAGCAGGAGGATCAGAAATGTAATAACAATAGACATGCAGGGACAATTTTATCAGGGTTTGCCGACCCACCTGTTGACTGTAGAATCAACGCGTGCGTCGGCGTCGAATCAACATAGAGTAGCCCCTCCCTTTCGCTACTCTATGTTGATTCACGTCCTCACGAGACACCCGAAGACTACAGTCCCCGTAGCGTAGCGGAGTGGGATGAGATACAATGCGGTGGTAAACCCTACATGAGGCAGCATGACCTTCGATCCCACTTTTGTTAGCAACCTGATCCTTGTTTTAACCGGCTTCGGCGGCGCGTTTCTTGCCGCGTTGTGGATCTCGCTTGTGATCTGGACGTATCGTGACATTCGCACGCGGGCCCGCGACCCACTGGTGCAAACCCTGGCGACATTGCTGGTCGCTGTGTTGAATTTGCCTGGCGTACTGGTATATCTCATCCTGCGCCCGCAGCGAACACTGGAAGAAGAATATCAGCGCACCCTCGAAGAGGAAGCGCTGCTCCAGGCGCTCGAAGATCTGCCGCTTTGCCCTGGTTGTGAGCGCCGCGTCAAAGATGACTGGCAGGTATGCCCTAATTGCCATACCAAGCTCAAGAAGAACTGCGAAAACTGCGCCCGCCTCATGGAACTTCCGTGGAATATTTGCCCGTATTGTGGGACTCCCGCTGCTGGAATGCGGCGCGATGTCATCAGTGTCGATGACGCTCTCCGCAGCCTGAAAGTGAATGAAAACGAAGAACCCGGGGAAACCAGCGCCGAATGAACGTCGAGCAACTAAAGAGGGTAGCAGAGAAACCCTGGTTTTACCCGCTTCTCCTTCTCATCATTGGGTTTGCTACATACGAATATGCCTTGACCTCCCTCGGCTACTACTGGGCCGATTGGGAGATCGTGATGTTTTTCAAGCTCAACCCGGCGCTGCAATTTGATTTCTATGCTCATGACCGCCCCTTCCCCTGGACCTACCAGCTCATACATTCTCTCGTTGGCTCCGCTCCTATTGGGTGGCATATCACCACGCTCCTGATCCGTTGGGCGGGAACTTTGTTTTTCGTCCAGGCGATGATCCTGGTCTGGCCGCGTTACAAAATTCACTTTCTCTGGCTGGGCGCGCTGCTGCTGGTGTACCCTGGCTTTTTACAACAGCCACAATCTGCTACAAAAGCGCGCCATATTATGACCATGCTGCTGTTCGCGCTGTCGATCTATCTGATGGCGCTTGCCGTCCGGCGCCCAGCGTGGGCAAAATTTTTATTCCCACTTTCCTGGATCGTCACGTTTGTCCATCTGTTTACCACTGAGTATTTCTCCGCGGTGGAAGCGGTGCGCCCAATCCTCCTTTGGCTCCTCATGGGCGGCGGCTTCAAGCTGGATACCCGCTTGCTGCGGCGCGTCGTGGTTGCATCCATCCCTTACATACTGATCCTGCTGTTCTTCTTCTGGTCCCGATTCATCTACTTCCCGGTCGTGTTTGAAACCACCAGCCGGATCGGTGACATCAATGACACCATGGGCGAATTTCAGACGTCTTTCACCGGCTCTGTTTTCGACCTGGTCAATCGTGTGCTCATCGACCTGTTTTATTCGACCGCGCTGGTGTGGACCAATGCCATTCTGAACTTCGCTGGTTTTTCATTCCAGAGCAGGGTTGCCTGGTTGGGGTTTGGCCTCGGCGGCGTGCTGGCGGCTGTCTTTGCCTGGTTCCATCCAACCGACGAGCAGGAAACGCCAGAAACTTCTTCCGTGCAGTCGATCTTTATCATGGGATTGCTTGTATTTCTCCTTGGCGCACTTCCCGCCTGGGCGATCGGCAAGGAAGTCACCACAGGCGGTTGGAACGATCGCTTTGCACTTGCCCCCATGTTTGGCGCGGGGTTAATGCTGATAGCACTCGTACTCTGGCTGGTTCGCCCGGCCGCGCAACGGTGGGTCTTTGCGTTCCTGCTGATGTTCTCGATCGCGGCCCAAGTATGGAATGTCAATGTATATCGGCGCGACTGGGAAACCCAGCGCAACTACTACTGGCAACTGTATTGGCGCGCCCCTGCCTTACAGACCGGTACGGCGATCTTTTCGCTTGAACAACCGTCGCCTTCCGTGACTCACTATTCCGACGCGGGCTATGCAATCAACGTCCTGTATCGCTACCAGACCGAGGATGGAACTCTCCCCTATTGGTATTTTTCACGCAGGTTCCACTTCGAATACCGGCCCGAGATGCCGATCAAGTATGAACTTCGCACCCTGAAGTTCCTCGGAAATACCTCCAATGCGGTCGGAGTCTTTCATCCGACAACTGCCTGTTTGCGCGTTTTGGATTCCATTTATCTGGATGATCCCTTATACACAGCCGGGCAGGAGCTACTCATCCCGGTTTCGAATCTTTCGCGCATCCTGCCGGAACCGGTCGCGGGTCCGCCTGACCCGGAGATCTTTGGACCCGAGCCTGCCCACACATGGTGTTACTTCTTTCAGAAAGCGGACCTGGCGCGCCAGCAGCAGGATTGGAATACGATCATCGATCTCCACGAGCAGGCGCAGAGCCAGGGATTCGCTCCCAATCATGGCGCGGAATATCTCCCGTTCATTGAAGCCTACGCTCAAACCGGAGATTGGGAAAAAGCATACGAGCTGACAGTGGAAGCAAGAAAGACAACGGCCGGAATCAAAAAGATGCTGTGTACCCATTGGGCGCGGCTGAGCGCGCTGCCTTCGGCGGATGCAAACATACTTCAACAAGTGGAGCAAACCTTCGCATGTTCGGGTGATTGATACACAAGGAGACATTATGGCAAAAATCGTTGGGCTCGAAGAGATCAAATCAGGCGGGGAGCTGCAGGCAGAGCTTCAGCAGGGTGGCAAGTTCGTAATGTATCAATATTGCATTTCCCTTCTCATTATCACATTCAAACGATCTTCGAATATCTACTTCATCAGCCATGAACAAAATGCCGCAGTGAAGGGGCTCCCGTTTACGCTGCTATCTCTTGTTCTGGGCTGGTGGGGTATTCCATGGGGACCGATCTATACGATCCAGAGTCTGTGGGTGAATCTCAACGGCGGAAAAGATATCACACAGGAAGTGCTGGCTTCCATGTCGTCTTCTGCACAGAAACCTGGCTGACATGAAAATCGACTCGCTCACGCTGCATCATATTTCCATGCCGCTGGTGGCGCCGTTTGAAACATCCTTCGGGCGCGAGACCGATCGTCAGTGTGTCATCATCGCCCTGCAAGCAGATGGATTCACCGGCTATGGGGAATGCGTCGCCACCCGTGATCCCGGCTACAACTATGAAACCACGGGCACCGCCTGGCACATTCTCAAGGATTTCATCGCGCCGTTGATCCTTGGGGAGGATGTGCTTGACGCGGCTGATTTCCAAACACGCGTGGAAGGTATCCGCGGTCATCATCTCGCCAAAGCGGGTGTTGAGATGGCCTTATGGGATTTGCTCGGAAAGCGCGATGGCAAGTCGTTGAAGGAAATGTTGGGGGGCAGTCGCGAAAAAGTCGAGGTGGGGGTCTCGATCGGGATCCAGGAATCAGCCTCCGCCTTAGTGCGGACCGTCGCGTCGTATATGGACGATGGCTACCGGCGCGTGAAGATCAAGATCAAGCCGGGCAGGGAAGTGCATGAGACTCTCGCGGTCCGTAAGGCGTATCCTGATTTGCGATTGCAGGTCGATGCGAACTCTGCCTACACACTAGAGTCCGCCGATGTGCTGAAAGAAATCGACGACCTCGGTCTATTGTTGATCGAACAACCTCTCTTCGAAGATGATATTTGGGATCATCGTAAACTACAGGCAGTGTTCAAGACGCCGATCTGTTTGGATGAGAGTGTGGTCTCGCCGCGTCACGCCCGCTACGCGCTCGAAATGGAAGCATGCAAGATCCTCAATATCAAACCTGCACGCGTCGGCGGGCTGAGCCAGGGTGTGGCGATCCATGACTATTGTTATGAACGCAATGTGCCTGTCTGGTGCGGCGGTATGCTGGAGACGGGAGTGGGACGCGCCTCGAATCTAGCGCTCGCCTCGTTACCGGGTTTTGTTCTACCCGGCGACATTTCTGCCTCCGATCGCTATTACGACCGCGATATTACCCATGAACGATTTGTGCTGAAGGCAGACAGCACCATCACGGTTCCCGATACACCTGGTTTAGGAGTGACGATCGACGAAGAGGCACTTCGAGAATTTACACTTTCCGAGATCACGCTGAAAGCCTGATCAGCATACAAGGACATTGAACCACGGAGATACGGAGTCACGGAGTTTTTTTTATTTATTCTTTCTCAGTGTCTCAGTGTCTCTGTGGTTCCGATCATTGCGATACAACGCGGAGAGTATAATTCTGTCGCAATGATGATGCGACTCTTCCGTTTACTGACTCTGATCCTTCTGCCATCTCTGTTGTTCGCTGCCTGTGCAAGTCAGATCACAGAACTTCCACCCGTGATCGAAGAACAGCCTGCCTCAAGTTCATCTATTCAGAGCAGCACGAGTACACCCACACCCGCCTCGCAAAACACCACCCAATCGCAACAAGTGTACGTTTTGGTTGCGCCATTTCCCACCGTAACGGATGGCGTCACCTTGGATGAACTGAACCTCGCCTGGACTCAGGGCACGGTCCCCGCCGCATTTAGTGGAGGTGCGTTATATGTCGACGAGTCCACGCTTGAGGCGATGACCTCTCTCTGGGATGAGCCGGCTCCGTACTGGGTGCGGATCCTCCCGCCTGAACAACTGCTTGACACCACCTGGTCTGAGCTGGGCTCATGGGCCATTATCCCATTTGAAAAGCTCGAACCCAAATGGAAAGTGTTGACCATCGACGGTCAATCCCCGATCCGCAAAGATTTTGACATTTCCACATACCCGCTGGTCGTACATTCGGATCAGCCTTCGAATTACGATCCTTCAAAATTGACGACCGTTGTCATGACCGGGATTACCGCGCTCGTGCGCGCCACGGCCTACACGATGGAATTGAAGAGCATCACCTATCCCGGTGAACGCGTCCGTGAACTGATGCGTGAAGCAGATATTGCGCACATCGCCAATCATGTCCCATTTTCGACCGGTTGTACGTTTCCAAAGCCCGATCAAGCCAGGCTCGTGTTTTGCAGTGACCCGAAATACATTGAATTGCTCACCGATATTGGCACAGACCTGGTGGAACTGACGGGTCATCATTTTCAGGATTATGGCACGAAGGCAACGCTTGAGACTCTTGAGATTTACAACGCCCATAACATCGTTTACTTCGGCGGCGGAGCCGATAAGGCCGATTCGATCAAGCCGGCGCTTTTTGATCATAACGGCAACAAGATCGCCTTCATCGGCTGCAATCGACTCGATACGGGCGGTTTGCCCACTGCCACCGAGAACCGCCCTGGCGCCGCGCCGTGTGACTATCCATATCTCGAAGGGAAGATCAGGGAACTCCGCGATCAGGGATACGTGGTCATTGCGACCATGCACTGGAATCAAAGTTATGGCTATCAACCAGCACCCCAGCAGGTCAACGACTTTCGGTTTCTGGCAGATTCAGGCGCATCTCTCGTGCTGGGCAGCCAGGCACATTATGCTCAAACGATGGAATTCTATAACGATATTTTCATCCATTACGGGCAGGGCAATTTATTTTTCGACCAGATGGGCGACCAGGATTGGATGCCCAAAGGCATTCGACGCGAGTTCATCGACCGTTATGTGATCTATAATGGAAACCTGATCAGCATCGAGTTGATCACCACGATGCTCGAAGACTACGCCCGCCCGCGTCTGATGACAGACTTCGAACGTTCCGGCTTTTTGCAGGAATACTTCAATTACAGCGGATGGACATCCTTCGGCCCCACGCCCACACCTACCATCACGCCGACGTTAACACCGATGTCGATCCCGCCTGTCGCGGGGACCCTTCGACCCGGCTCAGGACAAGCCTCGAACGTGGTCCCGTTATTAACGGCCACGCCTCAGCCGTAGCATTCTTCCGCGCTGACTATAGTCCCCTTCAGGGGAGCGGAGTGCGAAGCACGTAGTCGAAGCGTTTGTATGTATCGCGCCGCTTCGACTGCGGAACGGACAAGAGCCGTTCCTCCGCTCAGCGCGATAATTCTAAAGGAGCTATGCCATGACCATTTATGATATTTCCCTCACGATCTCGCCCTCGCTTCCCACCTGGCCCGGCGACCCCGGCCTGGTGCTCGAACAATTCGAGTCCATGGATAAAGGCGCACATGCCAATGTGACGAGCATCAGTTCGAGCGTCCATCTGGGAACGCATGTCGATGCGCCCCATCACTTCCTGAACAACGGTAAAACCGTGGAAAGCCTGCCGCTCGATGTGCTGACAGGTCCCTCTTACGTGGTGCAACTGCCCGATGGCATAGATGCGATCACATCCGAAGTGTTGGCGCGTACCGAGATCACATCCGATATGAAGCGCGTGCTGTTTGGAACGAGTAACTCGCATCAGTGGGTGAGTGGCAATTCGAAGTTTAATGAAGATTTCGTTGCCATCACCGAAGACGGTGCCGAATGGCTCGTCGAGCACGGAGTACAACTTGTCGGCGTCGATTACCTGTCTGTCGCGCCGTATGGTGACTCGGAAGGAACTCACAAAGTCCTGCTCAACGCGGGAGTGGTAATCGTCGAGGGATTGAATCTGTCTAATGTGGTGCGCGGTTTTTATGAGCTATATTGTCTGCCGTTAAAGATCGCGGGCTGCGATGGCGCGCCCGCCAGGGCAATTCTCATTCAGTCATGATGTTATAAAATGCCCCCGCTCGCACACCCGCCAGGGCAGGTGTGTGTGCGTGAAGGGTATAACGTGGGCCCATCAGAAATCGGGAATAAGATACACAACAAGTAGAGCGGCCGACCACGGAGGATCCATGACGCGTCAACGTAGAATTCTGGGTATGACTACCGTACAAATTGGCATTCTGGTTGGGCTGGGCGCGGCAGCCTGCATATTATTCGCAGTGACCGGATGGCTGGCGATGAGGGGCGGATTTCAGCCGGTACCTGCATCCACCGTGCCGCCTCAGATGACCGCAAGTCCCTTTGTACTGCCTACCATCACACCTACTTTAACACCAACGCTTGTTCCATATGAACAGCTGATCCCCGAAGGATGGACACAGCATAAGACAGAGTTGATGGAGATATGGTTGCCTTCCATTTTCAAGGTCAGCAATCTGGATGTGAATGAAGAATTAGCACTCACGGTTGCCAATCCAAAAAATTCTTTATACAAAATGAATGTGCTTGTGATCTACGAGCCGCTCGGTACCAATTCTCTGGATGCTCATATCGATAACAGCTTCCTACAACTGGAGCCATTATTCAGAGTGGTAGAGCGACGGAAAGTTTCTCTCAATGCAACGGATGCCGTGCGTCTGGTGCTCGAAGGACGAGTGGATGGAATCGATGTTAATGAACTTATCTATGTGATCCAGGATGGCAGTACAGCCTGGGCCGTGTTCTACATTGCACAGATCAATGAATTCTATGAGATGCTGCCCACGTTCGAACAAAGTGCAAAAACGTTTCGCATCATGCAATGATTTTTCAAAGCCTTGCGAAGGTTTTGAGTAAACGCCGAAACTTTCTGCAGAACACCTTCGCAAGGCTATATTCGCAGCGTTAATCAAAATAAATATTTAGATCCGAGCAATCGAATCGATTGCCGCAGTTTCGACAGGTCACTTTGCAGTTCTTTTCGAACATCTCGTGCCCGCAGCGGTCACAGAGGTAGATTCGTTTCTCCGTCCATGAAATAGGCTTGAGAGCAGAGACATCGAATTCGCCGATGTGTTCTTTCCCGAGCCTTTGGACTTCGGCGATGACGTTTTGTGCATTCCCGCGCAGCTCCTCCACCTGAATTCCGCGGCATACATCGGGCCACTCCTTCATCCAGCGCTGGCTTCTTCCATATACTTTCAAGGCGCCATCGTAATTTCGACGCGTAATGTGCAGATAGACCACCGCGATCTGCAGGATGCCGCGATACAACTCACGGACCTTGCCTCGTTCGGCGTTCCACGCATCTTCCAGGGCTTCGTGGGCTTCGAAGTAATGTCCGGCGTTGAACAGCCGGAGTCCTTCCACGGCTTGCGGATGAAGGGGCGCGTTGCATGAGTCATTTGGTGAAACAGTCATGGCGAGGGTGTCGGTAATTATAGCCCTGATGGTAAAATTTCCTCTCCATGAGATCTTTCTTTCAGAAGAAACTGTGGGTCGCGTTACTGGCAGTCCTTGCGCTGGGCGCATTGACGGCATTGGCCGTCAGTCTGGATGCCGTGTCGTTCGAGAAGGGAAAGCAATTCGGTCACAGCGAAGCGACGCCCGCCCCGGCGGTTTCCATGCAGGAAATGACAAATGCCTGGGAGCAGATCCCGGCATGGAAGATCCTGCTGCTCTGGTCAGTACTTGGGCTGCTGGTACTCCTGATCGGCTTGTTGCTTTCTCCCGAGGAGCGCAAGCGATTAATTCGGATATTCGTGCGCATGGTCTTGATTTTCTATACCCTGCTGTACATCGTACAAAATTATGGCGACAAATTTCTGTTTCTGCTGGAAACGCCCTCCGTGGCAGGCGCACAAGAGACCGATGGCGCGAACATGCAGCCAGTGCCCGAGTTTCAGCCGCCACAGATCACGCCCATGGTCTCGTACCTGATCAGTTTTGGTTTTGCCCTCGTCCTGCTCGCTATCGTCTGGCTGCTGTATCGCGGCTGGAAAAAATACCTCGCACCTCCGCGACGGTCCCTGGATGAAATTGCACATATCGCTCGTTCGTCGCTTCGCGATCTCAATTCGGGGCGCGATACAAGCGATGTGATCGTCAACTGTTATCTGCGTATGAGCGATGTGGTTGCCGAAAAGCAGAAACTACGGCGCGAAGACGCCATGACACCCCACGAGTTTTCGCTGCGCCTGGAACGCGCCGGCTTGCCCGCCGACGCCGTGCGACGACTCACGCGTTTGTTCGAGACAGTGCGCTATGGGGATAAACGATCGGCGCCGAAAGATGTCAGTGAGGCAGTGAACTGCCTGAATACCATTCTGCATTACTGCGGAGAGACGATATGAGTCGCAGGCGACGCTTGTTGCTGATCACCGGCTTGCTGGTGATCGCTGCGCTGCTGGCGTTCCCGCTGCGGGATACGATTTATGATGCAGTGATCGTGCCGGTTGCATTCCTGGGCTGGGGATTTGGTCTGATGTACCAATCGCTTTCCCAATCCATCTGGTGGTGGGCGGTCGTTGTCATTGTTCTGTTCATGCTCCTCCTCAGCCTCGTACCGCCGCGCCGTTCTGCACCCCGGCGGGAAACAAAATCCAAGCCGAGGCTGGGGCAGGTGGAAGAATTGTCCATCTGGCTGCGGCGGGTCAAAGGCGGCACCTATTTTAAATGGCTGGTGGCCAACCGGCTTGGGAAACTTGCCTACCAAATACTGCTCCATCACGAAAATGGACGCCCGCGTTCCGTCTTTTCTCCACTGGTTGGCGCAGATTGGACGCCATCCAAAGAACTACAGACGTATTTGGAGATCGGGCTGCACGGCTCGTTCGCCGATTTTCCTCATTCGGGCTCTCGTTTTGCCGCGCCGCCCAAGACGCCGCTGGATGTAGAAGTTCGCGAGGCAATCGAATTTCTGGAATCGCAGCTTGAGAGTATTACCAGGTGACAACATGGCGCTAACGAGCACGGCGCTGAAGCGCCGTGCTCGTCACCTGGTTTATAGAATCCATCGCTGGAGAACACTGTGACCGATATTTCCAATGTCTCATCGTTAAGCAGGCAGGTGATCGCCGAAGTGGAGCGCGCCGTGGTCGGGAAACGCGCACTTCTTGAAATGATGATGTCTTCCGTATTGGCGGGCGGGCACATTCTGCTGGAAGATTTCCCCGGGCTTGGCAAAACACTCGTGGCGCGCAGTTTCGCCAACGTGCTGGGGCTTGAGTTCAAGCGCATTCAGTTCACGCCCGATCTCCTGCCCGGTGACATCACCGGCGGCTATATCTTCAATCGCACGACAAATACATTCGAGTTGCGCAAGGGTCCCGTCTTTGCGAATATTATCCTGGCAGATGAGATCAACCGCGCCTCGCCGAAGACCCAGTCTGCGCTGCTGGAGGCGATGCAGGAGGGGCAGGTGACCATCGAAGGTGAAACGCTGCCGCTGCCCGAGCCGTTCCTTGTGCTGGCTACGCAGAATCCGATTGAATATGAAGGGACGTTTCCATTGCCTGAGGCGCAACTGGACCGCTTCATGTTAAAGCTCAGCGTGGGCTATCCCAGCATCGACGAGGAGAAATTGATCCTCAAACGTCGCCGCGAGCGTAGGCAGGATGAGGTTGTATTGCGCAATATTGCTACGGCAGAAAAAGTCCTTGAGATGCGTGATGCTGTCGAAAACGTTCATGTGAACGCCGATCTTGAACACTATATCGCAACCCTGGTACATGCCACCCGCAACGATCGACGCGTCGCGGTGGGGGCAAGTCCGCGTGGGTCGCTGGCATTCCTCAAGATCGCACGCGCCAACGCTGCCATTGAAGGACGCGATTTCATCACGCCCGATGACATCAAGCGTTATGCTGTGGCTGTGCTGGGTCATCGTGTCATCCTGCAGCCGGAATACTGGATGGCGCGTCAGGTGGTCGATGAGGTGATCCGCGATGCGCTCGAGCGCACGGTTGTGCCGGTGGTGAAATGACCCCCATCCCCAGCCCTTCCCTCATTTTGGGGGAAGGGAGTAACACCCCCTCTCCCTGCGGGAGAGGGCTGGGGTGAGGGAAAGTCCTATGCCCCGTTCTCTTCTCTTAAGCCTTCTCACATACGGACTGCTCCTCACCGGCATCATCACGGTGCATGGAGAGTTCATCACACTTGCGCTGCCACTCGTGGTCTATTTGCTCGTCGGCTATCTGCAATCGGCTGAGAAGATCCAACTTGAGGCGACAAGGCATCTCAGTCTCGAGCGCGCTGCTCCGAATCAAGATGTGGATGTGACGGTTACCGTTAGCAACCGCGGTGCCGACCTCGACGAGCTTCTGCTTGCAGACGTGGTCCCGGCGGCGTTAACCGTCCGTTCTGCACAAAGCCGACACCTGCTGAGGCTTGCGAGCGGCGGCTCCTACACCTTCGCGTATACCGTTTCAGGACCGCGCGGCGCCCATGTCTTTGAAGGGCTCGAGGCGCAGGTTAACGATCCTTTGGCGGTGACCCGTTCAAAGGTCCGGGTGGAGGCGAAGGGACGGCTGTTCGTCCTGCCCCCGTTGACGCGCGTCCGCAACATCGTCATCCGCCCGCGTCGCACACGAGTCTATGCTGGCACGATTCCCGCCCGGGCCGGTGGCACAGGGACCGAATTCTTCGGCGTGCGCGAATATCAGCCGGGCGATTCGCCGCATTCGATCAACTGGCGCGTCAGCGCGCGCTACGGTGAAACATTGTATGCGAATGAATACCAGCAGGAACGTGTTGCAGATGTGGGCATCGTACTGGATGGCCGCGTGAAGTCCAATGAATTCGGAGGCGGGCACTCGATCTTCGAATATTCGGTGCAAGCCGCTGCATCCATTGCCGATGCACTCTTGAATCAAGGTAATCGTGTGGGGCTGCTGTTGTATGCATCCTTTCTCGGTTGGACGTTCCCCGGCTATGGAAAGCTTCAACGCGAACGCATCCTGCATGCGCTGGCAACTGCGAAAACCGCTGAAAGCCAGGTATTTTCCGATATTGAACATATACCGACGCAATTGTTCCCACCCGAGTCACAGATCGTGTTCGTTTCCCCATTGCTGGAAGATGACCTGCGGCCCTTGATCCGATTGCGCGCCCAGGGATATGATGTGCTGGTGGTCAGCCCGGACCCGGTCCGGTTCGAGCTCTCGTATCTACCAGCATCGAACGTGGAGGTGGACCTGGCAGGGCGTGTGCTCCGTATGGAGCGCCTGGTGCTATTGCAGAGACTCCAGCGCGCCAACATCCACGTCATCGATTGGGATGTGAAGGAGCCGTTTGATCTGGTTGTAAAACGCCGGCTTGGCCGCACCCCCATCTGGCTGCGCAGGCTGGGGAGATGAGAATCTGATGGTCGAGTAGTGGCGCGTAATCGCGCCACGTACACTTGCACATCACTGCGTTCGGTGCAGTGCAGGTGTCGAGACCAGGTTTATGATGAGCGATCTGTAACTGATAAGTAGTAACTGGGTGAGGTTCACTTGACTCTCATTGCATTGATACTTAGTATTCTTCTCGGCACTGCCTCGCTTGCCATGGGGTATCGACAGGCAGGTGCAGATAACTATACGATCTGGTTCCTGCTGCTGGCTGTATTGTGGCTTCTGGCGCACTTCCGAAGGTACGATTGGTTTTCGTCCATTGCGTTGCTGATCGTTGTGGTCGCCGCTGCTTATGGTGTGTGGCGTGAATTCCCAACGGTGTGGATGCTGCTTGGCGCAGTGGGCGGCCTGCTCGGTTGGGATCTCTCCGATTTCGCGCGCAGGTTAAGATATGCTGCTCCCATGGACGATACACGCAGCATGGAACGCCGCCATCTCGAACGTGTCGGTATCGTC
>CAZBAX010000042.1:0-53987 GCA_964489725.1 uncultured Anaerolinea sp. | reverse complement strand
GTGGTTCAAAAGGGAGTTAATGGGCATTTTCATATACTTATGCAAGAGGTCTAGTGTCTCGGTGTCTCAGTGGTTCAAACGGTAGTAAATTGTCATTTTCATCTACGTATGCAAGAGGCCGAATATGATAACAGTCTTATACCCCATAAAAATTGAAAAGTCAATTAAGCCCGCATGGGTTTATCAGGTAGAATCGCCGCATGTCTACTGACGACGTCACACCTATTCGACAACAATACCTTGACATCAAGAAACAACATCCGAACGCCATCCTCTTTTTCAGACTTGGCGATTTCTACGAGACCTTCGACGAAGACGCTGAAATCACTGCCCGAGAGCTCGACATCGTTCTGACATCCCGCTCGATCGGTAAAGGCGTGCGTGTTCCATTGGCGGGCATTCCCTATCATGCGGTGGATAATTACCTGGCACGCATGATCGAAAAAGGCTATCACGTCGCGATCTGCGAACAGGTTGGCGAAACACCCATCAAGGGACTCTTCCCACGCAAAGTAGTGCGCATCGTGACCCCCGGGACCGTGAGCGAACCGGGACTTCTTCCGGGCGACGCGAACAATTATCTCGCTTCGGTCGTGCTCAGTGAGCAGTCTGCTGCCGTTGCTTATGCGGATATCACCACCGGAGAGTTCGCCGTTACCGAACTGCCCCTAGAAACATTGCGCGCCGAGCTGACGCGCCTCCACCCGGCTGAAATCCTGCACGCCGATTACCATCCCCTGAATGATGGGATTCAAGGTCATCTGACGACATATCCTGCGTGGCGATTTGAACCCGGCAAATGTACAGAGACGCTGCTCACACATTTCAAGGTTAGCACGCTGGACGGTTTTGGACTTAGACCACACGGAATGGCGGTGCGCGCGGCTGGCGTCATTCTTCAATATTTGAAAGATACGCAACCGGATGCACTTTCGTTACTAACAAGCCTGCGCTCGTACAGCATCAATGAGTTCATGACCCTCGACGCATCCACGCGCCGCAACCTCGAACTGGATGAAACTCTGCGCGGCGAACGCAAAGGTTCACTGCTGGGCACACTTGACCAGACCGTAACTCCCATGGGCAAACGGCTCATCCACCAGTGGATCAACCAGCCATTGTTGAATACCAAGAAGATCGAATGCAGGCAGAACGGCGTTCAATACTTTTTTGACGATGGCATGAAGAGGGCTGAGTTACGCGCCGCGCTGAAACCTCTTGCAGATCTGGAGCGCCTGGTGAACCGCGTGCTTGCCGGGCACGCCCAACCCCGTGACCTGCTGGCGATGCGAGAAACGTTGGCGCGCATTCCGTCAATTCTTGCAGTGTTTGGGGCAGCCACCCGCGAAGAGTATCTCCCTGCCGTCGAGGTGATGACCGAGGATCTATCGCTGCTGCAATCGTCCATCGACGATGAGTCCCCGTCCACGCTGCAGAACACAGGGATCATTCGCAGCGGTTATTCGCAGGAGTTGGATTCTGTCATCGACGCGTCGAAACATGCCCGCGACTGGATCGCCAACCTCGAAGCGATCGAGCGTGAACGAACGGGCATCAAGACTCTCAAAGTGGGATACAACAAGGTCTTCGGGTATTTCATCGAGATCTCACGCGGCGCGGCAGAACGGGCGCCCGAAAATTACATCCGCAAGCAGACGCTGGTCAACGCCGAACGCTTCATCACGCCGGAGATGAAGGAATACGAGACGCTGGTGCTAAACGCGGAGGATCGCATTCGCGAGATCGAACTTCGGCTGTTCAGGGAAATCTGCAGCACGCTTTCGAAATCAGCGTTCAAGCTCCTGAAGCTGGCGCGATCGCTGGCCGAACTGGACGTATTATCCGCTCTCGCTGAGACGGCGGCCCTCGCAGGCTACGTGCGGCCCAAAGTCCATGAGGGAAGCGGGCTGGAAATCCATGAGGGACGACATCCTGTGGTAGAGCAAGGCTTGCGCAGCGGCCGCTACATCCCGAACGATGTTCTCTTTGAAAACGGTGAAATTGTCCGCGTGATCACGGGACCGAACATGTCCGGTAAATCCACCTATCTGCGCCAGACGGCGTTGATCGTACTGATGGCGCAGATGGGTTCCTTCGTCCCCGCCGACTCGGCAAGTATCGCGCTCGTCGACCGCATCTTCACCCGCATTGGCGCGCAGGATGAAATTCATGCGGGACAATCGACGTTCATGGTGGAGATGATCGAAGCAGCCAACATCCTGCATCACGCCACGGCACGGTCTCTATTGATCCTCGATGAGATCGGGCGGGGTACATCGACGTATGATGGCGTCTCGATCGCCTGGGCTGTGATCGAATATATCCACAATCACCCTCATTTGCGGGCGAAGACATTATTTGCCACGCATTATCATGAGCTGACCCAACTTGCCGAGTTATTACCCGGTGTGCGCAATTACAATGTCGCGGTAAGTGAAGCAGATGGAAAAGTTGTCTTCCTGCACAAGATCGTTCCCGGCGGCGCAGACCGTTCGTACGGAATCCACGTGGCACAACTTGCAGGCTTACCGGCTCCGGTCGTGCAGCGCGCCAGCGAGATCATGGCAGAATTGGAAAAGACCTCTGGCCGGGCGGTAAAGATCGATCCACATGCTGCGCAGCAGGCAATGTTGTTCCCGGAATCAAGCCCGCTGCTCGACGAGCTGAAGAACGTGGATGTCAACTCACTATCCCCGATCGAGGCGCTGAATAAGTTGTTCGAGTGGCAGAAGAAGTTTACGAAGCCATTATAGGACGTATCGGTTCGGTTATCACGAACAGGACCGCAATCATTACCAGCCATAAGAAAGATTCGGTCTCGAGGAAAAGACTAAAGGTGAGGTTTGCGAGCACAGCAAAGATGGCCAGCAATAGGGGAAAGAAACTGAGAATAGATGGCTGCTTTTGGATCAGCCTGCCGGCGCGGATGAAGAGAGTCACCAGCACACCCAAAAAGGCGATCAACCCAATTACGCCGATATGCAACAAAATATCGATGAATCCATTATCGCCGATCGCTACCGGGAATTCCCAACCCACGGCCTGCTGCACCTCGATTCGAAATGTGCTGGTGCTCCACAGCGCTCCGAATCCGTGACCGATCCACGGGGAATCCGGGACCACTTTGTTGAGCAAATACCCCCACATCGGAAGCCTGCCCGTCAGGGATGTATCTCGATTGAATAAACCGAAGATGAAGTCCAAATTGAGCCAGAAGATTAAAAGAAACAGAATCGCGATAGCCAGCAAACCATAGTAGTGAATCTTCGCGAGTCGATGTCGAACATTGAGCCAGAGGAAAGCCAGCAGGGAAAATCCCGTCAGCGCGATACAGAGAAGATACCCGGCTGCAGATTTTGAAAGATAGATCAACCCCACCGAAAATAGATAGAAAACAAGATACGAAATGAACTTGCTGTTTCTTTTCGGCCACTCCTTCAACGCGCCGATCAAAAACACAAGATTGAAAAGCGCTGCGATACTTCCAAACTGGTTTTTATGCCAGAAGATGCCCCGCCATGCGCCGTTATAGGGCCACCATCCCATCGTTCCGAAAAGCGGAATGAACAAAGCAATCACAAAACAGACGATCAATAAGATCGTGCCAAACCGAAACAGAATATCGAGAATGCCATCGAGTGAATAACGCGTTCCAAGGTACGCTCCGATCAAGGAGGCGCCCAGGAGCGCGACAGTGCGGTAGACAGTAGCTGCGAACGCAACGGTCCACAGCAAGGATAAGAGTGCAACCAAGATAAACAGGATCAGCAAACCGTTCTTCTTCCAGGCCTGAATATAGTCTGCAAATAGTCGCTCCCGGATCAATATTTGTGCTCCAAGTGCCACGAGAACCAGCCAAATCAGAACTTCGACCCAAGGCAGTTCAGCAATGCCAAGTCCCTGTTTTAGGATATCCCATAGCACGGTCCCACGAAAATTGGAAAGGATCAATGCGGTCACCCAGACGAACGTGGCTGTCTTGTCGTCACTTGTTTTGCTTTGCATCATTGCCTCGTCTAATAAGATCCCTTGCCAACCAGTACAACCCAGATAGTTCGAACGATAATCTGAAGATCGAGCCAGATCGAATAGTTCTGAATATAGTATAGATCGTCATCGGTGTGCAAATGCATGGGCTTGTCACTGCGTCCATTGACCTGCCACCAACCCGTCAGCCCCGGAGGAACCGCAAACCGTTTGCGCTGCCAGGGCTGGTAGCTGTCGACCAGATACGGCATTTCCGGGCGCGGTCCCACGAGACTCATCGTCCCGCCGAGGATGTTGAACAATTGCGGAAGCTCGTCCAGGCTGAAGCGGCGCAGGAATCGTCCGATACGTGTGACCCGCGGATCGTCGCGGGTCTTGTGAATGAGATTCCCCATCTCATCGTGCCTCTCGACTTCATGCTTAATCGCCTCTGCATTTACGACCATGGTCCTGAACTTTAGCATGGCAAACAATCGTCCATTTTCTCCGACGCGTGTCTGTCTGAAGAGAATCGGCGCGCCGTCCTCCAGGAGGATCAACAGGGCACAAATTCCCATCACGGGCAGAGCAAGCAGCAAAGCCAGAATGCCAAACGAAACATCGAAGGCACGTTTGACCAGGCGTTGATAATCATCGATTGCAGAGGCGCGCAGGTCCAGCATGGGGATCCCGGCGAAATCCTCGATGTCGGTGCGGTACAAGGCCAGGTCGAAGAATCCCAACGCGATCCAAACACCGACCGGAAGTTCATCCAGACAAGCCACTACCTCTGCAACTCGATGGTAGACCGAATAGGGAAGCGCGATGACCACATCGGTGACCTGATGTTTTTCGATTAAGGCTTTGAGCTCGCCGAGTTTACCAAGCGATGGCATCGGATCCTCTGCCATATTTCCATCGTCTATAAATCCGACAAGGCTCAGGTTCTCTACATGAGACCTCCGTATCTGGTCACCGACATTTTTCCCGAGCGGACCCGTTCCCACGACCAGCAGACGCCGGGCCGTTGAGACGGACTCGCGCCGCGTGCGGAAGTACATTCTGGCGAGCACGCGCCAGAAGAAGCACGCTACAAAGGTAAGGATGATGAACATGCCTACCAGAGCACGCGATACATCGCGATAGGAAAAATACAATACGCCGGCAGTCGAGATGGATGCAATGAAGGTGGACAGGAACAAGGCCGCCAGTTCATCGGCTGCGCGCAGAAATCTCCTGCCATCATAGATCGAGAGCGAAGCAAAGATCGCCACCCACAGCATGGGGAATATGAAATACAACGGCAGCGGCACGTTCATGGAATCGGTTACGTCTTTGATGAGTGCAAAATCGTTCAGCATCGGCCGCAGTACAACTGCCAGCGCTAACCCTGCAGCGGTGCTGAGCCCGTCCAGGAGCATCGAGAACAAAGCAAAGTTTACGGAGAAGCGTCGCAACATGGTTAATGGACCTTCCACCAACCAAGCAGGTCCGCGATCGCCAGAACGACAAACCGTGGATTATGGTACAGGTAGCGTTTCCAGAGACGGCGCGGTTCTGTCAGCAACCGAAACAACCACTCGAGACCCAAGGCCTGCATCCATGCTGGCGCCTGGGGTTTTGTACCGGCGTAGAAATCGAAGGCCGCTCCAACACCGAGCATCACTGCCTGAATCCTGCCGCGATGCTCCGCCATCCAGATCTCCTGCCTGGGGCAGCCCAGTCCCACGAACAGGATGCGCGCGCCCGACTGATTGACTTTCTGCACGACCTCGGTGTCCTCTCCGATTGTGAGTTCGCGAAAGGGTGGACTGCACGAATACGCCACGTTCAAGCCTTCGTAACGTGCCTGCAGCCGTTTAGTCAATTGGTCTAACACCTCCGGCGCTCCCCCATAAAACCCGACAGGTATGCGTGCCTTGGCCGCGGCATCCAGGACATGCAGCATCAAGATGGGACCGTATACGCGCGGCTGTCCACGCACACCCTTCAGGCGCATCATCCAAACCAATGGCATCCCATCGGGTGTAACGAGATCGGCTTCATTCACGATGTTTCGAAATGGATCGGAATCATACGCTTCCATCAGCATATGTACGTTGGCTGCACAAACGAACCGACTCTCATGCGAACCGGCCCACGCAAGCATATGTTGTGTAGCTAGGTAGTAGTTCGTCTCACTGATGCTCACGTTAAGGATAGCTGCCATTTGTATCTTTACCATTCAAGTGGAGCGCCTGGGAATAGATCTGCATCAGAATTTCGTAATTCCTCTCAGGCGTATATTTTTCCTCATACTCCATCCGGGCGTTCCTTCCCAATCGCCCTCGTAAGTCATTGTCATTCTGCAACAGTTGGATGCAGTGCGCCAACGCACTTGCGTCACCAACGGGAAACACGAGCCCATTTTGTTGATGCACAACCAGTTCCGCCTGCGCACCGATATCCGTCGTGATCACTGGAACGCTGTGCGAAAATGCCTCTACAATTACATTCCCAAAACTTTCATAAAACTCTGAGGGCAGAATCAGCATCGAGGCGCCTTCGAAACGTTCAGACAGCTCGTTTACATTCAACCAACCCGTGATCTCAACGCTCAACTCAGGATGTTCAGCGATCCAGCGCTCAATAACTGGGCGCAAGACACCATCTCCAACCAGAACCAAAGGAGCTTTTGTTTTTTCGATCGCGGCGAGCAACGTCGATACACCTTTTCGATTATCCAGCCGGCCAACAAAAACAGGTTTCATCGAATTTTGAAAAGGTGGGATTTGAGCATCGCGTTTTGCAATGTTCACCAGGTTTGGCTTGACAACGATTTTGTCTCCGTTGAGTCCCATGCGCACGAACAAATTTTTCGCAAACTGTGTGCTGGTGATGGAAAGCGAAACATGCTCTTCATACGTACGCAGCAGCTTGTGATGAAGGACAAACAAAGCCAGGATGGCCGCTGACGCACCCCGCGAGTCGCGATAGCACTTATGCACAACGCCGGGGAGCGGAAAGCGCCCTATGCAGTCCTCACACACATGCATGTCGCGATAGAGAACGCCGTTCAGGCAATATGGCCTGTAATTGTGCAGCATCTGGACCACCGGCACACCTTCTGCCTCCGCCGCGTAAAAAATCGCAGGAGAAATCAACGGTAATGTATTGTGCACATGCAGAATATCAGGTCGTTCTGCCCGCAGTAGTGTTCGAACTCTCTGGTACTGCGTCTGATTCCAAAGCGTGGAAGCTGCCAGGGCGAGTGCAGAATAGGATGCCGTATCCGCATTCGTGCAGGTGAAGCGTGTGACCTGATGTCCAGACTGTTCAAGCAATTCACATTCGGCGTTGAAGACTGAATCCTCACCACCCGGTTGTTGATAGAGGTTATGCGCCACGACGATATGCATATGCTCTCTATATCTGAACCGTGACTGGCGCGTTTCCGCGCAGCCAAACCCAGTACAGGAACGTGATTACCAGCGCCATCACCACGTAACCCAGCACGGTGCTCCATGCCACGCCCTCCAGCCCCCATCCATCGATCAGCAGCAGGCATGAGCCCAGGCTCGCGGGCAACCAGAAGATGGAGGCGATCAATAATGAGTACGAGTATTTCGCAGCCTGCAAACTGCTTTGCATACCCGAAACAAGGGATGTAATCAGTGGGCTTAATCCCCAGATCGGGATCAATCCTGCCTCCGCCGAAAACCTGCCTCCATAAACGATCTGCTCCAGGGGCAGGTTGAACCAGATCAGAAATAATTCGAAAAGCAACGCCAGGCCGGTCAGCGCAAACGTCATCGAAAAGGCCTTGCGTTTGAAGGAACGAATATCGCCGCGCGCGTAATCGGCGGCCAGGCTCGGAGTCATTAACGCCGTGATCGCTGTGACGGTAAGTGTCATGGGCTGTGAAAGAGTCTGCAGAGCATAGAGCACGCCGGACGCTTGTAAGCCAAGGACGCTCCCCGCGATATAGATTTGTGACTGGGCCGCGATGACCACGAGAATACTGGAAAGGACCAGCCACCGTCCAAACGTCCAGTTGCCACGATGAAGGGTATCGAGGGAAATACCACCAGCAGAGGTCTGGCGTGGACTCAATTGGGTAAAGAGGAAAAATCCGCTGCATAGTCCTGCCAGCGCGACCGTGAATACACTGGTCAGCCCCGACAGAACGTTTTGTTGTCTCATCACAAGTACAGAGCTGATCAAGGAAAGCGCGTAAATAATGCTCCCGAGAACTGCCACGGCTGGCCGTTGCAAAACGTAGAAAACCCTCCGCATGATCCATGGTAAGAGAATCACAGCCAACAAAAGCCCCAACGCCGTCAACACGGGTCCAACCAGGGACCGGGATTCCAGTCGCCCATATACATAAGCCGCAGCTGCGAAAAGGAGACCAATGGCAATGATCGCAACCAAATACAGGCGCAACTGTGCAAGCAGATAGGACTTCAGGTTTGACCCAAAATGGGAAGGCCCCAGGACGCCCATCGGTTCCATAATGTAGGACATCAGCAATTGCAGAAAGAGAACAGAGACGGATAACCCAACAGCATAGGCCCCGTACTCCTCGGGGAGCAGCCAGCGTGCCAGGAGTATATTCAGGATGAAATTGCTTCCCGAAAAGATGCCTTGATCCAGGATCGCCATGCCGCCCTTCAAGCCCCAACGCTTAAACGTCTCGACAGGTAGTAATCCAGCCATATACACAAATTCTAGCCAGGCAACCGGCGCCCTCTAGCTCCGCTTGGTTAAGACGGCAAAATAACCATAGGTCGCATCTGGGATGAGACATTCATATGTCATTCCCGCCAAACATTTGGCTTCTACGAACTCATCTACAGCCGTCTTTGCACCAGTAGAGAAATGACCATAATCATCAACTACGATCATAGCACCAACGGGAGTAATAGGATGCAGAAACTCCAGGGTAATCATGATGGGTTCATAGAAATCGAAATCTACATACGCAAAACATACTTGCGATGGCAGGTTTGTGGCCGTGTGAATAAGTTGTTCGATGAATCCCTTATGGAGTATGTACCGCTCAGGCGGGAAGGATATCGCATTCAAACGGGCGCGAACCATATCATCGGGACACGCCATCGCGCCCGCATATGCTTCCATACTCCCCAGCGAGAAAATATCGTCCTGCAATTGGTCTTTCTCCGTCGGGCTTGGCAGTCCTTCAAATGAGTCAAACAGATGCAGGCGCTTCTCAGACGCAGCAATTTCATTGGCGATCAAAGCCGATGTTTCGCCCTGCGCCACGCCAAACTCGCAGACATCACCGGGAAGGTCCCTGCATTTGGACAAAGCCTGAATGATGTAGTAGGCCTCAGACGGTGGGGTACCCATCAGTCGCGCCAGTAATTGTGCGCGCAAGTGATTGGATGTAATCAGATCTTCCACATCGTTCAAGCGTTTTTCATACGCCAGGGCGAGATTTGCGAAGTTTTCAAAGGGCACGGCCCGTCCCTTCGTTTTCCGAATCTCATATCCCAACTTTGCCAAAATTCTTCGAATCGTATTTTTGTACATAGAAGGACTCGCAGCACTATCGCCAGGGTGAACACTTTAAATTGCGTGACTTGCTTTCTCTATTTTACAGGAAGTGCACACGAACGCCACTTGCAATTCATCTGCAAATTTGGACTCCGCGGAGCCAGAGCTGGATATTGCGACATGGACGATTAAGTTATTACAAGATAGATCAGCCCAACCGGCTCGGTTGGGCTGATCTTACGAACGTTTTTAAGTGAATTACGTTTTGTAGCGAAAGATCCTATCTCTTCTTGCTCTTGGCTTTGCTACTCTTGGCGCCTGACTGCACACTTGGTTTCGATGTGCCAGAAACAGCCGCCGGAGCAGCACCAACCGAGGCAATGCCGGCGCCCATTTCGGGAGCCGGGGCTTTAGAGCGCATGACGGCCCAGGCGAGTACACCGATCAATGCCAGGCCCACCAGCCAAAGGATGTACATCGTTGTTCCCGTCGCATCCTGGTATTGGACGACGATGGGTGCAATGATGACCGCAACAAGGTTTACGACCTTGATCATTGGGTTGAGTGCAGGACCGGCCGTATCTTTAAACGGATCGCCAACGGTGTCGCCAACCACGCCCGCTTTGTGGCGCTCGGAGCCCTTACCCGTGTTATTCTGCGGGTTCTTCGGTTCATCCTCGATCAGCTTCTTGGCATTGTCCCATGCCCCACCGGAGTTATTGAGGAACACAGCCAAAAGCTGCCCGGAGACAATGATACCTGCCAGAAAGCCGCCCAGCGCTTCGACATCCAGGAAGATACCTACCACGATCGGTGACACAACGCCCAGCAAGGCGAGTGAAACCAATTCCTTTTGCGCAGCAGTTGTCGAAATTTCCACTGCCTGTGCATAATCGGGCTTGACTTTGCCCTCGAGAACGCCCAGTTTGAACTGACGGCGGACTTCCAGAACGATCAGGGAGGCCGCGCGTGCAACAGCCTGAATGGCAAACGAAGAGAACAGCCACGGAAGGGCGCCACCGATCAACATGCCGACAAAGACCTGCGGGACATCGACACGGATACCGATGGACTGGATCTGTTGGGCAACTGCAATACCCTGAGTGGCCTGCGCACGGGAGACATCCACAAGGAAGGAACCGAACAGCGAAACCGCCGCGATCACTGCCGACCCGATCGCAACACCCTTGGTGATAGCCTTGGTCGTGTTCCCGACAGCATCCAAATCAGCCATGATCTGCTGGGCATCGCGGGTGGCCTTGTCAGTTTGACCGGACCAGGCCATTTCGCCAATGCCATTTGCATTGTCCGAGATCGGACCGAACGAGTCCATGGCTACGTTGTTACCGGTCAGCGTGAGCATACCGATACCAGTCATTGCCACACCGTACAGGATGAAGGTCGAACGACCAACAGCATCCAGCGTTGGGTTGTCGATCGAACCAAAAATGGCGATGGACGCGATGATGGTAACAGCGATCACGAGCACGGACCATACCGATGATTCAAACCCCAGAGAGACACCATTGAGAATCAGGGTTGCCGGGCCCGTATCCGCTGACTTCTTTACATCATTGACTGGAGCCGCATGAGTACCGGTGAAATATTCCGTGAGACGGTCGATCACGACCGCAAGCAGAACACCGACGCCCACAGCCATTGGCAAGCGCCACCAGCCGCCCCACTCCTGCATGGCAGGGTTATTCAGGTAGAAGAAACCGGCAACGAAAAACATCAGAGCAGAGATCCACGCGGATGTAACGAAGCCGCTGAAGATCGCTTTCATCGCGTCTTCACTCTTGCCAGTCTTGCCGGCTTTCACAAAGTACGTTCCAATGATGGAGGAAAGCACGCCGATACCGCGAACCATCAAGGGGAAGATGATCCATTCCAAACGATCCGTAATGTGCCAGAGAGCCAGCCCCAGGATCAAACCCGAAACGATCGTTACTTCGTAGGATTCAAAAATGTCAGCAGCCATACCGGCGCAGTCCCCGACGTTGTCACCCACCAGATCGGCGATCACGGCCGGGTTTCTCGGATCATCCTCAGGAATGCCAGCTTCCACTTTACCCACCAGATCTGCACCCACATCGGCAGCCTTGGTAAAGATACCACCACCCACGCGCATGAACAGCGCGAGCAGCGTGCCTCCGAAGCCAAACCCCAGCAAGGCATCCGGTGCGGCAACGCCGAGAACGATGAAGATGACTGTTCCGCCCAACAGGCCGAGACCATCGGTCAGCATACCGGTGATCGTTCCTGCACGATACGCAATACGAAGAGCTTCACCGAAAGAGCGCCTCGAAGCCGAGGCTACACGTACGTTTCCCTCCACTGCCATACGCATGCCGATACGACCCACCGCCAAGGAAAAGCCTGCGCCCATAATAAAAGCAAGTCCACGCGCGATGCCGATCCACAACTTGAGTTGACTGTCGGTCATGTCGGGGAAGCGCAGGTGGGCTTCAGGGGATGGCGGCACAATATACACCGACGCGAACAGCGCAACCGCAAGTACGCCTATTAGAGGCAAAATGGAGCGTAACTGCTTATCCAGGTAAGCGTCCGCTCCACTTTTGATCGCGCCCCAGACCTCCTGCATTTTCGCGGTCCCTTTGTCTTCACGCAGGATCTGTGAACGCAGCAAAACCGCGTAGGCCAGACCCAGCCAGGCAACGCCAAACACGGACCAGATTGCGATTTTTTCCAACCCGGTAATTCCTTCCATAAAGTTCATTTGGGATTACTCCTCCTGTAGATTAATATGCAGGCTTTCGCCTGTAGAGCACAGGGATTTTACAGTCGCAAATAGGATGTGTCAAGAAAATTAAGAGTACGTTAAAAATGCCTCAAGGTGCCGTTTGTCGGTTGACAGGCTTCCTTGAATTTGATAAGATCTATCCACATTCGCTAAGGAGACCCTATGCTACAGGAACTTGAGACAAAAACATTTCCCCAGGTTGATCAATCGCTGGTTACCCTGTCGATTGCTGCATCAGAGGCGGTAAAGAATATTCTGGCTGAAAAGAATCTGGAAGGCTATGCACTGCGCGTGTATGTGGCGGGCGGCGGCTGCTGTGGTGTGAATTTTGGTATGGCCCTCGATAACAACTTCCGCGATGTAGACACGACTTTCGAAGCCAACGGAGTCAAAGTTGTCGTCGATGAAGTTTCCATCGATTACCTGCGCGGCGCGACGATTGACTTTGTCAATGACCCCGTACGCGGCGCGGGTTTTGCAGTCGATAGCCCGAACGCAAAGGGACACGCCCACGAACACGGCGAAGATGGCTGTGGGTGCGGCGGCTCCTGCTCCTGCCAGAATTAACTGCGCCTGAAGACGAAAAGACCGAGCGAAATGCTCGGTCTTTTTTGTTGCCAGTGGAGAGTCACCGTCCACGCAGATATGAGATCACGGCGCCGAAGAAACCGAACAGACCAAGGCTTACGATGATCAACCCCGCGGGAATGCCGCGCGATTGTGTGTCGGTCTCATCTGCAAAGGAGGGGAAGTCTAAAGCCGGCGCTTGCGTGAAGGTCGGTAACCGGGTTGGCGTTTGCTGCCCCACAAAGGCAGCTTCCAAAGTTGGATTGATGGTCGGCGTTGAAAACGGCGTGGGCGTGGCCGGCACTTCGATACGCGGCAGGATCGCGCCCGGTGAGATGCGCACATACAACGCATATACCCAACCCACCGAACCCGGAACGCCGGGATAATAAATCTGAATCCAGTCGTCCAACCCTTCGGCACGCGCCAGCGCCGGAGCGGTCTCATTTGCCAGCAGGACGCCAATCGCGGGATAGTTGAAGGAGCTTGGGCCCGCATAAACCCGAATTTGTGCCAGGCTCGGATCCACGCGAATACTCGGTCCTTCTGCCGTGCCGGTAACGGTGGGAATCGAGCCAGTTGGCTGCTGGGCGAGCGCAGCGTGTTCCACCGGGATCAGCAGTCCCAACAGCGCTGCCGTAATCAGCGCGACGAGCAGGATACCAACTCTAACCTTGAACAATCGCACCTCTCGATCACCTGCGCCAAATGTAAGAAATGACCAAACCGAGCCCGCCGATCAGTCCCAGGCCAACGATGAAGATCCCAAAGACCCCCGTGGAACCCCTTGGGGCGGGTTCGGCAAATGCAGGAATGGTCAGTGGCGGCGGTGGAGTAAAGGTCGGCAGGCGCGTCGGGGTGGGCTGCGTGTTGAAGGCGGCAATCAGCGTTTGATCAACGGTAGCAGTGACCGCTGGCGTAGGAGTCGGGGGCGGCTCCACAATCTGAAGCTCTCCGCCGGAAACGGTCACATACGCGGCGTACACCCATCCGGTTCCTGTCGGTGAAGACGGGTACGCGATCTGGACCCACTCGCGCTTTGGAGAAACGCCCAGCGCCGGGGCCGTCTCACCAACCGCCAATCGTCCCACGATCGGGTAATCGACTGTATTTGGGCCGCCACGCACATTGATATCTTCAATATACGTCACTGTGATGATGACACCCGTCTGATAAACCGCTTCGCGCGACGCCTCGGCCTGTGTAGGCGCGAAAAACGTTGCTATCCCTGCGAGTACCACCAGCAAGATCGCCAGCCCACTTTTAAACCAATTTCGTTTCGATGCGTAGATATTCATATAACATGCAATGCGACGACAGATCGTCGTCGCGTATGGAGTTCCGTATGATGTATGCTCACCTGAGATCGTGCCGCGGTTTTCCTGTTAACAAGACCAGCGGTAAACCGGATTATAATCTACATAGTGCCATCTAATTCGGCAAACTCGAAATTCAAATCGCGAGCTATAAATCCATTCAGAAAGTAAACTTTTGAGACAAGCGGCATATCATGGACCGACGAATTTTCCACGGCAACATTAAACCCAATGACCTCGCACATGCCCTCATGGCAGAATTCAATCGCGGCAATCTTCATGCCCAGCTGCTAGGTTCAAAAGAGAAGATGGCGGTCCAAATTGCTACACGTATGGGATCGCTGTCTGGCGGCCAGACGGCCATGACGGTGGGTATCCAGTCTGTAGAAGACGGCGTAATGGTAGAAATCGGACAACAGGCGTGGCTGGGCGTGGCTGCGAGCATTGGCCAAACCGCATGGACCGCATTGCGCAACCCCTTCAGCCTGCTGGGCCGTTTGGATGATATTGCCCAGGATATTGAAAGCATCCAGTTGAGCGACCGTGTCTGGAGAGTGATCGACAAGGCTGTGGTATCTGCTGGAGCTTCTCATTCGCTTTCTGAACGCCTCCAGCGGGTCACCTGTGGATTCTGTGGTACGGCTAATCCGCTCGGGGAAGGCGGCTGTATCGCCTGCGGCGCGCCGCTGGGCGACGCGCACCCTACCACCTGCTCTAATTGCGGGTTTGTGGTCATGGTGGAGGAAACCATCTGCCCAAACTGCAATAAGAACCTATAGAACCATCTTATCCTTGAGGGGTGATTGTGATCTCCCAGTTGTGGTGGGAAATTCGGCCTGAGAGAGGCTGCAGCCATCTGCTGATGTCTGCCAGATTCTCGGATCCATCAGGACACCTATTTGAATAGAGTATGCCCCGGTCACCCACAGGCTCTGGTTTGGCTTACCCTGGCACCTCCCGCCAGGGCAGGTGAGCCGTACAGTGCCAGGGAATGGCGCGTTCCTTAGAGGAAAAGGATGCAAGTAGTGATCGGGAGGGGTATAGACCAAGGCCTAAGGAAACTGTAATATGGCTTATCTTGCAGTTTTTGCACCTCGCCTCTATAATAGTTGGAGCTATTTCCGGGCTTGGGCACTCTTATGAAGTTACGACTTGAGCAACTTGAAGCAAAACTGCAGAAGCTGGTGGAAGACCAGCTCGCTGGAATCTTGCCTGGACTAAGGCAGGAAGATCGAATTATTCAGCATCTGGCAACCGCCGTGAGGGAAAATATCGTCCAGCAAAAAGATGATGCGGCAGTTGCTCCCAACGTTTTCACTTTGATCGTTGCAACAGAATCCTCGCCCATGTGGAAGGAATCCCAGACGATCGATGCACTGAAGAATATTATCGTTACGGCGGCGCGCGATGTAGGACTCAAATTCACGGGGCAACCCACCATCACCATTTCCACAGACGATTCCTATTCGGTTGAGGAAGTCCGCGTGTTGGCATCCCACAAATTGGAACCTATGGCGGAGACTCAAGGTATGCAAAATACACCTGTCGAGGAAACGAACGAAGAGAATGCCATTCCCGAAAATGCATTCCTCATCATTGAAGGGGTCAAGGTTCATGCGCTGGCCGAATCGGTCGTCAACATCGGGCGCCGGCTCGAAAACCAGCTGGTCATCGACGATCCGCGCGTCTCGCGCAATCACGCCCAGCTTCGGGCGATCAAAGGGCGCTTTGTGCTGTTTGACCTGAACTCTACAGGTGGGACCTTTGTCAACGGGCAGCGCACCAGCCAGACCGTGTTATATCCGGGGGATGTGATTTCCCTTGCCGGCGTCGCGTTGATCTTCGGGCAGGATAACCCCCCG
Organism: uncultured Anaerolinea sp.; assembly: GCA_964489725.1. GTDB lineage: Bacteria > Chloroflexota > Anaerolineae > Anaerolineales > Villigracilaceae > Defluviilinea. The sequence goes on along the minus strand of CAZBAX010000042.1, from coordinate 38,013 downwards.
CCCCGCCCCGATCTCGCCAACACCTCACCGCTGGATAAGGAAATGGGGCGCAATGATCGCCCCACCGCAGTCTTGAACCAGAACACGGTCGAGATCAAGACGGATCAATTCAAGAAAGACCCCACACAAGATCAATCGAATCAAGCGAATAAATGATCGCCACGGTCGTTCTTGTACTGCGGATCGCGCTCACCATCGCGTTGTACATTTTTCTCGCATGGGCACTCTCCACAGTGTTGCAGGACCTCAGACAACAGGGTACCCGGATCGCCGCGCAGAAAAAGCCCGGCATCACGATCTTCGTTAAGTTCATGCAGGGGATCGAATCGCAGCGTTTTTTCACCCAGAACGAGATTGTGATCGGGCGTGATACACACTGCGATCTTTCCATGATGGATGAGACCATGTCGGCGCATCACGCCCGCCTGGTGCATCATCATGGTCAGTGGTGGCTGGAGGATATGAATTCCACCAATGGAACCTACCTGAGCGGCCAAAAGTTGACCACACCAGCCGTGATCATCACAGGCGATGAATTCAAATGCGGAAATACTTTCTTCAACATCCGCGTCGAAGTTGATGATAAACTTTCCCAGACTATAACATTCTAAGCAAGACGGAGGTCTGCGATGACCGAACAGGTAACTCTTGCAATCATCGGGGGCTCTGGGCTGTATGCCATGCCAGGGCTGGAAGCAACGCGTGAATATAGCATTGCCACACCCTTTGGCAAGACCAGCGCACCGATCGTGGTGGGCACCCTCAAAAACATGCGCGTGGCCTTTCTGGCCCGTCATGGGCTTGGTCACCACATTACGCCAACTGAGGTGCCATACCGTGCAAACATTTATGCCTTGAAATCGATGGGCGTGCAGCGCATCCTCAGCATCAGCGCCTGTGGATCTCTGAAAGAAGAGTTCGCTCCGGGGCACATTGTCATTCCCGATCAGATCTATGACAACACCCATGGCCGGGCGCGCTCCTTCTTCGGCGAGGGACTGGTCGCGCACGTAAGCGTGGCAAATCCCTTCTGCGAGGAGACCTCCGATCATTTGGAATCGGCCGTCCGCGAGGCGGGCGGCCAGGTCCATCGCGGCGGGTCGTTGATCACCATCGAAGGTCCGCGCTTTTCGACAAAGGCAGAATCGAATACCTATCGTGCCTGGGGAATGTCCATTATTGGCATGACAGCCGCACCAGAAGCGTTCCTGGCGCGTGAAGCAGAAATTTGCTACGCCACGATGGCCCATGTCACCGATTATGACGTCTGGCACGTCAGTGAGGCGGCAGTGACAGTAGAAATGGTCATCAATACGCTGAACAAGAATACATCCCTCGCACAAAAGGCGATCGGCATTCTAGTCGCGACCCTCAGGCAGGAACGGACTTGTGACTGCCGGCACGCGCTTTCCACGGCCTTGATCACACATAAGAGCGCCATCTCGCCCGCCATCCTCCAGAAACTGGATCTGCTGATCAACAAGTATCTCTGATGAATCGAATCATTCAGAGTAACCTGCTCAAGGTCGCAGCCTGTTTTCTTGTTTTACAAACGCTGATCATTACGCTGGCGCCCGCCGTTCGAGCACGGACGCTGGATGTAGAGCTGCGCTGGTCGCATTGGCTGGCGTTGATCGTCTGGCTGCTGATCGCGGTGCGCGGGCATCACTCCATCGTCAAGTACCTTCCCGATGCTGACCCCTATCTTTTCCCGATCGCCGCATTCCTGAGTGGCTGGGGAATGCTGACGGTCTGGCGTTTGGACTCCGAGTTCGGCGCCCGCCAATCCATATGGATGGGTGTTAGCGCCTTCGTGCTGCTGTTCGGAGTGCGGCTGCCGACCACGCTGGAGTTTCTGCGCAAGTATAAGTATCTTCTGCTCACTGGCGGTTTGGCATTAACCGCGCTTACACTCATCTTTGGAACCAACCCCATCGGTTATGGGCCGCGGCTTTGGCTGGGCTGCTGCGGACTGTATTTTCAACCATCTGAACCACTCAAGTTCCTGCTCGTGGGCTATCTCGCGGCCTACCTGGCTGAACGAATCCCCATACCGTTGCGTCCATTCACACTCATCTACCCCACGATACTGCTTAGTGGAATTGCGATCCTGCTGTTGATCTTCCAGAGAGACCTAGGCACCGCGTCCATTTTCGTGGCGTTGTATACCATCATCATCTATCTGGCCACTGGTCGACGCCGGGTGATCCTGGGCAGCATCTTGATCCTGATTCTTTTTGCTGTCATCGGCTACTATCAGATAGACATCATCCGCGCCCGCATCGACTCATGGCTCAGCCCATGGGGAGATCCCAGCGGCGGGGCCTACCAGATCATTCAATCGCTGCTTGCCATTGCGAACGGCGGCATCGAAGGCCGCGGGCCGGGTCTGGGCAGCCCTGCACTGGTGCCCGTCGCCATTTCCGATTTTATCTATGCCGCGATCGCCGAGGAGACCGGGCTTTTCGGAACCTTGGGACTCGTGGCCATGCTGGGACTTTTCCTCATGCGCGGGCTGCGCGCCGCCCTGTGTGCACCCGATCTGTTCCGTCGATTACTTGCGGCCGGAATTACCGCCTACATAGGCATCCAGTCGCTGCTGATCATAGGCGGCAACATACGCATTCTGCCCCTGACAGGCGTTACGCTGCCTTTCCTTTCCTATGGCGGATCATCGCTGCTGACCTCGTTCGTTTCGCTGCTGGTTTTGCTGCTGATCAGCAATCATCTGGATGAAGAACCTGCACCTCTGCCCAAGCTTCAGCCGTATACCGCGCTGGGGGCCTTCCTGGTGCTTGGGCTTTTTTCCTCCGCGATTGTCACCGGATGGTGGTCCATCGTGCGCGCACCGGACCTCCTGACCCGCACCGACAACCCGCGTCGCATCATTGAAGATCGTTATGTACAGCGCGGAATGCTGCTGGACCGCACGAATTCGGTGATCACTTCCACGCAAGGGACATCAGGCTCTTTTACGCGCGTCTACGAATACCCAAACCTGGTGCCGGTCACTGGATACAACCACCCGGTCTATGGACAGTCTGGGCTGGAAGCATCACTGGACGAATACTTGCGCGGCGTGAAGGGCAATCCATCTTCTACGGTAGTGTGGAATCAATTGCTGTATGGCATGTCACCACATGGACTGGATATCCGCCTGACCATTGACCTGTATTTGCAGGATCGCGCCGACGAAATGATGCTCGGCCACAAAGGGGCCGTGATCCTGGTGAACGCACAGAGCGGCGAAGTGCTGGTCATGGCATCTCACCCTACCTTCAATCCCAATCACCTGGATGAGGTCGGCGCACAACTCGGCAAGGACCCGGACAAGCCGCTCATCAATCGCGCCGTGCAGGGACTCTACCCGGTTGGCGATTTTCTGGAGCCGTTCGCTGCTGCAATGCGCCTGGATCAGCCCCTTACTCAAAGTGAGCTGCAAGCCATTGCAGACACATTTGGATTCACGCGTGCGCCGCAGTTGCCGATGCAAGTCGCGGACCCGCTGCCATTGTCAGATGAGACAGAGCTGCATATCTCGCCACTGCAGGCTGCCTTGGCCGCCGCAGCGTTGAGCAACCAGGGCACCATACCAGCGCCGCGCATTGCGGTTGCAGTCAACACGCCGGAGCAGGGATGGGTGGTGCTTCCAGCGCTGGGAAGCCCAGTCGAAGCGATTCCTGCCTCAGATGCGAGCGAGGCGTCGCTGGCCTTTATCGCGGAAGGGCAAAGCTATTGGTCGCATATCGGTCAGGCAGAAGGCGACGAATCAGATGTCACCTGGTTCGTCGCAGGGACGCCGCCAAACTGGCAGGCGACACCCCTGGTGGTAGTAGTGGTCCTGGAAGAAGATAATACCCGTCTCGCCGAGCAGATCGGTCGCGAATTACTGATCGACGCCATGAACCCGTAAATCGAACGAACATGTAATACCCACGGTCACACACTTGCCCTGGCACTGCCCCAGGGCAAGTGTGCGACCGAGTGCGGTACAGAAATAAAAAAGAGTCCCGCGTATACGCGGGACTCTTTTTGGTTCGCTGGGATTACATCCCGTTATCCTGGTCCTTGGAAGAATACCCGGGGCCGCTCTTGAAGAACTCGTAGTTGGGCTGGATATCTGGAGTGAGATCAACAACTTCACCGGCTTCCAATTGCCTGGCCGTGTCTAACACGATCGGATGGCCGTGATGGTTGGTACCTTCGAAATGGCCAGTGAGCCCCACCTTGCTGATGTACTCCCCGCCCTTGGCAGTATACGCGGCGGGCACTTCGTCTTCGGGGAAGATCGCTGCAAACGGGCACTCGGGAACGCACGCACCACAGTCGATACAGGTATCGGGATCAATATAGATCCACGGCCATTCGTTGATGGGTTGTCCCGGAACCATACACTCCACCGGGCAGACGTCGATGCAGCCGCGGTCGCGTACACACAAGCTTGTGATAATGTGAGTCATTGTCTTGTCTCCTTTTGCGCTTTTAGGCGTTGATTATACCCTCACGGTCGCAATTGCGTTTAGGGTGAAAAAACGCAATCCCTGGCAACGTGCGGCTCATCTGCCCTTGCGGGAGGTGCTAGAGGAAGCCGTATCAGGGCAGGTGTGTGACCGGGGCATTCTATATCTCTCTTCCATTCCTGTACAAGTACACAGACTCACTTGTAGCGTTCTGCCACAGCATCCCAGTTGACAACATTCCACCAGTTGGTCACATATTCGGCCCGGCGGTTCTGATACTTGAGGTAATAGGCATGTTCCCAGACATCAATTCCCATAACAGGTGTCGCCCCATCCGACATGGGATTATCCTGATTGGCGGTCGAGACAATAGACACGCCATTGCCTTTCTTGACAAGCCAGGCCCAACCCGAGCCAAAGCGACCGTTGGCCGCTTTTTCAAATTCGGTCTTGAAGGCATCGAACGATCCAAAGGACGCATCGATGGCCGTGGCCAACGCCCCCTTGGGAGTTCCACCCGCGTTAGGGGCCATGATCTCCCAGAACATGGAGTGATTCCACGTACCCCCACCGTGATTACGGACCACGGTACGGATGTCCTCGGGGACCGAATTCAGATCCATTAAAAGGTCCTCAAGTGATTTGGAAGCGAGTTCAGGATGTTTTTCGATCGCCCCATTGAGATTGGTCACATACGCCTGGTGGTGCTTGTCATGATGAATGGTCATCGTCTGTGCATCGATATAAGGTTCCAGCGCGTCAACTGCATACGGTAGTTTGGGTAATTCAAAAGCCATGATCCTCTCCTTATGGTTAGTCAATCTGTCCCTCTCCAGATTTTTGTTACCGCTTGTCTACTAAATAACTAAACTCTTGAGTGGTATTCCAACGTCGAAATTCAAACCTTAAGTTTAGATACGCCAGAGGCGTGCGGTACTGCGTAATTTTTTTCAACAAAATTGTAGTCTTCTAAAGTACAACTGTCAAGAAAATGGAAAAAGAAAGACAAATTTCCCCTCATTCGCCGTTTGTCTTGTGTACGTAGAATATCTGCATCAACACTCATCCAATGCATTTGGAATGGCAAATTTCTCCTGTAATAAATTGGGCTGGCTCTCGTTTAACAGAATGCAACTACGCGGTGCGCCGCTGTTACAGGATGCTGACTTCAAGCCCGTGTTCCATGCTTAGTTAGGAAAGGATTAAATCGTATGGCTACGATCAGCTTTAAACGTTCAGGTGGATTTATTGGAAAAGGCATGCGCTTCGAAGTCAATCTCAACGACCTGCCTATCGGCGCCGTTCGCACGATCACCCGTCTTGTGGAGGAAGCCCAATTCTTCGACCTGCCCGAAAACCTGATCAAGACCTTCAAACCCGATGAATACCAATACACAATCACCGTGGATGCCGGGATCACGAATCACACGGTGCGCACGAACGACTCCACAATGCCAAGTTCTTTGCGGCCACTGATCAGGGAACTCTCCATGCTCGGCACTGTGCGTCAGGAGGCGTAGAACCGGAGGAGCAATCTTATGCCAAAGATTCTTTTCAAATGGTCTGGTGGCATTCTGGGGCAGGACCTCGAAACAGACATCGATCTGAATCAGCTGCCTGCTACGGAATCACAGGAAATTTCTTATAAAAATAGGGTGGAAGATTGCTCACCTGCACTGCGTGCATGCGCAAGTGTCGCCGGGAAAAGCACCCTCCTCGCAACACCTGCACTTGCGCCAGGTGCAAGTGTGACGGAAAAGTGCTTTTGAGAAAAATTCTGGAAATGGTGCCTCGGATGGTGCATTAAGGCAAAATTCAGCAAGCCTTACGATCCCGAAAGGTTCCGTAGTACAAATGTAACCTCCTCTAACTTGACAAGGTTTATCCCATTTGCTAGGATACACCATCTTTCGTCATCAGAGGAGAATGACATGCAAAGTAAACATCGATTCCATGCAATGCTGGTTGCCCTGCTTGCCGCTCTGTTACTTACAACGGTTGCCGGTGCCGCTCCAAAAGGCGGTGCGTCCGTAGACCTGAGTGTGGAACAGGGCGCTTTTGATTCATTGCAGGAGGTTTTCGTAACGGTCAAGATCTCGAATCCAACCAACCAGCCGATTAAGGTCTTAAAGTGGTTTACGCCGGTCGCCGGAGTGGAGGAACCGCTTTTTGCGGTGACCCGTGACGGTCAGCCAGTAGAGTATATTGGACCTCTCTACAAGCGCCCTGCCGCGACGGAGAAGGACTACATCTCGCTCAACTCTGGTGAAAGTATTTCCAGCACCGTCAATCTGGGAGAGTATTACGATCTATCGGTATCCGGACAATATGAGATCGCCTATGCGGTCGCATCGTTCCATTTGTATAATGAAAAAGGCAATGCCTTAAAGTCCAAAGAGGTGTTGACCTCTGAAAAGGTCAGCGTTGGGATTGATGCACGCTTCAAATCAACTGCCACTCCTCGACCGGCAACCGCGACTCCCCCAGCTGTCACTGCAACCCCAGGGAGCGGCGGTGGAAAAAGGACTCCCACACCGGGAGGCACGAACCCCACTGCAACTCCTACCGCAGGTGGTGGTGGAGGAATTGGCTTCACAAGTTGTAACACCACTCAGCAGAACACTCTCACGACCGCTCACGTGAATGCACAGACCTATGCGTCATCCTCCGAGAACTACCTGTATGGCATCAGTTCGGGCACCTCTCGTTATACTGAATGGTTTGGGGCCTTCACGACCTCGCGCTTCAACCTCGTCAAGGCTCACTTCACGTCCATCAGCAATGCATTTGACACCGCGCCGGTCGTGTATGACTGCAGCTGTACGCAGAGTTACTATGCCTATGTGTATCCCAACCAGCCCTACAAGATCTACCTGTGCAACGCCTTCTGGACGGCTCCCATGACCGGTACCGACTCGAAGGCTGGGACGCTTATCCATGAGATGAGCCATTTCACGATCGTGGCGGACACCGATGATTTCGTGTACGGACAGACGGCCGCCAGGAACTTGGCCATCAGCAATCCAGACAATGCGGTCCGCAATGCAGATAATCACGAATATTTCGCTGAGAATACTCCCACTCTTCCGTAAAACCGGATGCAATCCAAAGGCCCCGATTAATCGTCGGGGCCTTTGTGTTTTTTGATTCGCCCGGTCTACGAAGCAGATGCCGAAAGATTTAACTCACGGTACAATCGTCGAATGCCAGAGGGACGACTCCGCCTTATCCTGCCATTCGCCCTATTTGCCGCCATATTGGCGGTTTCCACAGCCTCGATCTTCATCCGTTTCGCGCAAGCAAACGCGCCTTCGCTCGTCATCGCCGCGCTGCGTTTGACGTTTGCGACGCTGCTGTTATCGCCTTTCGCTCTGACAAATCATCGCGATGAATTAAAGCGTCTCGCAAGGAGCGACGTCATTCTTGCGATCATCTCTGGAATATTTCTGGCCGCGCATTTTGCGACGTGGATTAGCTCTCTGGAATACACAACGGTGGCAAGCTCGGTGGTGTTCGTCGCGACGGGTCCGCTGTGGGTGGCTCTGCTGTCTCCTTTGCTCCTCCATGAACGGTTGGCGCGTGCTGCAATTGTCGGCCTGGTGGTCGCCGCTTTAGGGGGAACAACGATCGGCTTGTCTGATGCGTGCGGCTGGGATGGAGGTCTGCGCTGCCCGGAGCTGAGTCAGATTTTACAAGGACGCGCAATGTGGGGAAACTTCCTGGCCCTGATCGGCGCATGGACAGTGTCTGGTTATCTCATCATCGGCCGAAAACTGCGAGCCAGCACGTCACTCGTCCCTTATATCTTTTTGGTCTACGGGGTTGGTGCGGTGGCGTTGAACATTACACTGCTGGTTAGCGGGCACTCTCCGTTTGGTTATCCCGCGCAAGCCTACGGATGGATTCTGCTGCTGGCGGTGATCCCACAGCTCATCGGTCATTCTACATTCAATTGGGCGCTGCGGTACCTGCCCGCCGCCTTCGTGGCAGTGACCACGCTGGGCGAACCCATTGGCTCTGCGATACTGGCGTTCTTTTTGTTGAAGGAAACGCCCACGCTGGCTGTTATTATCGGCGGTGCCCTGATCCTGTTCGGCATTTATCTTGCATCCAGGAGTGAACCAATATGACCAGGCTTCCTTCACACCTCTATCTCGATGAACGCGGTATCCCTTACGAACGCAGGGGTTTTTCACCGGAAACAGAAAAGGGCGCGGCGAATGTTGCACGCGTACTGGGTTTCGGAGAGCGACAGGCCGTTAAGACATTGATCTTTCAGGTCGATAGCGGTGAGCGTGTGCTGGTGATGCTCGGCGGTGATCAGAATGCCATCTCGGGCAACCTCAAGAAAGCGATCGGCTCGCGCAATATCAAAATGGCAGAACCGGAAGTGGTGAAAGAGACGACCGGTTATGCCATCGGCTCAATTCCGGCGTTTGGCTGGCAGCCTGAGGGATTTCGCACGTTTCTAGAGGCAAGCCTCGTGCAGGAGCCTATTCTCGGCACCGGCGCGGGGCAATGGGGAGAAGAGATCATGATCACACCTGAAAACCTGATCAAAGCCAGCAGCGCCATCGTAGTGAATTTGACAGACAGGGAAAAACCCGTCATCGAATAGGCTCATCGAGTGAAAGAGATTCACAAATATGATATTTGGCAGTTGCATTCGCACGGGAAACGTGGCACAATTTGCATAATTGTAAGGTACGAGTGGGTTGAGATAATAGTACGTTGAGCGAAGGGCGGCTCCGATGAACACGATCAGGAATTCTTACTTCCTCTCCACAGTTGCTGTTGATTTGCGCGCGGGACCGAACCCGAGCGTGACAATTATATTTTCCAGGCTTCAGGTGGATGAACTCGCTTACAGAACATCCCCGAGCAGGCGCGAACTGGTCTCGCGCCACGTTTCCAAAGTCGACGATGTGGAAGTCATTCCGGTAGATCGTCCGATGCTGGACCGCATTCGCGGTGCGATGTCGCTCCTTTCGCATGCTATCCGTGACAATTCGGGGACATTTATCCAGCAGAATACATCTGGCTCCAACTGGTTCTTCCAACCCAAACAGGACGGCTGGCTGGCGATGTGCAACGGCCAACCGAAGGATGTGCGTGCCTTTCAGCAGTGGCTATGCAATAGTCTGGCATCAACGCGATAACTATCGCTTTCGATCGCCAGCTCACCTTAGGTGGGCAGCAAGGAATCCGAGCCGCGAAGGTCTTTTTGCTCCTTAAGAAGAAACAAGGCTCGCCTTGTGCTCTTCGCCTCTTGGCGGTGAAACGAATGATGGCATTGCGTAACATCAGGTACGAGAATCAAAAACGCTGGGATGCGAAGGCAATCCCAGCGTTTCTTTCGACCACTTATGAATAAGGATTAAGTTGGCTCGATCACCAGTCGGATGGCCGTCCGTACTTTTTCGTCCACGTCGACGTCAACAAATTGTGGCGTACAGACTACGTTAATACCATCGCCCTTGAGATAACCTGTGGCCAGGGCCAGCGCCTTCATAGCCTGGTTTACTGCGCCTGCCCCAATGGCTTGGACTTCCGCGTGTTTGTGCTCGCGGATTACACCAGCGATGGCACCGGCAACGGCAGCAGTGCGGGAGTTTGCAGAGACTTTGATCATATTCATGTGTATACTCCTATTGATAAAGTGTTGATCAATGGTCGCAAATGATTTTACAAGCTTTGCAAACGAAATTCAAGTCAAACGGATTAGAATCACTTAAGTGGTCAATGCAAAACCCACAGTACCCGGGTCAGAAATTGCGTCTTTTTTGGCGCAGTTTCTGACCGTGAGGGTGTACATTAAATCTCAGCGACGCCAGCCAATGAATACAACGGAATTCAAGCAGGCCCTGTTACTCGTGAATGCTCCGAGAATGTAATGATTTGTTAATCAGATTCTGTGAAGTCACGACGTCTATAGTTCAAACCAAACTTTTGGAGGTTGCGATGAAAAACTTTACCAAACCATCCGATGGTGAGTTGCGTCAGCAACTGACCCCACTTCAGTATGAAGTAACGCAGCACGAAGGCACCGAGCGCCCATTTTCCAACGAATACTGGAATAACAAGCACGATGGCATCTATGTAGACATCGTGTCCGGTGAACCATTGTTCAGTTCGCTCGACAAATACGACTCGGGCACAGGTTGGCCCAGCTTCACCAAACCCCTTGAACCAGACAACATCGACACGCATACCGATTACAAACTATTCCTGCCTCGCACCGAGGTCCGCTCGAAACATGCCAACTCGCACCTGGGTCACGTGTTCGACGACGGTCCCGCGCCGACCGGCCTGCGCTATTGCATGAACTCTGCCTCCATGCGATTCATTCCCGTGGAAAAACTGGAAGAGGAGGGATATGGGGAATATTTGCGGTTGTTCAGGAAGTAAAGACCACGAGCGCTTCTCGCGCAGCCGGTAATTGTCCCCGTTAAAAACCTGCGAAGGCTATTTGTCAACAGGCTCGCTGCCGCCGCCGTCTCCGGCGGCGGCATTTTTGAAAATCCTGCGCCGAGAACAGCGTAAGCGACAAGAACATTCTGCACCGAGGCGATGTTTTGCTTTTATCTCAGGTATAGCTGATTCAGGTCCCGCAAACGTCCAGCCAGCGCCTCGCTCAGGTCGCTTTCACTCATGCGCCATTCCCAGTTACCTCCCAGTTTGCTGGGAAAGTTCATACGCGCTTCGGTACCGAGGTCCAGTGCATCCTGCATCGGTGTGACAGCGTAGAGTGCCACTGACGACCAGATGCTGCGGATCAGATCCCAGGCAATGTTCTCGCCGTTGGTACCCAAATAGCGACGCGCAAAATCACGCTCGTGTTCGGGCGCGGTTTCGTACCAGCCACGCACGGTATCGTTGTCATGCGTTCCCGAATAAGCGACGCAGTTCTGAAGGTAGTTATGCGGCAGGAAGGGATTGTCTGCGCCCGAGAAACCAAACTGCAGGATCTTCATTCCCGGCAGGTGGAAGCTGTCGCGCAGATCTACTACATCGTCGGTGATCACACCCAGATCTTCAGCAATGATCGGCAGCGTTTCGCCCTTCTTCCTGCTTAAGGCAGGATAGATCGTTTCAAAAAAGGCTTTTCCGGGCCCTGTCACCCATCGACCTGTTTCCGCGGTCGGCGCGCCATAGGGAATCTCATAATAGCCCGCAAACCCGCGAAAGTGGTCGAGGCGCACTATATCCACCAGATTCAACACAGAACGGAAGCGTTCGATCCACCACTCGTAGCCGGTCTTCTTATGTGCAATCCACTTGTAAAGCGGATTGCCCCATAATTGACCCGTAGCTGAGAAATAATCGGGTGGGACGCCGGCCACAACCGTAGGCAGGCTTTCGTCGTCGAGGAAGAACAGTTTCGGATTCGCCCAGGCGTCGGCGCTATCGTAGGCGATGAATATCGGAATATCGCCGATGATGGTCAGTCCGTGTTCGTGAGCGTAGCTGCGCAGCTTGTGCCATTGCCTGAAGAACAGGAATTGATAGAACGAATGACGTTGAATAGTTTCGGACTGCTCTGCACGGGCCTGATCGAGCGCGGTTTTCTTACGCTTGCGCAGCGACTCATCCCATCCACTCCATGAGCCGCCGCCATTCGCTTCCTTGATCGACATGAACAACGCGTAATCGTCCAGCCAGGCAGCGTTGTCTTTGCAGAAGCGCTTGAACTCTTTTTGAAGACTATCGGGTGCAGCGCTTAAACGGGAAAAGGCATTTTGTAGAATCCCAAGCTTCCACGGGATGAGCAGGCCAAAGTCGACGCGAGAAGCGTTAAACTCTGGCATATCGGCAAAATCATCCTCAATCACTAATCCATCTTCGATCAACGCGTCGAAGCTGATCAGATAGGGATTCCCCGCAAATGCAGAAAAGCACTGATACGGTGAATCGCCATAACCTGTTGGCCCCAGCGGCAGGATCTGCCAGAGTTTACAGCCCGTGGAGGCGAGCCAATCTACAAAGCGAAACGCCTGCGGGCCGAGATCGCCGATGCCGTAGCGCCCTGGCAGGCTGGTGGGATGAAGCAGGATGCCTCCAGCACGGTCAAAGTTCATTCGGTAATCTCCTGGTTTGTATGAATTGCCCGGCGTGGACATAGTTTTCCTCGTAATCAGAAAGCGCCACATCTGTGCCGATCTGCCCGTTCGGTTCAACCACACATCCCTCGGGGACCACACTGCTTTTGCCGACCAACGCGATTTTGATCTCCGGGTCTGCTACGCCCCAACCTATGCGTGCATTCGCACCGACTCGCGTTCGCTTATCGAGAACAGCTCTTTCGACCACTGCTCCACTCTCCACAAAACTGTCAGTGCATAAAATAGACTCGCGCACCACAGCGCCCGGACGCACGACCACACCAGGTGAAAGCACGCTGCTCTCCACGCGCGCACCCTCGCCGATATAGCAACCATCGCAGATCATACTCGCATACACCTGCGCATTCGAGGGCAATCTTGCAGGCGCGCGTTCTTCTGTTCGAGTGTGGATGATCCATTCGCGGCTATACAGCTTGAGGGCGGGCTGTGGAGACAACATGTCCATGTGAGCCTGCCAGTAGGATTGCACCGTTCCCACATCCATCCAATAGCCGGTGTACGGGAAGGCAAATATACGGGCCTTAGACTTGATGAGCTTCGGAATAATATTCTTGCCGAAATCATGCGCCGAGTCGGGATCCTGACGGTCATTCCATAATGCTTCGTCCAACACCTGACGGTTGAAGAGATACACGCCCATGTTGACCAAGTTGGAAGGCGGCTCAGGCGGTTTTTCCACGAATGAAGTTACGCGATATTTGTTGTTGATAGCCAGGACGCCGAAGCGAGAGGCTTCCTCGATCGGCACACGGATCACACCAATGGTCAGGTCCGCCTGGTTGTCCATGTGAAACGAGACCATGGGATCATAATCCATGGTGTAGATGTGATCGCCAGACAGGATCAGTACAAGATCAGGCTTGCCATTCTTGATGAAGCCAAAGTTCTGCTGCACGGCATCGGCAGTGCCTGCAAACCAGTCAGAATCGTTGCGAGCTTTATAGGGCGTGAGAATCTTTGCCCCCCCTGTAAAGTCGCGGTTGAGGTCCCAGGGCGCGCCCGAACCTATGTGTTCAATCAGCGACTGCGGACGATACTGCGCCAGGATCATCACATCGAAGATGCCCGAGTTGACACAGTTCGATAAAGGAAAGTCAATAATGCGATATTTGCCTGCGAACGGCACAGCCGGCTTGGCACGTTTTTGTGTGAGCACGCCGAGCCTTGAACCTTCGCCGCCTGCCAGAATGATCGCGCGTGTCTTCATAGGGTCCTCACATGTGGATTAAGAGTGTGTGTCTTCAGTCTTGGATGCCAACTTTTTCGTACTCTTTGGCGGACGACACGGAAAAGAACAAGTTTTCTTGAGATTTTCACTGCGCAAAGCGTCAGTACTCTGAACGGCACTAAGCAAGAGTCGCTACGGGGTTGCGATTCGTGCCCGGGATGTTTCGACCAGTTTCTTATAGAGGTCGGCATATTTACGCGCCGAATGAGACCACGAGAAGTCAAGGGCCATGCCGGCCTTCTGAAGCGCCGCCCAACGCGAGTGATACGGATACAACGCCAGCGCACGGCGGACCGCGTCGTTGAACGATTTGGCCTTCGCTTCGACAAATACAAACCCTGTTTCGCTGTCGGTGACGGTATCATGCAGCCCGCCCACGGCGCGCACCAGCGGGATGCACCCGTAACGCATCGAGATCATTTGTGAGATTCCACACGGCTCATAGCGCGATGGCATGAGGAAAACATCTGCACCACCGTAAATTTGACGGGCGAGTTTTGCATCATAGCGCGTCTCGACACGCACGCGGTCTGGCATTTCCTCCTGGAGCTTCTTTGCCATGGCTTCCAGTTTCGGGTCGCCGGCTCCCAGTAGCACGAACTGCCAATTCTGTTTTCCAAGCATCTTCAACCCGCGCAGGGCGATATCAACACCCTTTTGCACGTCCATGCGCGTGACCATTGCAAAAAGCGGGACATCAGAGATGACCGGCAGACCCACACGTTCCTGCAAGGCAGCTTTGTTCTGCGGGCGGAGGGACAACGTATCAGCGTTGAAGTTGGCCGCCAGCGTGGAGTCCGTTTGCGGGTCGAAGGAAGCGGTGTCCATTCCGTTGAGAATGCCGCTCGATGAATCGGTCCGATTGCGAAAGAAATCCTGCAAGCCGCATCCAAATTCCTCATGCAATATTTCATCAGCATAGGTGGGAGATACGGCCACGATCGCGTCCGAAGCCCATAACCCGAGCGGCATGGGCATCACGCGCGCCCAGCTCGGGAGGTCCGTGTTGGCAAGCGGCAGACCGTAGGATTCCAGGATCTCGCTGACGTCGGGGCCCATGAATGGCAGGTTATGAATCGCAACCAGCGATGAAACGCGGCGGGTCTTTTCATCCCAGCGCTTGACGAGGTTGCCATACGCCGCCAGCGCCGTATGCCAGTCGTTGGCATGAATGATATCCGGGCTCCAGTTGATCTGGCGAGGCAGCTCGAGCGCAGCCAATGAAAAGAACGTATACTTTTCCCCATCCAGTTTGTTGTTCGAGGAATAGACCGAGCCGGCGGCGCGGATGGGATCGCCGTTCAGGAAGTAGACAGGCATTCCATCCAGCGTGCCCTCAAACGCCTCCACCTGGAGCTCGGTCTTCCCGCGCTGGATCGAGTAGATACCGGCCGGACGCAGCGCCTCCGATTTAATCACGGAGTGCATGGGCAGGACGAGGCGAACATCCAGTTTGAGGTCTTCGGTCGATAGGGCGCGCAGGGCTCGCGGCAGGGTTCCTGCCACGTCGCCCAGCCCGCCGACTTTTACAAAGGGTTCCGCCTCGGCGGCAAGAAATAGAATGTTGATGGTTTGGGGCATGGCTCAATTTTACATCGAAAATCAAGACACCCATCAGTCAATTTGTCGACACGAGCCATTGTCGGTTGCTGCAGCCGGTGGTATGAGTCCCTCATGACAGAGTATGTTTGGCGTGTCAGAACCCGCCTGCCCGAACGATATGGGACTCGCTGCCAGGTGCTTGCCCGAGGCAAAATGAATTCATGCATGGTTAAGTTTGAGGATGGGTACAAGGTGGTGACTAGCAGGAATTATTTGATGAAGCAGGAAACACTGGCGAAGCGGCTAGCAGAAAGGAATGGAAAACAAAAGGCCATCCACTAATTCACGCTGCTCTACGCGAAGAGATCTGATTAGTGTAGATTTGCAAAGACACTTGCACTCTCCGGCACTTGCGCTCGGGGCAAGCGTTGGCGGATTCTGCCGTTAAACAAAAAAGGCGGATTGAAATCCGCCTTACAGGGTGCCTGATGGGTTTCGAACCCACAACATCTACAGCCACAGTGTAGCGCTCTGCCGTTGAGCTACAGGCACCGTATTGCGGTCAACATTTTACCATAAGTTTGGCTATCTCATCTTGTAGATTGCCACGACCTCGCCATCCAGCATCTTGCCGGTTTCCACAAACCCCAGGCTGGAATAGAGTTTTCGCGCCCCATCGTTTTCTGGTTCATAACTGATGCCCACGCTCTGAATCCGTTCATCGGCGCGGAAGGTTTCGAGCATCTTCTCCATGCCGAATTTACCATAGCCCTTGCCCTGCTGATTTTCATCGACCATCAAACGCAGGATAAACGCCTGAAAGTCGGCATATTGAAAATTGTATCCATACATCAAAAAACCGACGGGAGTTTCGCCATCATAAATCCCGTAAGGATACAGATCCCAGTGGCTTCCATCTGCTTCCTCAGAACCAAATTTGGATTCGGCGATCGAATAAAGATTCGAAGCGACAAAATGTGACTGGTCCTCTCTTACCTGTAGCTTGATAAGGGTGCGCCAATTATTCTTTGTGACTGGTTGGATGGAAAGTGTCATCTATTTCACCAGATTACAGACAGCATCAACCAGCGCATCGCGCGCCACTGCGACCTGTTCGCCAGTGGACAGGTTTTTCACCACGACCTGTCCGCTCACATCCTCGTCGGGACCTAGCACCAGCGCGACTTTCATTTTCATTTTATCGGCAAATTTGAATTGTTTTGGCAGCTTGGCAACTTCAGGATACACCATCACATTCAGACCTGCATTTCGCAGTTCGGCAGCTAACGCATATGATTGCAGCAATAAGGATTCATTAAACACGGTGACCAGTACTGGCGCAGGCGTCTGCGCAAACTCTGGCAACAAGCCAGCTTCCTGCAGAATGATCCCGATCACCACGTCACCCATTGCGAACCCCACACCGGACAATGGATTCCCGCCTACGTCCGCGAGCAGATTGTCATAACGTCCACCGCCGAGGATGGCGCGCTTCAGCGAACCCGATGTCTCGAAGGCTTCGAAGACTGTGCCCGTATAGTAAAGAAGACCACGTATGATGTTGGGATCAAATTTGACGTAGTCCTTAACACCTAATGCATCCAATGCCGCGAAAAGACGCGTTAACTCGTCGTTCTTTTTCCATAGGTCATAATTGCCCAATATAATTTTGAGTCCATCGAGCTGCGTTTCGGACAAACCCATTTCCAACGCATATGCGTCCCATTTGGCAGGCTCCATCTTCGAGCGGCGATCGACGAGGTTCGATACATCCATTCGTTTTTCGGTCGCGATCGCGAGCGCGTCGAACTCAGAATCCATCAGGCGCCGGTTGTTCACGAAAATCGTGGCACGCGCAGGCGTGAGTCCGACCGAGCGCAGGAACGTTGCAGCCACCGCGATCAACTCAGCATCGGCTTCGGGCGTGCTGACTCCCAGCAGGTCGATATTCCACTGGAAGAACTCGCGCGTGCGTCCCTTTTGCGGCTGTTCATATCTCCAGAACGGACCGAACGACCACCAGCGCACCGGAAACGTCAGTTCGTTCTGCTTCGCCGCGATCATGCGCGCCAGAGACGGCGTCAACTCGGGGCGCAGAGTTACCAACTCCCCGCCGCGGTCTTCGAAGGTGAAAGATTGCTTCTTGACGAGTTCCTCACCCGATTTGGCCGCGTAGAGATCGATGGTCTCGATGAACGGGCCATCCCATTCCTGGTAGCCAAAAGACTGAGAAGCGGCGCGCACGTTTTCATAAAGATAATTGCGAAGCGACATCTCTTCGGGATAGAATTCGCGCACACCTTTTACTGTTTTGATCCTGTTCATGCAATGCTCCTGGTCTCGGTATACGCCCGGTCTCGATGTGAGCGAGGCGATCATTCGCTCTACTCGACCAGCGGGGCTACTGGACCTTCGCCAAAATTCAGTCGTTGAATTTTAGGTTTCTATTTGGTATAATTTTTGCAGGTACGTCGGATTGTCGCGAAGCATTCTGCAAGGGCCAATCCGACTTACATTCAATTCAAGGAGAGACATATGGAAATCAACTATCAGGAAACATCCAAAGACCTGCTTACCCGCATTGACATTCACGAAAAATATGGCTCGGCAAACATCGACCAGTGGACGAACGATCTGCTCAAACCCCAGGCGGGCATGGACATTCTCGACGTGGGCTGCGGCGCCGGCAAGCTGTCTTTCCTGTTCGACGATTATACTAAAGGCGGGGCAAGAATCATTGGCGGAGATTTTTCAGAAGAGCTGCTCGAGAAGGCACGCACAAAAAACAAGGAGCGCGGCTCGAACATCGAGTTCCAATTCCTGGATTTCAACAAACCATTCAATTTTCCTGACAACACGTTCGATCTTTGTACAAGCGCATTTGCCATTTACTACGCATCCGATCTGGACTTTACCTTTGGCGAGGCTCACCGCGTGCTGCAGCCAGGCGGACGGTTGTTCGTCTCTGGTCCATTGCCCGAGAACAAGCAGATGTTCTATGACATCATCAAGGAAGCCACCAACACGACAATTCCTCCGATGCCGGGTTCGTCCCGTTTTAAGGGCGATATCTTCAACACCATCGACCGCATCTTTGCGAAAACCGAGTTGCACAAGTTCGAGAACCACCTCACCTTCCCTGAAGTCGCACCGTTCATCGAGTATGTGCGTGCTTCGTTGAGCGAAGACCGCAAACTCTGGACGTCCATGTTTAATGGCAAAGAGGAATACGAAGCCTTGATCGGTAAGATCACGGATGTGGCTACACGCTGGCTCAACCGAGATGGCAAGCTGGTGATGACAAAAGTTGTGGGCGGGATTCTAGCTACCAAGTAAATGGCAATTGGTAAACCATAATTACCACTCACGAGTTACCAATTACCAGTAAGGATGGACTGGATGACTACGAAATTAATTGATCTCAGCCATGAAGTGGAACACGGGATGATCACCTATAAAGGTCTTCCCGCTCCGATCATTTGTGATTTTCTCTCGCGTGAGGATTCGCGCAAGCATTACGCGGAAGGGACAGAGTTCAACATCGGCAAGATCGAGATGGTGGCCAATACCGGCACGTATGTTGATAGTCCATTTCATCGATTTGCAGATGGGATCGATCTATCGGAGCTGCCACTCGAGTCATTGGCTGATCTCGAAGGAGTCGTTGTCCATGTGCAGGAATTCGGTAGAGCCATTCCAGCGAAAGCCTTCGACGGAGTTCAGGTCGCCGGCAAGGCGGTTCTCATCCATACCGGCTGGGCACGTCACTGGCGCACAGACCAGTACTTTGAAGGTCATCCGTTCCTCATCAGGGAAGCCGCGCTTCGTTTAGCGGAATCAAACGCTGCCTTCGTCGGCATCGATACATACAACATCGATGACACAACGGATGGGACGCGTCCCGCCCATACCGTCCTGCTCGGCAATCGCATCCCGATCTGCGAGCATATGTGTGGTCTGGAGAATCTTCCCGATCACGGATTCCGATTTCATGCGGCACCGGTCAAAGTAAAAGCGTTTGGGACGTTTCCCGTTCGCGCCTATGCTGTTTTGGAAGACTAATCCGGGTCGTTCAACGAACATTAATTGAAAGCAATTCTCAATTCGGCGAGGAGATTGCTTCGTCGTTCCACTCCTCGCAATGACATGGGTCCTTCATGAATTTCTTCGGCAAAAAAGTTCTCTTCCTCGGCGCGCATCCTGACGATATTGAATTGGGATGCGGGGCATTACTCCATCACATCGTCAGACACACGGATGTCTTGTGCGTCACGTTATCTGACAATCAGAAAAACCCCGATCTGATCCATGTGAAACATGAACATTATGAATCGATGGCCGTGCTGGGAGTTCCCGCCGAGAAAATCGTGCTCGGTCCGTTTACGACACGCGTGTTCCCGAACGCGCGACAGGAAATCCTTGAATATTTCCTGCAGCTTCGAACGGATTTCCAACCCGACTTGATCTTTGTCCATTCGAAGCAGGATGTACACCAGGACCATCTCACGATGACAGATGAAGCCTTGCGGGCCTTTCGCGGGATTACAGTTCTGGGCTTTGACGTGGTTCGCTCGTCCTATGGGTTCTTTCCGCATTTCCTGGTGGAAGTGGACGAAGAGGATGTAAACAAGAAGATCGAAGCCCTGGCGTGTTATGAAACCTATCGTGACCGTTACTATTTCAATCGTGAAGTGACGCGCTCCATCATGGTACGTCACGGCGCGCTGGCAGAACGCCCATTTGCGGAGGGTTTCGATATATTGAGGTTCGTGGGCAGCTTCGGTCACCACATCGTGCCGGCTACTTAGCATTTGTTTTGCAGCTCGGAGGGCAACATGCCGATTCTGATGATCGGCCTATAGTTGTCGTCTGATAAAATTCTCACCACAGCCGAAGTTCCAATGGCAGCGGACATTACAGAAATCCAAGGTTTCTTGAGGGAAATACAATGCGCCCACATAGATCGCTGTTCTTATTCGTCACACTTCTCCTCACCGCGACGTTACTTTTAAGCTGCGCTCCGGGCACAGCGCCGGTGCAAAGCACTGCAACACAGTCAGTACCAACGCTCAGCCCATCGGAAACACCCTCTCCAGCAACTGAGCCTGCTCAAACGGCGACATCTACACCCGAACCGACCTCCACGCAAACGCCTACGATCACGCCATCTCCCACTCCGAATATGGTGCTGCCAGGCTCGTTCGCTGTTGGCGGCTGTGGATCGACCGCCATGAGCCAGGGCGGCCGCCTGGATTTTTGCGTTACGGGCGTGACCGTTGACGGGAATCGTCACATGATCTTCAACGTCACCTGGACGTTATCTGATATCCCCGGCGGCTATGAGGTAACCAAGCGATCTGACCAGGGCAACACGAACATGTATCTGATCGATAATCTTGGAAACCGTTACAACCATGTTGCCGGTGGAGGTGCAGCGTATTCGTCTGTGACGGTAGCGGATGGCGTTTCAGTTTCGGGCTGGTTTGACTTTGGTCAACCGCCGGTCGGCGCCTTCGTTTTTGAGTTCCACGATGATGACAACGGGATCGTCATCGGAGGCATATCGCTCTACGGCGGCGCATCGCAGTTAACGATAACGTACAAAGATTTTCCCCTGGATCAGTACCCATTGCTTCTCCAGTATCAGGAGGAGGTTTGGCAGCCAGCCATCACAACTGATGGCATTGTTCTACTTTCTGACAAAGCCATGCCATTGTGTACTGTGCGTGCACTTCCAGCGAGTCAACCGAAGGGTGAATACAAGAACACAGCCACCCTTGGCGCCATTACCTATGAGATCTATGGGTACTTTGACGATACTCTGGGTCTTTACGTTCGGGAGTACATCTATGTGCGCGGGCTTTCCAGCGCGGACCCAAACATAAAACCATTCTTCTTTGTTACGATTCCCGCCGATGCTTCCCTAACTTGCATTCTGGATGTGAGCGACTTACTCTCTGGCCTGGTTCCAAGTACTCCGTAAGATTTCCAAATTCGCTGGAACAGCGCCAACAATTAAGCAGGCGGCAGGCCAAATCGATTGGTCGCCATATCCTACGGATTTCTCTGTCAAGCCTGTCCCAGCAAACCAGGCGGCGGACTCCCTCGCCACATCTCGATGCGTCGGAATGATTCGACGTATCCATATTCGTAAAATGCAGGCAAATGGGCATCATGGATCTGGATATTCTCAAGCTGCGTATCCAAGCGCGGGTACTGATAATGCAGGTGCGAGAGGAACGCACGAGCCATATCCACGGGATCGCCCGTCTGCGTTTTAAATGCAAAACGAGTCAGCAGAAATTTTTGCCGTTGATACACAAGCCAGCCTGTACTTCCATCCACCAAGGTAAGGCGCAATCCGGAAACTTCGGCGGCATTGCTCAACGACTCGGATTGATTCGTCCACGGTTGGGTGCCGCGATCCTGCCCAACCAGGTCGAGTGACTCGGTTCGATCCAACCGTTGCGCATCGGCAACGACCGGCTCCGGCGGCGGAGTGCCCGGTGAACGCCGCAGTACAAGCAGCTCCCCTACTTCGTAAAAACCAAGCTTCAAAAAGAGTGTATGCGCCGGGGTATTGTTCTTGATGACTTCCAGCATCTGAAAATGGATGCCGAGATTCTCTGCTTGTTCCAGAAGCCCTTCACAAAGAGCCAGCCCGACGCCGGTTCGACGCGTGTTTGGGATGACGCCAAGACGCGTGATCCACGCCCGGTCCTGGCGGACTCCCAGCATCGCGACGCCAAGCATTTCATCACCGTGTGAGGCAACGAGTGAATGGTCAAGATCTACATCGTACGTGTTGATGTACTCGACCAGGCGGGCTGCATTCATGGGCATCGGGACCATATAATCCACGCGCGTTTGGTTGTAGATGGCAGTGAGTTGTTCCACAGTATAGCCGCTCGCAGGGATCAGCTTAATGCCAGTTGAAATTGTTGATCTCATGATGGGGGATATGCTCTACGGTTTGAGAAATGATTCGATCTGATCCACGAAATCCTTAACCCCTGTGATCGGTTTTCCAATAAATCCATCGCACCCGTATGTCTCTGCCATCTGGCGGGCCGTATCCGGCGGCCAGGCGGTATAGGCGATGATGGGAGCTTCGCTCAACGAAGGTTCGGCCCGCAGCCAGCCTGCCAGGGTGAGTCCGTCATGATCGGGCAGCCCAAGATCGAGCAGGATCAGGTTTGGCTGCGTGGAAATCGCCATTTCCAACCCTGTTTCTGCATCTGGCGCATGAAACACTTCGTACCCACGCGCCAACAGGATCCGGCGCACAAGCTCGGCGTTATCAGGGATATCTTCGACGATCAGTATTTTTGTCATGGCAGCAACATACCTTATGCCAATTGTACGATATTTGGACTCATCGCGTATGGAACAAAAAACTTCCGAAAGCAGATCGAAAGTTCATAGTTCACTCAATCCTTGGGTATTCCTATCTGGCATCCCGTCTGACAACCTCTCCGGGTGCACCAGGGATATATATGTGCTATAGCATCTGTGCCACTCCACCAGGGCGCGCTAGATTCCTGACGAAAACAACGGGTACTCACCAGCAAGCACCCGGGAAAAAACTGACCACCAGATGTAATGCAAAGCCAATAGAAGTCTTTGCTGCAAACCAGGCAATGACGGCTGCGCGGTCCGCTGGAAGAGTGCTGTCCATCGCCAGGATATGCCATGAGATGAAAGTGCAAGAACAATCGATACTGGAATACCCATCACGAATGAGAAAACCAGAAACCATTCTGGCGGAGGGTTTCTATAGAGGGATGCGATCGAAAACGTAAATGGAGACGCGCTGAGAAGCAGTAAAAGCATGATCACGGCGCTTGCATGTATTTTGCCAGATGGCGTATCCCGCCTATTATCAGGGTCGGTCGGAAAAATCCCGGCGAACAGGATGGACAGTCCCGTCACGAGGAAGAGTACGAAGGGTACATGGTTCGAAAACAAGCTGCCTGACTGGAAGGCAAACAGTATGAAGCTCAAACCCAGCGGCACAAACCCCACCCACCGAACGAGCAATCCATAAACGGCTCCGGGCATCCCCAGCTCACTGATCGATTGCCGTGCGTGCGAGTAACCCGGGGTGAAATGTCCGGCAAACAGTACAACTGCAAGGAATAAACATCCGCCGATAAGAATCGCAGGCACAGATTCAAATTGCACGGCGGTCCCCTCTCTTTATTCCTTCGGTAGTCCCACCTGGATCATTCCATCCACGACTCGTACCGGATAGGCGGGGATATCCACGACCGCCGGCATCTGCACCGCCTGCCCCGTGCGGACGTCGAACTCACCGCCGTGGCGCGGGCAAACGATGTTGAAGCCTTCGATATCGCCATCGCCAACAGGGCCGTCATCGTGCGAACAAATATCGCCGATCGAAAAGAATTGACCGGCAATATTGAAGATGACAAGCGATTTGCCCTCCGCCTCGATAAATAGCCGCTCGCCGTTGGGGAGTTCCGAGACGGGCGCGATATCGAGATATTCGACTTTGGATTCGTCAAATGTTGTGTAATTGAACATGGGACAAGTATACACGTACACAGGTAAACACGCGTGTACTGATGTACGCGTTTACCTGTGAGCTCTTTCATTCAACCAAACTGTCACTCGCTTCGCCTAATCCGTATACACCAGCCTTCAAGACCTTCAAAGATAGAAGCGCACACTTTAGGCGAACGGGACCCAGGTCGATTCCCAACATATCCAGAAGATCCTGCTTCTTCAGCTGCTTCACGTCTTCGATGGGTTTGCCGATGATCGATTCCATTAGCAGATCGGCAGAGGCCTGCGAGATGGCGCAGCCATGCCCATCGAAGCGAGCGTCTTTCACGGTTCCGTCCTGTGCGGTTTGAAGAGTGATCTCGATATGGTCGCCGCACAACGGATTGTTGTCTTCGAATTGAATATCATGCGGGTCAAGGCGCCCGCGATAGCCAGGGTTTTTGTAATGCTCGATGATTACTTCACGATAGAGGTCGTCCATAGTTCATCCATACGCGGTGGTCGAGTAGCCCGAGTGCTGTTCGAGGGCATACACCTGCACCCACCGCAGGTGCGGTGTCGAGACCACCAGTTAGAAAAGTAAAGCTTGTGAAAGCAGCGCTTTTGAAATCGGTTGGTCTCGATATAGGCATCGCAACGTACGCTCTGCCCTACTCGACCAACGGGTTTATCCAAACATTTCCTTCACCTTATAAATCCCATTCACCAGCAGATCCACTTCTTCCTTTGTATTGTACAAATAGAAGGAAGCACGGCTGGTGGCAGGGATGCCAAACTTCTCATGAAGCGGCTGTGCGCAGTGATGACCCGCACGCACAGCGATACCATCCTTATCCAGGATCTGTGCCACGTCATGCGGATGTATGCCATCTAAAGTAAACGCTGCCACCCCACCCTTCTTATCGGCGCCGGGACCAAACAGCTTCACGCCCGGCACTTCTTCCAGACGCTCGAGCGCGTATTCTGTGATCGCATGTTCGTGGGCGGCGATAGCGTCCATGCCGAGGGATGCGAGGTAATCGACCGCCGCGCCAAAACCAACCGCTTCTGCGATGGCAGGTGTACCCGCTTCGAATTTGTGCGGGAGCGTGTTGGCGCGGAACGAACGCAGCTTGACTTCCTTGATCATGTCACCGCCACCCAGGAATGGAGGCATGGCTTCCAACAAGTCTGTTTTTCCATACAACGCCCCAATACCGGTGGGACCGCACATTTTGTGAGCAGAGAATGCCAGGAAATCGGCGTCGAGGGCCTGCACATCCACTTTGAGATGCGGGACAGATTGTGCGCCGTCGACCAGCGTGATCGCGCCCGCCTCATGCGCCAAACGAATGATCTCTGCCGCGGGGTTGATCGTGCCGAGGACGTTGGACATGTGCGTAAACGAGATCAATTTCGGGCCCCGGAGGAGAAGCGCGCGGTATGCATCCAGGTCGAGCAGTCCATCTTCGGTAACGGGGATGAAATCCAGTTCGATTCCGCGTTCCGCGTGCAACATGTGCCACGGAACGAGATTGGAATGATGTTCCATCTCGGTCAGAATCACCAGGTCACCGGCTTTAAGATTCGCACGTGCCCATGTGTATGCAACCAGGTTTATGGACTCGGTCGTATTGCGAGTGTAGATGAGCTGATGAGCCGACTTTGCGTTGATGAATTTTGCGATCTTAACGCGCGCCTGCTCATACAACGTCGTCGCTTCTTCGGCGAGCGTGTGCACGCCGCGATGGATATTGGCATTTGAGCGGCGGTAGTAACTATCCATCGCTTCGATGACCGCGAGAGGTTTCTGTGAGGTCGCGGTGGAATCCAGGTACACCACCTGAACTCCCGGCGACGTTTCACGCTGGAGGATGGGAAAGTCTTTTCGAATTTCGTTTAGGTTGAGGGACATGGGTCAAGTACACAGGTATACAAGTAGACAAGTACACGTGCTTACCTGTGTACCTGTCTACTTGTGTATTTCCTAATAGTCGAGAATTACCTTTTCGCGTCTGGAAGCCTTCTTGCCTGCCACCTCGCGAATGTGCTCGGAGTTCACCGGGTACCAGAGTATGCGGTCCGGCACCATCCACCCGTCTGTCAGGAACACATTCGAGCGGAATTGCACCGCAACCAGTTTGTTATCGACCTGCACAACAATGCCGCGGATCCAGCCACGGACGCGATCTTTATTTTTTTCGTGGTCGCAATACACTTCCACCGTATCACCCACCTGGAAATCGTGAGCGATGCCCGGTGCTTTCATGTAAGCATATTGGGGCATACGCAGAGCCTTCGATTTGCGTTCCTCGCCACCGTTCGTGTGGGGCGCAGAGATCTTGTGCACCACACGGACTTTCTCCGAAATATTTCGTTTTTCCTTGACAGCTGGTTTTGCGCGTGACTTTGCCTCGATTACGGTCTTCTTTGTTTTCGCTTTTACGGTCATGGATTTTTCACTTCTTTCTTTATTTGAGTCTGCATTTTTCTTACGCCATCTTATCAGCAATATACTGCTGAAAACGTTCTCGCACGCCTTCAAACGGAATGCGCTGGAAAATGGGATCGAAAAATCCTTCGACCACGATCTTCTCTGCTTCCGCCTGCGGGATACCGCGTGACTTCAAGTAGAAGAGCGGCTCCTGTTCGAGCTTGCCGACCGTTGCACCGTGTGTACAGCGCACATCGTCGGCCAGAATTTCCAACCCGGGGATCGAATCCGCGCGAGCGCCATCGCTCAGCACCAGATTTCGATTGGCCTGGTATCCGTCAGTTTTCTGTGCGCCGGGCGCCACGTAGATCATGCCCTGCCACACCGAGCGACTCTTGCCTTTCAACGCGCCTTTGAACAGCAGGTCGCTGGTGGTGTGCGGCGCGAGATGATTCTGCTGTGTGTCGTGGTCAAGATGCTGGGAACCGTCGGTGAAATAGAAACCCGACATGCGTCCCTGGGCGCCTTCACCTGCCAGATCGAGTTCACTGAAGTTCTTTGTGAGGCGCGAACCGATCGCGCCAAAGATCCAATCGAGATTTGCATCGCGTTCGACGCGGGCTCGTTCATGCGAAAAGTTCCAGACGTGACGTCCCCACGATTGCAGTTCGACGAATTTTAGGGAAGCATTCTGCAAGACCTGGATCTCGACGATTCCGGCGTGCATCGAGTTGGCTCCCTTTAGATCGGGTGAGGCCGACTCGTGAACGTACGTCACCGACGCGCCTTCGTCCACCAGGACGAGGATGTGCGAGACGTGAGCCAGGTCTGTGCCAGGGCCCCACAACACCGAATGAAGTGGTTCGTCCACGACGAGACCTTTTGGCACATACAATACAACACCGTTTTGCGCAAACGCGCCGGCCAACGCGGAGAATTTTCCTTCCTCCACATTGACCGTTTTGCCTATCATCTTCGCCAGCAGGTCAGGATGCTTCTGCTCCGCCGTCTTTAGATCGGTAAAGATCACGCCTTTTCTAGCCAGCGTTTCGTCGAGGTCTACTTTTACCTCACCGGGAGTCAGGATGATCTGCCCACCATGTTGGTCCGCGATCAGCGGTTTGAGCAAATCTTCGCGTACCGCCGGAAGGTCGTTCGTATCGCCAGGACTGAGTTTGAACTTGTCTGTCGGCAGCTGGTGAATGTCTGTGCGGCGCCAGGCTTCCTGAGTGGTATCGGGCAGGGAATGTCTCTTAAACGCGTTCCAGGCCAAGGTCCGGTAGGAAGCGACCGAGTCGCCTGTTGCTACGCCACGGACATCAGATTCCGCAAAGGCAAAGTCGCGTGCGGCAGAGTCTGCACGTCGAGTTCTCGAAACAACAACTTTTGGTTTCTCTTCCATAATTATGCTACTTCCTCCCTGAGCGGAGGGCGATAGCCCGCAGTCGAAGGGCGGGCTGTACACGCGCTTCGGCTTTGCTACGCTCCACTCAGCGGGGAATTTATCCTATTGATCCTTCCATTTGCAGAGCGATGAGGCGATTCATTTCGACGGCATATTCCATCGGTAGTTCTTTGACCAGCGGTTCAATGAATCCGGAAACAACCATGGTCGTGGCTTCTTCCTCGCTGAGACCGCGGGACATGAGATAGAAAAGCTGTTCCTCGCCCACTTTGCTTACCGAGGCCTCGTGACCGATCGTCACATCGTCTTCGTCAATCTCAATGTAGGGATACGTATCAGAGCGCGATTTAGGATCGAGCAGCAGCGCATCACAGACCACATTGGACTTGACACCCTTGGCTCCCTTATAGACTTTCAACAGACCACGATAAGAAGCACGCCCACCGCCCTTGCTGATGGACTTGGATGTGATCTTGCTGGAGGTGTTCGGAGCAAAGTGAACCATCTTTGAACCCGCATCCTGAATCTGACCGGGCCCCGCGAACGCCATCGACAGCATTTCACCGCGTGCGCCAGGTTCCATCAAGTAGCAGGATGGATATTTCATTGTGACCTTCGACCCGATGTTGGCGTCCACCCATTCATGCGAAGCGTTCTCGAACACCTTGGCGCGCTGGGTCACCAGATTGTAGACATTGGTCGACCAGTTCTGGATCGTCGAATAACGCGAGCGTGCGCCCTTCTTGACGACGATCTCGATCACACCGGAGTGGAACGAGTCGGTTGTATACTGCGGCGCCGTGCAGCCTTCCACATAATGGACCGAAGCGCCTTCTTCCACAATGATCAGAGTACGTTCGAATTGTCCAAGATTGGCCGTATTCAAGCGGAAGTACGCCTGCAACGGCATATCCACTTTTACGTTCTTCGGTACATATACAAAGGATCCACCTGACCAGACCGCGCTGTTCAAGGCCGCAAATTTGTTATCTTCGATCGGAATCACCGTTCCAAAATATTCGCGGAACAGATCAGGATGTTTCTTCAAGCCGTCCTCGATCGACAGGAAGATCACACCCTGTTTTTCAAGATGTTCCTGGATCGAGTGGTAGACCATTTCCGATTCATATTGGGCACCCAGGCCTGCCAGGAATTTCCGTTCTGCTTCAGGCACACCGAGCTTGTCAAACGTGCGCTTGATATCATCGGGAACATCATCCCATGATTTTTCGCTTTTTTCGGTGGGCTTGACGTAAAAGTAAATCTCGTCGAAATTAAGATCTTTCAGCGAGGGCCCCCAATTCGGCATCGGGCGTTTTACGAAATGTTCGAGCGCCTTCAAGCGGAACTCAAGCATCCATTCCGGTTCACCCTTCATGCGCGAAATATTCTCAACGACTTCACGGCTCAAACCTTTCTCAGATTTGAACGTGTAATTATCGTCGCGGTCGTGAAAACCGTACTTGTATTCACCGATATCTTCCAAGATTTTAGTATCGTCACTCATAATAAACTCCTGAATCAGCAAGAAGGCAAATCAGCAAGAAGGCAAATCAGCAAAAGAGCAAGTCGCTTTCTTGCTGATTTGTTCATTTGCCCACTTGCTCTACTGTTTCCTCATACTTTTCGCGGATCCACTCATAGCCTTTTTCTTCGAGATGCAGCGCCAGGTCGGGTCCGCCAGATTCAACGATCCTGCCAGCGAGCATGACGTGGACGTAATCAGGTTTGATATAGTTCAACAGACGCTGATAGTGTGTAATGACAAGCACGCCCATGTCCTTGTTCATCAGGGTATTGACACCTTCGGATACGATCCGCAGCGCGTCGATGTCGAGACCTGAATCCGTTTCGTCGAGGATCGCGATCTCGGGGTTGAGGGTAGCCATCTGCAGAATCTCGGCACGCTTCTTTTCGCCGCCTGAAAATCCTTCGTTGAGGTAACGACCTGCAAAGTTCTGGTCCATCTTGAGCATGGACATTTTTTCCTTAAGCAGCTTGCGGAACTCAGGGATGGGCATGCCCTTGTCATCGGGGTTGACGGCGCGGCGGCGGGCATTAATGGCTGTGCGCAGGAAGTTCGCCACAGTCACACCCGGGATGGCTACGGGATACTGGAACGCCAGGAATAAACCGAGCCTTGAACGCTCGTCTGGTTCCAACTCCAGTACATTTTGACCTTTGAAAAACACTTCACCTTCGGTAACCGTGTAAGACGGATGCCCCATCAACGTATAAGCCAATGTAGACTTCCCGGTGCCGTTCGGCCCCATAATCGCGTGGACTTTTCCCTGTTCTACGGTCAAATCCAGCCCTTTTAGGATCTCTTTATCTTCGATGCTGACATGCAAATTCCGAATTTCTATCTGCGACATTCCCTTTAACTCCTGATTAAGCCAATACTGGCATGGTATTCAAATCGGCAGGATTATAGCAGGATCAGAGCGAAAAGTCAATATTTATGATATTTTTCTAGTATATTGACAATACTGGCTTCTCTGGTTATACTCGCGCCCATGAAAAGCACGAAAGACAAGATCCTCCAGACGTTGCTGCGCCGGCCGAAGATCACGATCAATGAGCTGGCTGAGTCAGTAGGAATCAACCCCATCTCAGTGCGCCATCACCTGACCAACCTGCAGATGGAAGGACTCATCGCAGCCGACGAGGAACGTCACGGCGTGGGACGTCCGCGCCTGGTGTACTCGCTCACGCAAGACGGAATGGAGCGATTTCCGACGAAATATTTGCGCCTGACCACACGTCTATTGGCGCAGATGAAAGAGACCATGCCAGGACCAGTAGTGGCACAGTTGTTCAACCAGATCGCGGAAGACCTGGCGAACGAATACGCAAGCCAGATCCAGGGTATGAGCATGGAAGAACGATTGGAATTCGTCAAGGATTTGCTGGCCCAGGAAGGCTTCACCGTCGAATGGGAAAAGAAAGGCGAACAGTATCAGATCCATGAGATCTCCTGTCCGTATTACCAGATCGGTGTTGCACACCCTGAAGTTTGTACGGTCGATCAGACGCTGATATCGAAAATGCTTGCGCTGCCTGCCAATAAGGTTCAATGCATTTTGGACGGCGGCGCTCATTGCACGTATGTCGTGCAGCCGGAGCCTGTAAAGGTATAGAGAAAGTGCTTATTAAGCGAGGAGACTGCTTCGTCGTGGCGCTTGAGGAGCCACTCCTCGCAATGACATAAGAATTTTTATGAGGAACTATGACCGAAGAAACCATTAACGAAATCCAATGGACGATCCACCAGACGCATCCCGACAAGGTAAAGCTGGCACGCGAAAAATTAGCAGAAGTGGTGGATCCTGAGATCGGGATGAATATCATTCAACTTGGCCTGGTGCGCGACATCACAATCGAAAATGACATTGCCCGATTGAAGATGATCCTGACCACTCCGTTCTGCCCGTACGGGCCGGCGATGATCGAGATGACCAAAGCCAAAGCTGTCGAAGGACTCAACATGCCGGTGACGATCGAGATGGGCATGGACATGTGGGACTTCTCGATGATGGAAGATCCCTCCGCATTGGATTGGGGCATGTACGCCTAGAATTGTTTCTACAAAGAACGTTAAACTCCACATCAGACTGGATTACATCTCGTAATCCAGTTTTTGTTTTTTGCATACTGGATATAATTGCGGCCGGAAAGTAACTATGATGAAAAAACGTTTCACAATTTCACTCTTGGTAATCCTGCTTCTCGCCTCCTGCTCGCCCCGCAGCCTGAGCGCTGCGCCCGAGCCTCCGATCACGCTGGAAGATTGCGCGCTGACATCGCCGTCTGGCAATCAAACTGACGCTCGCTGCGGCATATTGACCGTCCCGGAGGACCGCGCCAACCCGGGCGGCCGCCAGATCGAATTGCACATCGCGGTCATCCCCGCCATCAAACGGAATCCCGAAGCAGACGCGTTGTTCCTGCTGGCCGGTGGACCCGGTCAATCGGCGATCGAGACATTCCCTGCCATGCTGCGATTGATGTTCAACGTTCATGAAGATCGCGATATTGTGCTCGTCGATCAACGCGGCACCGGGGAATCGAATCCGCTGCGCTGTATTGATCCCGAAGATGAAACGCTCGAAACCGAGCAAGTGCTGGCAGCGCTTAAGTCCTGTCCGCAATCGCTGGATGCCGACCTGCGCTTTTACACCACCGAGATCGCGATGACAGACCTGGACGACGTCCGCGCCGCGCTCGGGTATGAGACGATCAATATCTACGGAGCATCCTATGGCACACGCGCCGCGCTGACGTACCTGCGCATGTTCCCCACTCGCGTACGCACGGTCACACTGGATGCAGTGGTGGATCCGGGCTTTGTCATTTTCATGGATGCCGCGCAGGATGGGCAGTCCGCCCTTGATGCATTATTCGCCCGCTGTGACGCAGACCAGGCTTGCAGCACAACGTTTCCAAACCTTCGCAGTGAATTCGATACGCTGCTTACGCGGTTGGAAACATCACCCGCTGAGATTATCATCCCTCACCCACTCACGCATAAACCGCTCGAATTAACCGTGGACCGTGAGATGGTCACCAATATGGTGTTCAACACACTGTATGTTCCAGATCTTGTAGCAACGCTGCCATTGTCCATCCATGCCGCGTATGCGGATGCGAATTATGTCCCGCTGATCTCGGGAGCTTTTCTTGTCAATGCCGGTTTATACGATGGCATGTTCTACGCAGTAACCTGTACCGAAGATGCGCCGCTCATTTCTGCCGAAGAAGCTGCCGTACGAAGCGAAGGAACGGTTTTCGGAAACCGCACCGTCGATTTTGTGGAGACCTGCGCTGCCTGGCCCAAAGGAACGGTTTCGCCTGATTTCCGCGATCCGGTCGCATCCGACGTTCCGGTGCTCATCCTTTCCGGCGATGCCGACCCGATCACGCCGCCGGTCCATGCAGAAAAGGTATCCGAACAGCTGACGAACGAGCTGCACCTGGTCTTTGCCGGTATGGGGCACGGCAATCTTGCCAATCGCTGTACTACAAATTTGTTCAAAGATTTTGTTGAAAGCGCATCGATTGAAGGACTGGACACTTCCTGTGTGGACGGCATCCAGCCGCCGCCGTTCTTCGTCGACTTCAGCGGGCCGCGTCCGTAACGATATCAATCTATGGAGTCAGGGAGCGTCGCCGTGGCGCCGCGTCGAAGATCCCGCGCTGGCGGGGGCGACACTTGCTCCCGCAGTACGCCAGCAAGCTGGCTGACTCCATATACAAGGTAAAACTATGATTCAAGTTCAAGAACTCTCCAAGTCTTTCGGCAAAGTACAAGCCGTAGAAAATGTTTCTTTCCACGCACCCGATGGACGGATCACCGGTCTGCTGGGGCCGAACGGCGCCGGAAAAAGCACAACCCTGCGTATGCTGTACACATTGTTGAAACCCGACGCTGGAACGGCTCAGGTGGATGGCTATGATGTGAGGCAGAATCCGCTTGAGGTCCAGAAACGGATCGGGGTACTGGCGGACGCGCGTGGGCTGTATGCAAGGCTGACGTCGCGTGAAAACATTCGTTACTTTGGGCGGCTGCAGGGCGTGGATGGCGAAGCGCTGGAAAAACAGATCGATTCGCTGATCCACATGCTGGATATGCACACGATTGCCGATCGCCGGACAGAGGGTTTCTCGACAGGCGAAAAACTAAAAGTCGCCATCGCCCGTACGCTCGTACATAACCCCAGGAATGTATTGCTCGATGAGCCGACAAACGGTTTGGATGTGATGAGCACACGCTCCATGCGTCAGTTCATTTTACGGCTGCGTGAAGAAGGCAAGTGTGTGTTGTTTACAAGCCATATCATGCAGGAAGTGGCGGCCCTGTGCGACCAGATCGTGATCATCGCGCAAGGTCATGTCACAGCCACGGGCACCCCTGACGAGCTGCGCAGGCAAACAGGTCACGAGAATCTGGAAGATGCCTTTGTCGCTGCGATCGGCTCGGAAGAAGGACTGGAACGATGAAGACGATCCTGGTCATTTTCCAAAAGGAATTGCTCGACAGCCTGCGCGACCATCGCAGTTGGATGACCGGCTTTTTTTGGGCGCTCTTCGGTCCGCTGCTGCTCGGCGGGATGATCATGCTGCTGGGAAACACATTTCGCGAGAGAGTGGAACAGTCCCTGGTACTGCCGGTTGCCGGCGCAGAGTACGCTCCCAACCTCATTTCTTATTTGGAACAACAGGACATCGTGATTGAACCTGCGCCCGCCGACCCCGAAGCTGCTGTGATCGCGGGCGATATCAATGTCGCCTTGATCATTCCGGCCGAATACAGCGAAGACTTTTCCTCAGGCAAGACCGCCAGTGTGCGGCTGATCCTTGATAGCACAAGACAATCTGCGTCGCCGGATATCAACCGCGCACGCGCCGCCCTGGAAAATTACAGTGATTACATCGGGTTGTTGCGCCTGAGTTTGCGCGGCGTCAGCCCGGAAGTGATGCGCGTGGTTCAGATCGAGGAGACAGATACGTCAACGCCCCAAAGCCAGGCATTGATCTTTCTTTCGATGCTGCCCTATTTCATTATCTTCGCGATCTTCAACGGCGCATCGCCCGTGATCACCGATGCAACTGCCGGGGAACGTGAGCGCGGTTCATTGGAGCCTTTATTGATCAACCCGATCCCGCGCGGCTGGGTGGCCATCGGCAAAATGATTTCGGCTATGCCATTTGCCATTCTGAATTTGATTATTACATTGGCCGGGTTTGGCGCCATTTTCCGCGTATTGCCGGTGGAGGATCTGCTCGGCATTCAGATCGGGCTGGATTTTGGCACACTGATCGCGATCTTCCTCATCTGTCTGCCAATCGTCTTCCTGGCTTGTGCAATCCAAACATTGATCGCATCCTTTACCAGGACGACCAAAGAAGCGGGTACATATCTTCCCTTCGTGGGATTGATCCCTTCCCTGCCGGGACTGGCGTTAGCTTTCCTGCCTGTCAAGCCAGATCTGTGGACAATGCTAATTCCCACCTTTGGACAGCAAATCCTGATCAATCAGTTCCTGCGCTTCGAACCGATTTCCGGGACGAACATAGTCGTCTCGACTGTATTGACACTTCTGCTCTCGACCGTGATCACCTTCGTAGCGATCAAACTTTACGAGGGGGAGCGAATTATCACGGGACAATAGAAGTCCGTCTCGCAGGGTTGTGCTTGCCAGTTTTATGTATGTCTTCTCGAACGTTTCTTGAGCAGCCGGTGAAAAAACTCAGCTGATAGAAGTCCAAATAGTGCGCCGGATGCCACGTCACCGGGGTAATGGTCCCCGAGATAGATTCGAGAAAAGCCCACCAGCGAAGCGACAACATAGCGCAGCAAGCCAGGGCGTGGACTCTGATGGTTCAACAGCCAGGCGCCCGCAAACGCTGCCGCCGCATGACCCGACGGGAACGACCAGGTGCCCGGCTTCTTACCGATCACGATCGCCTGGATGATCGAAATAAAAGGGCGCCGGCGACGGAAGTATGGCTTGATCACGAGTTCTGTCAGAGAGGTGGTAATCATCAGCGGCAGGACACTCTCTTGCAGGATGTTCTTCGCATTCTTTCGATCTCGCAGGGCCATGATTCCCAGCTCGCCGTACCAGGGTGCAACGAGGTTGAAGATCGTAGTCAATGTATAGAAAAAAGCGTTCAGAGCATGTGTGTGAGGAAGGTGGTTGATCGCCAGAAACAGATTTGCATCCAGGGCATCGAGAGGTGCCAGGCGGCGCAGAACCGCCTGACGCAAATATTCACGCTGGGGCTCGCGGGTCATGGCAGGAGCCGCACCCTGCTGTTCTGGATTCATCACTTCCTGGACCGCCTGCGATAAGACCTCCTTTTCGCGCCCCTCTGCCGCGGCAACCACTTGGGCGGTTTCCTTGATGGCCTTCTCAGCTTTCGTTTCTTCTGTTGCAGATTCGACTTTTTGTTTGACCTGTTGCGCGGCTTGTGCAGACGATTCGATCGGCGCCTGGGACTGCTTCACATCGACAGCTTTTTGATCGGCTGCAGCAGCTTCGAGCTTCTCGATGACATCATTGGCCTTCTCCTGCGAATCCACGTTGGAAATTGCTTCTTTTAGAGCGCGGCGCACGGGTTGGGCTTGTTCCTTTTCTGCGTCCGTCGGCATCGCCAGCGGAGTGACAGGAGTATCGCCTACCTTTTGTTCGGGTGGGTTTTTGGTTTTCTGAGTTTGTTTCTTTTTGGTCGCCATAATTCGTTTCTCGTGTATATAACGAGAAACGTTCGATTTCCGAACGCATAAATAAAGTGAGAAAACGCTTTTTACCGCTTGTCTCATTATCAACTCACCTTACGCAATTTCTGCCACACACCGCCCCGGTTGGTCGGCGTCGGGGGAGACATAGACAGTGCAGGCGGAACACGGACACCGCATGATTTGCCAAGCAAATCACGGTGGGTGCAGGTGGAAAAGCCCTTTATATCTTCTCTGTGACTCTGCGTCTTTACACCTGCCCTGGCGGGCGGTGCCAGGGTTATCCCCGCCAGGGGACAGTGGCTAGACTGCGTAAGGTGAGTTATTAACTAAATTTGCGTCCAGCGTTTTTAACGGGAATCATTTTTCTCAACCACAAACGCAACAAAAACAACCCTTCGTGGTGGGGTTTTCCCGGCAGAAATGGAAGAACCCGAAATTTTATACATGAATTCGCAGGCTGAAATTCAACTAGGAGTTCAGGAAACGCCAAAGGCGTGCGGCACTCTGTAATTGGAATCAGCAACCGGCCGCGAATGACCCGTAAAACAGGAGCGACTCGGCTGAGTCGCTCCCGTTTTCATTCTCCCTTTTTCCAGTGCATCGCGTGCAGCTCTTCCCCCTCCTCAAAGCCCGAGATAATGATGATCGCCGTGGCAACATTCCTGCCAGGGTTGCGCCACTTGTGTTTTAGCTGGGCCGCAAATAGGAGGCTGTCACCCGCCTGCAGGTGATACAGTTGCCGCTCCACCTGATACTCTAATTCGCCGCGCAAACAAAAAACAAACTCGTGCCCGGAATGCGTTATCGTGCGCGGTCCGCTGTTGGCGCTGTTTTCCAAAGTCAGCATAAAAGGCTCGACGCGGCCTATGAACTGTTCCCCGCCCAATCCTTCGAAAGTACCGCGCGTGAACGAGAGGCGGGCACGCTGGTCGGCTTTCAGG
The DNA here is from genome assembly GCA_964489725.1 of uncultured Anaerolinea sp. Classification (GTDB taxonomy): domain Bacteria; phylum Chloroflexota; class Anaerolineae; order Anaerolineales; family Villigracilaceae; genus Defluviilinea. The sequence continues at coordinate 1,127 of CAZBAX010000042.1, read as the reverse complement.
AACACAACTTGTTTCCGTTCCACATCCGAACCAAAGAAAGATGTGATCGAAACGCCAAGGGCCTCCGATAACTTATACAAGGTGCTCACAGACGGCGAGGCTCGACCTCGTTCGATCATCGACAAGGCGTTCGCGGAAAGTCCGCTCCTGGTGGCAAGTGTGCGCATGGAAATATTGCGCGCTTCACGTAACTCCCTCAACCGCTCACCGACATTGACTGAAACCGCATCCTGCTGATAAAGGGCCATAAGAACTCCGAAGAGATATTTCCTGCATTATACGACAACTATAGTTTGCATGACATCCTGCCTATGAATATGTGACAACCTACACTATTGTACAAAGTGTCACAATATTATGATGCGAATGTATATATTCGTTCATACGCATATAGGAAGGTAATTATGGTCAATCAAGCCCTAAAAGAGGAAGTGATCCAGCTCGAGGCGGATTTTTGTGCGGCTCTCTCAGATCCCACGCGTATTTTCATTCTATATGCACTGAATGAAAGCTCGCTAAACGTAACCGAGCTTACGAACGAACTGGGCATCCCCCAGCCTACCACATCACGACATCTCAAGGTATTGCGCGAACGTGGCCTGGTTTACACCGAACGTCAGGGAACGATCATCACCTATCACCTGGTGGATCGGCGCGTTATCCAGGCATTGGACCTGCTTCGGTCTGCGATGCGCGACCGGCTCAACCAACGCGCCAGCCTCATGAACGAACTCGGTTAAGGAGATTGCATGAAGAAGTATTTCCCCCTCTGGACCCTGGGATTGCTCGGGATCATAATTGTGATCCTCGTCCCGGTCCTTTACTTCCTGCCGCGCGCAAATCGATCATCCACGAACCCCGCGGACTTCCTGCCCGAGAAGCCTGTCCACGTGGACCACGGCGACATCGTCAAAGGTGAATTCAAGACGGGGCAGGATGTGACCCGCGCCTGCCTGGAATGCCATCCAGATGCGGCGACACAAATGATGAGCACCACACACTGGACCTGGGAATCAAAATCCTTCGATGTCCCCTGGCGTGACACTGACGTGACGATCGGCAAGATCAACCAGATCAACAATTTCTGTATCGGCTCGCAAGGCAACGAAAACAAGTGCATGGCCTGT
>CAZBAX010000041.1:0-54777 GCA_964489725.1 uncultured Anaerolinea sp. | reverse complement strand
AGAGCACGCATTTTGCCCGCCCTCAAACGTTAGAAAAAAACCTGCGGCCTAACGGTCTGCGTTACTTGCGATGGGGCGGGCGGCGAAACGCCGTCCGATGAGAAAAAGGCTGAGGCGGAGAAACTGCTTGAAAAACGCGCAGACTCCCCAGCGTCAAGTGCACGCTTTGTTAGGCAGCAGGTGATAACGGGATCAGGCTCCTCGATCAGAAAAAAGCTGAGGAGCGTGGAGTATTGCGGGCAAACAGACATGGCCAACCGCCTTCGGCATTATAAGACGAGAGCGAGCAAAGCAACACTGCCAATTGGTTACAAATTCAATTCGCTGACGTGCTCACTTTTCTGCAAAAAGATAAGAAGCGAGCGAGGCAACACAAGACGTGAACTCTTGAAAGAAACTCTCCGGCAAAAATAGATACGAGCAATTTCCAAGGCAGGCGATTGAAACGGCCACAAACTTTTCATTCAGATGATTTTGCCCGCACCCCAAAGTCCGAAAAAAACCTGCGGCCTAACGGTCTGCGTTACTTGCGATGGGGCGGGCGGCGGAACGCCGTCCGATGAGAAAAAGGCTGAGGCGGAGAAAACGCTTGAAAAACGCGCAGACTCCCCAGCGTCAAGTGCACGCTTTGTTAGGCAGCAGGTGATAACGGGACCAAGCTTCTCGCCAGGAAAATGCTTGGGAGCGCGGAGGATTGCGGGCAAAAGAACATGGCCAACCGCCTCCCACATTATGACACGAGAGCGAGCAAAGCAACAAAGCCAATTGGTTACAAGCTCAATGCGTTCGAATTGCTGGACACTCAAGTTAGAAAAGTAAACTGCGAGCGGGAAAAACCAAACCGTTAACTCTTGAAAGAAACTCTCCGTAAAAGTAGATGCGAGCAATGCACAAGGCAGGCCAGGCAAACGAACCACAACTTTCAAGCGCAACGATTTTGCCCGCAATTTCAAAGACCGAAAAAGCCCTGCGGCCTAACGGCAAGCGTTAGCGGCGGACAAGGGGCGGGCGTGGATAAAAGTTTGAGATCAGGAAAAACCTAAAGCCAGACAAATGCCTGTAAAACGCGCAGACTCCCCGCCGTCCGCTGCACGCATTGTTGGGCGCACTCATGGCCTGTACACGATTGTAAAGCCTTGCGCCCAGATTTCTAGTGTGGCATCGTCTTCCTCATCCCAATTGGTGAACATAAAATGCCGTATTGGGGCTGGCGCTCGCATCTCACTGAGAGAATACACCATCATACCTTCAGGACGAATGGATGTAATCGATTGAACCCCGTCGAATTCAATACGAAAGGATTTTTGCTCGTAACTATTAAGTATTACGGATACCTTGTCATCCACATGCTGGACACCAGTGACCTTAGCATCATGGATCTCAGGTATACCGATGTAACCGATGAACTCATTATCTTCAACCATTTTATGTTACCAGAAAGTTATTAGTCGCCATAAAACAATGTACCAAGCGTGGCTAATCGATTGGCTCTTCCCAGAGAACCTTCTCAACTGAAAAGATGCTGGTGTGAACCACACAAGAATTTCTCTGTAAGACACCATTTCTATCGATGTAATTGACTTCAAAAGTCAAAGCACTTCCCCAGGCGTTGAACATTTTTGTTATCACTTTTATTTGATCGAACCCTCTTTCTACTAGCAACGACCTCACTTTATGCTTTCCATTACTTTCCTGTAGCGTTACAACGATGACGAGCGCCATTGCTACTCCGACTAATAGCATAGATACGACAATTGGAAATGGACTGTTCATCTTTCTGCCTTCTTGACAACTGATATTAGCGCCCAACGGTCTGCGTTACTGGCGCTGGGGCGGGCGGCGGAACGCCGTCCGATGAGAAAAAGGCTGAGGTGTAGAAAACGCTTGAAAAACGCGCAGACTCCCCAGCGTCAAGTGCACGCTTTGTTAGGCAGCAGGTGATAACGGGACCAGACTCCTCGACAAGAAAAAGGCTCAGGAGCGCGGAGGATTGCGGGCAAACTGACAGGGCCAACCGCCTCCCACATTATGACACGCGAGCGAGCAAGGCAACACTGCCAATTGGTTACAAACCTAATGCGGTCTAATTGCTGACCAACAAAGTTGGAAAAGTAAACCGCGAGCGAGAAAGACCGAACCCTAAACTCTTGAAAGAAGCTCTCCGGCAAAAGTAGATACGAGCAACGCACAAGGCAGGCCAGGCAAACGGACAACAGCTTTCAAGCGCAAGCATTTTGCCCGCCCTCAAAAGTCAGAAAAAACCCTGCGGCCTAACGGCTTGCGTTAGCGGCTTGGGGTGGGAGCTTGGATTCGCTGTCGAGACGGTGAAAAGCCCAAAGCTAGAAAAAAGCCCAAATAACGCGGCGCGTACCCCAAGTCGGCTGCACGCATTGTTGGCACGCTTTTGACCTTAACGCACTTCGATTTGTAAGGATAAGTCTGTTTCTACTGCTGACAATCGAGCGTTATAAATCTCAACAATCTCTTTCAAAACACTAAAGAAGTCTTTCTTTTCATCTGTTGCTAATTCGATGATGTTCGTCGCGATAAAACTTTCGATGGAGATAATAGTAAGCTGCTGGTCAATACCTTCATCTTGGGCAAGCACTCGTACTTTGTTTTCTTGGTCGCGTGGAATTAGTAGTATTGGATGTAAACCGACCTTTAAATTGTCAGCACATTTTTGTAAGACATTTCTTGATGGGGCAGCTGTAACGTGATAAACGAGATTTGAAATTGTGAAATCCCCCATTCTTTCAGTTTGTTTATCGGCAGCATGAGAAGGATGATTTGGAATCTCGACATCTTGAAACCGCCTTGCCAATTTTGCACCAACCAGTTGCTGTTCAACAATCCCGCCTGAGCGACCTTTCGCATTTTCTACAATGATGTTTATCCAAGTAGCTGGTGCTTGTCGTCGGTCTAGGTCTAATTTGAGATTTTGCCGTTTGAGCCAATTCTCAGCAAGGTTACGCAAAGAATTAATAAGTTCAAGCAGTATTACATCTCGCTCTTGCTCAGTCAATGATGTGAATTTGTTACCCCACTCAAACATCTCAAATAGCCGTTGTCCATCTTGATGTCCCTGTCGAGTCGTAATTTCCTTCAAGTAGCTACTTGGAATTCCATACGATTCGAGAATTCTACCTAACCCCGAACGCGCTCCACTGACTTCGCCACCTTGTGAAATAACATCACTCCTTAAAACCGGGTTATTCTTCCTGAGATGGTCAAGGACGACAATTCCGATTGCAACCGTATTACGAGAAATCTTATTGTTTCGCGTGCACGATTCGAGCCAACTTGCCAGAATATCATGACTTTCCTGCTTCAATGATTTCACTTTTCAACTCCTTCAAACGCGACTCCAATTTTGTCCTATCGCGTAATTCATGTTCCCAAATTCTAATAACCTTCCAGCCTTCACGCTTTAGTTGCTTATTGTAGACTTTCGCGAGTTGGATATTGCGGTCGATCTTTCTTTCCCAATATTCATAATTTGTTTCAGGTAGTTTTCGACGGCAATATGGGCAGCCGTGCCAAAAACAACCATCAACGAAAATTGCAATCTTCTGATTAAGAAATGCTATGTCGGGCTTGCCAGTAATACTTACTGCGTTCTGTTTCCATCCGCTAATTCCCATCCCCGATAACGTCGCAAAAAGCCGTTTTTCGAGCCTTGTACCTTTGCTCTTAACGGCTTGCATCGTACGTTTTCTGTCATCGGGTTTGAGATTGTCGCTCATGCAATAAGAAGCCAACTGGATGCAAGAGTATCTTTTCTGCTAAAGGATTCAATACATTTTTAGCAATCCAAGAGATTGCAGGAACACAAACCGCATCCCCAAAACCTGTAAGCGCCTGAACACCATTTGTCAAAAACTCATAACTATCTGGAACCCCTTGTAAACGGGCATATTCTCGCGGTGTCATTGCCCGCATTTTGATATGCCCTTTGCCCACTTGTATCAAAAATTGTTTTCCGCTACCACCAACCGCGGTACGCAGACAGCCCGATAAATCGTCATCTCTAACTTCCGCTCTTTGCATTCCTTTACGACGTCTGCGATAGAAAGTCCTGAATGAAAATTCATTACTAGATTTAAGATTCTCTACTCTTTCACGATGTGCTTTATCCATCATCTCAAGATGTCGATTGATTTCATCTTGTGACCACCAGCGCTTGTCTGAGTCAGGCAGTCTTTCAATCAGTTCTGCCAACCCCGATTTGTTTAATGCTGGCGGTTCGGGAAGTTCGTTGTAGAACCATCGCAAATCTCTATTTGCATCAATGCTTTTTCTTAGTTGATCCGATAATAATGATCTAGGGCGTTTTAGAATTAAGTCGGGCGATGTTGGAGAGGTAACAAGCTTTGAGCCAATTAGAAAAACACGCAAACGGCTTTGTGGCGTAAATCGCAGTGCATCAAGCACGAAAACATCACAAAAATATCCTAAATTATTGAGCGCCTGGACAGTTACGCGGAAATCTTTTCCTTCATTGGAATGTAGCCAACCAGGTACGTTTTCAACCATAACTAAAGGTGGCGCAGACTTGCCTTGTGCTTTTAGAATATTTATGAATCCCCAAAAAGCACTGGAATGATTGCCATTAATAAGCCCATTCATGTTTCCTGCTAAAGAGAGATCTACGCAAGGGAAGGAACAGGTGGCTAATGTTGTACTTGGAATTTCAGCCGGATTAAGTTTGAAAATATCGGCAATTCGGTAGTGTTCGTTTGCATCAGGGAAAAAGTCCTGATACATTACAAACTTTTTCTGGGAAAAATCATTGGCAAAATCGACCTTCCAGCCGAAAGGCTGTAAGCCCATTCGCACAAGCCCAATTCCTGCAAAATATTCTGCTACTGTTAACTGAGTAGTCGCGTATTCCATTTTTTGGCCGTTTCAATTATAGAATATTCGTGCTACTTCTATTATACGTCACTAATACCAAGATTTTGAGAAATCTTTAACGTGCAATGGACGTGCCAACGGCTGGCGTTACTTGCGATGGGGCGGGCGGCGGAACGCCGTCCGATGAGAAAAAGGCTGAGGCGTAGAAAACGCTTGAAAAACGCGCAGACTCCCCAGCGTCAAGTGCACGCTTTGTTAGGCAGCAGGTTATAACGGGACCCATTCCTCGACAAGAAAAAAGCTTGGGAGCGCGGCGGATTGCAGGCAAAATAACAGGGCCAACCGCCTCCCACATTATGACACGAGAGCGAGCAGAACGACAAAACCAATTTGTCACAAACTCAATTCGCTGACGAGCTCACTTTACTGCAAAGAAGATAAAAAGCGAGCGAGGCAAGACGAGAGGTGAACTCTTGAAAGAAACTCTCCGGCAAAAGTAGATACGAGCAATGCACAAGGCAGGCAATACAAACGGACAACAACTTTCAAGAGCAAGCATTTTGCCCGCCCTCAAAAGTCAGAAAAAGACCTGCGGCCTAACTATTGTGTAACCTGCTTGTTGCAGCAAAATGGTATATAAACGACGTGTAGCGCGCAACTAGCGGTATAAAACGCCTTACAGGGGTGTTATGCGGAAAGAGGCTGCATAAAACGCCAAATGGTGGTATTATGCAGAAACATTCAGCTTAAGTACCTTTCTCTTACCGGGGAATCTTTTCACCTTCATCAATTCCTCCTGATTACAACCTAATAAAGGCTGCTTCTATGTGCTAGACAATTATAGCACGCCGTCCGCGTCACTCTCCGTGATCGGTATGGGTATCGAAGCACGCCAACCTACATCAATCCAGTCTGGAGGCTGCCATGTCTACTACACCCAACCCCACCGCTCGATCTGCCGGAGGAAAAAAGCTGCTCGACCTGTATAGCGAAGCTCTCCGCAATCGCCATTATTCCCTGCGCACCGAGGACACCTATATTTCCTGGGTCCGCCAGTTCATCCTCTATCACAACAAACGCCACCCGCGCGATATGGGCCCGGCCGAGATCAACGAGTTCATCAGCGATCTGGTCAATCGACGTACCGTGGCCGCCTCCACCCAAAATCAGGCCATTAGCGCCATCATGTTCCTGTACCGCAACGTCCTGCAGATGGAACTGGATGAAACGCGCCTCCTGCCGATTCGCCCGACCCGTCCAAAACGGATTCCGACCGTCCTCTCGCGCGACGAAGCCAAAACGGTGATCGCCCGGATGGAGGGCATTTACAAGCTCATGGCGCAGATCATGTATGGCAGCGGCCTGCGCCTGATGGAAGTGATCCGGCTGCGCGTCAAGGATATCGATTTCGAGAACCGCCAGATCATCGTCCGCGATGGAAAGGGCGAGAATGACCGCATCACGCCATTCCCCGACCTGCTTGTCGCGCCGATGCGTCTGCATCTCCATCAGGTACGCATTCGGCACGAGCTGGATCTCGCCCAGGGCTTTGGAACAGTGCATCTGCCCTACGCCCTCGAACGGAAATATCCGAACGCCAATCGCGAATTTGCCTGGCAGTATGCGTTCCCCGCCACCGTTCTTTCCACCGACCCGGTTACGGGCATTCGCCAGCGCCATCATCTTGCCGAATCGAATCTGCAAAAAGCTGTCAAACGTGCCACCCGGCTCGCGAAGGTGGACAAGCCCGTCACGCCGCATATTTTTCGTCACAGCTTCGCCACCCACCTCCTTGAAGGAGGGTACGATATTCGCACAGTGCAGGAACTTCTCGGGCACAAGGATGTCAAAACCACTATGATCTATACCCACGTCCTGAACCGCGGCGGCTTCGCTGTCAAAAGCCCACTCGACGGCTAACTCCTCATGCCAACCTCGACCGGCAGAAGACGAGCTGTCAATAAAAGCTGCATTGACGGTACGGAGAGGAACAGCTCTCTGAAAAGTTTTTTCCGCGCGCAAGCATTCGCGAGCGTCGTGTCGTCCGCGTGATGAACAGCCGTTGGAAAGTCTCTACTATCCACAGCCCGTAATGAACGGCATACTGTCCGACTCTGCCCGCCGCGTATCATATCTGTTATTTCACGGGTAAATCCATTACCGCTCACTTCTCACCTATTACTTATTACTATTTACCTGTCTCAGCCCATTTGATTTTTGTAAGAGTCCGCCAACCTTGGGCAGGATTTTGGAACACTTGCAGTAGAATCCTCTCATCACAGGAGAGACGATCGATGAAACTTGTTACCGTATCCCAAATGCAGACAATTGAAAAAGAAGCCGATGCCAACGGGCTGACCTATGATCAGATGATGCACAACGCCGGCCAGGGACTAACCGATATTATTTTCGATCTTTTTGAGGACGATGTTGAAACAGAAGTGGTTGGTCTCGTCGGACCCGGCAATAACGGAGGCGATACACTCGTCGCCCTCGCGGAACTTGCCCAGGAAGGCTGGAAGGCGCGCGCCTATCTCGTCAAACGCAAGAAGGATGATCTCGTCAAGCGCTTCAGCGAAGCCGGCGGCGAGATCCTTTCCGGCGAAAATGCGTTCGAGAAGCTGGCAGACGCGATCGAGACTGCCGATGTGCTGCTCGATGGCGTACTGGGCACAGGCGCGAAGCTGCCGCTGAAAAAAGATGTCGCTGAATTTCTGTCGGAGGTGAATGACCTGCTGGATGGACTGGACGAAGCGCCGCTGGTGGTCGCGGTCGATTGTCCCTCCGGCGTCGATTGTGACTCCGGGCAGGTCGCCGATGAAACGATCGGCGCCGACCTTACCATCACCATGGCAGCCGTCAAACAGGGATTGCTGAAACTACCCGCCTTCGAATATGTGGGTGATCTCGAAGTGGTGGATATTGGTTTGTCCGATGATCTTCCTTCATTCCAGGATGTAAAGGCAGACGTGGCCGAACCCGACTTTGTTTCTGCGCTGCTGCCAGAGCGACCTCTCGAGTCACACAAGGGGACGTTTGGTACCGCGCTCATCGCGGCCGGCTCCGTCAATTACACAGGAGCAGCCGTCCTGGCGGGAGAGGCGGCCTACCGCGTCGGCGCGGGACTCGTTACCATGGCCGTCCCCGCTCCCGTGCATGTGGCCCTGGCCGGCCGATTCCCGGAAGCCACCTGGGTCCTGCTCCCGCACGAAATGGGAGTCATCGCCTCGGGCGGTGTGGAAGTTCTGGCGAAAAATTTCGAGCGCGCCTCGGCGATGTTAATCGGCCCCGGCTTCGGCACTGAAAATTCGACCAAAGAGTTCATCGAACATCTGGTGGAAGGAAAATATTCTGCCAGGAAATCTGCGCAGCGCATCGGCTTTGTGCCTCAGGAAACGGAGAAGAAACAGGAGAACGACGCCAAACTTCCGCCGCTGGTCCTAGATGCCGATGCATTGAAACTGCTGGCCCAGATCAAGGATTGGTACACAAAGATTCCCGCGCCTGCCGTCCTGACCCCGCACCCCGGTGAGATGGCAGTATTGACGGGGCTCTCCAAAGAATTGATCCAGGAGAAACGTCAGGAGATCGCCGCCCAATATGCGAAGACCTGGGGACACGTCGTTGTGCTGAAGGGAGCGTTCACGGTCGTCGCATCGCCCGATGGACGTACGACGGTGATTCCCGTGGCAACGCCCGCGCTCGCCCGCGCCGGGACAGGCGATGTACTCGCAGGACTCATCGTCGGCCTGCGCGCCCAGGGAGTGGAAGCCTACGAATCGGCCGTCGCCGCCGCCTGGATCCACGCCCAGGCCGGCCTCTACGCAGCCGACGACCTCGGCACCACGGCCTCAGTGCTCGCAGGAGATGTGTTGAATTCTGTGTCTGATGTGATCAGTGATTTGGAATAACCCCATTAAATTAATAGCCATGTAGGGTCGGGCAGTTGCCCGACCCTACATGGCTATTTTTGTTTAGCTATTCAAAAACGCTTCCAATGCTTCCTTGCTGATGCGATAGGCTTTACCAAGCTTCTTGGCCTTGAGCGTGCCTTCCGTGATCGCCGCGATCACATCCTCTTCAGACACTTTCAAGATCCCCGCGGCCTCCGATGGTGTCATCACGTCCGGGATGCCCGCGGCTTTGGCGCTGCCGCCGCCACCCTGTGACTGCTGCTGCTGCATCGCGCCGGAGGTTGCCTGCTGCATGAGATTGCCGATGCCCATACCAGCGCCGATGCCTGCGGTAAGACCAGCGCCGCCGCTCGGGTTGTTGGCCGCATCGCGCATCGCATCCGCAGCCTGGAGTTGGGTGTAGGTGGTCATATCGAGCATGCCCATATCGCGCAATTCCTGCGCCGACTTGCTCGACGGCTTGAGATTGCCAATATAGAACGTCTTGAGAGTCATGCCGATGGCTTCGAAGTCATCCTGAGCCTTGGCACGCACAGCCGCGCCGACCTCTTCCGTCAGCCCGATCAGATCGACGACGCTCTTGGCCGCTGTGGTCTCGCCGAGTACGTCCTGAAGCTTCGAAAGCAAAATCGTCTTCAGGCGTTCTTCGATTTCCATCGTCCTGTACGCGCCCTGTGTGCCAACCACCTGGGTCACGAACTGCTGCGGGTCCTTTACCTGGAACGAGTATGTCCCGAAGCCCTGTAGCAGGGCCACGCCAAGCCCCATGCCCGGGTTGCGGACGATGATCGGCTGGGGCGTGCCCCACTTCTCATTCGCAAATTCCTTCATGGATACGAAATACACTTCCGCAGTGAACGGGGTGCGGTCATTAAACGCCTTGCCGATCCAATCGATCAACTTCGGGATGTTGGCGGTGGCGATCGTGTGACGCCCGGCGCGGAACACGTCCAGCGCATTTCCATCGCGGAAGAACACAGCCGCCTGCGACTCGCGCACGATCACCTGCGAGCCGAGCCGATAATCGCCAATGCCCTGCTCGGGAAAGCGATGGACGATCTCATCCTTCATCTCATTGGGGTATTCAATGACGTCAAAAATCCTTGCCATGAGTTTTCTCCTTTGTACGTGATAACGAAGTCATTATAGTCCAAGCAGTTTCCTGCAACAAGCCGGGCACAGCACGCCGCGCCAGACCATTTGTCCTACATATCCTCTCATACGGAAATCCACCTTCAAAGTTTCATCTATGCCCACCGTCACACCGGCGCTTGCGACCGAAGCAATCTCAGGATCGGTCGCAGGCTAGTGCTTCGCGAAAGATTGCAGCGCTCCGTCCCGAAAGGACAATGACGGAAAAATTATGTTTGAGATGAATTCATTCTGACTCTTCATGAGCGCCTTCGGCGACATCTCGCCAAGCGGGACTTCTCACTTTTTACTTTTGACTTCTCACTCATCACTACTCACTGCTCACTGCTTCATAGCCTTCCCCGTCCCCTTATCCCGTATCATCAAGACTTCTGCCATAATACTGACTGCGATCTCCTCGGGAGTTTCGGCGTTCAGCTCCAACCCCATTGGCGAATGAACCTTCGCGAGCAGCTCCTCCGCAACGCCCTTTTCCTTCAACGCTTTTGCGGTCGTCAACCATCGTCGTTTTGACCCGATCACGCCGATATAGGCTGCACCTGACTCCAGGAGCGGCGGCAGACCGGATGCATCCACACCGGAGCCGCGGCTGGTGATGACGATATATGTCCGACTGTTGATCTTGAGATGCTCGGCAAGTTTTCCCATTTCAACGGGATAATATGCATCGCCGCCCGGCGTGGACTCGGGATTACAAAACTCGGCGCGATCGTCGCTGACGGCCACGCGGAATCCCAGCCATTTCGCCAGGTGTACCACTGCCTTTCCAACGTGTCCCGCGCCGATGACCACGATCGTGGCAGGCGAGAGGATCGGTTCCACAAACACCTCCACAGTTCCGCCGCATACGCCGGGGTCGCCGCGGGCTGGGTCAGCCATGGTGTACGAGAGCGTGACCGCGCTGCCGTTCGTCATGGATTCGCGCGCGGCTTTCAGTACACGATTCTCCAACTCGCCGCCGCCGACCGTGCCGATGAACTTCCCATCAGGGTAGACCAGCATCTTGCTGCCCACATGCCGCGGCGTAGAGCCTTCGCTTTTTATCACCGTACACAGCGCAGCCGATCCGTTGTTTTTCTCAAGTTCAGAAAGTGCTTGGTAAATGGATTGATTCATGGCTCATTTTGCAAAGATTATTTCTTCAACCCCATGTACGTACGTGCAAATTTGCGGACCGTTTTCGCTATTTGTATCGCATCCTTTGTTTCTTCCATGGTCGGCTCTTCACCGGGATAACGGCTCATGACTGCGTACGCGGATAACCGTGCCAGTTCGTCCTTGTTCATTCCAAGAAATATGCCTGCTGAGCTGCATAAGTCATCCAATGTGTTCAAGTCGTGAACTTTTGGGAAAGTATGATCCTTGAATATCAATAGTGCCTTCATATATTTTTCAGCACATTGTTGTGCATGAAAACAAGCGCTGTTAAGTAATGGCTTTTTTCTACGAATTAATACTTCGGCAGCTTCAAAATCATCTTCTGCATAAGCAATCCATGACTTAAGCTCGCTTAGGTCTGTCATAAAGAACTTTCCCTGTTTTGATAATTTCTCGGATGAAAAAACTACTAACCTTGCCGCCCTTCATTGCATCCTCAATTTCCTTTGGCGTCTTCACGAGAATGTCAACCGGAAACTGGCGTGGAGAAAGAACTTGAGAAACAGCCACGTATCGTTCGGCGCGTTTCTTCCTTGTTTTCATAATAACGAGTAAATCAACATCGCTGTCATGAGTCGGATTGCCATTAGCATATGAACCGAATAAGATAATCTTCTCCGGTTTAAGCTCCGAGACGATGCGCTTAACTGCTTTCGGCAGGGTCTCTGCAACAGGCGGGAAACCCGTCGGATTCATCGTTGTTTCAAGTTGAAACATCATCGTAGGCCTTTATGCAATTTTACCTTACCGCTCCAGCAGTCCCAGCACAACGGGCAGCAACTGCTTCTTGCGTGATACTACGCCGGGCGCGTCGCGCGTGCCATTCGGGAGTGGGGGATATGGCAAATCGGCCAGAACCGGCGGCGGATCTGATGAAAGGATCAACCGGCTCGACCCGCGTACGACATCTGTGATGAGCAGCATTGCAAAATCGAGCCCGCGTTTGTCGCGCAGATCGTTGAGCGCTTTGGTCAATGGTTCGAGGTGTTCGGCCAGCTGCATCAGGTCGGTCACTTCTGCCTGGGCGATGGCTAATTTGAATCCGCCGGCTTCGTACAATTTAATATCGGTGCTGACGATCTCCTCCGGCTTGCGATGCGAGAGTCCCGCGCCCGCCGATAAGACAGCTTTGCCATACGACTCGACCGTCTCGCCCTTTAGCGGACTTGTGCCCACGAATGCCCAGCGCGCAAGCCTCTCGGCCGCGGCCTTATCACGCGGCGTGGTGGTGGGAGAGGCCAATATAAGGGTATCCGAGAGGAGCCCCGCGAGAAGCGTGCTGGCTAGTTTGGGCGGCATCGAAAATCCGGCTTCGGCCGTCAATTCGGAAACCAGAGTCGAGGTCGATCCCACAATGTCCACAGTAAAGCGGATGGGTGTATGCGTGTGCGGATTCCCAAGCCGGTGGTGATCCAGAATTTCCAAAAGCTCAGCTTCTTCAAGGGCCGCGATGGCCTGCCTGGGTTCATTATGATCGACGAGGACGATCTTAAGGCGCGGCGGGTTCAGAATATCGCGCTGACGCGCCACGCCCACGTATTGACCGTTGTCATCGACAACCAGGAAGTCATCATACTCATCGCGCAAAATGCGGTTGAGCGAATCACGAATATGGGCGTTCTCTGAAAACTTCGGCACCGTCGTATCGGCGGCATCCTGGCAGGGCGCGGCCATCATCTCGCGGACTGTGGTATCGCCGGGGCGCGGCCCCAACACTTCAGAAAAATATTTGAAGAGGCTGAAACCGTTGATCATGCCATACGGTTGACCATCGCTCTCGACCACCGGTGCAACGCCACCCGTGCGGCTGGCGAGAGTCCAGGCTGCGCCCAGCTGCGCTTCGGGGCGAATGCTGTCGAGCCGCTGCGTCACCGATTGAAAACGCGGCGATGCATCGGTGAGCAGGAACGGCGGTTCGAGATTGAGTTTTTTCAACACCCAGGCGGTCTGCGGATTGAGCGGCCCGGCCCGGGCCGCGATGGTATCCGTTCCGTCGCGTTCGTGCAGAAGCCAGGCATAGCCCATCGCCGATGCGATCGAATCGGTATCCGGGTTGATGTGACCAATGACATAGATTGGGTTGTTCATAAGGAGTGGTTTCGTTAGCAGACGGAAATTATGAGGAACAGCGTACTTGCAACGGTGCTCGAATTGTATACCGCACTCGTCACACGCTTGCCCTGGCACTACCCCAGGGCAAGTGTGACCGTGGGTATTATATCTTGCCTTCTTTCAGTGCTTGCAGAAATACGTTTAGCACATGCGGCTCATCAAAAAATGACGTCTGGAGCGTTCCAGTCCCCAGACACCCTGGTTTGATAGGGGTAGGCTTCACTTGTTGGCAAGGGCTTTCCAAACGCGTTCAGGCGTGGTCGGGTTGATATCCACATTTACGCCAACCGCATCGAGGATCGCATTGCCCACTGCGGGTGCGACACCATCCATGGGGATCTCCGCGACCGCCTTGACGCCGAATGGATGACTCGGCTCGAAGGTTTCCACGAATATCGTTTCGAGGGCTGGCATCTCGTCCGCGCGGAAGATGTGATAACGGTCGAGGTCGCGCTCGATGGCATTGCCTTTTTCATCGTAGCGCATCTCTTCGCAGACGGCGTAGCCAAGCGCCTGGGTCATCCCGCCTTCGATCTGCCCGGAGGCGGTCAGCGGATTCACGATCACGCCTGAATCGACGGCCATCACGAGGCGATCCACCGTCACTGCGCCAGTTTCTGTATCTACAGTTACCTCGGCAAACTGCGCCGCAAACGGGGGCGGCGACACTGGCGAAACGTACGAGGCCACGCCCATGATCTGTTCCTGGTTGTTCTTATGAAGTGAATCGAGCGCGATCTCTGTGAAAGGAACACTGCGTCCATCTGGCGCGATGGCCCTTCGATTGGCAAGCCGAATCTTCGCAGCTTCCGCTTCGGGTAATCCCAATATCATCGTGGCGCGCACTCGGATCCGTTCTGCGCATTTCTCTGCTGCCTTGACCGCCGCTGTTCCCGAGATATATGTGGTGGAGGATGCGTATGCACCCTTGTCGAAGGGCGTGAAATCAGTATCCGAAGAGTACGTGATCATATCGTCAATGGGTACGCCTAACACTTCAGCGGCCATTTGTGCCAAGACCGTATCGGAACCCGTTCCCAGATCGGTTGCACCGACCAGCAGATTGAACGAACCGTCATCGTTCATTTTGATCGAGGCGCCCCCCATATCGAGATAGGGAATCGCCGTTCCCTGCATCACAAACGCCACGCCGATCCCGCGTTTCAGGTGCGATCCGCGCTGAGCGGACACTGAGCGAGACGAAGTGGAAATCGAAGCGTTACGCCATTCTTCATTTCCATATTTATCATCCCAGGCGATGGCAGCACGTCCCTGCGCCACACACTGCTCGAGTCCCACCGTGTGAATGATCTCGGGCCGCGGCTCGCGGCCTTCATTCCATGCCGTGGAAAATGGATGATATTCACCGGGATGGATCGCGTTCTTCAAACGGAATTCGATCGGGTCGAGATTCAAGGCACGGGCGATCTTCTCCATATGCCGGTCGAGCGGCCAATACCCCTGCGGGACCCCATAGCCGCGGAAGGCTCCGGCTGGTGGCGTGTTGGTATACACCACATCTGCATAAAAGCGGATGTTGGGCGCTTTTCGGTATTCGCCATCGCCAACGTAGAGAGCCATTGCTTTGTGACCGGTATTGCCGGTGACGGTGAGCGCGTGACAGCCATACGCGCCGGTATCTGACAACGCATACATGGAATTTGCAGTAATGGTCCCATCACGTTTGACGCCGGTTTTCATGCGAACTTTCATCGGATGCCGCGAGCGCGCTCCAATGAATTCTTCTTCGCGCGTATATTCGTAGATCACGGGCCGTTTTGTAGCAATGGTCAAATGCGCGGGCACATCTTCCATCAGAACTTCCTGCTTGCCGCCAAATCCACCACCGATGCGCGGCTTGATGACACGGATGCGTTTCACCGGCAGGTTCAATACCGGCGCGAGCATTCGACGCACATGGAAAGGGACCTGCGTGGACGTGCGGATCACGAGGCGGTCGTCTTCATCCCAATAGGTAACGCAAACGTGCGGCTCGATGTGGGCCTGCTGCACTTTGGGAACCTCGTAATCTGCTTCGAAGATCTGGTCTGCTTCGGCGAATCCTTTCTCCACGTTGCCAATGTCGATGCGGATGTGCGCGGCCAGATTCTTGTCGGGATTAGAATCGGCAAAATTCACGAACTCAGGCTCATCGTGGATCTTGATCGCTTCGGGGTCCATGGACTGGTGTGAATCCAGAATCGCTGGCAGAATTTCGTATTCCACGTCGATCAACATCAACGCCTTCTCCGCGATCTCGGGGGTCTCGGCTGCCACCATGGCGACGCGGTCTCCGACAAAGCGGACTTTGTGATCGAGCGAAAACGAGTCCAATGGACCGGGGATCGGGTCGGACTGTCCCGCTGTGGAATACACGACACGAGGAATATCCTGCCAGGTGAGGACAGCCGCGACGCCTTTCAACTCACGTGCTTTGGTGGCGTCGATATTTTTGATCCGTGCATGTGCATGTGGGCTTCGCAGGACGCGCGCGTACAACATCCCGCGCATGTCGATGTCGGCGGTAAAGGCGGGCTTACCCTGTACTAATTTGATCGCGTCCACTTTCTTTTCCGGCTTGCCCACGGTCTGGTATGTCTCCGTTTGAGGCGTAACGACTACCTTGGGCATCACATTGGTGGTGACAAATGCGGTAATCGGCGAATCAAGATCAGGAGCCGACGGCGCTGGCGGGAACGCGAACGGATCGCCGCTTGCAGCAAGCTGCTCTCCGACTTCGGTATCGCCTCGCATTGCTGCTGCGGCTTTCAATATCGCTTGCACAGGTTTTAGATAGCCGGTACAGCGACAGAGCACTCCGGCGATCGCCTCGCGCACCTGGTCTTCACTCGGGTTTGGAGTGGAGTCAAGTAATGCCTTTGCCGCCAGAATTTGCCCCGGCGTGCAATATCCACACTGGATGGCGCCCGATTCCACGAACGCCTTCTGCAAGGGATGCAAACCTTCCGTCTTACGCCAGCCCTGTTCAGGATGTTCGCCCAGCGCTTCGATGGTGACGATGTTATGTCCTTCGGCCTGTGCGGCCAGCATCGACCCGGCGTTGATCGGTTTCCCATCCAGCAGGACCGTGTCGGCGCCGGAGAGTCCCTGCTCATCGCCGAATTTGATTCCATAGAAGCCAAGTCCGCGTAAGGCGGCAAGGAGTGTTGTGGATGGCGTTGTGTCCAGAGTGTGTTCGGTGCCGTTGATTTTGAGGGTAAGGATCATATTCATTCCTTCCCCCCTCTCCCGACGGGAGAGGGGCAGGGGGTGAGGGGTATGTCAAGATCTAAGTTCTTCTACACGTTCCCGGCAAGCCAGATAGATTTCATTCAGAGCATTGTCCAAATGTCGATGCACATCTTCATTCATCATGCGAATCACTTTATATCCACGTTGTTCCAACCACGCTATTCTTGCGGCGTCGTACTCTTCCTGTTCTGGCTATGTATGCGAGTCGCCATCGATCTCGATTACAAGCTTCGCTTCTGCACAATAAAAGTCCGCTATGAATCTCCAGATCGGATGTTGCCGGCGGATCTTGAATCCGAGACCACGATTTCGTACGCGTACCCATATCTTTGCTTCGGCAGGTGTCAATGGATGCCGGTGGTCGCGCGCACGTTGCAAGATGGCAGGGATGACTTGGAGAGTGGCTTTTTCTTGCATGGTAATGTTTTCTTCCTCATCCCCGTCCCTTCTCCCGAAGGGAGAAGGGGGGACTCCCTCTCCCATCGGGAGAGGGGTGGGGTGAGGGCGTTCTAATGTTTACAACACCTTCACCACTTCCAATCCCACATTTGCCGCCTCCAGGGCACTTTGTGAACCCATCACTGTGACCGCATTCGATTGTGCCACCTTTTCAAGAACTTCTCCAAAAGCGATGAAATCTTCGCCGTTCGTGGAAAGGACCTGGTCACGGATTTGTTGTCGCATCTCATCGGTGCGCCCGGTCAGATAGCGCAGCATGGATGTGTACCCTTTGGCGTCCGGGAGTTGATAGGCGTCCAGGTCGCCGATCGCGGCGATGATCGCTTTCGTCAACTCGTTCTCTGTGAGGCGCGAGGCATCCAGAGTCTTCAGAAAGCCACCGGCCTTGTCGTAGTTCTCCAGCGTGGATGCCACGTTCGGGTCGCGGTACGAGAGAAACGTCAGAACGCCCGACGCGTCGTCGAACACAGAAAAACCTCCATAGGCTCCACCCTGAACGCGGATCTTTTCCCACAGATATGCCATGCGCAAATAGCCGTTGATCACATCGGCAGATCCGTCGAACTCGTAGCCCAATTCATAAAGGTTCGCGCCTTTACCGACGTAATTGACCTGGGCCGGGATGGTCAAACCTTCCATCCTATGTGCAGGTTGCACGCCAAAGGATGACCGTTGGACCTCCTTTGCAGGCAATGCAGCCAGAAACAAGTCGAGCTGTGGCTTGAAGGTTGTCCAGTTCGTGCCATCCAGGGTGACGTTGCAGATCAACGCATTGCGGTTGATCAATGCTTCTCGCATGGATTCCAGTTTCTTCAGCACCGATTTCCACTTCTTATCGATCTCGGTGGACAGCTCGCGCAATGCCTGCAAATAACCGATACCGGCCATCTGGTCCTTTGCCCAGCCAGATTCACCGAATTGGGCGCGCAGGCGTTGATTGACAAAGATATGTCCGCTGGGCACGAGTCCTGATTCGAGTCCAGCTTTCTCTTCGAGGACGATCTGTTTCAAGCGTTCCTTGTTGTCGAAATTGGCGCGCAGCAGGATATCCTGAAGGATGTTCAGCAACTCATTCGATTGGGCAACTGTGGCCTTGCCGCGCAAGAAAAGCTTGACGACGCTCTCGCGCGTGCCGAACGAGGTCGTCGTGACGGTCGTACTGTGGATGCCACCTGTGGTCTTGCCGATGCGTTGAGACAACTTGACGTAGTCTTCCGTGTCGGTCCCGGTTTCGAGCAGGGCACGCGCAAAGATCTCAGTGAGCGGCAGCAGTTCTTTAGGTAACGCATGCAGGTCAAAGCCAAGATCGAGATATACGATACCGTTGGTGAACAGATCATGGTAAAGCAGGCGCGCGCCCTGCGATTCCAATACATCGATCGGGATGGTGCTGCTTTTCTTTTCCAGATCTTCGCGTTTGAGGACGGGCAGAGTTTCCAATGCCTCGGCGGAATCGGGAGTTTCCTGGCGTACCTTCAGTTTTTTCGTATCCTCGATCATCGAGGCGATCTGACTCTCGCTGAGTGACTCGCGGATCCTCGCCAGCCGGGCCTTCTCCTCTTCTTCGAGACGGCTGCCCAGCGCGGGGTCTGGCGTGAGGCGCAGTATCGTGCGATGGACGTTGTCCAACAGATACTTGCTGATCAACGACTCGAAGTAGCGCGGATTCGTCGCCAGTCGATTCTTGATCTCAGCGAGCGGCGCTTCAAATGCCAGCAGCTTGAACGGATCTTCATCATGGATCCAGGTCGTGAGGACCCGGCGCATCAAGGCAATCCCCACCGGGTATGCGCCAGTATTGTTCTCACGCAAACGGAACTCCACTGTGTTCATCGATGCGGCAACCATGTCTGGATCGATGCCGTCCAGGGCGAGAGACTCAAGCGTATCGAAGATCAGTTTCTCGATCTTCTTCGCATGACGCCGGCGTGTCCCTTTTAATCCCACCGAGAATATGAAGTAGCGCAGTTCGCTTTCCATGCCAATGCCGGCCAGGTCCTCGCCGAGACCGGAATCCAGCAATGCTTTCTTGAGCGGGGAGGCGGGTGTCTCGATCAGAATATGAGCCAGAATACGCAGGCTATAGTTCAAAACCGGATCCGATGTGTCTGCAAGCTTCCAATTGACGACCAGATAATTTTTCTTCTCGACATCCTTTTCTTCGCCTGCATCGTAGAAGTGTTCCACTTTTTTCGGTTTCCTGAACGGCCTGGCATCCTTGACAACCGATTTCACTTTTTTCTTCTTATAGCCTTTGAGATACCCCTCCATCAATTGCAGGCGCATCTCGGGATCATCATTGCCATAGAAGTAAATGAACGAATTGGATGGATGGTAGTACGTCTCCCAGAACTTGCGAAAATTTTCGTACGTGAGGTCCGGAATATTCTGCGGGTCGCCGCCTGAATCGACGCCGTACAAATGTTTGGGAAACAGTGACTGGATGACACGAGTTTCGAGCACGCCATCGGGTGACGAGTACGCGCCCTTCATCTCATTGAATACAACGCCTTTATAGGTCAATGGCTCATTCGGATCGTTGATCTCAAAATGCCAGCCTTCCTGCATCAGCGTCTGTTCGCTGATCAACGGATGCAGCACAGCATCCATGTAGACGTCGATCAAATTGTAAAAATCCTGCACATTCTGACTTGCCACCGGGTAGCAGGTCTTGTCAGGAAATGTGAATGCGTTGACAAATGTTGCCAGCGAGCCTTTGAGAAGTTCCACGAACGGTTCCTTCACTCGGTACTTCTGGGAACCATTCAATACGCTGTGCTCTAAAATGTGCGGAACACCGGTGGAATCGCCTGGCGTCGTGCGGAAGTTGATTCCGAACACTTTGTTTTCATCGTCGTTGATCACCGAAAGCAGCCGTGCGCCGGTTCTCTTGTGGATGTATAACTTTGCAACTGAATTCAACTCCGGGACCGTTTCTTCACGAACAAGCTGAAATACCTTCGACATTATTTCTCCTCTTGGATATAAGACTGTCAACTCAATACTCTGAGTTTTTCTCGCAATTCATCGATCACAATTTTCTTGCCGCTTTCATCTTTGTAGTACCAGACGTCCCATCCATTGGCGGGTGCGTTATCGGACAATGCCCGCGCCACGCCGTGAATGCTCCCGGTGATCGCGCCGCAGCGCAGATGTCCATTGGATAGGATTTTCGCCCGGGTGCCGTTCTTTGCAAAATAGAGGCTTTGCCCCGGACGCAGCAATCCGTTTTCGAGCAGCGCTCCAAACGGGACCCTGGCCTGCCTCCGTTTTTCGACGTGCAGCGCATCCCCATCGGCAGGCCGGACCGCGTCGATACGTTTCCGGGCGACCGTGATGTACTTCTTGTCGCGTTCGATGCCGATCCATTTGCGGCCCAATTTCCTGGCCACTGCGCCGGTGGTGCCGCTCCCAAAAAATGGATCGAGCACTACATCACCAGGATTGGATGCAGCCATGATCACGCGATACAGCAATGCCTCAGGTTTCTGCGTGGAGTGTGCCTTGCTTCCGTTGGCGCGGATGCGATTCCTGCCGGTCACAAGGGGAAGCGCCCAATCGGAGCGCATTTGCAGATCATCATTCAACGCCTTCATCGATTTATGGTTGAAGGTATAGCGGGCGCCCTTTTTCTTCTGGGCCCAGATGATTGTCTCATGAGCATTGGTAAAGCGCACGCCTCTAAAGTTGGGCATGGGATTATTCTTTAGCCATAGAATGTCGTTCAGGATCCAAAACCCGATGTCCTGCATGATGGAACCCACACGGTAGATATTGTGATACGTGCCGATTACCCAGATCGTACCGGTATCTTTGAGTACACGCTGTGTTGCGGATAGCCACTTTTGCGTAAATTCATCGTATGATTTGAAGTCAGTAAATTTGTCCCAGCCATCATCCACGGCAGCGACCTTGGTCAGGTTGGGGCGATACAAGTCCTTGCTCAACTGCAGGTTATACGGTGGATCGGCAAAAATGAGATCCACCGAATTCGCAGGCAGTGTCGCCAGAATCTCGATGCAGTCACCGTGAATGATTTGGTTGAGAGGCAATGATTTCACGAGGAAGTAGTTTCCTTGTCTTCGACAACATTTAATAAGGACTCAATATCTTCCAGGTATTCCTCGATGATCGACGGAGCAGGTAACTTGCGAAGATTACCGGCGTTGTCTCGGTCTAGTTTCCAGTTGACGGGATTTTCAATAATGTATCGGCGGATCGCGTTTAATGCCCGATCGTTGCGTACGATGTGTTCATAATAATTGGTCTGCCAAAATTTTGCCCGTTTCGATAAATTGTTCGATTGGATGTAATCGTAATACACAGTGAAGACCAAAGATTTGAATGCGCCGACGATATCACCCAGCGAGGGACGGTCATTCGTTTTTTGCGGCGTCGGCAACCGGTAGGGAAGGGGCTCGCCCCCGTCCGGCTGAGGGATACCCGCAAGGGGTATCCCGACCGGGGGCATCCCACCGGGGGGTAAGATCCAGACCACAAAATGGACGTGATTGGGCATGATCACGAATTCATCCAGTTCGATCGTGGGAAACCATTGCGGTAATGCATTCCAAATATCCAGGAGGATCGATCTGACTGTGGGATCCTCCAAAACGCATTCCCGATTCTTCGTGCAAATCGTGACGAAATAGGCACCGGCCTTATGGTAATCATATCCTTTCAACCGGATGGATCGACGATGATGTTTGGTGGGGTCGTATTTCATGTTCGCGTAAATTGGACATCTCCAAGAGATGTCCCTACCAGGTCAAACACCGTTTTGCCAATGTGGCGGCAACATCCATGCGATATTCGGCGGATGCCCATTCGTCGTTTGCCTCGTGGAAGGCATTGCGGGCCGCGGCTTCCAACCCTTCGGATTCGGTGCCATCCATTGCCAACATGGGACTCTTACCATAACCACCCAGTACCAGCCGCGTTCTGCCAGAATTCCATTGCGCCAGGGCCGCACAGACGATCGGTTTATCTGCCGGGGTGCGCGACACATATTCGAAGGATAGCTTTACGTTTGTGGGAATCGTGATGGATGTGATCAATTTCCCCTTGATTCGTTCGGCGCGCAGCGACAGAAACTCGCCGGTCGATACCGTCTCTGTTTCCGCCTGAGGCGCGCGTGACTCAGTTTCCATCTCGACCAGTTGAAACGGATCGATACACTTGATCTCCAGCCTGGCATCCAGCGCCAGGAACGTCGCTGCAAATGTGGAGCGCCCATCGCAGGCAACAAGAGTGCCGGCCAGGGTGGCAGCATTACGAATATTGAGAGGCGCCTCGAGCTTGATCGCAGCTTTCATCGCCGGCGGACAGTGCTCCGATTCCAGCAATCGCTGCAAGGTGACCGTGGCGCCGAGTTCCAGAGTGTTGCCCTGCTGTTTAACGGTATCCAGCCCGATGGATTGCAGATCCACTACTTCCACGGGATCCGCTGTCTGCCCTGCGTTGAGCGACGACGCGTGGGAAAGAAGCGTGCCGCCTCCAAGCGGAATCCGGTTGCTTTGCGATAATAATGTCAGTGCTTCATCCAGAGTTTTGGGTCGATGATAGGTTGTGATCATATACCTCCGTGGAGTGCCTGTATTATACAGTTAAACAAAAGCCGCCATCGAATGATGGCGGCAATTTTGGGGTTAGCCAGGCGGCTCGTGTGGACTCAGCTCTGGTGAAAGATATTCCTGGTTGAGCGCTTGTACAAGGATATCCAACACATCTCCATTTGCATAGTGTCCCTGGAAATGCCAGACCGGTTGAAGGTAGCCTTGTCCCCTGGGAGCGTCGGGATTTTCACTATCTTGGTATGCAGGATTGTTCGTCACATAGATCAACTCCACACGTTCGATGCTTACGTCGGGCGGAATGTATGTATCCGCGTTACCATAGGGATCTGGATATACCTCCAGCTTGTCAGTGAATCGGGGCAGTTGAAGTTCTTCTCCGGTTGCGGGGTTGATGGCTGGTCCTGAACTGAAAACTCGTAGTGCCGGATAACCGGCATAGGTTTCATCCGGGATGCGCAACACTTCGAGATTGACCTCGCCTGCACCATCGTATATATTGTAGTCGGGATAGCCTCCGCTTGAGATCATTTGAATATAGGTCGTGCCATTGGTCGTGAAGAGGACCACATCCATTCCGTCGATCTCAATGGTCCGTTGTATTCCCTTTACTACTTCAAACTGCAGGTCCGGGTAAAGCGACTCGAATCGTTCGAAGGCCAGAATCGGTGTCCCCATTTCATCGTAACTAATCGTGCCCCAGATCTTGATCGGGCGATTGGCAAGATCCTGCAGCTGTTCTAAATTTTTACCCTTCACTTGAAAATACGTCTGGTCTTTCGTGCTGATGAAAGTATAGGCTTCGCGAAGACGTCCATCTGGCTTTTCGAAGATTTGCACTTGCAGCATTCCTTCTTCTCCATCCAACTGTGTAGGACCTGCCACGCCTGGTATTGTCAGTACCCAGCCCACGGCAATCATGCTCTCATCGGTAATGTTGTTGACGCGCTGAAGCTCATCCACAGGAACATTGTACGTGACTGCAATGGATAAGAGCGTATCTCCATCCTCAACTGTATGTTTCTCGAAGGAAGCAAGCTCGGCAGCGGTATAAGTAGGGCCTGTTACATTGGCTGTAGCAGTTGGAAATGGAATCGGCGTGCCGCTCAAGTTCAATTGATAGAAGCCCATGCCTCCGCCACCACCTCCGCCGCCGCCCATATTGCTGGCGTCTGCAAAGTAGTCAATGATCGTCCAGTACAACTTCCCATCGACGACTGCGCCATTGATCGTGACCTGCGATTCGGGGAAGTTCACTTCTGGGGGTAGATCAGCCGGTGGGGCAACCAGGATATATTCTGTTTCGGCGCCGCCATTTTGATCGTTCACGATGACCTGATCGCCATCGCGTCTCAATCCGCCGAAGATAGAAGCGTTCACGACATTTGTATTCCAGGTTTCTACATTGAATTTTCGCACACCATTCTCGACGATGAACTGACCGGTGGACTCAACGAAAGTATAGTAATCGAGCGCTTCCATGCCGGCCGTGTTTCCAATCGCTTGCACGGAATCAATGAAGACAATCGCCGGTTTGCTCGGATCGACAGCCGGGCTGGATGATACATTCCCGTATATAGTGACTGTTTGATTGTCAGGATATTCGTGGTACCACACCTCGGGTGCGATAAAGTTTTCATCGGGTCCGCCGTACATCGTTTCGATCTTTCCGGCGGAGATGTTATCGTCGAGCAGTCTTTGCAAGGCTTCGTCGGCGCTGATGATTCCAAACGAACCAACGGGATTGCGATCATAGCTCACCATTAATACAGTCATCCCCAGCACGCTGCCATCTTCATTAAGTGTCACGCGTACGGCTGGTTGGAAATAATTCTCGTATTCGATCGGCAAACCATCCGGCGAGAGCTGTTGTAAGACGTAGCCGCCGTTGGTTCCATCGTCGAAGAGGCGGACATCCGTATCAAAACCATGGCTTTGCAGGAACTCGCGGATGATCGATTCGGCATTCTCGCTTTCAAATCCCTTGTAGGTGCGGCTATTTGCCAGCATGTCTGAAGTGTAAGAGTAGTTGTTCTCACCGAACACAACCAACTGCTGCTTGCCATCAGTCACCATGTACCCTGTGGTGTTTTGCGTTGGTCCTGGCGCCAGATAAACATCCCCTGCAATGCCAAATTGCTGCGCCAGCGATTGAGCGTATTCCAGTGTGGCAGGTTGTGACTCAATTGCCGCGTATATGTTGGCCTGAGCCGGTGAATCGGGCAATGGCACATTCATGTATAGCTGCGCGCCGCGGAACTCGACCCCGTCGCCTTCAGGAGGAGGTGTCTGGCGTTGGGTGTCATTCGTAATGGTTGGCGTCAAGAGCCCGGGAGCTGCCAGCGTGCTTTCCACAGCCGGCTGCGGTGCGGGGATGAGAGTCCGGATGCTCCAGCTCAAAACGATTGCCAGCAGGACCATCAATCCCACCCAGCGCAGGGTAGGCGAGATTTGATGGAACGTGAGCCACCAGCCTGTTCTCGGCTGATGCGCGCGGCGCAGTTTTTCCTCCAACTCCATTGCAAATTGGCCGCTGGCATGGGTCTGGTCGGCTACTTGAGTCAATTTGCGGCCAATATCATCATCGTGTTGATTATCAGTGAATTTGTCGTTCATAGTTCCACCTCCAATGCAAGGGAGGTACGTTCCCGCAGGTCTTGCAATCCCCGCGAGATGAGCATTTTCACAGCCGCCTCACTTTTGTTCAGGAGGCGTGCCGCTTCGAGATTCGACAGTCCGCCAAAGTACGTGAGGCTGATCGCCTCGGACCGGTCGGGCGAGATTCGTGCGAGGGCGCGCGAGACGGATTCAAGCTGCAGGCGCTGCGCGGCTGCTTTATCGGTGGGCAGGACTGGGCTTGGATAGTACTCCGCCGCATCCAACGGGACCTCGGGCCTGCGTCCGCGAAAGAACATTAGTCTCTTCTTCGACGCGATCCCCAATATCCACGCCGCAAAAGAGCCGCCTCCTCGAAACGAGCGGAGTCCCTCCAGCGCTGCCATAAACGTCTGAGACGTGAGATCTTCCGCATCTTTAACATTGCCCACATGCGCGATGTGATAACGATAGACACGCGTCATGTGACGCCGATAGAGTTCGGCAAATGCATCCACGCTGCTGATGGCCTGGCGCGCCAGATCGGTTTCGTCCTGTTCTTTGGTGTGTGTTGTCATAAGGGTAGTCATGGACCTCCTGTATTGTGTGCACACCTATATGTTGCAGGAGGGAAGAAAAAGTAACAGGGAAATTCTCAAGTTCATTCGCTGGCAGGAACGGAGATCGGCGTGAGGGGAACCTTAAGTGTTTGCTCGGCCCATATATCACAAGTGTTGTTCAGGTGATTAAGAGTAATGAGCAGGTCAATCGTCACACCGAACTTGTCAGCAATGTAAGTGCATGTATCTCCGGCTTGAACAACGTATTCCTGTAGCGGAATGTCTGTACCTGTAGGGCGGGCAGTTGGGCGACGGGGTGTTGCTGTTATCGGGATCGTTCCGCTCATGTTCACATCTTGAGTCGGTGGACGGGCTGTCGGCTGTGGTGTGGTGGATGCCCGGGGATCGACACGCCAGCTAATCAGGAAAAATGTCAGACCGATGAGCACGGCCAAACCGGTCACTGTGGAAAACTCTTGAAGGGGCATGGTCCATTTTGTTTTTGGTTGGTGGCTGGCAGCCACGGACTGCTCCAGCTCCGCTTCAAAAAATGGATCAGGCCTGATCTGAGCAGCAACGTTGGCTAATTTATTGAGGAGCGCATCCTCCTCAAGGTCGCTGGAAATCGTTTCCTTACCTGACGTTTGAGAGGCGGAAGCATTCAAACTGTTCAATCCGCGCGAGATGAGCGCCTCGATTGTCTCCGTGCTTTTCTTGAGTACAGCGCTACTTTCGGAACTGGTCAGGTCACAGAAAAAGTATAGGATGATTGCCTCTGCCTCAGTGGAAGGAATTTGCTTCAGGGTGCGCGAGATGGATTCAATTTCCATACGCTGCATGGCGGCTTTATTGCCGGGCAGACTTGACACTTGATAATAAAGAACCGCATCGTCGAGCAGCTCCTGCCTGCTCCAGCGATAATCCTTGTGACATTTCTCTATTGCAAGTTGAAGGACTCGTACCGCGAAGGAACCCCTTTTCTGTAAAGAGGGAAATTCCTTCCATGCCGCCATGAACGTTTGTAAGGTCAGGTCTTCAGCAATATTCGCTTTCCCAACATGGACCATGTGATAACGATAAACGCGCGTAATGTTCGTGCGGTATAGCTCCGCAAATACCTCAAAAATCGGGTCCATATCCCGTATAAACTGTTTTTCATCCATCGGCTGGTCTCCCACAATATTAAACGCCGAAACGCCTGATAAAGTGTCAGCCTATCTCCATTTTATTATCCTTTATTCAGGATAGACCTTCCAACCTAATTCATCCAATCTTTCGACGTCAAATTGCTCAGGCGGAACATTCATTAATAGTGTCGTCCCTTCGGCAAGCAATTCGTTTGTTTCTGCACGGTAAATTCCAGCCCAGGCTTCGGCGGAGCGGGCTCTCGATTTTATTCCTTTGCCAATGATCTTCAGCGGTTCGCCGATCGGAACATTCTGACGATATTTCACTTCGAGTTTTGCTGTGAACATGAAGCGCGGATTCATGGGGTCGCTGCCCATCAACGCGCGACCTGAGATCTCATCGAGGATCGCGGCGACAATTCCACCGTGCAGCACACCCGGATAGCCCTGGAAATGATCAGGCGCAACATAGGTGCTTTCCACCACGCCCGGTTCGGTTTCATAAATATGCAAATGGAGCCCCACCGGGTTTTCGAGTCCGCAGATAAAACACATTTTTGAATTGGGTTGTTTGTTTGCCATGATAAGATTATATAATACCCTGGCTCAGCACGTGCGGTTTCCAAAGAATGGGAGTGCCTAAGATCGAAAACAAAAATACACCGTCATTGCGAGGAGTGTTCGTCACGACGAAGCAATCTTTCTCTTCATGGCATAAGATTGCTTCGCCCTAGCGGGCTCGCAATGACGGAAAATGTCTTGTGTTTTAGGCACTCCCCAAAGAATAAGAAGGCTCCTTTTGTGAGCGTTGAGAATATATTCGATGGGATTTCCAGTCATGAAATTGGAATACACGTTCCAGAGTAGATGATTTATAGTATCGGCATGAATACAGTGGATTATCACGGGCACAAAACCGCAGTATATGAAAATCAATTTTTCCGGCTGGAATGCCTGGCAAACGCCGGGCCGCGAATCGTTCGGCTGATCCCATCCTGGACGGGCGAAAACCTGTTTGCCGAAGTGCCCGATCTGGTAACCAGCACAGAAAACGGCGATTACCGTCCTTATGGCGGACACCGGCTCTGGAACGCGCCTGAGTCTGTTCACTACAGTTATATCCCTGACGATGATGGACTGACGATCAAACAGTATGAAGATGGAATCCGCTTGCAGGGTTGCATCGAACCCATCACCAGGCTGCGCAAAACCATCTCGATCCAAATGAGCTCCAGTCATCCCTTCATTGTCGTAAAACATATTATCGAAAATCAGGGCTGGACGACCGTGCGTCTCTCGCCCTGGGCCCTGACAATGATGCGCCCCGGTGGTACGGCCATTCTTCCGCAACAAGTTGGGGCTGTCGACTCAGACACGGTGCTGCCCAACCGGCGTGTGGCGATGTGGCCGTATTCCCGTTGGGAGGATGCCCGGCTTAAACTCGGCGATGATTTCATTACGATCAAGTCCACATCGAACCCGCAGCCATTCAAGATCGGTTACTTCAATCCGCATGGCTGGCTGGCTTATTATTATGATGACACGTTGTTCGTCAAACGCTTTGGCGTGCGGCGGAACGAAGAATATCCCGATTTTGGATGCAACACGGAGTCCTATACCAATCATCGTTTCACCGAGATCGAAAGCCTCGGCCCGCTGGTCGACTTGCACGCCAGAAAAGAAGTTGTTCACACAGAGACCTGGGAAGTGTATCGAGAGAATGAAATTCCCGGTGACTTATTAGGCGGGAAAAAAGTAAAAGACGTTATCGGATAAGGTGGGACAGTCGCCCGAACACCACGGCATTCAGAGGTAACAGCATGAAGATCGTCGTATTGATCTCTGCCCGCGCAGAATGGGAGGGTGTTAAGCCATTATTCCCGAATACCCCAATTCTACAATCTCGGTTTGGCGAATCTATGAACCTGACAGTTGACAACCGGCACCTGACACTCTATCACACCGGTTGGGGAAAGATCGCCTCGGCGGCTGTGATGCAATATGTCATCGATGCACATGCGCCCGACCTGGTCGTCAGCCTTGGAACATGTGGAGGATTTGCCGGTGTCGTGGATCAGGGCGAGGTGATCCTGGTGGAAAGAACCTTTGTCTATGACATCCTGGAATTAATGGGTGATCCCGGCGTATCGACGTATTACGCTTCATCGCTCGACCTGAGCTGGCTCCCGGAACCCTATCCTCACCCTGTCCGACGCGGGACCCTGGCCTCAGCCGATGGTGACCTGGCTCCCGATAAGATCGTGTCCCTGCGAGAACATGGTGCGATCGCTGCCGATTGGGAATCGGCTGCGCTGGCGTGGGTGGCACAGAAGAATCAAACCCGCCTGCTGATCCTGCGCGCCGTCAGTGATGTCGTCAGTGAACAGGGCGGCGAAGCCTATCACAATATCGAGATCTTCAATCAGCGTGCAAAGGAAACCATGAAGCAATTGTTCGCGCAATTGCCCGATTGGTTGAATCAAACAACCATGTAGGGGCGGGCAGCTGCCCGCCCCTACATGGTTATTCTGAAATTATCATTTCCATGCAGATATCATCTGTTCGTTCGGTGTAGCGGGGAATTTCGTGGAAGCCGAGCTGTTGGTAGAATTCGACTGCGCGGCTTTGCGCGATTGCATCGGTCTGCAGCCGCATTCTCTTATACCCCATGCTGCGCGCAGCCGCCAGTAGTTCTCTCATCATGCGATATCCCATGCCCTGATTCTGGTATGTGTGCAGCAACCATAGCCGTTTCAGCTCGCAGGTCTCTTCATTCCATTTTCGAATCGCGCCGGTGCAGATCATTTCATCGCCGTCGAACATCGCCAAAAATGTTCCGCCGTTCTCAAAGTAATTCGTTTGAATATCGTCCAGATCCTTGAGCTCATGCCGGGATTCGTGGTAGGCGATGGACTCTTCGAGGCTGCGTGGGTCATTGAATACGATATGCGCGACGCGATACACGACGCGCTTGGCTTGATTCCATTCGTTCGGTTGGATGGGACGGATTTCGATCATGAAACGATTTTACTTCACAGAGTGCCGCATCATTTATGCAACGTGGAATTCGAATCTTAACCTGCAAAATCATTCAAAACTTCAGGGAGTGCCGGTGAGAATCCCCAGAGTTTCAGCCAATCGGCTGAAACTCTGGGGAGACACTTCGCTCCGCTCGGCGTGACATTATGAGTATCTTCTCGAAATTGGGAACTCCGAGACTTCAGCGATCAATGAGACAAGCGGCAGGAGCGTTATAATCCTTCCCGGTATGGACATCGAAATACCCGGGCAAGATCTACAAATCCAAAAGCAAAATTTCCGTTATGTACAAATCGACGCGATCGGCGTCAGCATTTCCAACGTCGCCGCTCCGTTCCTGCCGGTCTTTCTCACGCGCCTGGGCGCGACCAATTTTCAAGTGGGACTGCTCTCGTCGATGCCGGGTGTGACGGGACTCCTGTTGGCTATTGTTGTCGGGCAGTTCCTGCAATCTCAAAAGAACATCGTTTCCTGGTACAGCGTTTCGCGACTGATGGTCATCCTGTGTTATGCCTTGACCGGCATCCTGACGTTGACCATTTCACCAGACTTGGCCATCATCGCGGCGCTGGCGATCTGGGCGTTCGCCACGCTGCCACAGACGGCCCTGGCGGTGGCGTTTTCAGTGGTGATGAATGCGGTTGCCGGACCCCAGGGACGCTATGCCCTGCTCAGCCGCCGCTGGACGATGTTCGGAATCACCGGTGTAGTGGGGACGTTCATCGTCACGCGCCTGATCAACCTGATCGACTTTCCACTCAATTATGCGATCATGTTTCTGGTTCTATCGTTGGGTGGATTCTTTAGCTTCTACTTTTCGCGCAAGATCATATTGCCCGAACGCGAACCGGTACGCTTGCCGGGCAGCGCCAGCCCGCGTGAGGGCGTACAGTATTACCTGAAACTGCTGCGCGCGAACCCTGCTTTTCTATCGTTCGCGTTAAAGCGATTCGTGTACTTCTCGGCATTATATTTAAGTATCCCGATCATGCCGCTGTTCCTTGTTCGAGACGTTCACGCCTCTGACGCCCAGATCGGCTCGATCAATATGACGATGACACTGGTGATGCTGGTTGGGTATTATTTGTGGCCGCGTGTCTCCCGTCAACGGGGCGGGCGGTTCGTACTGCTGGCCACAACCCTGGGAATGGTCGTGTATCCGGCCCTGAGCGCTGCCACACCGCGTGTCGAAATGATCATCATATACGCCGGTATCGCCGGCCTCTTTCAGGGCGGGCTGGACCTGGTGTTCTTCGATGAATTGATGAAGACCGTCCCGGCAGAATACAGCGCAACCTTCGTCTCGCTGGCGCAATCGATGCAGTATTTTTCCACGATCGTGGCTCCACTGTTGGGAACCTGGGTCGCCGAGTATGTCGGTCTGGGCGGCGCGCTGTGGTTGAGCGCCGGGCTGCGCCTGGTCGGCTTTTTGCTGTTTCTAAAGCGCGATGTGAGGTTCGAAGGGCAAACGTAAAGGGGAGAAAACGGTCAAGTAAACGGAGCCCGCCTCGGGTCCCGCTTGAACCGTTGAGACGACCAAGCTGAGATGTGGCTGCGGTTGCCGTCTATTTCCTCGATTCGTAACATTCCGTATAGGCAATCGTACCTGAATGTAGCGAAAGAAGTTTCGCTCTATTTTCCGTATTTTCATCCACAGAGATAAGGAGATAAAGATGAAAACAGGTACAGGAACCCTCGAAGATCTTTTGACCGATGAGTTGAAGGACCTCTACAGCGCCGAAAACCAGATCCTCAAGGCTTTGCCCAAGATGGCCAAGACTGCAAAGTCGCAGGAGCTGCGCATGGCGTTCGAAGAGCATCTTGCGCAGACGAAGGAGCAGGCTCGCCGGCTCGAACAAGCCTGTGACGAATTGGGCGTCAGCCCGCGCGGCAAGAAATGCGTGGGCATGGAAGGCCTGATCGAAGAAGGCAAGGAGGTCATGACCGAAGACCTCGACATGGATACCGCCGATGCCGGGTTGATCGGCGCGGCACAGAAGGTGGAGCACTATGAGATGGCCGCGTATGGCACCGCTTCGGCCCACGCCCGCCAACTGGGCTTTAATTCCGTTGCGAGGCTTCTGGATAAAACCCTCGAAGAGGAAAAAACAACTGACGAGAAATTAACCAGGCTGGCTGAGAATATGGTCAACGTACAGGCCGCCATGAGAGATGATGTGAACGAGTAGGGTCGCTGCCCTCCGTACATCCCGCAGGCCATTTCAGTAAAGTGATGGACAGCCTGCGGGATTTTTTGATCGGAAGGAAGTATCATGCCTCAAAAGGTTCAGGAAGAAAAGCAGCAGCGTCCGCCGCAGCATCAGGACCAGCAGCCGGGCCTGGAACATGAAATGAAACCGCGTCCCAAGGCGGAGGACCCCACGTACAGAGGGAGTCGGAAGCTCGAAGGCAAGGTGGCCTTGATCACAGGCGGCGATAGCGGGATCGGGCGTGCCGTTGCGATCGCATTTGCAAAAGAGGGCGCGGATGTGGTCGTGGCGTATCTCAATGAACATCAGGATGCTGAAGAGACCAAATCGCTGGTGGAAAAGCATGGGCAAACGTGCCTGCTGCTGCCCGGCGATATTGGGGATGAGGAGTTCTGTAAAGGCGCGGTTCAGCAAACCATAGAGAAATGGAAGCGGTTGGATGTTCTAGTCAACAATGCAGCCGTCCAGTATCCCCAGGAGAGTATTGTCGATATCACTGCCGAGCAGCTCACCAAGACATTCAAAACCAACGTCTTCGCGATGTTCCATCTGATCAAGCACGCCCTGCCGCATCTGAAAAAGGGGAGTGCAATTATCAATACGACTTCGGTAACGGCCTATCGAGGCAGCCCGCATCTTATCGACTACGCGTCAACGAAGGGCGCCATCGTCAGCCTGACGCGTTCGCTGGCGCATGCTCTGGTGGAGAAGGGGATTCGTGTCAACGCGGTCGCACCGGGACCGATCTGGACGCCATTGATCCCGGCCACATTCGCAGCGGACAAGGTCGCGAAATTCGGGTCAGATGTCCCCATGGGGCGGGCTGGGGAACCTGAAGAGGTTGCCCCAAGTTATGTGTTCCTGGCTTCAGACGATTCCTCCTATATAACGGGACAAGTACTTCATCCAAATGGCGGTGAAATCGTGAATGGCTGACATCGAAATACAGCCTGACTCTATTCCTTACTGGTCCGTGATCAATTGCAAATACAGGACACTAACCACGACAAACAGTTAGTGTCCTGTATGGTTTGTTATTTTGAGACCACCCAGGTCATTGTCACTGCTTCCGATGTCACATTCACTGATTGCAGGCTGCTGTTCGGATTTTTCTTTCCCAGTATAAGAATTCGGCTGGCGATGGTCTCATTCCAATGATCGAGACGGTCCTGTTCGATCGCGATCCCATCGATGAGTGCATTCGAGATCGTTGCAGTGAGCTGTCCGCTGTTGACACCCAGATCAAGGCGGAAACTCATGTTGTCGGTTTTGCTGGCGTCGTTCAAGCGCTGGCGTTCTGCGTTTACCAGAATGTAGCCTGATTGCAGTGAAGCCGTCAGTTCCTGGATCAGCGGATCGGCGATGGATGCGGTGATCACATCCTGCAATTCCTGCTGATTGATGGTCGTTTCAACGGTTAGCGTGCCGTCGCTATTGCGGGAGATATTGGCCCGGCAGGCGCTCAGCAGAAGTCCAAATGCAACGAGCAGGATCGATACGGTTTTGATTTTCATTGTTATCCTCCGGTGTTTTTGTCATTGTATCTGCAGCGTGTTGCCAAATCATGATTAAGATGTAAATTGGTTGTAAAATAATCCCCATATCGGTAGCCCGGCACTTTTCATAGGACGTGGCATATGAGCGAACCCAAACT
The DNA here is from genome assembly GCA_964489725.1 of uncultured Anaerolinea sp. Classification (GTDB taxonomy): domain Bacteria; phylum Chloroflexota; class Anaerolineae; order Anaerolineales; family Villigracilaceae; genus Defluviilinea. The sequence continues at coordinate 21,115 of CAZBAX010000041.1, read as the reverse complement.
TAGTGTTTTTCTTTGTCACTCATCGCATGATAAATCGATGGTTCGTGAGCTGTACCGGCAACTGCTAAACGAAAGCTGGATCGATCCCTGGCTGGATGAAGAAAAGCTGCTGCCTGGCCAGGATTGGGATTTCGAGATCGAGAGGGCCGTAGAAAAGGCCAACGCAGTCATCATCTGTTTATCCAGAAACTCCGTCACGAAGGAGGGGTATATTCAACGTGAGTTGAAATTTGTCCTGGATATTGCGCTTGAGAAACCAGAAGGAACAATTTTTATCATCCCCCTGCGGTTGGATGACTGCGAGTTACCGCGGCGCTTGCGTTCGTGGCAATACGTGGATTATTTCCCGCAGGATCATCGCAAGCGCGCACACCAACGACTGATCCAATCTTTACATGCCCGATACGGCCAGATGCTGGCAGATAAGGATGCAGCCGAAATCGCGGACGCGTTTAAGGCGGCCCCGATTATCACCAGCGGATCTGAAGCTCCTCCTCCTAACACAAAGAACACCGATCGATTAATGGTTTCTTTGCCCACTACCACGCCGGGCGTTCTGGAACTGATCGGGTCGCTGCTTCCGATCCTGTTCTTTGCGCAATTGGTACCGATTATGTTCGGCGAATATACCGATGCTTCATGGCTCCTTCTGGGGATCACCGCGATCCTTAACGCCGTCTTCCTGATATTCACACGAGAATTGGTGTTAAATCGCTGGATCATTTTATCAATGACTTTGTTTCTCGCGGCGCATAGTCTGATGGTCTATGGAGAGTATCGCGGTTGGCCTATCATTGTCATCCTCAAACCTATAGCCGGCCTGCTTGCCTTGCTCGTCGGCGGTTTGTATGTTGTGAACTTCAAATCGCCGCGGAAATCAGCGCCGTACGCTGCCATTCTTGTCGCTGCATACCTTGCACTGTATGGAGCGAAAGTGGTCCTCAGTGTAATGCAGATCCCTACCGATGGGATACATAATCTGGTAATTGTGAATGCATTGATCGGGGCGATTTTTCTTTGGCTGGAACGATAGCGCTCATTGGTCCTTCTTAATTCTTTATTGTCGATTTTTCGCAAATATATACGCCCTTCTCGTGGCGACCTCTACATCGGGATTTGGTTCACGGACGAGAGTTTCCTGCAATTCAAAGCCAGCTTCCTTTAACCAGCTCTCCATTTCTTCAGGCTGAAAAAACGCGAAATCCAAATTGACCGGTCTTTCCCACCATATGTCCAGGTGTTTGATCTCATCTCCGATGTGGAACGTGAGCAGCAATACACCACCAGGCTTGAGCACCCGTTTCATCTCACGCAGTGCATCGACAATCTTCTCCCTTGGAATGTGAAGAATGCAGTAGAAAGCCGCGATCCCGCCCCAGGAATTGTCTGCGTTGGGCAGATCGAGCATGTCGCCCTGATGAAAATGGATTTCGGGATTCAACCGTTGCGCTTCTTCGACCATGCGCGGCGAGAGGTCCACACCTAATGTATTCACGCCCATGTAATGCAAGTAGCGCGCGATCTGGCCCGGTCCGCAGCCGAGATCGCAGATGGGACCCAAATCCCTGACCTCACGTGCAAGGAGGTCGAGACAGTCGCGGTCGAAAGGCTTGTCGGCCATTTCGTCTTTGAACTTTTCGGCGTACTCCGACGCGACTTGATCGTAACTGGACCGGATGTTCAAGATTGTATTGCTCATGGCTCCTCGCGAATAGCAAGGCGACACTTCGTGCTTATGCAAATTAATCGAACAATGGATGTGGCTGGAAACCGCAAAATCAAACCACGAAGTCACGGAGACGCTGAGAGAGCTATAAAAAAACTCCGTGACTCAGTGGTTCCAGCGGGATAGTTCGATTTATTTGTTAATTCGCAATATATCGCATCACTTGTACAGGCGACATACACCCAATAGGGACGATGTGTCGCGTTACGTTTTTCTGAATCAGAAAGGCGACCGCTCACGGCCGCCTTTCTCTTTTATTTACCCAATCTCGCTCGTTCTTCTTCAGCAACCTTTTCTTCCAGCTTCTTGAACAACGGACCCGGCTGATTCAGTTTCTTTCCTGGTGTCAGTTCGCTTGGACTCCAGTAGGTGGGACTGGCCCCGCTTTTCGCGGGATCTGCGATAGTCCGACTTACATCACGGTAACGCAGAACTTTATGTGTTCCAAGCGAGTCGCTTACCTCTTCGGTGTATTGCTCACCAAAGAGCGGAGTCTCGTAAGCAAAGAAACCGTGCAGCCGCTCGGATGTGAACGGCAGGAACGGGGCGAACATCACTTTCAATGAGTCGATGGCGCGTAGTGCAGTGTAGATCGTCTTCGATGCCGCATCACGGTCCGTTTTGATCGTGGACCACGGAGCGGTGTGGTCCAGGTATTGGTTCACGGCGGTTGCCAATTTCATCGCTTCGCCTAACGCCAGGCGCAGGCGCACCGCTTCCAGTTCCGCGCCGACCGTGTTGAATCCGTTCTCGATCACGGTGAGCAGATCGCGGTCGATTTCGCGAAGCGCATCCACCTCTACATCTGGCACGCAGCCATCCCAGTTCTTGTAACAGAATGAGAGCACGCGGTTGGCAAGGTTGCCCCACGTAGCGACGAGTTCATTATTGTTGCGCGCCACGAATTCCGACCAATCCCAGTCACTGTCCTTCGCCTCGGGCATATTGACCGTCAGGTAATAGCGCAGCGCGTCCGGGTCGTAGCGCGTCAAGGCGTCGCGGCCCCACACGGCCCAATTGCGCGAGCCGCTGATCTTCTCACCTTCCAGGTTCATGAACTGGTTGGCAGGCACGTCAAACGGCAGGATCAGCGGGACTTCATCGCCCGCGAACAACTCCATGAACGCGCTGCCCACGCCCATTAACTCGGCGGGCCACAGCGATGTGTGGAAGAAGATATTGTCCTTGCCGATGAAGTGAAACTGTTTGGCGGCAGGATTGATCCACCACTCGCGCCACGCCTCGTCCTCACCCTTTGATTGCGAAGCACTCAGGGCGGCGGCCGACAAGCGGCCCCACTCGATCGGCGCGGAGAGGTAGCCGATGACGGCCTCAAACCAGACGTAGAGACACTTGCCTTCCCAGCCGTCCACTGGGACAGGGATGCCCCAGTCGAGATCGCGCGTGATCGGGCGCGGCTTCAGTCCCTCCGCTTCGATCTTGCCAAGCGACTCACCGATGACGGTGTCGCGCATATGGTCGGCGCGGTCCTTCAGGAATTTCTTCACGTCCGGTTCGAGCTTCGATAGGTCCAGATAGAAATGCTCGGTCTCGCGCAGTTCGAGCGCACCATCGCCCGTCTTGGCGCGTGGATTGATCAGCTTCTCTGGCTCCAGCACATTTCCGCAGCGATCACATTGATCGGAGCGGGCGTTCTCGAATCCACAGATGTAGCAGGTGCCTTCCACGTAGCGGTCGGGCAGGAATTTGTTGGCGCTTGGCGAATACCACTGCTTGCTGAACTGCTTGAACATGTAGCCGTTTTTCTGCAGAGCGAGGAATATGTTTTGCGAAACTTTGAAGTGGTTTTCACTGTGCGTGGTCGTGAACAGGTCGTAGGTGATTCCGTAGCCTTTGAAGACGTCGAGGAATGTTTCGTGATATTTCTTGTACACCTCCTCAACAGGCTTGCCTTCCTTGTCTGCGGCAATCACGACCGGGGTACCGTGCGAATCGGTGCCGCTGATCATCAGCACATTGTTCCCTTTGAGACGGTGATAACGCGCCACAATGTCACCGGGCAAATGGGAGCCGGTGATGTTTCCAACGTGGATCTCGGCGTTCGAGTAGGGCCAGGCAATGGCAATTAGTATGTTTTCAGGCATTCATGCCTCCAGATTTCTTGTAGCGGCGGGCAGCTGCCCGCCCGTACGAAATAGACAAACAAAAAGGCTGTCCTAACCGTGGACAGCCCGTTGTTAACAGGAAAAGGGACCTAACGTGCTATCCAGGCGCGACAAGACAGGACCAGGCGGGGCATGGCCATGGTTATTGGCACCATTGGATAAGCAGGTTTGAAATTCATAGCCGCTATTTTACTACAATCTCGGCGGCTTCGACTGCCGCAGTCGCGGACGACGCCTGCGTTGAGGGAAAGCCCAAAATAACGAGAACCGGCAGGGTGTCCAGAAAGACGCGGAACTCCATCGGCATCCCGGACGTAAAGAACAGGATCAGGATCAGCGCAGGGATCACGATGGCAGCGCGCAGGAATGGGTGTTTTCGTTGCCATTGCCTGGTGAGTAGAAATCCGATCAGGCAGAAGAAGATCAACGTGAAGAGCAGCGTCGATGGGTAGGCTGTGTATTGCCTGTAGTGGCCCTCCAGCGTGAGCAGCACGGTCGTGCCCGGGTTGTTTCGGAAGATATAGAGCAGGCTGGCGCGGATTACCGAATAGATGGTCACTTGCGCAACAAGCAATTCAAGGTATTTTCTCAGAGGCAATCTTTGTAAATAGTAGATAACGAAGACGGTGATCAGAAAAACCGACGTCTCCTTGTTGAAGCTTGCAATTGCCAGCGTGAGAATGTATTGCCACCATTGTTCCCGATATAAGAAGAGCAGGCAAAGCGTGACGAGCAGGACCTGCGGAAGATCATAGTAGAATGAAAATTGGATGGAGAATGGCAAAACCAGGATTTGCGCCAGAAGCGCCAATACAAATTGCTCTTTCGTTCCGGTTCCCAGCGCCTGCAGCAGTTTTCTTTCGGCAAATGCAAAGGCAACCAGGGAAAGAAAAATCAGGATCAGAATCACGGCCGCCTGCCGCTCATACCCTCCATCACTGAGCCAGCCAAAAGAATTCCGTAAACCCATGGGCGCATTAGGCAGCCATTCGATCAACTGGACAGGTATTACCGGTGCAAATAGTTGTGAAAGCAGTGGAAGGAGAGCACGGTAAATATAGGGGCGCTCGGCGGTCGCTTCAAGCGTTCGGGCAAGCGTGGCAGGTTCCAGTGTGCCGATGCGGTTGATGGAAAGATAGGTGAGGAAAATCCAGATCGCATTTACGAAGGCCAAAACCGCGAATAAGATCTGATTGCGCCGGTCTATTTTATGGAGCGTCATCAAGTTAGAGCAAATTTTTCAACACGGAAAAGGGCGAGTCGTCAGTGTCCTGGCTGTGACCGCAATCCTTAATGTTGAGGTCCTGGCCGCATTCAATGCAGAGTCCCTTGCATTCGGGGTCGTGCAGCGGTTTGATGGGAACTTCGAGCAGCGCATATTCGCGGATCAGCGGCGCCAGATCGATGTGTGCATCATCGGGCACGAGCAATTCCGATTCGCTGACCGATTTCTTCGTAAATGCGTACAACTCGGTGAATTCCCATTGCAGCGAATGTGTGAACTCCTTCAGGCAGCGTACGCAGTCCAGCTTCGTATCTGCTGAAAATTTTCCCAGGACGAGGAGTCCCTGGGGAGTGCGGTCGATGGTCGCTTCGCCTTCCAGGTTGTGCAGCTCGAGATCGTCAAGCTTGACCTTCTCAAGTTCAAATGGGATTTTATGGGAGTACCCCGCTTCTTCTGCAATGATGAAACCAACATTGATCCGAAATGGCTTACGTGGACTAGGCATATTCTTCTCTCGCTGGTCGAGTAATCCTGCCTGAACGGTGCAGGACATACCGAGACCACTCAAACATGGGAATTGCTGTGGATACGTGGTGGTCTCGATACGTGGCGCCTGAAGCGCCACTTCTTGACCACCGAGTTTCTAGACTTTTCGATCGACGATAAACTTCGCCAGGTTTTCGAGCGCATCTCGCTCCGCTACGGCGGGCGCATCGTCCAGAGCATGCAGGGCGCGGTTGACGGCCTGCCTTGCCTCGTCCATGGCTTTTTCGACCGCCGCGTTCCTGCGGATGTTATCCACGATGCGCTGGACGCGTTCGGTATCCTTCCAGCCACCACCTGGCAGCGAAAGTATATCTGCATCGTCTGGATGTTCCTCGGCATAGTAGATCGCCGGCAGTGTGACCAATCCGTTGAGCAGGTCTGAGCCGATCGGCTTTCCGACAGCCGATTGTTCGCCCGTGAAATCCAGGATATCGTCCACGATCTGGAAGGCCAAACCCACTTCATAGCCAAAGGACTTCATGGAAGCGCGCATCTCTTCCTCTTCGGTTGCCACCATGCACGCTGCCAGCGATGACATTTCAAATAACGAACCGGTCTTGGCGTAGATACGACTGTAGTAATTCTCCCGGTCGATCACGCCGCGCGCCGAGAACATTTGCGTGAGTTCGCCATTGACGATCGTGGCGAGCGTATCGGCAAACAGCTTCATGAGGGGTAAATGATCGGTCTCGGCCGCAAGTTTGGCTGCGCGGGCAAACAGGAAATCGCCGGTGAGTACCGTTGCAGCCGGAGACCAACGCGCATTAAGTGTGGGCATGCCGCGGCGCAGGAGCGCGCCGTCAATCAGATCGTCGTGCACCAATGTCGCGGTATGAAGCAGCTCCACAGACGCGCCGAGGGTAATGAGTTTCTCTTCGGGCGCACCCAGCATGTTCCCGACCAGCAGGCCGAGGGTCGGGCGGATCCGTTTACCTCCGGCCGCGAGCAGGTGCTCCAAAGCTGACCGCAGATCGGGGTGATGTTCGTCTCCAGCCTGTTCCCGAATCCGTTGTTCGACAAATTGAAGTTGTTCTTGCACCGATGTGAAAAAGGTTGTCGAGCTCAAACAGTCAGCCTCCCCAACCGAACAGGCGGGCGGCATTCGCAGCTGTGATTTCTGCAACCTGTTCGCGGGTTGTCATGTGAATTTCTGCAATTTTATCAGCAATGTGCGCCACGAATGCAGGTTCGTTGCGCTTGCCCCGGTGTGGAATCGGAGTCAGGAATGGAGCATCTGTTTCTAGTAGTAAATGAGTAAGTGGTACTTGCTTGATGATGTGCCGTTTTTCCTCAGCGTTTTTATATGTGACGGGTCCTGTCACGCCGATATAGAAGTTTAGCGACATGGCTTGCTGCGCCGTTTCAAGATTCCCGTTGAACGAATGCAGGACCCCGGGTCTTTCGACGAGTGGATGTAATTCCGTTTTCAATCGCCCATGCCACTCCGACAGGATCTCCAGCAGATCGACCGAGGCCTGCCCGAACCAGGCATCATTCTCTTCACGCATGTGGATCACGACAGGCTTGTTCACTTCCTGCGCAAGCTGGAGTTGCTGCCGCAGAGCCATATGTTGGAAGGCGCGTCGCTCCGGGTCCTTGACCCAGTAATAATCAAGCCCGATCTCGCCGATCGCAACGATCGTATTCTGGAGTTGAGAAGCGTCGCCGTGGTGCCGTGGCGACACTAACTTCTCGTCTTCCAGTGGCAAGCCACTGGACTCCAAAACGAGGGCTTTTAGATCATCAATCGAAGAGTCTTTCCATTTCTCCAGATCCGTTGGATGAAAACCGACAGCGGCGAAAACGTTCGGATGTGCCTCCGCCAGCCGGACCGCCGCGTGACTCGAATCGAGGTCAAGTGACGGAATGAGGATGCGATTCACCCCGGCATCCAGGGCGCGTTGGATCACAGCTGCGCGATCGAGGTCGAATTTATCCAGATCAAGGTGACAATGTGTGTCGGTAAGCATAATTTAGACAAAGATTGTGAAAATTATAACAGATAAGTTTGAAAATGTTCGCACTCCTGAACATGATCGAATCAAAATCCCTGCCACGGTAGCAGGGATCATCGATGTCGCTCAAATTCAATGAACGGTATGTTTATTTAATTCCAGCGACCTTCAGTCCATCCTCGAGAATCCCCTTCACCTTATCCTGGTGGGTGGTTTCACAATAGATGCGCATGATAGGCTCCGTACCGCTGAAGCGAATCAGCAGCCAGCCGCCGTCTTCAAGCTTGAATTGAAAGCCATCGACTGTAATGAGCTCCGTTACTTTCAGGCCGCCCAGCGTTTCGGGCTTGGCGTCGAGGATCATCTGCTCGCGAGTCTTGCGGTCGCCGGTGAATGGGGTATCGACACGATCATAAAAGTGCTCGCCGACTTTGTCGAAGAGCATGTTGAGCAGTTCGGTCGGTTTCTTTCCGGTTTGCACCATGAAATCCAGGAAATACAGGCCTGCGAGAATTCCATCGCGCTCAGGAACATTGCCGCGGAAGGCGTAGCCACCGCTTTCCTCGCCGCCGATCAGAGCGTTGGTCTCGATCATCTTCGGCGCCACATACTTGAAACCCACGCCTGTCTCATGGACCGGAACGTTGTACAACTTGCCCAACTTGTTGAGCATCGTAGTGGTAGAAAGGGTCTTCACAATGTCACCGCGCTCACCGCGCACTTCCAACAGGTAAAGCGCCAGCAAAGCATACACACGCAGCTGATTGATAAATTCACCGTTCTCGTCGCCGATGCCGCAACGGTCGGCGTCGCCATCGGTGATCAGCAGAACATCGGCGTTGTTTTCAACGGTTGCTCTCAGTCCAACATCGATGTTGGGACGGATCGGTTCCGGTCGCTTCATTTCCGGGAACGCGGGATTGCGATGGTTATGGATCTCGATCACTTTGGTTTTCCCGCCGCCGAGCAGGTTCGTGAACCAGCCTGCGCCGTTACCCCACATGGCATCCACCATAACCGTGAATCCTGCATCCTTGATGCGCTGAACGTCGACTAATTTCTGAATGTGGGCCATATAGGCTTCGGATGCATCGAACAGGACAACTTTGCCGTCTCGCACGGCATCGTTCAATAGAATGCGGTTCACCTGCTCGACCGAATCAGGGATGAGCGCCTCGATACGTTTCAATCCATCGGGATCGATCGCCCCACCGTTCTCATCGCGGACCTTGAATCCGTTGTCGGTGGGCGGGTTGTGCGATGCTGTGATATTGACCGCGCCACAGGCCTTCTTATTCACCACTGCGAATGCGATGGTGGGCGTCGGAGTAGCGCCAGCGGTGAGGTAAACGTTGAGTCCGTTCGCGGCCAACACCTCGGCCGCGGTCGCCGCGAAATTTTCAGACTGGAATCGTTTGTCGTGCCCCACTATGACCCACTGACCCCTTCTACCTCCTTCCAGCAGATAGGATGCGAATCCCTGTGCGGCGCGGCGCACGTTATCGAACGTGTAATCCTCTGCAATCACCCCGCGCCAGCCATCGGTGCCAAACAAAATTTTGTGTACCATCTTCAACTCCTGGTTTTATGGATGACGCCGTGGCGTCTTCTACTTGATATTCAAAATTCGGAGAATTGTATCTCCGAGATTCGTCCAGATCAAAAGACTATCGCTTTTCAGAGCAACCAGTGTGCCCGCCACGACTGTGATGGCCGCAAACAGCACAGTTACCAAAACAAACATCTGCCGCTGGCGTACGTGATTCTCCAGTGCGTTGTATCCCAGGGCGACATTAGCGTTTGCAAATAACAGAAGTGACGGCATGAAATCTTCGATGTACCGCATCTCGGTCGTCCAAAATAAGTGAACCGTGATCGCCCCGATCACTGCTGAGCCAGCACACATCACCAGCAGCCAAAACTCCGGCGAACTGGCTGCCAAGGATCGAGAATACGGCATTCCATCTGCCAGGGCTGCCTTTCGCTGCGGGGCGAGCGGCAGTAAGGCGAAGAAGATGTAGGGAGCAATATAAAACAGACCGGCCAATCTCTCGCTCGAGAATATGTATTCTATCCGGAACAAATACGGAAAGTTAGGACTCAAGCGGAACGGATGGAGAAAATAGTTGTAAAAATTGACTCCCATATGCCTGGCAGAGAATATGTCGTTGCCGGTCAGATAGTTCATGTTCGTAAGCGTATATTTAAGTCCAAACTCGAATATGGAATCAAAGCGTGCCTGATTGTACCAAGCCAGGCTCGCGGCCGCGAACAGTAGCGGGATCGCTGCAGCGAAAAATGGGAGCAGCATCTCCGCGAGGGTCAGTCTAAACACAAAATAGATCCCAATCATTGCTATGACTGCCGCATACAGTAGGACCGGGAGGATCGCGCTTCTTGTACCCAATGCCAATCCCCAATGAACCCCAGCCAGACCAAGTTTCCAAAGAGTTGGCCGGATATCGGTTATGGCTGAATAGACCCAATAGCACCCGCCGATCAAAAAGAACTGACAACCGAACACAGCAGCCTGGTAGAGCCTTGACTCCTGGAGCATGATCGCCGTGGGGGCCGTCAACCCAAGGGTTAAGATGGCGATCCCTGCAAGCCAGCCTGGTGGCTGGGGAGTCGATCTTGCGAAGAACCTAAGGAGTATGAGTATTTCATACAGGAACAGCCCGAGTGCAAAGGTGATCACCAAATGTCTGTCACCGATTTGTGAAAGAAACCCCTCGCTAAAAACAGAAAGGAGCAAAGCCGGAACAGGTCCATAATAGAGATAAAACTTTTCCTTATAGAGGGAAACGTCCCAGGGAAAATCTTCTACAGCGGCCTGCACACGAAGATCGTAATCGTAAGGGTTCTCCAGGGCTAACAATGCTGGAGACGGTTTCTGCTCCAGATGAAGCCGTCCATTCTTAAAACTTCTGGCCAATTCGGCGTAATACTGATAATGCTGCCGCGTGTACTCGATATTGATTTGTGACACCCAAAGATAGGTCAGCACCACGGGCACCACTGCCAGGATCAAATACCATCTCTTCCATACGGTATCGACCACTTTTGAATATTGTTCGGGATACCGAGTGGCTAAAAATCCGCTCCCCGCGAGCGCCAACCCGACTACCAGAATCGCAATTCTTCCTGTGCCCCAGCCCTGATCGTTATCAATACCAAGTTGTTGGGCGAATGCGGAAAACAGCAGCAAGATGCATCCTGCAAGGATCATTGCTTTTATTATCAACGATTTCTCCTCAGCTTGAAGATATTTTACCCGGCAATGTTGAAAACAATGCCAGCAAAGAAGCTGATTGTGGATCTCGCACGCAGGCGCTATAAAAGAGAACTCCGGGAAATCCCGGAGTTTCTTGTGTGAACTCTATTCCTGTGTCAGCCAGTTTTTCGCTGCTTCCAAATCGTCAAAATATCTCAGTGGTTGTCCCGTCAGCATCGTCAAGAGATCGGCAAGCTTTCGCTTCATGCCTGTTACGCCGAGAACAGCCGTCTTATGTACATGGGTCTTCGTTGCAGTCGATGCTGCATTCATGGATGCCAGAAGGTCGCTGCCCACATTTGTATCGCGAAAATCAGAAAGCACCAGCACCGAGTCTTCTGGCTCGGCTGTGACAACCTTCTGCACTTCTTCGAGCTCCGCCCTGACGGCCGCTGAATTATAGAAATGCTTTGAAAAATCCTGGTAGAAGATTTTCCTGCCATTGTGTTCGATCCAGGTTGAGCGCATGTTTAGCTCCTACTTTCTGTTTTCCTGCCACAGGGCAATGCCAGTGGCAGCAGCGCCAGCCAATTCCCACAGACCCACACCGATAAAACGGACCGGCGCGAGGCCGGTCAGCACAGCACTCGTGAATACAATAAACGTAACGCAGCGGAATGGGACGGTCCATGTATAGAACTGCTTTACGTTGTTCAACACCGCCAGGATGTAATAAACGCCAACGTTGAAGGATGCCATCGAGGATGCGACCGTAAACACTAGCGTGTAGTCACCTGCAATTCTTCCTGCGCGATCTGGCACGGTAAAGCCCAGGATCGATAAAAGCAATTCGGGGCGAATCAAACCGAGGAGTCCGAAGAGAAGCGCCAGGAGTCCGAAGATGAACATCGTCCATCCCGAGGCGTCTCTGATCTTCAATGATGAGGTCATGTTGTCTCCTTGAGCAAAAATTATACACATTCTGTTAGCACTGGTCTCGACAAATTTGTTTGGTGAGTCTATACTCCACGATCATCTCTGACGTGTGAGGCACACATGACCAAGCATCTTGTTGTCGTCGCGGGGAATATTGGAGTGGGGAAGACTTCACTCACGGAACGGATCGGCTCCCGTTTGAACTGGTGGACCGGGTATGAATCTGTAGCAGATAACCCGTATCTCGCCGACTTCTATGGGGACATGCGCGCCTGGGCTTTCCATTTGCAGATTTTCTTTCTGGGTCACCGCGCCGAACAATATCTGGATGCGGTCAGCGATCCGCGCTCGGCCATCCTCGACCGCAGTATTTATGAAGACTTCTATATTTTTGCGCGTGCCTTGCATCATATGGGAGATGTCGCGGAGCGCGATTATCTGGCGTACCGGCGCTTGTTCGAAATCGTGATGACGGGATTGCCGCGCCCGAATCTCTTGATCTATCTCAAGGCCCCCGTGAACGTTCTGGTCGATCGGATCCGCCGGCGGGCCCGCAACATGGAAACCGGCATCACGGCAGAGTATTTGACCTTGCTCGATTCCTTCTATAATGACTGGCTGGGCGCCTTCGATATGTGCCCGGTGCTGACGATCAGAACGGATGACTTGGATTTCGTTCACCAGCAGAAGCATCTCGATACCGTGGTGGAGCGCATCCAAGACAAACTGGCCGGTAAAGAAATAATGGAGTTTTAGCCGATCGCGCGGCGGGCGGGTCATGTTGTTCTTCATAAGCTGCTTCTTCATGCGGGACGTCGGTATTACCCCGTTCTGGAAACTGATCTATGAAATCAGCACACATTGTTTTTTTTACGTGGCTTGGCTGGGCGATCGTCCTCATTACGTTTCAAGCGTGGTCCGCTGCGCGTCTTAAGGTCCAATGGCCAGATGAAGCCCTGGAATGGACGTCTCGCTTTACGACGCAGGGTTATCAGGATGGGGAGATGTATCTGCTCGATCCGTTCATGAATCAGCAGGTGGCCTGGGATTCAGAATACTATCTGGCCATTGCGGTTGGCGGGTATGACGACCCGGCGACGGACCCGGTTGGTCTACAGGCGGAAGGGCTTACAAAAAGTTATGCATTCCTGCCGTTCTATTCGCTTCTAATACGCCTGTTCATGTTTCCGCTCGAACTGCTCGGACTCAGCCTGATCGCCACCGCCACGCTTGCAGGTGTGCTGGTTTCTGCGCTTGCCACACTGGGTGCGATGTACGCGCTCTACGATCTGACAAACGAATCGCTGGGCGAAGACGGCGGCCTGCGGGCCGCGTTTTACCTGATCATTTTCCCCACAGGATTCTTTCTGCTGCAGGTGTACACCGAGGGACTCTTTGTGGGGCTGGTGTTTGGCTGTTTGGCCATGTTGAAACGGCGGCACTGGGGCTATGCCGCACTGCTTGCTGCGGCCGCCACCCTCACCCGAGCGGTCGGTGTCGTGCTCCTCCTCCCGATGTTGATCGAATGGATCCGTTCAGGCGCATGGAACGCATTAATTTCGCAAAGACCCTCGTGGCGATCCATTCTGGGTGGGCTCCTGATGTTTTCTCCGCTGGCCACATTTCTGATCTGGAAAAACTCGCGCTATGGTCAGTCCTTTGACTACGTGGAAAAAAACATTTTCAACAGCAGGCTGATGGATATCTCGGGTGCGATCGCGGATTGGACTCAGGCCATCGAATCGCTGTCGATGGATATCCTGCAGCGTGGCGCAAATTATTCACTCATTATCGTTTTATTCATGCTTGCACTCGTTGCCTGTTTCAAATGTATGAGGGAATATCCGGCCGCAGCCTGGCTCAGCCTGGCGATCATTCTTATCTCGTGGGGGAGCGGCCCTGCATCGGGAATGCATCGTTATGTGTTGACCGCGCCGGCTGTCTTTGTGGCGTTGGCAGATTGGGGCCGAAATCGGGTCTTCGATCGCATCTGGACTCTCGCATCCATTCTATGGATGGGACTGCTCGCGGCCCTCTTCGCGCTCGATATGTGGGTAGCCTAGAAGAGATGGATTCGTGTACAATATGAATGAGCCTATGTCATTAAATCTGCTTGCGCGCATTCCCTTCTTCACCAATCTTCCGGCGGATGAATTAGACCGCATCATGTCTGAGCTGGATGTGGTCAATCTCAAGCCGCGCCAGATCCTCTTTCAGGAGGGCGATACCGGCGAACGGATGTATGTAGTTGTCAGCGGCGAACTGGAGATCCTGAAAGCGCCCGGCAGCGACGATGAATTGATCCTCAACCGCATCCCGGCCGGCGAATATATCGGTGAGATGAGTCTGGTCACCGGCGCACCGCGGACGGCAAGCGTGCGTGCAAACGGCGAGGTTGTGCTCTTGAGCATGAGCCGCGAGCAGTTGATGGACCTGCTTCAGCGCCATCCGCACCTCGCAAGTGACATGGTCACTGTGCTCGCCCACCGGCTTGATAACACAAATGCTGCGACGTTTCGCGATCTGACTGAGAAAAACCGCCAATTGCAGCATGCCTTCGACGAACTCAAAGAGGCCCAGGAACAATTGATCGAAAAGGAACGCCTCGAACGGGAGCTCAAGGTGGCAGCCGAGATCCAGATGTCCATCCTGCCAGACACGTTACCGTCGGTGGAAGGCTTTGACTTTGGCGGGCGGATCCTGCCGGCCCGTCAGGTGGGTGGCGATTTTTACGATGTGTTCGTTCTGGATACCAACAAGATCGGCGTCTTGATCGGTGATGTGGCCGATAAAGGTGTGCCGTCTGCGATCTTCATGGCCCGGGCCCATGCCTTGATCATTGCCGAAGCCGACAGTACATCGTCACCCGGCGAGGTGCTTCGGCTTGTGAACAAACATGTTACGCGGCTGGAAAAATCCACCCAGTTTGTCACAGCGTTATACGGCGTGCTGGATATCAATACGGGAATATTCGAGTATGCGCGTGCCGGTCATGAACCACCGCTGCTTCTGGATGCAGATGGAACTGTAAATCGACTGCCTCATAAACCTGGCATGGCACTTGGGCTGTGGGAAAATATTTCCCTGGATGAATACAGCCTGCAATTGCCCAGGGATTCGATGCTGATGATGTTCACAGATGGAATGACCGATTGCCGCAACCCCAAAGGTGTGCCGTTCGGCCTCGAGAAGATCAAGACGACACTATCAGGCCTCTCTGTCGCCACAGCGCAGGCAGCCTGTGACCAACTGTTCGATACGTTGATGTACTATCAAAGCGGGGCCAAACAGGATGACGACGTTACCTTGGTTGCCATTCACGCGAGATAACGACAAGCTATTTTAGAATCCCCTTCCTCACGTCACACCTGCACTGCAACGCATGGGCTTTCAGCCCGATCCTGACGGACGGTATTAGGAAACGCAGTGACGCGCAACGACGGAATTTGTATTAGGCCTGCTCCAGCGCCTGACGCAGATCTTCGATCAGGTCATCTTTATTCTCGATTCCCACAGACAGTCGCACGAGTCCGGGGTCAACTTCCAACTGCGAGCCGGCGACAGACAAATGCGTCATCGCCGCCGGGACTTCGATCAGCGATTCCACACCACCGAGAGATTCGGCGAGTGTAAAGATCTTTGTACTTTCCACGACCTTGATCGCGGCGTCGCGCCCTGCTTTCATGATGAAGGAGATCATGCCGCCGCCGTTCTTCATCTGGGCTTTGGCGATTTTGGCCTGCGGATGACTGTCATGGAATGGGTAGATCAGCCTTGCCACCTTCGGATGCTCTTCCAGAAATTCGACGATCGCCGTGGCGTTCTCGTAGTGCCTGTCCATGCGTAAAGGCAGGGTCTTGATGCCGCGCAATACCAGGAATGAGTCCATGGGACCGATCACTGCCCCGACTGCGTTTTGCAGAAAGTACAGTTGATCGGCCAGCTCTTTGTCTTTCACGATCACCGCGCCGCCGACGACATCGGAATGCCCGCCCAGGTATTTGGTCATCGAATGTACAACAATGTCTGCCCCCAACTCCAGTGGACGCTGCAGATAGGGTGTCGCGAATGTGTTGTCTACCACAAGCAATGGACGATTTGGATGGGCATGTACGATCTCAGCCACGGCGCGTATATCCGTCACGCGCAGGAACGGATTGGTGGGCGTCTCCAGCCAGACCAGCCGCGTAGAGGGAGTCAGCGCCTCAGCCACCGACTCGGGATCGGTCGTGTCGGCAAATGTAAAGTCCAGAGAGAAGCGGCGCAGTACTTTATCGAACAGGCGGAACGTGCCCCCGTAGACGTCATTGCCGGCCAGCACATGTGCATCCGCATTCAGTAAACGCAGCACGGTATCCGTTGCAGCCAGCCCTGACCCGAACGCCAGTCCGAAATTCCCACCTTCCAGTGCGGCGAGACAATCCTGCAGCGCCTTGCGGGTGGGATTCATGGTGCGCGAATATTCATAGCCCTGACGCGGCTTCCCCACGCCATCCTGCATGTAGGTGGATGTAAAATAGACGGGCGTCATCACCGCGCCGTTGTTAGGGTCAGGTTCCTGCCCGGCATGGATCGCAAGGGTTTCAAATTTCATTCCTTCTCCTTGGAAAACGATAGTAGGGGACATCATACAGGAAGAGTCTCGTTTGAGCAATCATCCTCTTTGTCTGCGGCGGTTCAGCTTCTTCTTGGTTGAATGACTGCCTGGGCGTATAATAAAAAAAAACTGGAGGTGCTTTGATGTGGGACACCATCGTTAGGACATATCTGAATGCTATTCTCGTTGGCTTTGGTGGTTTTCTGCTGGCTTTCATACTGTCGCAGATCCTCTGGCGCGTGCTTGCCAAACCCATGGGCGAAGCCTGGAGCAAATTCCTCGCAAGCCTGGTTGGGGTAGGGATTAGCATATGGACCATCAAATTGATTTTGGACTCCACGGGTGCAACGGGCTTGATCGTAGTCCTCGTCACGGCGATCACCGGCGCGCTGGCTTTCGGCTCAGAGAGAGTGGTGTCAGACCTGGTTGCAGGAGTTGGGCTTTTTGTCTCACGTGTCTTTACTGTGGGAGATTTTGTGTCGCTGGCAGGGTATGAGGGAAAAGTCGTTAATATTTCGCTGTTGACGACGACGCTCGAAAGTGTCTTCGGCGATTCCATCTACATCCGCAACTCTGACGCGACGGGCGGGACGGTGGTCAATTATTCGGTCAAACCTGGGCATCTGGTTGCGGTCAAAGTGGCCATGCCTGTGACGCAGGATTTAAATATCGCGGTTTCGTCGATTGAAAAGGCGATCGAGAATTTCTCAGACGAATTGGCAAATACCAATTACAAGCCCAGCATTCTCGTGGAAGCAGGCGATCCTGGCTATTTCAACATCGAAGTACGCGCCTACGTGCTCGAACGCGTGGATTACGGCCCCGAAAAGACGCGTCTCTTTCTGCTGGTGACCAATGCCCTTACGAACGCAGGGTTGAAACTGGCGCTCTAATTTATCGGTATGACGATTCCGCGTTCGAAAGCGCCGCCGAGAAGATCCCAAACGCTTATGCGTTTTTTCTTCACGTTCACAATCACCACGACCATGATCGCCACCGGAGGCTTCGGCGCGTTTGAAAAGAATTCCATTACCGATGCATTTCAACAGGAGATCGGGCAAAATATCCCAGAGGATTTCCTACGGCCCGTCAATTCGTATTTGAATCAGCTCTCAGCCCCGACCATTCAGCCCCAATTGGACTCGAATCCCAATCCTCCACTTGACCCGATCGGCTTTTTGCTGGGTGACGTAACTTCAGATCCCGCTCCAGCCTTGATAGAGAGCGGCCCCGGTGAAGAAACATCTACACCGCCTACAGAAGCAGGGACACAAACAATAACCCCTACTCCTTCCACGCAGACCGGCACGCCTACCAGGACACCCACGCGGACTCCATCGCCCACATTGACGCCAACCCCCATCCTGACCACTGCGGCAGACTGCTCTATTGTATCCACGGCTCCCGCGACGACGACCTTTTTCAACAGTTCATCACTCACGATAGATGTGTATTGGGTTGATTTTTCCTGTAATCTCGTCTTGTATGCGACTCTCACAGGGGAGCAATCCTCGATCCAGGAAACATACATCGGATATCGATGGTGGTTTATTAATTCCGCTACAGGCCACTTGATCGCTGATTACGTCGTCTCGTCTGCAAATGACATCGTCGATGTGTCTACCAGTGCAATTATCACTTCCACCCCAACGCTACCTGCCGCACCAACGGCCTTCCTTACATCCACCTCGGGGCCAACCGTGCTCTTCAATTACAGCGCGGTCGATATCAATGGGTCGGGAAGCTCTGCAGTCGTTGTTGGCGGGGAACCCTTTTCAGTCACTTACAATTTCAATATCTGGGATGACCCATGCCCTGGCTGTATTAGCCAGCTTGTAACGGGTCTGGGATCCTCCGGCACACATGGTGACACATGTGCATTCAACGGGTCTGCCGATCTGTACCCTGGAACTGCTGGATCGGAGAACGTAACATTGATCGCGCCGGCAACGTCGGGTACTTATAACGTGCTGGCTGTGGCCAGCTGGCAATATACCTGTAATGATGCTCTTATTGCGTACCCCAGCGGCTCATCTGCTCCCCAGGTCATCGGACAAATCACAGTACCGTAAGCGTTCTGCCTGACGTAAAAGAATAGCCCTGACAGGCGTCTGACTGTCAGGATTATTATTTACAGGAGCGAACCACATGACCCAACCGAAAACTATTCTTGCCGTGCTTGCCCACCCCGATGATGAATCATTTGGACTGGGAGGCACGCTTGCCTTATATGCGCGCAAGGGATACGACACCTATTACGTCTGCGCGACGCGCGGGGAAGCTGGCACCGTCGACGAAGAACATCTCGCCGGGTTCAAAGATACCGCCGAACTGCGCACCGATGAATTGAATCGGGCAGCCGAAATTCTTGGATTGAAAGGCGTATTCTTCCTCGGCTATCGCGACTCAGGCATGCCCGGCACAGAGGAGAACAAACATCCCGATGCGCAGATCAATCATTCCATCGACGAAGTGGCCGGGCGCGTCGTGAGATACATCCGCGAACTCAAGCCGGATATCGTCCTGACCTTCGACCCGATCGGTGGCTACAAACATCCTGACCACATCCATATTCATCAGGCAACGGTGTTAGCCTTCGAGAAAGCGGACGACGCCTCCTTCCACCCCGAGGCTGGCGCGCCGTTTAAGCCGCGTGCGCTCTACTATCAGGTGTTCCCGCGCTGGTTCCTGAAGTGGATGACGCGTCTCATGCCGCTGTTTGGGAAAGACCCGCGCAAATGGGGACGCAATGGCGACATCGACTTGAAGGAACTTGCCGAAGTGGAATTCCCGGTACACGTCCATGTGGATATACGCGCGGTGGCGGAGATCAAGGCGCAGGCTGGCGCGCAACATGCGTCCCAGGGCGGCGTGGGGATGCGCCGCGGATTGATGGGATTCATCACCCGCGTGTTCGGGGAACGAGAAGATTACATGCGCGCTTACCCGCCCGTGAACGGCAATCCGCGTGTACGTCACGACCTGTTCGATGGCATCTAGGACCTGACTTTGGATTCGGAAGAACAGGCCCTGTCTGACAGTACGAACCTGTGCAAAGCCTGTGGGCTATGCTGCACGGGACACTTATTTGCCTGGGCAAAATTGAAATCTGCAGAGCTTAAAGCTGCCGCTGCATTGGGTTTGCACGTGTTAGGCTCTGCACCAAACCAACGTGGATTCAACCAACCGTGTCCGCTTTGGGATGGTCAATGTACGATCTATACCTCGCCCAACTACCCACATTTTTGTCGCCAGTATAAATGCACCTTGTTGAAAAAAGTGATCGATGAACGTGTTTCTTTGCACGAAGCCTTATCTGTGGTGCGGCAAACGAAAGAAA
This sequence comes from uncultured Anaerolinea sp., assembly GCA_964489725.1. Taxonomy (GTDB): domain Bacteria; phylum Chloroflexota; class Anaerolineae; order Anaerolineales; family Villigracilaceae; genus Defluviilinea. The sequence goes on along the minus strand of CAZBAX010000041.1, from coordinate 1,450 downwards.
TGATCGTAGAACTGGAGTCGATGCTGCCCGAATCTGGCAATCCAAATTTTCGGGAACGCCTGGTGCATGAGCTTGAATATGGAAGTGCGAATGTCGAGTTTCGAGATAAGGCGCGTCGTTTATTGTTGCTGTATAAGGACCAATTCGGCGTAAAAGATTTGGTTGCGAATTTCGATGAGGACATCGATCATATATAACTTTGTAGGACTGTAACGCGACATTCTGCGGATGAACAATTAAACCTAACATATCATCGCATCGAGCGGAGTGGAGCCTTAGCGCCACGCAGACGAGATGCAAGGTTTCACCTCAAATCTGCGCTCACCTGCACTTGCGTCAGGTGCAAGTGTCGTCTACCACTTCGTCTCGCTACCGCTCGCTCAGTGTCCGCTCAGCGCGAGAGTCTTATGTTGGAATAATTTGTAACACTTCAAAATGTCGCCTTGCAAGCCAGAGCGACATGAATGTCGCATTACGAATGATTTCGTGAGGGGTCAAGATGCTGTTGAAATTAATGCTCTTTCTTCATATATTCAGTTCGATCATGCTGGTCGGTGGAATTTTTGCGCGCAGCTCGTGCGCACGTACGCGAAGAAACTGTCAGATGTAAATGCCATTCCCGATCATTTTCTTCTTCATTCCGCGTGGAAAAAATTCGAACCGATCCTGGAAGATGCGCGCACAAAAGGGGAGATCACGCCTCAGTTGAGGGAGCACCTCCATGATCCCGCGATGGGGCGTATGCATCTGGTGGAAATGGCTGGAGTGGTGTTCGCCGTCAATTTGATGGTATTTAAGCCGTTTTGAAGGCAATTCGAAGGAATCTTGCAAAGGTTGACTGATAACTCGGAGAAAGCAAGAAATAAACCTTCGCAAGGTTGTCTCACCTGCCGGGAACCCGCCCGGTGGGTTTTTCGTTAAAGTAGCAGGGTTCAAAGCATGTTAGAATATTTTTGAGCTGCCGTAATTCGTCCCTCAACTCTTCCAACCAATACCTATGACAGATATAACCATCGAAAAACAACCTGCCCGTCGTCTGGATTTTTCGCGCCTGTTTCCCGTGCTGCGGCATCCGACCAGCGCATTCACCGAGATGCTCAGCGAAGCACGCGGAACCTGGCTCACACCCATGCTGCTGCTCACTCTCACGACCATTGTCGTGGTTGTCGTGGCGGGTTATTTCCGCAGCCAGAGCTCGATGATGGGTGAAGTTCCGCTGCCGCCAGATTGGCAGTACTGGTCGCCGGAAATGCAGAACGATTACATGCAAGCACAGCAGGCAGATCAGGGCACGGCCTTCGTCTATATTCTCCCGCTGGTGGGTGCGCTGACCGCGGTGTGGGTCGGATGGGCCTTTGTTGCGGGACTCTTGCATTTGGGTTCCACCCTGCTGGGCGGGCGTGGATCGATGCAGAACGCGTTGAATGTGGTTGCCTGGGCCAGCCTGCCC
>CAZBAX010000040.1:0-56794 GCA_964489725.1 uncultured Anaerolinea sp. | reverse complement strand
TCTTTTGTGCCTTCGGATAGCTCAATTTCCTGGCAGCGTTCCAGCACGCGAATGCCTTCCGGCAAGAACGGTTGCAGACGTTTTGAACAGATCTGTCCGTAGATCTCCCAGATCTGCTCCAGAGCCTGCACCACCTCGCCACCATACAGGGTCGGGTAGGTCCTGGTTTTCCCTTTCAGGTGGTTTTGAACTTGCACTTGGTTTTTTAGCATACGGATCGCATGTTTGCGATGGTAACCAGTCGTAGACGTAAGCTCATCCAGTATCTTCTGTTTTTCAAATCTACTGGCTTTCAGGTATCGTGCTCGCACAACTTCTACCAACTCGTTCTTGCTTTTCAGGCTCATCATGTCGCTCCTCCAATAGGCCCTTTCGCCTATTGGAAAGTAACATTTTCCCTGATGCAACGATCCTTCCCAAAGTAACATTTCCCGTGATGCAATTCGGGGAGGGACTGGGGAGGGGGTGGTGGTGTATAATCTTTTTAATGAACGAGGGAACTGTCCTCAACAATCGTTATCAGCTGCTCGAACGTTTGGGACGCGGGGGCATGTCAGATGTGTTTCGGGCGCGCGACCTCATGCTTGAACGCTATGTTGCCATCAAAGTGCTGCATGAGAACTATTCGAACGATGAGTCGTTCCAGCAGCGTTTTCGTCAGGAAGCGCGTGCTGCCGCAAACCTGTCACACCCCAACATCGTCACCGTTCATGATTTCGGCCTGGATCAGGGCCAACTGTTCATCGTCATGGAGCACGTCCCCGGCAAAGACTTGAAGACGCTCCTCCGTCAGCGTGGACGGTATTCTGTGGAGGAAGCCATTCCCCTGATCGTCCAGGCCTGCGCAGGCATCGGCTATGCTCACCGTGCCGGGCTTGTCCATTGCGATATCAAGCCGCATAATATGATCGTCACGCCCGATGCGCGCCTCAAGGTCACAGACTTTGGGATCGCCCGCGCGCTTTCCACGATCCTGCCGGATGAACGCGCCGACGTGGTGTGGGGGTCGCCGCAATACTTCTCACCCGAACAGGCGGTTGGGGAAGCACCTTCGCCATCCTCAGATGTATATTCATTGGGGATTGTTTTGTATGAAGTGCTGACCGGTGCTTTGCCGTTCACCGCTCCCAGCAGTGAAGAACTGGCGCTGCTGCACCTCCAGGCAGATCCCATTCCGCCCAGTGAATATGTTCCCGATATTCCCGAGTCACTGGAAGAGATTGTATTGAAGGTGTTATCGAAGGAACCCGCGGCGCGCTATCGCACCGCCGACCAGCTTGGACGCGTGCTGCTGCGCTTTGGAACGCAACGTGATATCCCCGCCACACCTGCAATGAACCTGACGCCTGAAGTGTCCACAACCTATCGCCAACCCGAACCACCTGTGACTATGGCGTCGGCGCCCGCCCGAGCTGAAACGCGACGTATGGAGCACACACCCGCGCCCGTGTATACGCCCTCCCAGGTCACCGTGGAAGAAGAGATCGATTGGGGCGCGGTGGGACTGGGCTTGATCGCGCTCATGACCGTTGGCGGGCTGGTTCCGTTCTGGATATACATCTATTTTCTTTATAATCCTCGTTAAAAACAGGTGACAGTCACCATTTTAGGGTAGTGACGACTCTACGGTAGTGCCCACCAGGGTTAGTCGTTAAGATTATGACGAAATACGTTATCTCCTCTTCCATACTTTCTGCGGATTTCACACAACTTGGTAAACAGATCGCCGAAGCCGAAGCCGCGGGCGTAGACTGGCTGCACGTGGACGTGATGGACGGCCACTTCGTGCCCAATATTACGATGGGACCGTTCATTGTGGAGTGGTGCCGCAAGGCGAGCAAACTTCCGCTGGATGTACATCTTATGATCGAAAAGCCGGAACGTTATCTGGAAGCATTCGCCAAGGCCGGCGCCAGTGGACTCACGGTCCACGTGGAAACGTGCCCGGATATGCTGGACACGTTGAAACAGATCAAAGCCCTGGGAGTGAAAGCTGGCGTGGTCTTGAACCCACCAACACCTGTCAGCGTGGTGGAGCCTTATCTGGCGGAGGCAGATTTGGTCCTGGTGATGAGCGTGAACCCGGGGTATTCCGGTCAAAAGTTTATGCCTGAGGCTATTGATAAGGTCGCACAGATTCGGAAGAAACTCGATGCGCTGGGTTCCTCCGCATGGCTGGAGGTGGATGGGGGCATCGATGTGACCACACTGCCGCAGATGAAAGAGGCCGGCGCAACGGCGTATGTCGCGGCGACGGCGATTTTTAAAAACCCGAAGGGGATTAAAGAAGGGGTGAGGGCATTGAGGAGTTTGTTGTAGAGAGAGAGTTTTTCAAGAGCGCCGCTTCGACTGCGTTCGCCTATCGGCTCACTCCGCTCAGCGCGGAGGTTGATGTTTAAAACAAAAATCATGGCGTGAGCCATGATCCTTGTTTTCGTGGAAAACTTTCCCTTAGGCGACGACTTTAGCCATCGCCTTGATGCACTTGGTGCACAAAACCTTGTGCACCTTGTGACCTTTCTCCATCACGATCGTCTTCTGCAGGTTGGGGCGGAAGGTACGATTGGTGGCGCGCTGGGAGAACGAGCGGTTGTGCCCGAAGGTGGTGGTTTTGCCGCAGTTTGCACATTTAGCCATTCTGAAGAACTTCCTTTCTTGCTATAATTCCGAGTGAAGCGAATACGACTACAATTGCCTTTTTCGAAAGCACGGCATTTTACCATACATCGCAACCTTATTCAAGGACGGATGTTAATATGTATGCCCGTCGAGGGTATAGACACAAAAGGAGCATCATGGGCGAAGAAACAACATCATTGGGTGGGATTCACATTTCCCCCGGCGTAGTCGCAACCATCGCGTACCATGCAACCCTGCAATCCTACGGTGTGGTGGGGCTGGCGCCGAAGAACATCGCAGATGGGATCGTCACAGCGATCACACGTGAACCTGCGAAGGGCATCTCTGTGAGCTATAACGGCGAGGACATCGATATCGAGATCCATATCATCGTGGAATATGGAACGCGCATCAACTCGGTGGCGGAGAGCGTGGCGAACACGGTCCGTTATCATGTGGAGAAGGCGCTTGGGCTGCGAGTGAACGCGATCAACGTACATGTGGCCGGATTACGCGTGAGCAATACCGATTAGCAAGGAGCAGAGAAACCTTATGGCAGTAGACACCGCACGCGTAGAAAAACTCAGGACGAAGTCCATTAACGGCCAATCTATGAAGCGGCTGGTAGAGGCGGGCATGATCTGGCTGCGCACCAACCAGCAAACGGTGAATGCGTTGAACGTGTTTCCCGTGCCAGATGGCGATACAGGGACGAACATGGTGCTGACCATGCAGTCTGCCTGGAATGAGATCAAGGACCTGGGGCATCGCGGTCTCAGCGATATGGCGGCGGCGGTATCCAAAGGCGCGTTGATGGGAGCGCGCGGAAACTCGGGGGTGATCCTCTCGCAAATCTGGCGCGGCTTTTCGCGCGGTGTGCATGGCAAAGACGTATTGGATGCAGAGACGTTCGTGAAAGCCTTTGCGGAGGCGCGCGACACGGCCTATAAGGGAGTCGTTCGCCCGGTGGAGGGCACGATCCTGACCGTCGCCCGCGGTGTGGCGGAAGCAACGGAAGCAGCCCTCGGGTCCACGAATGACCCGATCACGCTCCTGGAAGTGGCGGTGAAAGCTGCCGATGAATGGGTCAACAAAACGCCGGAAATGCTGCCTGTTCTCAAGCAGGCAGGTGTGGTCGATTCGGGCGGCAAGGGTTTATTCTTTATCCTCGAGGGAATGCTGCGACACGTGTACGGTGAGTCATTGGAAACCCCCACTGTGACAGTTCAGCCGATCTCAAGTATGCAGATGCAGGACGCCATGGAAACGGTTGAAGAGGGACAGGACTACGAAGTGATCGTGGACTTCATGCCATCGGATCAATTTGAACTGCACAAGTTTTATGGGCGGCTGGAAGAGATGGGCACGTCGATCCAGGTGGGGGAAGGCGATGGCATGTACCGCATGCACATCCATGTGCCGCTCGAAAAACGATATGAGCCGATCGATTACATCATGGGCATCGGCACGATCACGAAAGTGGCGATGGAGAATTTACTGGCACAGATGGATGACATCCAGAAGAGCAAAGCCAGCCGCATTGAGTTTGCAGCAGTCGAACCTGGGCAGATCGCGGTGGTAACCGTTTCGCCCGGTGCGGGACTCAGTCGCATCTTCGCAAGCCTGGGCGTTGCCGCGGTGGTCGAAGGCGGGCAAACGATGAATCCATCCACGCAGGATATCTTAAACTCATTCGAGAACCTGCCGACCGATAAGGTCATCATTCTGCCGAACAATAAGAATATCGTCATGGCAGCCAATCAGGCCAGGAGTGTGACGGTAAAACAGGTGGCTGTCGTGGCGAGCAAAACCATCCCACAGGGACTGGCCGCCATGCTCTCGCTTCAACCCGACGGGGAGCTTGATTCCGTTGCTGAGAAGATGACCAAAGCCCTGGGCAATGTGACCACAGGCGAGATCACGGTGGCTACCCGTTCGGTGGAGATCGATGGAGTCAAAGTGGAGAATGGACAGGTGATCGCCCTGCTCGATGGCCGGCTGGTCGCCTCCGCCGGTTCGGTGGAGGACGGTTGTTTATCCTTCCTCGAAAAGGCGGATGCCGCCGCGCATGAATTGGTCACATTGTTCTATGGTGAGAATATGACCCACGCCGAAGCCAATCGCATTGCAGATGCGATCAAGAGTAAATATTCAAACCTGGAAGTGGAAGTGCAGGAGGGCGGCCAGCCCCACTATCAGTTTATTATTTCTGTGGAATAGAATTCGTTCGATCATTCATAAGCCACACACCAGCCCCGGCTGGGTGGTGCCGGGGAGTCACGGAGTCGCAGAGCGTTATTTTCTCTGGGTCTCCGTGACTCTGTGGCCAATTCGTTTAACTCGGCTACTTTCCGTTGACGATTTTGGCCGCTCCACCTGCACGAGCAACCAGCACATTTTCCACTCCGGGAATTTCACGCAATCGTTTCTCGATGACATGTGCTTCGGTATCAGGGCATATCACATGGACGTTTGGACCTGCGTCGACTGTGTAACAGGCGGGAATCCCTTCGACTCGCCAGGTGCGCACCTGGTTCATGACAGCGATGGATGCGGGTTTCCAGTAATGCAGCGCGGGCGTGGACGTCATCATCACCGAATGCATCATATCTGAATCCAGCTCTACGATCGATGCAAAGGCATCGAAGTCGCAGTTGAGAATGGCGTTGCGGCAGATCTCCAATCGGCGCGCTGCATCGGCAACGCGCCCAGCTTGCAATGGACTCGTTGGCGCGATGGAATGTCCTTCCGTGGAACCCGTCTTCTTGTGTGCTGTGCTGACAATTGCCACGCAATCCACCAACTTCCAGTGATCAGCTTCGGCGATCGAAAACGCAAAACAGTCTTCCTCGCTTTCGCCTGCCTGCCATTCCACAAATCCGCCGGGGATCGAACGGGCAGCGGAACCAGAGCCTCGCCGTGCAAGACGCGAGAGGTCCTTCTCGCTGAGGCCCAAACCTGCCGCTTTGCTGCCTGCCAGTGCCAGAGCTGCAAACGCCGCGGCAGACGATGCGATCCCCGCACCGGACGGGAAATTGTTTTCCGTCATGACCTCCGCGCTCTCGTGGATATTCGCCATCTTACGGATGAGATCGAGAATATAGGAGACGCGCTCGCGTCCTGGCCCTGCGACTTCATGTCCATTGATGATCAGTTCATCATATGGCAGCGACGGCTGAAAGCTGACCGTCGTGCGCGTATAGAGTCCATCCAGGTTCATCGAGATGGATCCATTCATGGGAAGGCGCAGGATATTATCGCGATTGCCCCAGTATTTAATGAAGGCGATATTGGGTGATGCTTGAGCGGTGGCTGTGGTCATAGGGTGATGATACCACTACGCAAGATAATTTTTCCTGCTCATCTTTTTGCCCAAGGCTTTCTCATAGGTTTGACACGAAACAGTTGGCTGCAGAGAACTAAAGGCGATGTTCAGCTTGGAGGGCAAGACTTGCCAGAAGTACAAAACCTTCTTTGGGGCAGGCTATACCGCGTGTTCAGCGTGAGCCGGTTGTGTCGTATTTCGAAATGCTGCTAAGGCCTCAAGAGATAAGTCACCATTTGACCTTTGCCCTTGATATTGATTGGCTCACGTTGCTCAAAGGTGTATTTCCCATCCATTTTTCTTTTCACGGCCTCGGTCACTTGGATAACATCCACCAGTCCGTTGCTTTCCATCCGGCTGGCAGTGTTTACTGCATCACCCCAGAGATCGTAGATAAACTTGTGTCGCCCAATCACACCAGCCACGACTGGACCCGTGTCGATCCCTACTCGCAGGTGAATAGGCTCATGATTCCAGGCCTGATGCCGTTTTATTCTGTCCAACATATCCAATGCAAAGGATACGACGGCGTCACAATGATCTTCTCTCGTTACGGGCAATCCACCCGCCACCATATAGCCATCCCCTGTGGTCTTGATCTTTTCAAGTCCATGTCGTTTTGCCAGGTCATCAAGATCACTAAAGATTTCATTGAGCACTCTGACGACCTCAGCGGGATTTGCGTGGCTGGAAAGCCGCGTGAAATCCACGATATCAGCAAAGAGTATGGTCACCTCAGAGTACCCATCCGCGATCACTTCGGGCTTTTGCTTGAGCCGGTCTGCTATGGGGGCGGGGAGAATATTGAGCAGCAATAGGTCGGCCTGCTTGCGGGCTTCATCGATTTCGTTGACCAGATAGCGAAATACAACGACCAGGGCCGTCACCACAGCCACGACAGAAAGACCGTAAAAAAAGGCGGGACTCCCAGCCTGGATAACGGCCTGACTGGCTAACAATGGATCCAAGGGTATGAGCGCCAACTCGACGATCGCAAAAAACGTCCACCAAATGATCAACTGCCATTTCGGCAAAAAGATGGTGGCGGCCAGTGGAACGAGAATAAACCATATCATTACGCCCGATTGGTATCCACCTTGCAGAACACGGGTCGTCAGGTGCACTGCGGAAATATAAACCAGCGTGAGATTTACATACTGTCGGAAGCGTTTGGTCCGGATCAGAAAGCCAAACAGCAATAGTCCCAGGAGGGTCGATGCAAGGTAGATCGCCACTCCACCGATGACGCCAAATGGAGCATATGTTCCTACACTGGCCAATGAGAGCAGCACGTATAATAGCTGGATAAAAACGAATGCTATTTTGCGAAAACGCTCACCAGAGCTATCCGTAGGAAAGGTGACAGCTCGGACGAAACCCTGAAAGAGGCTGGATAGCATAAGAATAGACTACTACTTATAGGAATAGCACACGGGATAGCCGAAGAAACGTCTGAGAATGGGTCCCAGTGTCCGGGCCAAGAGCCGCTGCACGAATACCGGTGGATTGCTGGCGAGGTATAACTCTCCGGGATAATAACTGAGTGTGGCTGCCATCTGCAAAATATCCGGGTTGCCTGCCTTGTCCATCTTGCCCGCCCTGGCCAGAGCTGCCACCGTTTCAATGATCTCCTCGAAGTGCAGTGCGGGGCGAAACTCAGTGATAATATGCAACTCATCCTTCCCGGCATTGCGCCAGTAATGGACTGTTCCTTTGGGGACAATCGCCTTGTCACCTGGTTTCAGGAACTGTTCGTGACCATTGCAAGTAATCCCAAATGTGCCCGCGACAACTTCAAAGGTTTCTTGCTGAAGCGGGTGAAAATGAGGATTTGGACCAATGCCACCTGGCTTATGGTAGTTGTCAAACTGGAGTAATTCCCCATTGGTATCCTGCCGCGTTTTGCGAAAGATGATCCTGTCAGTCGTGATGGGATTTTCGATGACATCACCAGCTTTGGGCATTTGAGTCTCCTGTAAACAAAACGATTAACACTAAATTGTCATAGTCCAGGCTGCTCTCCAGCCTGATGATGGGGGATATTATACGGTCTGTTGAGAATAAATTACGTCAGCCAGGGACAAATTTGCCGCCAAAACCAGCCTTGCGGTCAGTTCAATAGAGTATTGCGGTTATCTATTTGATGAACGCGATATTAGGATTCGCCTCGGCGGTGGCTGTCCCACAAGGGGATGATATGGTTATAGGGCGATGATACCACCACAGTAAAATACAGTCTTACATACCACATTTAATTTGAGCAAGTTGTTGCGGCTCGTCGCTGCTGGTGAAAAAATATGGTGATTTATTGTGTTAGACTGGCGGACCCTGATCAGAAATAGCAAACTGCACTCTTTTCCCCAAGAGTCAAGTCGCGCAATTTCGCCGAAGCTGGCGGCCACAATAAATTTGCCACCTGGGGAGAAATAAACATCGCGCACCTCCCAGCCAATTTGCACATCACACAAGTGAGGCGTTCAAGCGCGCAGTAGAGAGGATATGATTTATTCGTACAGCGCCTGATATCCGGCTTCACCCCGGATCGGCTCAAAATCTGGATCCTGCCTCGACCATTCCGTTAAACCTGGATTTAATTTTAGAGCCTCTCGAAGCTCGTTGATCGCTGTTTCCTTATCTCCCAAAAGGGAAAAACTACAAGCATTGTTGTAGCGGATCGTGCCTTGCCAGGCGGGACCATCATCCAGGCTGGTAAGCTGGCTGGTCATTTGCTGATACATCTTAGCCGCACGAGCCGGATTTCCTCTTTTGATGTGCCATTCGGATAGGTGGATCACTGGATGGTTGTAAATGTTCCCGACGATTTCCCTCCACAAGGGTACTCCCTGCTCCCAAGGGTAGAAATCGTCGCGCTGCAGGTCATCTTCACTGATCGACGCGATTGCTTCTCCCATGCGCTTCATACCGGTGTCGACAAGGATATGAACATCCTCCCAGGATTTGTCCTTGTATCGAGAATATACTTCATCATTGATTTGATCATCTTCCATGTGGGTTGGGGTTTTTCCTGCCAGCACAGCAAGTACATCTTCGGCGTGATGCTTTCGCCAGTAAGCATTATGCGCAATGCTATCCTTGGCTGTCCAACGTTCAAAGCTTCCATCGGCGTTGCGCTCTGCATCCGATAAGGCAGCAATGAATTCCTGTTCAACCTGATAGCCCTTTTGAAGCAGTTCGGTAAGTTCTCTCTTCATCGTTTATTCCTGTCCTGTACGCATTGCATGCTACATAGAGGTAATCTTCAAATTCAAATAGGATAAATGTAGTTGGGAGGCACAATGGATGAGACTGATAATACCATAAATTAGAACATTCGTTCAGATCTGATTGCAAGATCCCACGATATATTCATCGCGTTATTTAGGTCATGATAGTGGAACAAGTGGTACAGCGTTTAAGAGATTCTCCTGAGCAGCCATACTTGGATAAGAAGTGCTTCATGTCAGAACCTTTAAACCATGGTCGAGTCTGTTATAGGTATTTCCTAGAATACAACTCCTGTACAGCACTTCGGATTCTGACCTTCCTAGCCTTATTGATTTGCTAAATACTGGGGAAACCCTGCGGTAAAAAGTCCGTCTGCTAACGTTCTTTGGTCCAAAATCATCCTTGCCGGTAGTCCAATCGAGTTTTGCCAATGTACATTTGATGAACGCAATATTCAGATTCGCCAGAGCGGTGGCTGTCCCGCTACGGGATGATATGGTCATGGGGTGATGATACCAACACAACGAAACTGATGCACATCCAGTGGATTGCTATAAGTCAACGCCGATGACTCGAATCGCGGCGTGCGCAGTTTTGTTCCTGTCCCAGCAAAATTGGGACACCGGTCCCATGACAACGGGACAACTCTCCTTCTATACTGATCGCAACCTACTCAACCAAAAAGGAGATTTCAAATGAAACCAAAACTTTTGCTCACGGTCGCTGGCGTGCTCTTTGTTTTGGGCGGCATCGCAGGTTTTTTCATGGTCAGCGGTTATGACTATACCGCGTATGGGGGCGCAGTCGCCTACCTTTCAATGGGTGTGCTATTCTGGCTCGCGCGCGAAATCCCTGCCTCCAGGGCGCTGAATGCGGTCCTGGTCACAGGCACCATTGCTACATTCGGCGGCAGCCTCGTCGCCCTGTATGGTCAGTATAGCGGCACGTACATGGACACCGCCGCTGGCTATATCCCCGGATTAGTCTATCTGGGATTAGCGGTCTGGTTCTTCCTCGCAGGGCGCGCGAACATGTCCTCGGGCGCAAGTTACTGAGTTTTGAAATAATAATGTCCGTTTGTTTCCGTCATTGCGAGTGGCGCCTCGGGCGCCACGAAGCAATCTTACACTCGATAAGCAGATTTGCCCGTAACTTGAGTGTAAGATTGCTTCGTCGGGAAGATCACCCTCCTCGCAACACCTGCACTGCGTGCATGCGCAAGTGTGACGGAGAAGAGAGACCTTCAATTTTCAAAAATCAGTAGTTTGGACAATTGTCCCGCAGGTCTTTTCTCAATATTCAAAGGAACACCCGAGCCTGCGGGACGGCATAAGGAGATGACAAAATGAACAAACTCAAATGGTGGTTGTGGATTGTTGGAGGGTTTTACCTGCTCCTCGGTGTTGCCGGGTTGGGGTATTGGATAGCTGTCCCCGAATCGTACGCGGAAACCTACGCGGCGACCCTCCCTTCGGCTTACAGCGGCGATCCTCTCGCCGTCACCGCGGTCATTGACAGGGATTTCTTTGTCATGTTCGAATGGCTCGTGCTTGGCACATTGATGTTCGTTGCCAGCCGTGATCCTGCTCGCGCCCGCTTCTTCATTGGTGCAATGGTTGCGCTCGAACTGTTCCAGTATGTCATTGTGGATGTCATCTGGATGGTGCGCGGCTATCCAAACATGCTTCCTTATCTGATCCTGCACCTGATCTTCGGTGTTACGGGATTCGTGTTCCTGCGGCAGACCAAGGCAGAGTAAACAAATTCCACCAAACGAGAAAATCAAATGAAACCAAAAATCATCCTTACTGTTGCCAGCATTCTGTATTTTGTTCTGGCGCTCTCCAGCATTTTCATAACTGGAAACGGTTTTAATTTCCATGCCTATCTGGCGATTGCTTTCGCCTTCTGCCTTGCTGTTCTTTTTTGGTCAGTTCGCAATGCGCCTCACGACAAAACGCTCGACTCCGTTCTCCTCGCGGCTCTTTTGACATTCTTCCTGGGAGGCATTCTTGCATTGTATGGTCAATGGAGCGGCAACTACATGGACTCGCCTTTAGGTTATTTGGACGGCGCGGTATGGCTGGCAATAGCTGTCTGGTTCTTTTTCGTTCGCCGTGCGAACAAGTCTGTCAGCGCCAGTTAGGGTTGTATAATCACGACAGGCTTGACTGAACGGTCTTCGTACAATGAATAGTCTGCCCCTCGCCCACCCAACCACAAATGTGATCCGCTTGAGCGGGCGCGCCCTCACGGTCGCCCGCTCACTGTGGCTGGTCGTTTGCGTGACGGCGACTCTCGCCTTTCTCATTGCCCTGCCGTTTCGCTGGATACAGTTGACGCATCCATCCCCGACGAACCTTTCCAACCTGAACGCGCTCGGAATTGCGCCCACGTTTTTCGCCGCATACTCGATATTTTGGGAAATTGTCATCGCCGCGCCTTTCGCCGTAGTCGGCTTCATCATCTTCAAGCGTTGTGGGGATGAACGCATTGCCCTGCTCACCTCGCTCTTCCTCGTCGTCTTCGGAGTCGGGAGCGCCACGTTCACGCCCACCATCCGCGCCCTGCTCGGCATTCACCCCGCACTCGATTTCCTCCAATACACCTTTGGGGCGTTATCCTGGATCACCTTCGCCTGGTTCTTCTATCTATTTCCCACTGGGCGTTTCGTCCCAGGCTGGACGCGCTGGCTGGCTCTGATCTGGACTCCCATCTGCATTGTATGGAACTACCTGCCAGACTCTCCGTGGAATCCGCTCAACTGGTCTGACTGGTCGTTTGGGTTACTCGTTGGTTCCTTTTGGGCGACATGGCTGTTCAGCCAGGTCTATCGTTATCGGCGCGTTTCAAACGACATCGAACGCCAGCAGACCCGATGGATTGTGTTTGCTGTATCGCTGATCATGATCGTCATGTCGCTGTTCTCGATCATCGGCATCTTCGTGCCAGGCTACGACTTGATGGGTCAGGAACAGCCTAATCCGCAGGCATTCGCTTACATGTTCTGGCAGATGCCCTTGTCCCCGGTTATGTCTGCCCTGCCGATCGCCATTGCCTTCTCCATCATGCGCCATCGCCTCTGGAATATTGACCTCCTCATCAACCGCACCCTCGTTTACGGCGCGCTCACCGCGTTCATCGTCGCGCTTTACGTTTTGGTCGTCGGTGGGCTGGGCGCGCTCTTCCAATCGAGCGGCAACTTTTTTTTCTCGCTCCTCGCCACTGGCGTCATCGCCCTCGTCGTCAATCCATTGCGCCTGCGATTACAGCAATTCGTCAATCGCCTGATGTACGGCGAACGCGACGACCCCTACAAAGTCCTCTCACAACTCAGCCAGCATTTGGAATCGACTCAGACCCCCGACACGGTTCTATCCACGATCGTGGAGACGATCACCCAGACGTTGAAACTTCCCTACGCCGCGATTCTGCTTGCGGATGGAAAAACGCTTCAGACCGCCGCCGCAGCGGGTTCGCCAACCGAGCCTTTTCTCACGCTGACGCTGACTCACCAACACCAGACCGTCGGCGAATTGCGCGTTACCCAGCGTTCTCCCGATGAACCGTTTACCTCCTCCGAACGCCGCCTGCTCGAAGACATCGCCGCGCAGACGGGAGTCGCCGTCCACAACGTCCGCCTCAGCGCGGACCTGCAACGCTCGCGCGAACAGATCGTCTCCGCGCGCGAAGAAGAACGCCTGCGCCTGCGCCGCGATCTGCACGATGGACTCGGTCCCAAACTCGCGGGTCAGACCCTCAAACTCGAAGCCGCCATGGACGCGCTCGATAGCGAGACCGAAACCGCCCGCGCCCTGCTCCAAGAAAGCATGAACGAATCGCAAACGCTCATCACCGAGATCAGGCGTCTCGTCTACGGTTTGCGCCCGCCCGCGCTCGATGAACTCGGACTGCTCTCTGCCATCCGCGAACAGGCATCTCAGTATCAGACGAACGGTTTGCAAATCACCGTCTCCGCTCCCGACTCATTACCCACCCTCCCCGCGGCCGTCGAAGTCGCCGCATATCGCATCGTGCAAGAAGCCTTGACCAACGTCTCGCGTCACGCACGGGCAAAGACCTGCACGGTAACTCTTGTCATCAACAAAGATTTGGAAATCGTCGTAAGCGACGACGGCATCGGACTCCCCCAAACGCGCAAAGCAGGCGTCGGTCTCTCCTCGATGCGCGAACGCGCCGAAGAAATCGGTGGAACGTGCATGATCGAATCAACGGGCAAAGGCACGCGCGTCTTTGCAAGACTTCCAATCTCCAGTCTCTAATCTCCAATTCTCTACTCTCTCTTTATGGAAAAAAACTCCCTCCTCATCGCTGACGACGAACCCGCTTTTCGAAGCGGCTTGCGCGCCCTGCTCAAATCCGCGGATGAGCTTGCTCTCGTCGGTGAAGCAGCGACCGGGGGTGAGGTCATCCGCCTCGCCGCAGAGTTGCAACCTGACATCATCCTGATGGACATCAACATGCCCGGGGTCAATGGCATCGAAGCGACGCGGCGCATCCTCAACACCAGTCCGCACATAGGCATTCTCATCCTCACCATGTTCGAAGACGATGATTCTGTGTTTACGGCAATGCGCGCCGGCGCGCGCGGGTATCTGCTCAAGGGTGCGCTCAAAGCCGAAATACTGCGGGCTATTCAAACCGTGGGCGGCGGCGGCGTCGTCTTTGGCGCGGCGATTGCCCAACGCATGATGCGTTACTTTGCCGGTATCAGGCCTGTCGAGCCATCTGATCTATTCCCCGAACTCACCGACCGCGAGCGTGAAATCCTGGGTTTCATCGGTCAGGGTCGCAACAATGCCGAGATCGCCCAGCGGCTGACCCTTAGTGGCAAGACCATCCGCAACCATATCACCAACATTTTCAGCAAACTGCAGGTGGCTGACCGCGCCCAGGCCATCATTCGCGCACGCGACGCGGGGCTCGGGAAAAAATAGGAGCGATCGTTATGTCAACACTTTATTTGATAATATTTGGATTGCTGGTCTTTACAGCCGGTGTTTTCATTCTGGGAATATGGTTGAGAAAATACCCGTCCAAAGCGAACGCGGAAAAGACCAGCCGGATCATGCACTTTCTATTTTTTGCTTTCATGGTCGCACCGCTGCTGATTGGCGGCTTTTCTCCAGGTCTCAACCACTTTGATGAACTCCTGGGCTTGAATCCCCTGCCATGGAGAACCGCCTTTCTGGTCCTGGGGGTCATCGTTGCAATTCCAGGTTTGTATTTTCTGGGAATTACAAACAAATTGCTGCGTGCTTTGGGAAGCGGCGCCAACGCTTTTCGATTGACAAAACAAATCGTTGCGGAGGATATTTACAAGCGGACGCGCAACCCCATGTCGCTGGGATTCTATTTATTCACCCTCGCCCTGGGTTTTGTCTCCGGCTCCACGTTTATTACGCTTGTTGTACTCCTGGGTTTGATTCCTGCCCACATCTTTTTCCTCAAATATTTTGAAGAACTTGAGCTTGAACTTCGTTTTG
Source organism: uncultured Anaerolinea sp. (assembly GCA_964489725.1). Taxonomy (GTDB): domain Bacteria; phylum Chloroflexota; class Anaerolineae; order Anaerolineales; family Villigracilaceae; genus Defluviilinea. The sequence continues at coordinate 42,118 of CAZBAX010000040.1, read as the reverse complement.
GTGAATCCTACAAACGATACAAACAAACAGTACCTTTCTTGATTCCCAAATTGTCGGCTCGTTGACGATTGTCCAACCTGCGATACCCGGACGGCGTCGATTTCCTCTACTTGATTGCCGCCAAAACAAACTTTCCGTCAGTTCAATGGAGCATTACTGTTGCCTATATGAAGAATGCTATATTCGCGAAGGCTTGGGCGGTTGCTGTCCCAGAAGGGAATGATATGGTCACAGGATGATCAAACTACCATGCAAACGGTTTTCGCTCTGGCTTTTTCCCTTACCTGTCTTAGGATGTCCTTGGGAAAGTATAGGGTGGTGGGTTTGCGCAATTCATCCGCAAAATAGTATAAATACCCTTCTTCGCGATCAGTGGCAGGCTGGGATCGCAAAAACAAGGATGCTGCTGAGTTGATATAATCTGTCATGAAACGCTTACTGAGTTTTGAAATAATAATGTCCGTTTGTTTCCGTCATTGCGAGCGTTCTTTGCGAAGCAATCTTACACTCGATAAGCAGATTTGCCCGTAACTTGAGTGTAAGATTGCTTCGTCGGGAAGGTCACCCTCCTCGCAATGACGGAGAAGTGAGACTTTCAATTTTCAAAAATCAGTAGCCAGTGAGTTCCCAACCCAAATATGACTACCTATGTAGCACTCTTGCGCGGCATTGCTCCTACAAATCCGAATATGAGGAACGAAAAGTTGCGCGGGGTTTTTGATGAACTGGGCTTCACAAATGTCCGCACGGTTATTTCGAGCGGAAATGTGATCTTTGAAAGCCCATCCCGGAGAGTTGGGCAACTTGAAAAGGAGATCGAAAACGCGATCTCCGAGCAGCTTGGATTTAATAGCACCACCATCATACGAAGCAAGGCGGCAATACAAAAATTTGTCGATCAAGATCCATTCCGGGGAATGACTCATTCTCAGAAATCCTACCTGAACGTGACGTTCTTAAAGCAGAAAGCCACTGTCGATCTCAAGTTCCCCTACAACGTGGAGAATCGGGCCTATACTCTGCTCGGCATGTACGACGGGGCAATTTGCAGTGTCATCGACTTGACCAGCAGCAAAACACCTGACCTGATGATCTGGCTGGAGAAACAATTCGGCAAAGAGATCACCACTCGAACCTGGAAAACGGTTGAACGAATCTTAAAGGGGATGAAATAAATCTATGGATCCTGCCTTGCTACACAGGTGAAGCAATGACCCATCGGCGCGAATGCTTCGAGCGCGTGTATGCACTCACAGAACAGGTCGCACCTGCAGACTTGGTCCGCGAGACCAGCGAAGAGGAGAATGAATGATCGGGCTTCGCGCGGCAAACGCGAACAAAGGAGAAACATCCAATGAGTTTCATATACGAGGAAAAACGATCGTCCTCGCCGTATGTCGATGTTGTTTGGCGCACAGAAGATCAGACGGATGGAGTCTACATCGCCTCTGCCGATGCATCCTGGGACATGATATTCATTCAGACGAAAGAGGGTAAACGCAGAGTCCTGTTATCTGGTCCGTGCTCGAAAACAACACCTGTCCCCTACTCTGCAGGAAATAAGAATTTTGGGATGCGCTTCAAGCCAGGCGTGATCTTTACCGGCCTTCCCGTAACAGGTATGGTCAATGTGACAAAAGCCCTTCCTGTGCGCAACAAAGATACATTCATGCTGAAGGGCATCACATGGAAAGTGCCAGCCTATGAAAACATCGACGAGTTTCTGGCGAATCTCGTAGAACACGGCTTGCTCCGTATGGATCCTGTCGTCAGAGATGTGCTCGAAGGCAGAGCGGTCAACATATCTACCCGTTCGATCCAGCGTCATTTTGCAAAGACGATCGGAATGTCGCCGCGCCAGGTAAAGCAGATTGAGTCTGCCCGAAAGGCAGTTGGGTTGTTGCTCCAGGGAAGACCTCTCGTCGACGTTTCCTATGAACTGGGCTATGCAGATCTGCCGCACATGATCCGGATGCTCAAACGCTACACGGGCTTTACGCCGATGGGGAACAAGCGCAGGGGCGAGCATATTTAGGATTTGAGTCGTTTACGTTCAATACAATTGAAATCCTCCTCTATACAATAAAGCCTGCTATTTAGACGAGGTTCTCCAAACCTTGCCGCCGTAGGTCCCGCCGCTTTTCCCTGCACCGAACGCAGGATGGTGTGGCGGGGTGAAAAGGGACCGGTCGGTCACAGAAGTTCGTGGAGGCCGCATACTATTTAGAGGTGAGTACATGAATATCAGGCCGTTTAAGATTGCTATTCCCCAAAAAGAACTGAAAGATTTGCAGGACCGCATTAAACGCACCCGCTGGCCAGACGAAATTCCTGGAGCGGGATGGCGGCGCGGCATGCCGTTGGAGTACACCCAAAAGCTTGCCGAGTATTGGAGTACAAAATATGACTGGCGTGCACAGGAAGCGACGTTAAACAAATACCCGCAATTTGTGACCGAGATTGACGGCCAGAAAATCCACTTCCTGCATGTTCGTTCCTCTGAACCAAACGCCATGCCTCTGCTTTTGTTTCATGGCTACCCAAGTTCGTTCGTCGAATTCGTCCAGCTCATCGATCTGTTAGTAGACCCCGCCGCGTCTGGAGATGGGACAACACAAGCGTTCCATGTGGTCATCCCTTCCCATCCGGGGTTTGGTTTCTCAATACCTGTACTAAACCCAGGCTGGGAGATCAGCAGGATGGCGAAGGCGTACATTCAAATCATGAGCGAGCTTGGCTACGATCGCTACGGCATCCATGGAGGCGATGTGGGAGCAGGGATTTGCGCACAACTTTGCATTCAGGCCGGTGAGCGTATCGTCGGCTCCCTCATTCCCACGGACCCAGGATCCATCGCGACGGAATATACGCCACCAACTCCTCACTTGAATGATGACGAAAAGAAACGACACGAGGGACTCAAAGCTGCCCGCAGAGAAGACTTTGGTTACATTCAGATTCAATCCACGCGCCCACAGACGATCGCCTACAGCCTCACCGATTCGCCCGTTGGACAAATGACCTGGATCGTGGAAAAGTTCAAAGAATGGACGGATCCCGCCAGGGAACTGCCCGAAGACGCAGTGGACATCGACCAGTTGCTGACGAATGTAAGCGTGTATTGGTTTGGGCGCGGGGGAGCAAGTGCCGCTCACTTTTTGTATGAAGCCGCACACGCGTCTCCATCCTGGGGCGAAACACATAATCGTCCACAGGGATTTGTAGTCTTCGGGCATGAACCGCTCGTCCGCCGCATCCTTGACCCCGAGCACAGGCTCGCATACTGGAACGAGCATGATCGCGGAGGCCATTTCCCGGCGATGGAAGCTGCAGAACTGCTGGTAGGCGACCTTCGCTCATTTTTCCAGCAGCTACGCAGCAAGGCGTAACAAATTTGGATATGATGAAAGGAGAGAGTGATAATGAGTATCAAATCGTTCAAAGTAAAGATTTCGCAAGAGAAATTGGATGATCTGCACGAACGCATCAAAAAGACGATCTGGCCGGCAGTGATCGATGGACAGAATTATGGCGGGCCAGAACTTGCCAGCATGAAGGACCTGGCAAAGAAGGCGCTACGATTTAATTGGCGCAAGAAGGAAACACAGCTTAATAAGCTGCCACACTTCAAGACAGAAATCGACGGCCAGACCATCCATTTCATCCATGTCAAATCCACGGAAGCAAACGCCATGCCGCTCATGCTGATCCACGGCTGGCCGGGTTCGTTCGTTGAATTCCTGGAGCACATTGAACCGCTGACAGATCCGACAAAACATGGCGGTGAGGCGCAGGATGCCTTTGATGTCATCATCCCTTCCCTGCCCGGAGTTGCTTTTTCTGGCCCGACGAAAGAGGTTGGATGGAACAATATTCGAATTGGGAACGCTTTGATCGAACTGATGGACCGGCTGGGCTATGACAAATTTGCTGTGCAGGGTGGCGATGCGGGCGCGATCATTGGACCAGAGATGGGCCGCCTGGCGCCTGAAAAGCTCATCGGTCTGCACCTCAATGCCGCCACCATGGGCTTTATCCCCATGGGTCCCGTGGACGAAGCCGATCTTGCCAGGTTCACGCCGGCCGAAAAGAAGCGATTGGAAGTGTTGCAGGAATTCATGCAGGTGAAATTTGGGTTTAACCTGCTGCAATCGAATCAGCCGCAGTTGGTGGCCTATGCCATATCCGATTCGCCGGTTGGGCTGATGACCTGGATGACACAACTGATGGACCCCACCGAAGTCGGAGAGCGCTTTTTAACGAACTTCATGATCTACTGGCTGACCAGTACCGCAGCCTCCAGCATTCGGATCTATTACGAGAACGCCCATGACCCCAGTGCCTGGGCGCCGAAGGCAAATTCAGGCGTGCCCACCGCGGTGGCTGTCTTTCAGGATGGTGATATTGCCATCCGCAAATATGGCGAAGATGCGAATACCATCGTGCGCTGGACCGAATATCCGCATGGCGGTCACTATGCTGCCCTTACCGTGCCCGATGTATGGCGAAATGACGTGCGCGCGTTTTTCCGCGGACTTCGATAAATAGCAAACATCCAGAGAAGGCAATTCCATTCGATAAAGAAGTTCCTTAGCGGGTCCATCCACTAAGGAACTTCTTGAATTATCCCGGCTGCCTTTACGAGGCTGCGTGGATTGGATGAGAACATCGGAGCTGCTGCGTCGGCGCGTCAGCAACTTTGATTCGTAGAAGTTGCAGGCTCCTTAGGCCAGCTAACCCGCCAAACCCTTGAATGTAATCGCCGCTCCCAGCGCTGTGACAATCACGGCGCTGACCAGAGGCAAGGCGTTCCAGCAGCGAGCGGAGCGCACCAGCAGGATACCGATGACGATCAGCACCAGATGACTGCCACTTTTAGGTTGCGGTGTATGTAAGACTCTACAGTCCCTTGTCCTTCAACCAATTCAAACTGTATTCGGCGAGTTCCTTCCAACCGCTATCGATGATCAGCGAGTGTCCGCGGCCGGCGAACTCCTTAAACTCGGTCACTGCCTTCGATTTGCCATAGACTCTGAGCGTGCTCTTCACTAATACGGGCGGTACAGTTGTATCGGCCGCGCCGGAGATCAGCAGCAGCGGTCCACGCGTCTGGTTTGCAGTATTTACTTTTGTCGCGGAATTGGGATTGAAGGTCGCGGTTGCCGCCTGGAAGAGTGGGCGTCCCGGTGCCGGCATGGCATATCTGGCATATAACTCGTGCGCTTCCTGCTCTGACACAGCGTTGGTAAATCCAAAGCGGAACTGCGCCTCGGTTAATGACACCGCACGGTTGATATTGGATGGGTTTCGTAACACGGGGAATGCAGACTTCAAAGCAGACAATGGCAGTTCGGGCACGCCTTTGATCGGAGCCGGATCAATCGCTACCGCGGCGGAGCCCAGGTCACGACCCAGAAGATTCTGCACGAGCAGACCTCCAAACGAATGACCGATCAAGATTGGCTTTCTATCAAACGCTTTGATTTGGCCTGCGATGTGATCGGCGATCTCAGTCACACCATAACCGGCAACGGCTTCGGGGTTCCTGCGTGTTGTCTCGGTAGATTCTGAATCGCCGGGCCAACTCGCGGCTACAGCTTCGTAACCATTTGCCCGAAAGAACTCAATCCATGGATTCCAAGACTCGGCGTGCAGCCAGAGTCCGTGGATGAAGACCACAGGGTTTTTAACGGAAGTTGTTGGGGACATTGCAGTACTCCTAAAGGCTAGATGAATAAACTTGTAGGTGGGAATTGGAACAAAGCCTATCATAGCCGCCCATACGCCAGCACGCAAGTAATATCATTCCCGACTACTGTGAACAAGCCTCAGGGATCGCAATGGGAATCCCAACAAGCTGATTACGCTGAGGAACGTGAGCAGGATACCCGGCATATACACCTTCTGGCGATCGATGTCCTGTGGATCAAAATATTCATCTAAATAATGCAATGTGCTGATGGGCGTCAGCATGATCTTCAGCCACGTGCGCATCGACTTAACGTTTGCAAGCGTCGGCATGATGCCCATCTCGCGCGCCAGCAGGTCACAATAGGTGAAGTGTTCCACCGGGTAGACGTTGTCTGAATTGATTTTGGGATACTCTGCATTCAAGGACTCCCAGTCCCTCTTGTGTGCTTCCTTCCATCCGGGCGGCAGCGAGTATTTGCCCCATAACAGTCCAACGGTATAGCGGGCCTGCATCTCGCTGGTCGACGGAATATTGCCGATGATGGGGCGTGCAAACCCGATCAGGAACAGGGTAGGCTGCTCCGTATATACACAGCCGCGATAGAAATCCTTTAGTTGGATGCTGCCGCCGGAGAACTCGCCCAACCGCGAGCGATAACCGGTGGAAAAAACCAGGACATCCGGTGAGAGAGGCAGCGTCTTTGTTTGGTCAAAGTCAAAATACTCGGTCCACTGCTCATCGACCGGCGGACCGATGATCTGCAGACGCTTTTCTGCTACGGCATCCAGGAAGTTATCGCTCTTGTTGTGGAAGACGTTGAACAACTCACCCTTTGCCCGGGCCTTGAGTTTCATATCCCACTCGCGCCGTATTGCCTGAAATGCACGATCTCGATTCGCTTGCGTGCCTTGATGTGGAAACCACTTCATCAGCAGCCGGTCAAAGCGGATGCGGAACGTCACAAAGCGTTCGCCGACCCAATTCCGCAGGCTCTTATTGAACGAGAGCAACAGCCGGTTGCGCAAAAAGTCAGAGGGCACGCCGCGGATCGGGTGATAGCGCGGGCTGACCCGGATACCGGAGCGCAGCGAGAGATAGACTTTGTTGTTGTACTCTGGTTTCGCCAAATAGTTGGCCACGTCTGAAGCAGACTCGCCTCCGCCCACGACGACAACGGTCGCGTTGCACACGCCTTTGGGATCCTCAGTTACGGGAATGTTGTGCGAAACGAGCGGCGCCTTCTGGTTTGCAAGCCCCGTGCAGAGAAAGACAGCATCGAACGCTTGGCGTTCTTCCTTCCCATTATCCTCTAGCAGCAGAGTCCAACGCACATCAACCTGCTCGAGATGCCTGAGTTCGACACCGAAACGAATGCACTCTTTCAAATGGAAGTGTGCGGCAAATGCATCCAGATAATCGCCAAATTCAGAGCCGCGATAGAACTCTGCATAACTCTTTTCAGGCGTTACATCGGCGGACCATTTGCGAAAGCACGAAAACTGCGTGGTGTACTTTGTAGACGTGGAGACAAAATCGGGTCGCTGATCGCCCCAGCAGCCGCGCACTGAATGACTCTTCTCGAAGCAGACGATATCCGCTGCCGGATATACATCCAGGAGATACTTCAGTGTGACAAGTCCACTGCAGCCGGCGCCAATGACCGCGATCTTCATGTGACATACTCCTCAAACAACGGTAAGGCTGATGAGCACATAATTGAACTGACCCGACTCTGGCACGAACAGCAGGATTCGGTCGCCTGCCCTCACCGGTTGGGTCTTCATGTATTCATCGAGCATGATGAAGATGCTGGCTGCGCCGGTGTTGCCAGCCGTGCGCAGATTCGTCCAATAGGGGATTTCGCGGTTCGGTGAAAGTTCGGCCATAATCTTCTTTACAGACGGTTCGAAGTAATACGAGGACATGTGCGGCAGGACCATGCCATAACAATCGAGCGTCTCTGCATGTTCGCACAGCGCGCCCTCGACAGCCTTTTTCGAGAGAGGCGCCATGTACTTTGCCAGGATCGTGACATCCTGACTCAGCATGACGGGATCGCTTTCCAGCTTCATGCATAGCGGAGCTTCGTTTGCAAACGAGCGCGAGTATGTCCAGTTCAATTGCAGCGAAAGCCCCATTTCTCTGGGTTGTTCCTCGATCAGAAATGCACCTGCTCCGTCAGACAACATAAAGCGCAGGAAGACCGACATGAACCATTTGGATTTCCGCACGTTTCTAAGAATGGTGGGAATGTCGTAGACAGTACGGAATGCTTTCGATCGAAGCCCGATCGAGGATTGTTCAACTCCCACGCAGAGAGCCCCATTCGACTCTCCCGCTTTGACCGCCCGGGCGGCATTGACGATCGCCTGCGCACCCGACGAGCAGATGCCGGAATTCGAATTGATTTCCACTGAATGGCTGAGCACATTATCCCTGCTCAATTGGTCGTGCAACAGGGATGCGAGACCCGGCGCGAGGATCGGCGCATAAGTCGTACCCGCGGAAAGATAATCGATACCAGCTACCTCTCCCTGCTCTGCGAGACAGTTTTTTACCGCCCTGGATGCCAGTTCATATATCGTATGAGTTGGGTTTTGCCTTGTGTCGAGTGCGTAATGACGGGACTCGATCCCATTGACCGCCAGGATCTTATTCCGGACCCGGCCTTCTCCCATCACACTGCCCAGGTACTGATAAATATCCTTATTTTCCACCGGGTTACCCGGCAGATAGGACCCCATACTCGTAATATAACATTTCGCCATTCACGCCTCGTTATTGCATTCGACGGGTCTTCCGTAACAATTCGTAAGCAAACTCATCGAACGCAATATGGTAGTACAGGTACTGGTTTGGATCGGAGCGAAACGCGTCGCTGGTGTAGTGACTGCGGTTGCTGTAGGATTGCAAATAGAAGTCAAGATCGATCATGGCCTGTGGATCCTCTGCGCACACATGCTTCAGGCACCACAGCAGCAGCGAGTCTGAATCGAAGGAGTTGAGGGCGCGGATGGATGTGTGGAAATCGGCAAATATCGTGATCGTAAACACAACCACGATGACCACATTGGTCGCGCCAAAGATCTGCCACGAATGTTTGCGATTCAAATCCAAAACCTTGCTGCCGAATTGTGCAATATCTTCCGGACAGGTGCTCCGGTAAAAATGGATATTCTCTAAAAACGCGCGTTTGTCGAAACGGGCGAATACTTCGTAGGAGAGATCATCGTGGCAGATGGTCAGCCCATGCCGGACGATATCCTCGATCGAGTTGACGCTGAAATCGCCATCGATGCCCTTGTGGAGTTCACCGGTCCTGTCTCTTCGTTCGGGTGTCCCGGAAAGCAGATAACGATAGAGCACCGGCTCGATCTGTACGTGCCGGATCAGCAGTTCGATGGCTTCACGCGAGGCCAGGTACTTGATGCCAAACGCCATGACACTGTCGATGATCCGTCGTTCGAACCCGAAGGCCCGGCGATGGAAGATAAATTTCAAGGGAACGAGAACAATGCGAAGGAAAAAGTAGGAGATCGTGAAGAGCGGGCGGATGAATCGATAATCCCAGCGCACCTTTTCTTTATCGAATATTGTATTGATGTAGTCGGTGACGTACGGGAAGTGCTGGGTCATGCGCGCTGATTACCTGTATTTCTAATCATATGGTTTCAGTCATCCATGATTCTGGAGCAATAAACCTGTCAATTCAAGGCTTGCTTTGGGTAGCAATGTAATCACATCATAACCCATCCTCAAGCATTTGTAATGACGAATCAGAGGGTTTTACAGCAACGAAAGCACCTGAGGTCTACAGGCGTTTGGCCGAGTTTTTTTTCAAAGTTCATCAATACAGTATCACACCAAACAAGCAATTGATAATGATGGATGAAGGTGGTCATAGGACTAAGGTCACATGACCATGGTACCAGTGATTTCATAATCACTTTGGATTCTTGATGATAGAGGCAAACTGTTTCCCCCAATAGTCCTTGCATTGAGAGCTGAGGAACGCTTTGCAATGTTTTTAACATGTAACCTTTCCTAAACGCCAACAACTTTTCGAAAAGCGATGCGACTGTTCCGGTATGGGACGCCTCGCTCCATCAACATGTCGGTATAGGGTTTGGAATCTGGATCGTGTTATCTCGAATCCATCAAACTGTTTGCAGCACGATACAGATCATCCCATAACGTCTCTTTTTCAATTCGGAGTCATAAGGCGGATTTGTAAAGGCGCTGCGTATTGCTGGCAGGAAATAATTCCTTTTTTCAAAGCAAGTGCTTTTGGGGAGGCAGTTCAATGAGATATGTAATTATTGGATCTGGGGTAGCCGGGATCGCCGCCATGGAAGCAATTCGTTCCGTGGATAAATCGGGGGAGATCCTGTTGATCACAAACGATCCACATGGCTACTATTCTCGCCCCGGGCTTGCGTATTACCTGACAGGCGAGATCCATGAAGAGGCGTTGTTCTCAAAACGGGCTGAGGATTTTCGGAAGCTGCGTGTCCGATATGTCACAGCACATGTAAAAGCCATTCATCGCGACCAGCGCTATATCGAAATCGATGGACACCAGCCTGTGTCTTATGATCGCCTGCTGCTTGCCCTGGGCGCGTCTGCCATCTCGTTGGATGTCCCGGGGTCCCGCCTGGAAGGGGTGCTCAAGCTGGATCGTTTGAGCGATGCACAAACGATCGTAAAACTGGCAAGGAAAGGCAGAACAGCCGTGGTGGTGGGCGGCGGAATTACGGCCCTGGAACTTGTGGAAGGCCTGATGGCAAGAGGGATGAAGGTCCATTATCTGATGCGGGGGGATCGTTATTGGGGCAATGTGCTCGATTACTTTGAGTCGAAAATTGTTGAGGAGCGGTTGAGAGAGAAAGGGGTTCACCTGCACCACTTCGCCGGGCTCACGGAGATCGTAGGGAAGCACAATCATGTTCATTCCGTCCGCTTAAAGGATGGAAGCAGCATTGATTGCGACCTGTTGGCCTGCGCCATTGGCGTTCAACCTCAAACCCAATTGGCCAAAGCAGCAGCGCTGAACGTTGAGCGCGGCATCCTGGTCAATGAACACATGCAAACCAATGATCCCAACATTTTTGCGGCCGGAGATGTGGCCCAGGCCTATGACCTCCGTTCGAGGCGCTGGGTGGTGGATAGCTTATGGAACACGGCCCGCGAGCAGGGGACGATTGCCGGATGGAATATGGTGGGACAAAAGGTGGCCTATTTCAAATCTGTACCCCTGAATGTAACCAGGCTGGCCGGACTGACGACGACCATCATCGGTCTGGTGGGTCGTGGAAGCGATGATGACCTGACCGGTATCGCACGCGGCGACAGTGAAACATGGCGTCAACTGCCCGACGTGATGGTGGCCCAATCGGGTTTTCAAGTGAATCGCCTGCGTGTCATGGTGGGAGAACAAACCCTGATCGGTGCAATTGCCATGGGCGACCAGACCCTATCGATGGCTCTGGAAAAGATCATTTCCAACCAGGTGAATATTTCACGCATACGCGGCGCTCTGTTATCTCCTACTGTGGATATTTCAGATGTGCTGGCAAAGTTCTGGTCCGGTTCCTCGGAGCGTGGGTTGTATTCGCAGCAAATCACCATCCCCAGAAATTCCGCGACGAGGCCTCGAGGTGTTGCATCGTGAAACAGGAGGAAAATGAGGGCAAAGCGTCGCAGGTTTGTGGTAAGTACCGAATTTGCTGCCGCAATCATCAGCGCCCTGATGATTGCGGGCTCTGCCCTCGCGAGCGGGGGATCTATGTATAGCCCGGGCGCCTTGAATGCACAGCCGGGTAACGTGCTGGGCGGTGTCGCATCCCATGCTGAGATCGCGGGAAACTGTAAAGCCTGTCACGCCGCGCCGTGGGAAACAGACACGATGGACGATCGTTGTTCGACCTGTCACGCAGATATTGCGATCGAGCTGCTTGATCCGGCATCGGTGCATGGCAGGATGATGCAGATCGACCCACAGGCGAAATGCAGGACGTGTCACCCCGAGCATCAGGGACCGGACGCGCTGCTGACCGTCCTGGAAGGGTGGCGGTTCCCTCACGAGGTGTCGCGGTTCAAATTAAACAGCCACCCACTCACGGCTGAGAAGGAGCCGTTCCTGTGCGCTGACTGCCATGGCGAGGATGTTACCCAGTTCGACGAACTGACCTGTCGCAAATGTCACATCCTTCAGGATATGGCATTCATGGTGGAGCATCAGGTAACGTTTGGCGAGAGCTGTCTCGAGTGTCACGACGGGGTGGAACGATTCGGACACGATTTCGATCACAACAAATTCGCTTTTAAGTTGGACGGCAAACATGCGCCTGTAAAGTGTGCCCAGTGCCATGTGACGGCGCGACATCTTTCTGCCTTGCAGTTGACCAGCCAGGATTGTTTCTCGTGCCACGCAAAAGACGACGCGCATGCTGGGAGCCTGGGCCCTGATTGTTCCGCGTGCCATACGCCGGAGGGATGGAAACCATCTACCTTCGATCACGACCGTTCCATTTTTAAATTGAATGGCGCTCACGTGCAAGTAGCTTGCGAAACGTGCCATGTGAACGCCGTGTTCAAGGGCACACCCCTCGATTGTTTCTCGTGCCACCAACAAAACGATGCGCATATGGGTCAATTGGGAACAGCCTGCGAAACATGCCATACCACAACCGCGTGGCTTCCGGCCCAATTCGATCACAATACAACCAATTTTGTATTGACAGGCTCACACATCAATGCGGCTTGCAAGTCGTGCCACACCAACGGGATATACAAAAATACTCCCAGAGATTGTTTCTCCTGTCACGCCGCGCGGGATGTTCACCAGGGGCAATATGGCAAAAATTGTGCGGCATGCCATCAAACCACTCAATGGGCGCGGGCAAAGTTCGATCACAGCCTGACTGCATTTCCATTGTTTGGCAAACATATGCAGGTAAGCTGCCTATCCTGTCATCGTAATGACGCTTTTAAAGGCACACCGAAAAATTGTTTTGCATGTCACGCAAAGGACGACCGTCATCAGGGTCAGCTTGGACAGGATTGTTCCCTCTGTCATAAACCGACCGGCTGGCAGGAGATCACCTTTGACCACAATCGTACTGACTTCCCACTGACCGGCGCACATACTTCAGTGGACTGCACGCAGTGTCATGCGGGCGGGCGCTTCAGAATCTCGACGGAATGCGCGTCCTGCCATACGGAGCCGGCATTTCACGTGGGTACGTTTGGGACGAACTGTACGGAATGTCACACCACTTTGGCCTGGCCCGGTGCGGCATTCACACGCCCTCATCCGGTTGCGCTTGGTCAAAACTTTTTAGATCATCATGGGGCCACTTGCAGGACGTGCCATACGACCACAGTGCATGAGTTTACATGTTTGGCCTGCCATGAGACTAATCCGCTGCAGCCGGGGGGAGGCACCGAACCGACAGAGGTTCCGGCTGTTACGAATACACCGGTTGCACCTGAACCGGCTGTGTCGATATCCATGACCTTTCCCACAATTCAGGTGGGAGATAGCAGTCAACTGACAATTAGTCTAAATAACGTACCCGCCCAGGGATATGCCAGCACTGAGTTTACCTGTACCTATGACCCCAATCTCCTGGAAGTCGGTCATATCAGTATCGGCGATTTCTTTGGTCCCGATACGGTCTCGGGAATTTTTGGCCCTCAGAATGGGCGTTTTATTCTTGCCCTGGCCGGCAGCAACGGACACAGAGCATCTGGCAGCGGCGTTGTATTCACCTTCGACGCCCGGGCTTTGCAGGCGGGGCAGACGAACATCGAATGCAATGCCCGTGTCTCGGAAGGCCAGGATGCCCTTCAAAGTATAAGCTCGCTCCCCTCGACGATGACCATCGAAGGGACATCTCCGACCGCGACCGTAATGCCAGACTCCGTTTCCATTACTGGACAGGTTCTTGCCAGCAAGCCTGTAATGATCCGGTTGTATGCAGCAGACAACTCCATCGCCGCAACGAGCACCACCAGCCTGGATGGCACGTTTACGATCACCGCTCCATCGGGGGCGTATACGATTACAGCTTCAGTAGAAGGATTCCTTGGCGCGCAAGGTTCCGTTACGGCCGTCGATGGCGGCGCGATCGCAATGTCAACCGTCAGCTTGATCCCCGGGGATATTGATGGCAATGGGGTCATCGATGCAATGGACGGTCTCACCATTCGCATGAATTACAACACTGCAACTCCCACCGCAGCAGATTTGAACAACGATGGCGTCATCAATGTTCTGGATCTGGGAATTCTTGCGGAGAATTATGGCAGGGCAGGCGCGCTGCTCTGGCCATAATGGATGTGGAAAGGAGGCGCTATTCAAAAGATGCTTATCAGCAAAGCCAACCATTAAGTCTGAGCAACCCACCAAGCGAGAAACATGGACTTTATTAGCACAATCGTGTCAGTTGAAGGAGAATAAAATGAAGAAAAAACAAAAACGATACAGAGGACTGAGTCGTATCATGATGATCGCCGCTGGCGCAGTCATCCTGCTGGCGGTCATGATCGCTTCCTCCGGGACTCAATCGGGTCGCGCGTTGCCAGGCGATCTCAGCAGCGCGATGGCCAAGTATCCGAGTCTTGCGGCCAGCAGCCTTAACAATTGTACGTTATGCCATACGGCCAGCATTCCCAGCTTGAACCCGTACGGCGCGGCGTATAAAAATAATGGCAGAAACACGGCTGCTTTTGGAGCGATCGAAAACATCGATTCAGATGGCGATGGATTTACCAACATCCAGGAAATCAATGCGCTCACCTTCCCCGGAGATCCGGCCAGCAAACCGGCCGCTGCTCCTACTGCAACGAACCCACCGGCCCCCACAAATACCAGTGTTCCGAATCCCACGAACACGCCCATCTCAACCGTGGTGGCGCCCACTGCGACGCCCAGCGTTCCATCGAGCACTGCATCTGTAACGACTGGATTAAATCCATCAACGGTTGCGGTAGGAAGTTCTTCCGTCGCGTCGGTCAGCCTGAGCAACATTCCAGCTGGAGGCTATGCCAGCGCTGAATTTACCTGTACCTATAACCCGACGATCGTGGAAGTATCCAACATTGTGGAATCGGGTCTGTTTGGAACGGACCCGGCCATGGTGGTCAATGGTCCACAAAACGGACGGTTCATCCTTGCCATCGCAGGCAGCACCGGTCTCAGGGCCTCCACAGACGGCGCGGTATTTACCTTCTCCGCCAAGGGTTTACAGACCGGGCAATCTGCCATCGATTGTCAGGCGCGCGTCTCCACCGGTAATCTTGTTCTTACCAGTATCCCATCTACACCTGCCAATCTGGTGGTTGGCTCCACACAGGGTACGCTGGCGGGGACAGTTCTGGCAGGCAAGCCGGTGACAGTCACGTTGTTTGACTCTGGAAATGCCGTTGCTGGCTCGGTCGCCGCGAATACAGACGGCACCTTTAGCCTGCAGAGCAATGCCGGCCCGTTTACCGCGGTGGCTTCAGCGCCTGGTTATCTTAAGGCCCAGGCGTCTGTCAACATCACCAGCGGCAATACAACAACGCTGCAAACTATCAGCCTGATCGCAGGCGATATCGATGGGAACGGTGTCATCGATCAGTTCGATGCGCTGACGATCGGCATTAACTACAATGGAACCGTGCCGTCTGAGGCGGATTTAAGCAACGATGGCACCATCAATGTACTGGACCTGGAAATCCTGGCTCTCAACTATCGCCGAACCGGTCCACTGGTCTGGAACTAAAACTGTACTCGTTGTGCGGGCGCATGTCTCCATGCGCCCGTACACTGGAGCCATCATGAAAAAGATTTCTGCGCTTATTCTTGTCATCGTTATTTCTTTCGCATCGGTCCGTGTTGCGAATGCCCAATCCCCCGAGACGATCTGGATCCAGCCGCTTGCAACCGCCTACAAAACCAACGAAACTGTTACAGTGATGCTGTACGGAAATACAGCCACACCGATTCAGGGGTTTACCGCGCAGATCCGATATGATCCGGCCTGTCTTACGGCTGAAAACGGGACAAGTCCCATCCCTGGCATGAACGGTTTGTCCGTCCCACAGGCTTCGGGCCTGGCGGATGTCTCGTTCGCGAGCACCACGCCGCAAACAGCAAATGGAGTGTTGGCGGAAGTGCGCTTTACCGCTCTGAAGGGTTGTCAGACCCAGCTTAGTCTTGAGTCTGCGGCCCTGGTCGTCCGGAATGAATCGGGGTTTGCTGCACCGGTGTCCAGCGTGATGATCGATCAGAATGCCGTTGTCCTGAATATCGACAGTGCAGTAGGAAGCGCTCAGCCGCAGGCAACGGGAGATTCTGTATTGTCATTGAGACCAACAGATCGTCCCGCGCGGAAGCCTATCAACTGGATGCTATTCGTATCCCTGGCTGTGCTTGGCGTTCTACTCATATCGATTCTGGGTCTGGTTCGATTCATGAGTCCATCGCGTGGATAGCCAATTGCCAGGGTTGATCGGATCGAGGCGCTTATGCAGATGTGATCTCTACAGCAGATGCCCCGAGGAAACGTCCGAGATCCTGCGCCTGTTCGCGTATCACGGTTGTGACGCGGCGTGTCATCGACTCGAGTTTCGTCACCTTTACGCGGATACGCTTCCCTTCCCAGGCATGTTCCCAAACTGCTGCGACGCGTCCGTTCACAAGCACGACCGGCGAGATCCACCCCTGTGCCCGATAGATCTTTGAATGGTGCTCCCTGGCAACCAGATGGCGCCGTTCCTTGTGACCGAGGAGAAACGAATCGAAATATGGCAGCAGGCACACGTGTGGACGTTCGAACGCGGCCTCTCCCAAAAGATTGAGATCCTTTCGAAGAATCGCCGCATCCCAACCATCCACATGGACTGACGCGATTTCAGCTTTCACACGCGCCCAAATCTCGTGCGCATCCTTGAACGTGATACCGCACCACACTGCGAAATCCGCTGGTGTAGCCGGACCATACGCCTTTAGATAGATTCGCAGGAGCTGTTCTTCGGCTTCCTCTGCAGGGACATCCCGCCATTTGGGAATCCACGCATCGGGCCGTACAAACGTTGGCTCGTTGCCCCGGCTCGGGCCATAACAGACAACGCCGCGTGCCCTCGCCAGATGAAGCAGGTACACCACCGGTAAGTTTAAGTGACCGACCGGTACGGCGGCGATCTGGTTCTGATTCCCCCAGCCTCCGCCGGTGACTGCCTGTACTTGAACGCCCAACTTCCTGCTGACGCGTTCGGCAATTTCAGGTCGAGTGCGCGGTTCATCCAGCGTCTCAAGAGCGGCGCTGATCGCTGCCTCAACAACGCGCTCCGGCACACCCTGCCGATGCACCCAGTTGACCTCTCTTTCGCCGCGGCGTGCTGAGCCGCGTACGAAGATCGCCAGATCTTTGGAAGGGACGAGAAACAACGTTTGGCGCATGCACGACGCCTTGACCAGTTTCCGTTTGCGCATCTCATTTTCGACCTGTGCCAGCTCCAGGTCGCGAGTGCGTGGCCAAAGCGAGAGCTGCGCGGCAGAGAGCAGTTGGGCCTGTGCTCCGGCCATGTCACGAACGACGATTGTCAGTGACTTCGCTGGCGCACGCTCGAGAAGATGATGCCGCGCCAGCCGAAAGGCCGCCACCTGATCCCATGTGAATGAAATTTGTGCATGTTGACGTTTCGGCATTTTGATTTTGATCCCGTTCTCTAGGGCTTGCGCTGTGGGCGTGGATCTTTTTGGAGGCTCGGCGTAGCCTCACGACGGATCTCGGACGCGTACGGCTGACGTGGAAAGAATTTCTCTTCCAGCCAGGCGATGACACGTGCAAATGCAACAAAGGGGATCATTAGAATGCGGACGAGCACGAGGGTGACGCGCGTCCATTCGGGTGGCACCTGAACAATTGGAAGTTGTCCGGTCTCTCCGTGATCACGCAGGATTTCCGCCGAGGCTTCCAGCGCCGCCGAGACGGCTCCCTCCATGCACGCCAGGTCGATGGCATTCTTCACATAATCTCCCGCCAGGTAAAGATTTTTGATCTTTGTTTTCGCGTGCGGACGATTCGACCACGCTCCGATGGTATTGATAAACAGCGGCACATTCGTATTGGGATTCAACTCCCAGCTTTCCACATCATCAGGTGTAATGGGAAGATACTCGCCGATCTCCTTCAACAGCAAATCCTTCGCCCCCTCCACACTGACCTCGTTCAAGGGACTATAGTTACTTGAGATGAAGGAAAGTTCATGACCACTCTTGGATGTATTCCAATGTGGCGTGATGTCGATGAACGAAAGCGCGTAATGACTTCCATGAAAGAAGACGTGTTCGCGCGGCAGATCGGGTATTGTCTTGCCGATGCGAAGATGTAAAGCCGACATCGGCTGTGCTTCGAGAAAGTGCATGTTGCCAAGCTCAGGGTCTGCTTCGTACAGGTCGTCATGCAGCCATTGGCGGGTCACTTCAAAGGGGGTGCACAAGGCATAGATATCGGCGGTCAGCTCCGTCCCGTCGCGCAGAACGACAGCTTCCACAATTCCATCCTTCATCCGCAGATCGCCTACTTCCATGTTGTAGCGGATCTCGACTCCCAGATTTTCCAATTCCCGTACTTGCGGATCGATAAAAACAGTTTGCAAATCGCCCGGCAGAATCGAGAGAAACGGGCTGGCCTGCTTCACCCAATAACTGGCGATGCGTTTGGCGGTCATCGCACTGAGGTCATACACCGGAATGGCAGACGCCTTGAGCACATTCTCCTGTCCCATTTCGGCGACGGACTCACTTGTATACCACTTGCCGCGGATGAGGCCGATCTGGCTGACCTTATCCAGAAATTTCTTGTCAGAGAGCGGCCGGCTGAGCATATCCAGCACGGAGTAGATATACAACAGGTTGTGATACCACGGCAGGAGTCCGCGAAAGATGTAGTGCCACATCGCGGAAAAACCGGAGGGTCCGAGCACGGTCACCTTTTTTGGATAGCCACCCGGCAGCAGGAAATGATAGCGATCGAAATCGATGAGTTTGACGCCGATGCGCTCCAGGATGGCGCGCACATTGGGATACCACTTCGGGAACACGTGATAGCCATGTTCCACTAAACGCCCATTCTTGAGGTCGGAACCGGCCTTGCCGCCCAGGCGCGCAGAACGTTCGAGCAGGGTCACCTTCCATCCACGCATTGCCAGTTCGCGTGAAATGACCATGCCGGCCAGACCTCCGCCAACGACGATGGCTGAACGATTCGTCATATACCAGGCTCCTTCCCATCTATGCAGTACGGCTGATGTCCACAATTATAGGGTGCTTCCGGGATCGGTCAAGCAGGTTTGGAAAAATTACCCAAAGGTGTACATTTTGCCTGGCTCGGTTGACGTTTGTTCATGCAATGTGCTACACTGAAAGTGCTTTCATTCTTGCTTTTATGAGATGATATATGGCCAATAAAAAGAAGAATCCTACCATTTATGATGTTGCAGACTATTCAGGGATCAGCATTTCGACCATCTCGCGCGTCCTGAACAATCCTGAGAAAGTAAATTCAGATACGCGAGTCCAGGTGCTCGATGCGATCGACAAGCTTGGCTTTGTGCCCAAAGCCGAAGCGCGCGCCCGGGCGTTGAGCAAAACGAATCGCATCGGCGTGATCACACCTTTCTTCACGGCGCCCTCGTTCGTGCAGCGCTTGCGAGGTGTGGCATCGGCGCTGACCCCTTCAAATTATGAGCTTGTGATCTACACCGTCGATTCCTTCGATCGGTTACAGGGGTATCTTTCCTCGATACCGTTTACAGGCAACCTGGATGGGTTGATCGTCATGTCCCTGCCCATCCAGAAAAAAGATGCGAAGCGCCTGGTGGAGCACGGCATCGAAACGGTACTGATCGAATCGTCGCACCCTGAATTGAATTGCATCGAGATCGACGATGTGCAGGGCGGGCGAATGGCAACCGCGCATCTGCTTGCGAAAGGACATCGCCGTATTGCTTTTGTCGGTGACGAAGAGTCGCATGATTTCGAGCTTCACCCGGCCGGGCTGCGCCTGAAAGGATTCCGCGAGGCGCTGAAGAACGCTGGAGTCAAAGTCCATGCGAACTATGTAAGGCTTTTCGAGAATACACAGGAGCAGGCCATGAAAGCAGCCCGCGAGCTTCTGAGCCTGTCCACACCTCCTACTGCGATTTTTGCTGCTGCCGATGTTCAGGCCCTTAGCGTGCTCAAAGTGGCGCGCGAATTGAATGTGAAGGTTCCCGAGCAAGTCGCCGTCATCGGATTCGATGATATCGACACAGCCGAATTTATGGACCTGACCACGATCCAACAGTATCTCGATGAATCGGGAAGGCTTGCCGTCGAGATCCTGTTGACGCGTATGTCGGATCCCTCGCGCCCTCCGCAGCATGTAAAGCTGCCTCTCAAACTGATCGAACGCCAGACCACATAGAAGGTACGAAATGCCCATTCATTCCTCTCCCTCCAGTTGGATCCTCGAAACGCGCAAGGCTGCCTATGCCCTTGGATTGAACCCGGCCGGCCTGCTTACCCATCGTTATTGGGGCGCGCGTTTGCCCTACGTGGAGGATTATCCCTCGCCGTTCAACCCTGTCCATTGGGCCTCGACCGATGGCCCGCATCACTTTGTGCCCGAGGAATATCCTGGCTATGCCGGCACGAAATACGTGGACCCGACCCTCAAGGTGACATTTGCAGATGCGGTGCGGGATGTGGTGCTGGAGTTTCAGGACTTCACGGTCACCGGCTCACCCCAGCCGGAACTGGCTCTGTGTTTAAGAGACTCGGTCTACCCGCTGCAGGTGACTCTCTACTATCGCCTGCACGAGGAGCTGGACCTGATCGAACGCTGGGTCACGCTCGAGAATCGCGGCGATCAACCGATACTGGTCGAACGGGCCTTCTCCGCCAAATGGACTCTGCCGCAGGGCGACGACTATTCCTTGACGCACATGTACGGCCGTCACATCGACGAGTTCCGCATGAAGCGCGAATCGTTGACTCCCGGTCTAAAGATCGTCGAAAGCCGGCGGTTGATCCCCAGTCACCGCGCGGCCCCGTGGTTTGCCGTCGATCGCAACGCCAGCGAAGAGTCCGGCGAGGTCTGGTTCGGCACGCTGGCATGGAGCGGCAATTTCAAGATCACAGCGGAGGTGACCGAATTCGCCTCCACACGAGTCAGCATCGGCGTCAACGACTGGGACTTCGCCTGGAAGTTAATGCCAGGAGAGCCACTCGTGACTCCATCAGCGCTCAGCGGCTACACTCAAAATGGATTCGGCGCGGCAAGCCGACTCTTCCATGATTACGTACGTGATGTTGTCATTCCCCATGGCAAGGTTCCGCATAAGGTCCTGTACAACTCGTGGGAAGCCACATTCTTCAATGTGGATGAAGCCTCGCAATCGAACCTGGCCGAGATCGCTGCCCAGATGGGCGTGGAACTATTCGTCATGGACGACGGCTGGTTCCACAAACGCAATCGAGACAACGCCGGTCTCGGCGATTGGTTCCCGGATGCAGTGAAATTTCCGAATGGGTTGGGCAGCCTGATCCAAAAGGTAAACGACCTGGGTATGCAGTTTGGCTTGTGGGTCGAACCTGAAATGGTCAACCCCGATAGCGATCTGTATCGCGCCCATCCTGATTGGGTCATTCATTTTCCTACACGGGCGCGTACCCAGAGCCGCAACCAGCTGATCCTCAATATGGCTCGCGTCGATGTCCAGGACCATATCATTGCCACGCTCGATACGCTTCTTAGTGAGAACAACATTGCCTTTATCAAGTGGGATATGAATCGCGGGGTAAGCGAGCCCGGCTGGCAGGATGCGCCCGGTGACCCGCGTGAACTCTGGGTGCGCTATGTGCAGGGTTTGTATCGCGTCTGGGGCACAGTGCGTGAAAAGCATCCGAACGTCATCTGGCAGAGTTGTGCCAGCGGCGGTGGGAGGCCTGATTTTGGCATCCTGCGATTCGCCGATCAGGTTTGGATCAGCGACAACACCGAAGCCACGGCGCGGCTTCACATCCAGGAAGGCTACTCACAATTCCTGCCAGCCAACACGATGGAAGCCTGGGTCACCGACTGGGGGCGCGACCTCGTGCCGCTCGAATTCCGCTTTCACGTCAGCATGTGTGGGACGCTGGGAGTGGGGGGCAACCTGCTGCAATGGGATCAGGCCGAACGGAAGCTGGCTGCGGACCGCATCCGCCTGTATAAGGAGATTCGCGAGGTTATCCAGTTTGGCGACCAATATCGTTTGATCTCTGCGCAGAAGAATGAGTATTCTGCCGTGCAGTATGTGAGCAAGGATAAAAGCGAATCTGTGCTGTTCGTTTTCCGCACATACATTCGTGATCCGTTCAACCTCCCGATGATCTATCTGCGCGGGCTTGACGCTGAAGCGCGCTACACTGTGGAAGGGATTGAGGGCGCGCGCTCCGGCAAAGCCTGGATGGAGGCGGGATTGAAAGTGCCCTTGAGAAATCTGCAAAGCAAAGTCCTGCGCATTCAGCGCGTTAGGACCTCATAAAGCGAAGCAGATCGACATTTCTATTTCGGCTGCCTGAGAGAGTGTTCCTTACTGATTTTTGAAAATTGAAAGTCTCACTTCTCCGTCATTGCGAGGAGGGTGACCTTCCCGACGAAGCAATCTTACACTCAAGTTACGGGCAAATCTGCTTATCGAGTGTAAGATTGCTTCGTGGCGCCCGAGGCGCCACTCGCAATGACGGAAACAAACGGACATTATTATTTCAAAACTCAGTAGTTCAGGTTGAACGCATTTTGCGAAACGTGCGGGATACACGGACAGCACGAAAAAAAGCGGTTTTGTAAAGCGTTTTTTCCGCCAATCTCCGTGAGGACCGTGTCTTAAAAAGGCCTGTAAGAAGCAAGCTCTAAGCGGGGAAATTCGAAATTGCCTCTTGACTCTGAAACGCCTCCGCTGTATACTAATTTATGAAAGTGCTTTCACAGAAATACTTTCAATCCGGGTTTCTTCGCTGTTCGGGATGATCCAGGAGGTGTGCTCTCAGAGAACGACAACTGAATACTTACTGTCGATCGTAAATTTCTTTCCACAAAAATCATGAGGAGAACTATGAACAAGAAATCCATCTTATGGTCACTGGCAAGCCTGCTGGTACTGGCTTCCATGCTGCTGTCTGCCTGTGGCGGAGCCGCCGAACCCCCCGCTGCCACTGAAGACGCTGCCGCCACTGAAGCGCCTGCCGGGTTACCTGCTGGTGATGGCAAGGTAACCATCTTTGGTGGTTATGGTGAAGCCCAGGCTGCTGCTTTTCAGAAGGCGCTGACCGAGTTCGGTACAGCCAATGGACTTGAGATCACATTCACATCCCTGGCCAGTTTCGACACGGACATCAAAGTCAAAATCGAAGCCGGGCAGGAACCAGATATCGCCATGTGGCCGCAGCCCGGTGGTTTGAAGAATCTGGCTGACCTTCTCGTTCCGCTTGAGGATGTCATTGATATCAGTGTTCCGCTCTCTACCCTAGTTCCTGGCTGGGACAAGCTGGCAGTCGTTGATGGCAAGATCTATGGGCTGCCGGTCTCCGCAAATATGAAGACTCTTGTGTTCTACAACCCCGCAGCTTTTTCGGCTAATGGTTACACGGTACCGGCGAACGACGCTGAATTGGTTGCTCTTGAGGAAAAGATCAAGGCTGACGGCTCAGGCTACCCATGGTGCGCCGGGATCGAGTCTGGTGGCGCGACCGGCTGGCCGTTCACAGACTGGGTCGAGCAGTATGTGCTCGATTTCAACGGACCGGATGTGTATGCCAAGTGGATTGCCGGTGAAGTAGACTTCGCCTCACCCGAGGTGACCAAGGCTGTTGACGAAGTTTCCAAGCGTCTGCTGGCTGAGGGACAGGTCAACGGTGGCGGCATCTCGATGGCCACCAACTCCTTCCAGGATACCGCTCCGCTGTTTGCGGACGGCAAGGCGAACGGTCAGTGCTTCATGCTGCGCCAGGGTTCGTTTATCACAGCCTTCATGCCCGAAGACATTCAGGCTGAAATCCAGGCCGGTGATTACTCGCACCTGGATGTATTCCCGCTGCCCGCTCCGGAAGGCGCCCAGGCTGGTGTCCTTGGTGGTGGCGACATTGCGGGTGTCTTCCAGGGCCACGTCGATCAGGATGTCGCCAAGGTTGTTGCCTTCATCTTCAGCCCCGAGGTTCTGAAATACCAGGTCGCTACTGGTGATATTTCTCCACACAAGACCTTCGATCTCTCGCTCTACCCGAACGCGATGCAGAAGAAGATCGGTGAGGCAATGGCAAACGCGGCCGTATTCGGTTTCGACGGATCTGACCAGATGCCGGCGGAAGTAAATGCTGAGTTCTGGAGCGCCGGTACTGACTTCATTGCAGGCCGCGCAACCTGGGCTGAAGCAGCCGAACGGATCGACGGCAAGTACCCATAATTATTTCAACGTACCACCGGAGGGTGGCACCGGTTCTGATGGATCGGTGCCACAGTCTCCATCACTGCCTCGACCAATGAAATTGACTAAACTTTATCCATAGAATGGAGGTTGAGTTATGGGCGATATTCTTTTCAGTCTGGTAGCCATCGTGATCGGCATCGCGGTCAGTTACGGCTTGTACTGGCTGTTGAGTTTCCTGCTCTCCCTGCTGCCGGAACGCATTCAATTGAAGACGAGCTGGTTGGCCTTCCTGACGCCGGCTGCGGTGCTGGTGATTCTGGTACTCGTCCTGCCTCTATTTCAGACCGTGGTCTGGTCTTTTAAGGATGATCGCGTCAGAGAGTGGGTTGGATTCAAAAACTACGTTGACCTCTTCACCGATACGCGCTTTCTGGGCATCCTATTGAATAACCTTCTATGGGTGCTGGTGGTGCCCGCGGTGACTGTAGCGATAGGAACAGCCGCGGCCGCCCTTACCAACCAGGTAGGACCCACGCGCGAGAAGATCTTCAAGACCCTGATCTTCATGCCCATGGCCATCAGCTTTGTGTCGGCATCCACGATCTGGGCGTACTTTTATGCGTATGTGCCGCCTGGTCGGCCAGAAGTGGGCATGCTGAACGCGCTCGTGAAATCGTTTGGGTTTGAGGCGCAACCCTGGCTGACCATCGATCAGGCGCGTCTCAATTCCTTTTTGCTCATGGCTGTTCTGGTCTGGCTGCAGGTGGGCTATGCCATGGTTGTCATTTCTGCTGCCATAAAGGGTGTGCCGGAGGAGACGATCGAAGCAGCTCAATTGGATGGCGCGAATGCCTGGCAGATCTTTTCCGGCGTGATCCTGCCGCAAGTCTGGGGAACGGTGATGTCTGTATTCGTCACGATCCTGATCCTGGTGATGAAGATCTTCGACATCGTCCTTGCCATGACCCGAGGCAACTTTACGACCAGTGTTCTGGCCTTCGAATGGTATAAGCAGTACTTCGAGAACTCCAACATCGGACCCGCCTCGGCCGTCGTGATGGTATTGGTCCTGCTGATTGCGCCGCTGATGTGGCTGCAAATCAAGACCGTCAGACAACAGGAGATGTTACGATGAATAAAATCGAGCACTTCGCCAGAAGGTTTAATCTCGGCAGCACAATTGCATCGCTCATCCTGGTTATCATTTGGTTGATTCCCACTGTTGGTTTGCTTGTCACCTCACTGCGGCCGAGTTCGGTGGCTGAAATATCGCCCTGGTGGGAAGGTCTGTTCAACCCGCTTAGCACCGTCTGGACCCTGGATGCGTATCAGAATTCGCTTCAGAGTGGAATGCTTGACTCTCTGATCAATACGATCGCCGTCACAGTACCTGCCACCATCCTTCCGCTCATGATCGCGGCCAATGCCGCCTTTGCCTTTACCTTCCTGAATTTCAAAGGCAAGGAAATCTACTTCGCAGTCCTGGTGGCGTTGATGGTGATCCCGTTGCAGTCTTCGCTGATCCCGGTGCTTAAGGGAATGGTCTGGTTCCAGAGGACATTTGATATTCCGCTGACCGGAACCTACGCCAGCGCCTGGGTGGTACACAGCGCCTTCGCGATGCCTTTGGCCATCTACATCCTGCGCAATTACATGATGACCTTGCCGACAGCGCTGATAGAGGCCGCCAGAATCGACGGCGCCAGCAACTATCAGATCTTCTGGCGCCTGGTGCTGCCAATGTCCATCCCGGTGCTTGCTTCCTTTGCGATCTTCCAGTTCCTGTGGGTTTGGAATGATTACCTGATCGCCTTCATCTTCGTAGGTGAACAGAAGGCAGTCATGACCTATCAACTGCTCAGACTATTGGGACAATATGGACAAGGCTGGCGCGACGTCGCAGCGGGATCGTTCATATCCCTGATCGTTCCGCTGATCGTGTTCTTCAGCTTGCAGCGCTATTTCATGCGCGGCTTGCTGGCAGGCTCAGTCAAGGGTTAACGTTTCTACGCGACAAGTGGACTGGGCAGCCAGTCCACTTTTTTTACTTCTATCACATGACCACAAACAACCTTTGGTATAAGAATGCAGTTTTTTATGAGATCTCTGTCCGCGCCTTCAAGGATGGCAACGGCGACGGTCGCGGCGACCTGCGCGGCCTGACGGCAAAGCTGGATTACCTGCAGACCCTGGGCGTGGATTGCATCTGGATCATGCCGATCTATCCCTCGCCGCTCCGAGACGACGGCTATGACATCGCGGATTACTACAGCGTGGACCCCGCCTACGGATCGCTGGACGATCTCAAGGTCCTGGTCGAGGCGGCGCATCAGCGCCATATCCGCATCGTCATGGACCTGGTACTGAATCACACATCCGATGCGCATCCCTGGTTCCAGGCCGCGCGCGCCGACAGGAATTCGCCCTATCATGATTATTACGTCTGGAGCGATAGCGACCAGCTCTATACAGACGCGCGCATTATTTTCGTGGATACAGAAACATCGAACTGGACCTGGGATGAACGAGCCGGTCAATACTTCTGGCATCGTTTTTACTCCACCCAGCCAGACCTGAACTTCGATAACCCCAAAGTGCAGGAGGAAATGTTGAACGTGGCGCGCTTCTGGCTCGATCTGGGCATCGATGGATTCCGCGCCGATGCGGTTCCCTATCTGTTCGAGCGCGAAGGCACGAATTGTGAGAACCTGCCGGAGACCCATGCCTACCTTAAGAGATTGCGCGCCTTCATGGAAGAGCACTACCCCGGGCGCATCCTATTGTGTGAAGCCAATCAGTGGCCGGAAGATGTACGTCCGTACTTCGGCGATGGCGATGAATTTCATATGGGCTTTCACTTCCCGATCATGCCGCGTATTTACATGGCCCTCAAAAAGGGCCGCTATGAAGATATGGCGGAGATCATGCGCCGCACGCCTTCGATCCCGGAGAATTGTCAGTGGTGCACGTTCCTGCGCAATCACGATGAGCTGACCCTTGAGATGGTCACAGAGCAGGAACGCCAATGGATGTGGAGAGAGTACGCGCCAGAGCCGCACATGAAGTTGAACCTTGGCATTCGCCGCCGCCTGGCCCCATTGCTTGACAACGATCGCCGAAAGATCGAGCTGGCCAACTCATTGTTGTTCACTCTGCCGGGTGCGCCCATCATTTACTATGGCGACGAGATCGGCATGGGCGATAACCTCAACCTGTTCGACCGCAATGGAGTGCGCACTCCCATGCAATGGGATGACAGTCAGCACGGCGGCTTTACCTCCGGCACGCCATTTACAGAAATGGTGCAAGGGGAGTATGGGCATCAAAATGTGAATGTCGCGGCCCAACTCAGGTCACCCGATTCTCTATTGTGTACCATTCAGAAAATGATCTCTCTGCGCAAGCAGCATGCCGCGTTTGGAGGCAGCAGCATGCGATGGGTCGAGACTGGTAACCCGGACGTCGCAGTGTATGTGCGCGAACAGGATGGGGAGTCTGTCCTCGTGTTCAATAACCTGAGTGATGCCTGCGAGACAGCACATATCCCGGCTCACTACCAACAGACTGGACGCGATCTTTTCAAAAATCAGCAATTCTCTCTGGCAGAACGTCTGGAACTCCAACCCTACTCATATCTGTGGCTTCTACTATAGGAATTCAAATGGTCGACTCAGGCCGTCCAGCATTCCACTTTACGCCGCCTGCCAATTGGATGAACGATCCCAACGGGCTGGTCTATCACAACGGCGAATATCATCTCTTCTACCAGCACCATCCGGAGAGCACAGTCTGGGGTCCGATGCACTGGGGACATGCCGTCAGCCATGACCTGGTCGATTGGCAGCATTTGCCCATTGCGCTTCACCCCGATGAACACGGCATGATCTTCTCCGGCAGCGCGGTCGTGGATAAGCACAACACAGCCGGCTTCGGCGCGAACGCCTTGGTGGCCATCTTTACCTGTCACAAGGACTATGTCGAAACACAGAATCTCGCGTACAGTCATGATGGCCGCACCTGGACCAAATATGCGGGCAATCCCGTTCTCCCTGCACAGGATGCCTATCGCAATTTTCGTGACCCGAAAGTATTCTGGTTTGAAGATCACTGGGTGATGTGCCTGGCAGCCGGGCGGCAGATCCTCTTCTATATTTCGAGGGATCTGAAACATTGGGAGCAGTCCAGCATATTCGGCGATGGCCATAGTGCAAGGGATGATGTCTGGGAAACACCGGACCTGTTCCCGCTAAGCGTTGAAACCAGTGATGAGAAGCGCTGGGTGCTCACTACTGGCGTGTGGAACGGTGCGATCGCCGGCGGTTCAGGCACGCAATATTTCATCGGTCACTTCGATGGGCGGACCTTCACCTCTGAACGTTCAGCCGAGACTGTGCTCTGGATGGATCACGGTGCAGACTTTTATGCACCGCAATCCTGGAACAACGAGCCAGAGGGGCGTAGGTTGCTGGTTGGCTGGATGTCCAACTGGCAGTACGCAAAGCTCGTTCCCGCCTCCACCTGGCGGGGTGCATTCAGTCTGATCCGCGAAGTGTCCTTGAAAAAAGTCCATGATGAGGTCCACCTCCTTCAACGACCGCTGCCTGAGATGCAGCGTCTGCGTGCTGAGCATTTCAGATGGCAGGAAAAAACAGTACAACCGAGTACAAACCTCCTGGCAGATTTGCATGCTGACAGCCTGGAGATTCTGGCGACCTTCGCGTGGGACGGGAATGTGAGCCGCTTTGGACTCCGTGTTCGTCTGGGCGAAGAGGAACAGACCTCGATCTACTATGACATGCACGAACAGAAGCTTTGTGTAGATCGCAGCCAGTCGGGCCAGGTGGACTTTCATGACATGTTCGCCGCGGTTCACAGCGCGCCTTTGCTCCCGATCGACGGCCTGATCCGTCTGCACATTTTCGTCGATGCAGTCTCAATCGAGGTATTCGCCAATGAGGGGCTGCTGACGTTTTCTGAATCGATCTTTCCTTCGCAGCAGAGTCAGGGGCTTGAGCTTTTTGTGGAAGGCGGCTCGATCTTCCTGCATTCCGTGGATGTGTTTTATCTTAACCCAGCTCGATTTCAAATGGCAGAGAAATCATGATGGCTACTCTTAATATCGAATATGCATCAAAACGTACAACACAACGTCTCCTGCCGCGTATAGAGAAAGTATTCTCAGAACGCATCGCGGCGGATACGCAGGGCTGGCAATTATTTACCAGGCGGCTGGAAAAATATTTTCCAGCATTATTTAATTTGTATCTGGAACTCTACGGCACACGTTACGATTTCTTTTTTCACCTGGAAGACCTGCTCACCAGCCTGGCGCGTTCGTGGTTCGAGCGTCCGCATGACCTGCGCGAGCTGGACGAGGCCCGGGAGCAGAATCCGCTTTGGTTTCAATCGAACCAGATGTTAGGCGGTGTCTGTTACGTGGACCTGTTCGCCGGGGACATCGAGGGCGTGCGTTCCAAAATTCCGTATTTCAAAGAGCTTGGGCTTACCTATCTTCACCTCATGCCGTTGTTCAAGGCGCCCGCTGGTGAAAATGATGGCGGTTACGCGGTGAGTAGTTATCGCGAAGTCCACCCTCCGCTGGGGACCATGGAACAGCTTGCCTCGCTGGCGCGCGAGTTTCGCGAGGCAGGCATCAGCCTTGTGGTAGACCTGGTCTTCAATCACACATCCGATGAACATATCTGGGCAGAGCGCGCCAAGGCAGGCGACGATGAGTACATGGACTTCTATCGCATCTTTCCCAGCCGGGAGCAGCCTGACCTCTATGAACGGAATCTCAGGGAGATCTTTCCCGACGAACACTCTGGCGCATTTACGTTCTTCTCCAATCTGTTCGAGAAAGGAGGCTGGGTCTGGACGACCTTTCATTCGTATCAATGGGACCTCAATTACTCCAACCCGGCTGTCTTCAATCGCATGGCGGAGGAGATGTTGTTCCTGGCTAACCAGGGTGTGGAGGTGATCCGGCTGGATGCGGTGGCCTTCATCTGGAAAGAAATGGGGACGAGCTGCGAGAACCTGCCCGGCGCGCACAAATTGATCCGGGCGTTCAATGCGGTGGCACGCATCGCCTCACCTGCCTTGTTGTTCAAGTCTGAGGCTATCGTGCATCCGGATGATGTTG
The DNA here is from genome assembly GCA_964489725.1 of uncultured Anaerolinea sp. Classification (GTDB taxonomy): domain Bacteria; phylum Chloroflexota; class Anaerolineae; order Anaerolineales; family Villigracilaceae; genus Defluviilinea. Next base: position 11,837 of record CAZBAX010000040.1, on the reverse strand, counting down.
CCAAATATATCGACCCTTCCGAGTGCCAGTTATCTTATAACCCGCTTCTCATGGCGCTGCTCTGGAACTCACTTGCCACGCGCAAAGTCCGGCTGCTTTCCAAGGCCTTAGGGAACCGCTTCAAGATCCATTCGCAGTCTGCCTGGGTGAATTATGTGCGCGTGCATGACGATATCGGCTGGACGTTTTCGGATGAAGATGCCATCGAACTCGGGCTGAACGGCCACGATCACCGTCGCTTCCTGAACGAGTTTTATCGTGGACGATTCGAAGGCAGCTTCGCTCGCGGGCTTCCCTTTCAGGAGAATCCAAAGACCGGTGATTCGCGCATCAGCGGAACCGGCGCGTCGCTGGCGGGGTTGGAAAAAGCGCTCAAGGAGGAGGGGCCGGCAGAAGTGGATATGGCGATCCGCCGCATCCTCCTGATCCATGGTGTGATCCTGACAGCCGGCGGCATTCCGTTGCTCTATCTTGGGGATGAGATCGGAACGCTCAACGATTACAGCTACCGCGATGAGCCCGATCATGAACGCGACAGCCGCTGGGTGCACCGCCCACGCGCCGATTGGGAAAAATATGCAAAGCGAAACGACCCTGCGACTATTGAAGGGCGCGTCTACCTGGGATTAAAAAAATTGATCCAGTTGCGCAAGGAGAACGATGTATTTTCCGGGAATACGCTCGAGATCATCTCGACCGAGAATGACCATGTGCTCGCTTACATGCGCCTGCACGCTGGCAGGCGGGTCGCCGTATTTGCCAATTTTTCGGAACATCCACAAACCGTCCCAGCCCGAGTGATCGACCAGTATTCGATCCGCGGCAAAAAGGCACTGCACGGGAGTAGCGAGGTCTCCACGCAGGGCAGCTGGACCGTCCTGCCGATGGACTTCCTGGTGTTGGGATAATATGCAGGTTTAAACTGTCCGTCCCCTAAGGTAGTTTCAGCACAGCGATCACAAATCCATACCGGGAAGATTCCCGGAGCTTTAAGTTTAAAGACAGGGGGCCACGTACACCGTTTGCTCTGTATTTGAGCGCCCACCCAGACACGGCTTTAACAAAGTCGCTGGACAGACCCCTGAAATGTCATGCTCCCGAAGGGATCATGGCTGTAGCAAAGTCAGACGGTTCTTAACGCGAATGCCACGAAGGAGAGAATTGCGCGATTTTTTTACGGTTTCTTCGCACAATTCGCCTATTGGCGTAATTCGCGTTAGAGTTGCGTCATAAGATCAAAATTCTGTCAAGCCACTTTGCTACAGCCATACCGAAGGGATACACCGTACCTGCGTACGGTGCACACCGCCCCGGTGGTTCGGTGCCGGGGGGTGCCGCCTTCGGGACGGTGTGAGCGGATCGAAGTGTCTCGAACACGGTGGGAGAGACTCTTCAGTCGCAACTTACGCTCCCTCAGAGTGACATAACGTTGGACTTTGTTAAAGCCCTGCCCACCCAGATTATGGTAAAGGCAAGTCCTGTGCGAAGGCGGTAGAATCCAAAACGGAAAGGAATTTACGCATGAACACCACTCGCATGGAACATGATCTACTCGGTGACCGCCAGGTGCCTGGTGATCGCTATTTTGGCATCCAGACTTTGCGCGCCACCGAAAACTTTAACATCTCTGGCATTACCATCCGGCATTATCCACGCCTGATCAAGTCGCTGGCATATATCAAGAAAGCGGCTGCATTGACCAACCAGCAGCTTGAACTGCTCGACGCAAACCTTGCCGATGCCATCTGCCGCGCCTGTGAAGATATCCTTGCGGACTCGCTGCATGATGAATTCGTCGTAGACGTCATCCAGGGAGGCGCGGGGACGTCGACCAACATGAATGCGAACGAAGTCATTGCCAACCGGGCGCTGGAGTTAATGGGCTATGAAAAAGGCCGGTATGACATATTGCATCCGCTTAACCACGTCAATATGTCGCAATCCACCAACGATGTATATCCCACCGCACTGCGCCTGACTCTCAGCCAAAAACTGGACGGATTGATGAAGGAGATGGAATACCTGCGGGACGCGTTTTCACGTAAAGCCGTCGAGTTCGCGGATGTCATCAAAATGGGACGCACGCAGCTGCAGGATGCCGTACCGATGACGCTCGGGCAGGAATTCGAAGCCTGGTCGATCATGATCACGGAGGACGTCCAGCGCGTCTCTGAAGCGCAGTCGCTCATTCGCGAGATCAACATGGGCGCGACGGCCATCGGCACGGGACTCAATGCGCATCCCGACTATGCGCGGCTGGTTACCGAAAAATTAGGCGAACTGACAGGCATCCCTGTTGTGGGGGCATTGAATTTAGTGGAAGCCACCCAGGATACCGGCGCCTACGTTCAGCTCTCGGGTGTATTGAAACGCGTCGCCACCAAGCTCTCGAAGATCTGCAATGACCTGCGCTTGTTATCCTCCGGTCCGCGGGCCGGACTGCATGAGATCAATCTTCCGGCCATGGCTCCGGGCTCGTCGATCATGCCGGGCAAGGTCAACCCGATCATTCCTGAAGTCGTCAATCAGGTCGCCTTCGAAGTGATCGGCAATGATATTACGGTTACTCTCGCAGCGGAGGCCGGTCAACTGGAGTTGAACGTGATGGAGCCAGTCATTGCCTACAACCTGTTCACATCCCTCGACATGCTTGGTCGCGCCTGCCGCACCCTCGCTGACCGCTGTGTAGACGGTATCACGGCCAACCGCGAAGTCTGCCGCTGGATGGTGGAAAATTCCATCGGGCTGGTGACGGCGCTCAACCCATATATTGGATACGAAAAATCATCTCTTGTCGCCAACGAAGCCTTGCAAAGCGGCCGCTCGGTGTATGAGATCGTATTGGAAAAAGGCTATCTCAGCAAACATCAACTCGATGATATCCTCTCGCCGGAAAATATGACTCGTCCGCGTTACATCCATGGGCGATGAAACAGGAGACGATTGTGGCGGATCATTACCAACATCTTGGGATTTTCAGCGACTGGGTGGACCTGGCCCATCGCCAACACGATTTATTTCCGGTTGCGGCCCCGGGCCCGGCGACGCAGGCACGGATCCGCGACATCCTTGGTTTCTGCCAGGGAGACGAGTCTCCCGCGGATGTTCGCATCGAACGCGAATGGGGTAAGGATGGTTTGACCGCCCAGGAAGTCTCCTGGTCCGTAGGATTTGGTCCGCGCACGTATGCATATCTCTTCAAGCCTGCGGGTGCAACAAAGCCTTTGCCGGGCATCCTCGCCTTACACGATCATAGCGGCTATAAATTTTACGGTAAAGAAAAGATCGCCGATGGACCCAGCGAATTGCCTTTGATGAAAGAATTTCGGCAGGTGCCATATGGTGGACGCGCGTATGTCAATGCATTGGCGCATGAGGGATTTGTCGTGTTGGTTCACGATACTTTCTTATGGGGCAGCCGCGGGTTTCCATATGAGACCATGATCGAAACGATGGACGATGAAACAAAAGTCGTTATAGAAGCACAGTCCAATGAGATCGAACGCTACAACATAGCAGCCAATTTTTTCGAGCATCGCGTTTCGAAGTATTGCAATGTCCTTGGCACAAGCATGGCCGGAGTTGTTGCCTATGAAGACCGGATCGCATTGAACTACCTGCTTTCACGTCAGGATGTCAACGCGGAACGCATTGCATGTATCGGTCTGTCGGGCGGAGGCAATCGCTCGGCGCTGCTGCTCGCAACTCACAACAGCATTCAGGCTGCGGTCATCGTCGGATTGATGACCACTTATCCCGGCTTGCTCGATCACAACATGTCGCATACATGGATGCTGTTCCCGTTCGGTTGGGCACGTCACGGCGACTGGCCCGATATTGCCGCCTGTCGCGCGCCGATGCCATTGTTAGTCCAGTATAACTTGCAGGATTATCTATTTACGGAGACGGGCATGGAAGATGCTCACGCGCGTTTACAAAATCACTACGTCAGTGCAGGAAAACCCGATACCTACACAGGACAGTTCTATCCCGGCACGCACAAGTTCGATCTCGAAATGCAGTCTGCCGCATTCGAGTGGTTGAAGACCCATCTGTCCATGTCTTGACCGCTGATCCGGTTTTCTGCCTCTACCATTCTTAACGGGAAAGGCTGAAAACTCAGCCACGGATTTTGTCGCCATAGCGTCACGCGCCGCACGAATTCGCCTGGATCGGTTAAAAAATCTGTGGCAGGTGTGACGGCGCGTACACCTGGGAGAGCAGTCAAGCGTTGTGGGTAATTTGCCTCCTTCGCCGTTCTCGTAGGTTAGGGTACCAGTCCTACGTACAAATTTTAGTCAACGCACTTTGGGGAATTTTAATTTTGAGTTCACATGCCGAATTATAATTATCTGATGCGTTTGCAACATGTTCTTCACTGGGGCATACTCATCCTGTTCGGATTGGGAGCGTTCCATCGTCCACAGGCTGCCCAGGCTGCTCCGCTCGAGCAGGTCAGCGCCTATGAGCTGATCATTGCGATGAATACCCTGCGCGTCTCATACGGACTCCCGGCCCTCATCGAGGATCCGATCGTGAATGCCGTTGCCCAATCCACCGCCGCGACGATGGCCGCTAATAATATGTCCTGGCATATTGGCGACGTCCGTGGTCGCATCGCGGCGGCAGGCTATGGCAGTGGAGGCACCGTATGGGCCACCGAAAACTTTGCCGTAGGCAGCGCCGGCTTTGGCATCGATGAGATCATGGCTGCCTGGGCCGATCCGGACCATATGAGGCCGGCTGTTAACCCGGCGTATTGTCATGTAGGTGCAGGTGCGGCACAGGCATCGAACGGACGGATTTACTACATCCTGCAGGCTGCCTACGTTTCTGGTCAGGAGTGCGGCAGCGTGGTATCGTCTCCCTCCGGCGGCACTGTGCAGCCGGGTTCCATTCCAAACCCGGTCTCTCAATTGATCGTACCGGTAAAGATCGCCACACCAGATGCCGACGGCAAGATTTTTCATGACGTCCGGGCCGGGCAATCCTTTTGGTCGATCGCCATCGCCTACCAGATCACCATCCGCGATTTGGAGGTCTGGAACAATATCTCCCGCAATACGCCGCTGCAAGCCGGGCAGCGCTTGTTCATCCCGAACGAAAACACGGCAGGCTATGCCACGCCCACTCCCTTTGGCATGATCGTGCTCGCCTCTCCAGATGCCGATGGCAGGATCGTCCACGAGGTTCAGGCGTATCAGGCGCTGCTCACCATCTCGGACGCCTATCAGGTTCCTATGGACCGTCTCCTGGCTTTGAACGGATGGAATGCAGATTGGCCCCTGCAAGTGGGGCAAGAGCTCGTGATCGACCCCGGCAATGTCACTCCCAGCCCGACGTTGAGCAACATTCAGAAGCTCACACCAGAAGCAGATGGCAACTACTACCATACCGTCCAAAGCGGCGAAACACTCTCGTGGATCGCCAGCCTGTATGAAATTCCGCTTGCAGATCTGCTCACCTGGAATGGATTGAACACGGCTTCTGTCATCCGCCCGGATCAAAAATTGCTTCTTCGCGTCGCTCCGCCTGTCACGTCAACTCCTACTCTCAGCCCAACCAGGATTCTGTCCACCCCAAGTCCGTCCATGACCCAAGCGATGCCAACCGAAACGCCAACCCTCGCTGCTTCTGAGTCACCACGCGCATCGAATGTAGGACTGATCGTGGGACTGGTAACAATGGGAATCGGCGGATTGCTCTGGTGGCGATTTTCGCGTAAATCATAAGGTCACCCTCACACATGGATCGACATGTGCCCCCAAACTATCTGCGTACATCCGATCTTGCCTGTGCAGTCGGAGTTCACCTGAAGCCATCAAGAACAAGATCACGGGCCGGTATTTTTCGTTCAACGTCGCCGGGTCATATGGCGGGCGGTACTTGCAGGAGTTGTTGTAAATTCAGCATATCAAAACAGGACAGCTGATTCGCTGTCCTGTTTTTCGATACATGGTCGGTGACAGTGATGGCACTTGGGAGTCATGGCTGCCACCTTATTTTTTCACTACGGTGTCGCAGTACTGATCGCGATGGTGGCGGTTGCGGTGCCGCCTACTGCTGCTGGCGTGTCGGTTGCTCCGGCTCCCGGCTCAGGCGTGTTGCTGGGAACTGCACTTGTCGGCTTTGCAGCCAGCGGACAGGCCAGTAAATCCACGGGGAAGTCGGTGCAGGCGTTGTCAGCGGTGCAGATATTGAGCACAATCGGAGTCAGCTCAGGTCCGTTGCAGAGCACGACCTGTTTGCCGTTATTCACTTCTACAGTGGTGCAGCTGGGCGTGGTAGTGGTCACCGCTGTCGTGGATGTTGTCGTGGCTGGCGACGATGAGACGATCTCGAATGTCGCTGTGTCAGGCAGCACTAACAGTGCATGAGCCGTGGTATCCACACAGAATTGGCATTCCACCAGCACAATATCGACTCCCGTCACTGGAACGCCCAGCGTGCCAGTTCCCGCTGTTGATGCTGTTTGTGTAGTGGATGTGGAAATCGCAGCGGTAGCTGTGGTGCTGACCGTTGGCGTCTCAACGGCTGTCTCGGCGGTGCCGGTGGTGGCAGTTTCTGTTCCCGCCGTTTCGGTTACTTCTGTCGGCGCTCCAAACGGCGTGCTGGTTTCGAGCGTTCCAGAAACGGTCGGGGTCGTGTCCTGACCGGCACAGGCAGTGGTGAGGAGTATGAGGATCATCGCTCCAAATAAGGACAAGCGTGAAATTCTATTCATATCTTACTCTCCTGAAATTGTTGGCATACACAGTCTTTGTGTATGCAAATAGTTTGATCCTGCAAGGATGTGACAGAATCAAAGCTGCTGCGCAATATCCATACGGTAACGATTGGGTTTTGCCGGATAAACGTTGCTGCTTTCATATCCCCCTCGCCCGCGCATCATTCGACGTTCTATGGAACTAAACGAATCGCTTTGAAAGAATGTTATTGATTGCATTGCAAATCGAATTCAATCACCGTTACAGATCGGTATGTTTGAATCAACTCGCTGTAGTCTCGATTGATTTCCCGAGATCGGTCGATTCGCTGGTACTGGTCGGTTCAGAAATTGGTGTGGATTCTGGTGAAGGTGTTGTGATAATTCCGGTGGGCTCCGCGGAAGGGACGACCGTGGTCTCCGTTGGCAGGGGAGCAGGCGTCTCAGTCGTCGGAACTGTGCCTGGGACGGGGGTATTCCTGGGTCCTGGCGTGGACGAAGCAGATATCGGTGTCAACAGGAGGGGTGTGAACGGTGTCAAAGTGGTCGGCGTTCCGGTTCCACTCAGCGGGCATGCTTGCAGGATGATCGGGAACCGCAGGCAGTTGTCATTCGCCACACAAACGTTCAAATCGAACGAAGTCTGCTGGGCTCCGCGGCAAAGCAGGATGCGCCGTGCATTCTGCTCCTGGGCGCTGAAACAGGTGACTCCCGTGTTCGGGTCTGATACGTTGAAGAACACCTGGCTCGACATGATCAGCACCGCATGCGCTTCCTCTTTCACACAAAACTGACATTGCAGCGTTACCACGTCCATACCGGTGATGGGTATAAAGACTGCGGGTGTTTCATTGATGGCCGTGCCGGTGGGTGCAGGTGTACTTGTGTTCTCGGGAGTCGCAGAGATGGAAGCTGTCGGAACCATTGGTGTTTGTGCCGGCAGACTACAAGCTGTACCAAGCAGGAGCAATCCCAACCATCCGGAGAGGATCAGGCGCGAAAATATCTTCATTTCACAATTCTCCTTAATTCATTGCGATGCAGGCGTGACGTGCTTGCCCGTGAAATTCCCCTTTCACGCATTTGCTTATCCAGTCAAACGAATGAATGGGTGAAATTGTTATAGCGTTCCATTTGCGGTCCTGAACGAAGCCACCGATTGATGACGGCTTACATGAAGGAATGACATTAAGTTCACCTCTGCTATAATCTTAAGCATGATATTGGTAACCGGCGCGACAGGATTCATCGGTCGCGCCCTTGTTCGTCAACTTTCCCAGACTGGCCAGCAAGTGCGTGTGCTCCTGCGGCCGTCTCCCGAATCGCCGCGCATTCCCAAGGGTGTGCCGGTGGAGGTGGCGGTGGTCAGCTTGAACGATGAGCGCGGTGTCCGGGCTGCCTTGCGCGGCGTAGACCAGGTCTATCATCTTGCCAGCGCAGGTTCGCAGGGACGCCGCGGCAATCTGCTCACCACCGATATCGAAGGCACGCGCAACCTGGCCCAGGCGGCCAAAGATGCAAACATCGAGAAGCTGATCTACCTCAGCTACATTGGCGCCGACCGTGCCTCGGCATTTCCCATGCAGAAAGCCAAAGGTATTGCCGAAGAGCACATCCGTCGCAGCGGGGTGCCGTATACCATCATTCGTTCCACGGTAGTTTTTGGCGCCGAGGATCGCTTTACAAACACTCTCGCGGCCTTGCTCCGGCGTGTGCCGTTCTTCTTCCCCATCCCCAACGATGGCCGCACCCTGCTTCAACCGCTGTGGGTGGAGGATTTGGTCACCTGCCTGACCTGGACGCTGGAAAACGCCGAAACAACAAATCAGACCTACGAGATCGGCGGCGGCGAATATTTCACCCTGCGCCAGATCCTTGAAACGCTCATGGGCGTCACGCATGCGCCGCGCATCCTTGTTCCGCTTCCCACGCCGTACATGCGTGCTTTGATCGTCACGTTAGACTCCATTATTCCCACTTTCAACATCTCCACCTACTGGCTCGACTATGTGGCCGTCAACCGAACCTGCCCGGTGGAGAATTTGCCGCGCACCTTTGGCCTGATGCCCGCCCGCTTCGGGTATCGCCTCGATTACCTGGCGCGTAAACCCTGGTACACGATCATTTCGGAAAGACTTCAAAAAGCATTTCGCTTTAATCGCTAATCATGCCAACTACTACCATTAAAATTCTCGAGTCCCCTGAGGATATGAATGCTGTAGAGGAATTACAGCGCATTGTTTGGCCGGGCAGTGAAACCGATGTTGTCCCCGCCCACATGTTGATCACCGCCATCCATAACGGCGGGCTGGTGGCGGGCGCGTTCGTAAACGACCAGCTGATCGGCTTCGTCTTTGGTTTTCCCGGCATCGAGTTTACGCCCGACGGCCCGCGCCCGAAGCACTGTTCACACATGATGGGCATTCACCCACAGCACCGCGATTCAGGGGTCGGCTTCGCCTTGAAGCGTGCGCAGTGGCAAATGGTCCGCCATCAGGGAGTCGATCACATCACCTGGACGTATGATCCGCTGCTCAGTCGCAATGCGTATCTCAATATCGCGAAGCTTGGCGCGGTCTGCAACATCTACCGGCGCTCTGAATATGGCGATATGCGCGATGGATTGAACGCCGGCCTGCCCTCCGACCGTTTCCAGGTGGATTGGTGGGTGAACACGCGCCGCGTCGAACGACGACTGAGCAAACGGGCCCGCCGCCCATTGAAACTGGACAACTTCTCGCAGGCCGCCCTGCAGCCCTTATACACGCTTCGCTCCCAAGCCGACGGCTGGTCCCGGCCGCCTGAGCACTTCGCCCCCCTGGATGGCAAGCTCGCGCTGGCCGAGATCCCCACCGATTTCGGCGCATTGAAGGATGCCGATTTTCCCCTGGCGCGCGACTGGCGCTTTTTCTCACGTGAAGTCTTCGAAACGGCCTTCGCTGCGGAATACATCGTCACCGATTTTGTCTTCGATCGCGGACGCAGCTTTTATGTTCTCACCCACGGAGAGAGTACCCTGGCGCCTGGCGCACCCGGCACGTAGGGGGATTAATGCTCTGCAATCCAACTACAATGTGAAATTTGTAACTTCAAGGGGTGGCGTGCGTCTGGGTTTACATGTTAGTCACAACGAAGCAACCAGAGAGTATCCATGCACCACGCCCAGACGTTCAAAACTGGTGGGCCGTGGAGGCAATGATCGCGTCCTATAACTACGTTTACAAAGTCACCTACAACACGAAGTATGAGGTCCATGGTCCCATTGGTGTATCCATCTATGATGGCGCCCCCATTGCACCGTTTCACTATGAATTCCTGGCGTTGAGCCCAGACCCCGATGCCGTGATGGACGCGGTGCTTTCGTATCCGATCCCTGATGGAAAACAATTCACCGTAGACGTCTTTCATTCGGATCCTTCGATTACGACTGTCAAGCGCCAGTACCAGCGATATGACTTTGAATGCGTCCGCACCGGACCGATCCTGGGCCTGGTGCTGCGCGAAAAACTAAGTGCCACCCGCGCCTCCATCTACAAAGCGACCACCATTAAACAGGCAGAAAGCGCCAACCATTCACTGACCACAGAAGGCGAACGGATCCATCTGCAGACATTGCGCGACAAGCATATCCATTCCTTTTACGCGACCGTTGGCGGTGAAGCCGCAGGTTGGGTGCAGTTGGTCACGATCTATCCTGGCGTGGCGTATATCAACCAACTGTATGTGCTGGAAGCATATCGCCGAATGAAGTTGGGAGCGGCCCTCATCCATCATGCCCAAAATCAGGCCATCGAACTGGGTCTCAAGCGCATGGTGTTGGTCCCTTCTGAAATGGCAATTCCCCTCTATCGAAGGCTGGGATACCACCCGCTGTTATATTTCACAGCATTTCACCCGGTGCCGTTCCGAAAATTTTCAGGAACATAGTTCCGTCATTGCGAGCAAAGCGAAGCAATCCTATATTCTATTATTTATGTGCAATCGTATATGAGATTGCTTCGTCGTGGCGCACTCGCCGTTTAAGGCTCGGGCGCCACTCCTCGCAATGACGGGAAATGTCATTAAACAAATACGCCGCGAAAGCGGCGTATTTGCGTTGGATGTATTTTGTTTGAGGAGGTCGAAAGAAGTCAAAGGTAGTAGTTAGGCCAGATGTCACCTCCGCACTGAATTTGTTTCGCTATGCTCCTGCGCACTCATGCCAACCGGATGGTAAGTTGGCTCATTATAGAGCGGCCGCGAAGATGCGGCAGGTGTGGGCTTGGGCGCAGGTCGCGGATAGGATGTAGCCGGGGTACGATACGGTTCGTTTTCAGTACGATACGTGGGCCTGTATTGGGGTTTGTATTGCGATTGTCCAGTTCGTTCATCGGCCATCGAGAAGATGCGCTCGCCGGCGATGGAAAAGGTATTGATCAGGAGCACACGGATCAACAGGACCATGGCCGCCACAAAGATCGGCACCAGCCTGGTCATGTTTTCCTGCCCGAGCAGCACACCACCCTGAGCCGGGTGTTGAAGAATAGCAACGGAGACTCCCCACCAGGTGAGGCTGGCGTTGAAGGCTGCCGCCAGGAACCAGGCAGCGAACAGATACCAGACTTCAGCCGGCTCATCACGTCCTCGCTCGGGAGTAAAGATGCGGGCGATCCCGGCGAAATCGATGCCGCAGAAGGCCAGGGCAAGGATGCTCGCCCACGTGAACGGCCCGAACGACAGCGTGCCAAGAATGTCGCTGAGCGCGAAGAGTGTGCTGGAGAAGTTGAATACCTCGAATGCCATCAACGCTAGAAGTATGATTCCCCCGAAGATGAGACCGCGCTTGTGTGCCGTGTTTTGGATCATGGGTAGAAGTTTTGGCAACGACCGGTTCATAGGAGCCTCCTGTGACATCTCGTCACTGAACATGCAACGTATAACGATGCACATATATTAGAACAAACGTTCTAAAAAGTCAAGAGGCAATTTCGTTGAAATTGTATTGCAGGCGGGAGACTTGGAATAATACAGCCTTGTGAACGTTGCGGCGCAGACAATATCGTCAATCTAGCCAACCTTCGCAAGGCTTAGGGCGAATTCGTGTTACGGATTTACGTTCAATTTAGTTCGCACAAGATCCAACATCTGCAAC
>CAZBAX010000039.1:0-57199 GCA_964489725.1 uncultured Anaerolinea sp. | reverse complement strand
GAAGTAAAGTGAATGAGGAAACAAGCGGTAAACTTGAGCATCACCTGCACAGTATAAACTGTGTGGGGATGGGCGGGCAAGTGTATAATTCTCATGGAGGACTTATGTACATTCTTAGACCCGACGAACGAACAACGCCCGTCATGCTCTACACACAAGAGTCAGTGGTGCGAGGCGAGGTGGTAACCAAGGAAAGCGTCCATCGTGTCAATATCTGGCTGCGGACCGATGGGGCGCCGAAGTACATGCATCTGCTCAAACCGCAGGTTCTGGTGTTTGGTGGAAGCCCTGTGAAACCTCTTCATTTTTCCGAGATCTATTTTCCAACATCTCAATTGATCGCCTTCCACACTCTGCCGCCTGCCGATGAGCCATTGGATTATGACGATCATGAAGCCAATCGCATGATGCAGGCTGTAGAGGTGCTGATGGGTACATTTATTATGAAAGGCATGATCCGCATCTCGACTCAGACCGAACTGGATACCAGTTTGGAAGTAGCCCGCCTCTCGTGGATGTCACTCTACGATGCGGTGATCACCAACCCTTACCTGCCACAGATGCCGCCAATGCATATCCCAATGCTGCTCGTGAATCCCACACATGTTGCTTTCGCATTGAGTGAACAGCAGTAGTTCTTTGCTGGAGCTAACGTTCGCACTATAGGCTACATCGTTTCATCATGACGATTCCCCCATCCCAGGTCGTATCGACAAGATCATCATGGGCAATGAGGGGAATTCTTTTTTTATGGGTGGCCATCCTGGCATGGAGGTTATTCCTGCCTTCATCGGTCCAACACCTGTGGGTGGAGTTCTTATTCCTACTTCTCCTGTTTGGATACATGGTGCTCACCGCCGCAGGTATCGGGCGGATGCTGGTACGCCAGTTCCAGTTGGCGTTTTCGAGCCTGGAGTTCAGCATTCTATCGCTCCTCTTGGGGTTGGCATTCCTGTCCATGTGTATTGCGGCGCTTGGACTCGCTGGCTTGCTGACGAAAACAGGAATATTTGCATGCCTGATGCTCGGTGGATTTATTTCTTCCTACGAATGGCATGAGCTTTTTCGAAATGCAGTTTGGGCAGCTCGTTCCCGCCGCTGGTTAAAAACTCACTCCGTTTACGAGACCCTGCTCCTGATCTTTGTGATCGGGATGTTTCCACTGCTCATCCTCAACGCCCTGACGCCGGTCTGGGACTATGATGCTTTGTTATATCATCTGGAGGTGCCCAGGCAGTTTCTTGCGGAGGGGCGCATTTCGTTCAATCCCGATATTTTCGAGTCCGCCTATCCTTTTCTGGGTGAGATGCTCTTTATGGTGGGCATCGTTGCTCGGGTTGAGCCGCTGGCAAAATTTATCAACCTGACGTATGCGATCCTCTTTATTCTTTCCACATATTCCTTCGCAGTCCGTTTCTTCAATCGGGAGGTGGCCCTGACGGCAGTAGGAATCCTGGTCAGTACGCCCATACTGATGATCTGGGCAACCTGGGTCAGCACAGATTATGCATGGGGAGCGTTTGAATTCTGGGCCTTGTACGCCATTTGCCTGTGGCTGGCGGGACAAAAGCAAGATACGAGAAAGTGGCTGACCCTGGCTGGTGTGCTGTCTGGTCTGGCGGCAAGTACAAAGTATATTTCTCTACCTGTCTTGCTGATCGTGGCGGTCCTCGTTTTGTGGAAAAGCATGGAAGGCTCGAAGCAGCCTTTCGCCGAGTCCTTTCGAAATGTATTGACTTTTGGCATCTCGGCAGGCCTGGTGATGAGCTTTTGGTATGTCAAAAACTGGATCTGGACAGGTAATCCAATCTACCCTCTGCTCTTTGGCGGAACCGGCTGGGACCCACTGAAAGATCAACTCTTCACCAAAGATTATATGAGCACGTTTGGGATCGGGCGCAATTTGCTGAATTTTTTCCTGCTTCCGTATTACATCTATGCCCAACAATATCGCTTTTCAGCACTCCCATGGGAGTTCATCCCCCCGCTAGTGTGGCTTGCATTTCTCTTTCCATTTTTGAAAAAATCGCAGGAACAGTCAGCTGTAAACATATATACATTCCTATACTACATCTGGTGGTTCCTGGGTTCCCAGCTGCTGCGTTTCCTCCTGCCTGTATCTGCATTCCTGGCCATTCTTGCAGGGGCAGTCCTGGACCGATGGCCGCACGTGGTCCGGTCGGCATTAAGACTTACGCTGATCGCAGGTTTGGCGGTGCTCAGTTTTGCCTACCAATTCACCGTTCTTCAAAACAGCGGGACATTTTCTTATGTCATGGGGCAGACATCGTCTGAAGAAATTCTCCAAACCTTTGTCGACGACTACCGCGTGAAGCAATTCATACAGCAAGCACTCAGTGAAGAGCAACGTGCACTCTTCCTGTGGGATGGGCGCGGGTATTACTGCGATTCACGTTGTGTCCCCGATTACAGCCAGTCTCTTGCTGTACGGCTGACCCTGCGATCAGCTCCCCCGCAACAATTGGCTCACGAGCTTCGATCGGATGGCATTACTCACTTGATGCTCAGTTCCCCGGATGCGAACTGGTTCATCCAGCATCACGATCCCAATCACTATCACCGCCGGGCACTGCAGTATTATAGAGAGCAGTTTCTGCCCGCGTGTGGCAAATCGATCTACAAAGATGAAGGAATGGAACTGTTTGAGATTTTCTGTAAATGATCTGGCATCAGCGCTTTGCAGGGCGATATAATCCCAGTATGGAAATGAACATTACCACCCCAGCCCTCTTATTCCCGGCCATCTCACTCCTGATGCTGGCGTACACCAATCGCTTTTTGACTCTTGCAACCATCATCCGCAATTTGTACGACCGTTATGGTTCTGTCCCCAGCGATAATTTACATGCGCAGATCAGGAACCTGCGTTACCGCACCTATCTCATTCGCAATATGCAGATCTTTGGAGTCCTGAGTCTCCTGTTCTGTATGATCAGCATGTTCTCTTTGTTTGCCGGCTGGGTCATAGGCGGACAGTGGTCCTTCGCCATCGCCCTGGTGCTGATGATGGTATCCATGTTGATCTCTCTGCGCGAGTTGATGATCTCGGTCGGCGCGCTGGATGTGCTGCTGGAGGATATGGAAGAGCACAGGCCGATCGGCGGACCTTAACGAAGGACTTCACCACAAAGGTCACCTCGCACGTTTCACGGAAATACAAAGCAACGTGCGGGGTCACGAAGGGGCATTAAGGAATACCTTAAAAAACCCTTTTGCTCCTTTGTTGCCTTCCTGGTAAAAAAACAGACCACAGTATATGGAAGGGGTTAGGATTCTACTCATGAAACTTCGATTCATTCCCATCCTGCTGGCCGCGATTCTGCTCGCGGCACACTTCCTGCGCAGTTATAACCTGCTTCCAATGACATTGTGTCTTCTGGCTCCATTTTTATTGCTGGTCCGCAGGCGCTGGAGCCTGCTAACCCTGCAGCTCTCTACAATTCCTGCCGCGCTGATCTGGCTCCTTACGCTGTACGGCATCATCCAACAGCGCACCTTTGAAGGACGCTCCTGGACCGCCTCGGCCATCATTCTGGGTGTGGTTGCAGCGTTTACACTCTTCGCAGGCTGGCTATTGAATTCTTCGCAGGTGAAAGAAAAATATCCCGCCTGAGTTGCCCACTGCAACCCTCTAATTTTCCTCATACGAAACACTAACCATTGTCAAATAGTCGCCTCCTACAATGGGCAGTGGGGAATGTGCCCTTTTAATTTTATTGTTTGGAGGCAGTATGGATCTCAACAAATATACTCAAAAATCGCAGGAAGCGATTCTTCATGCGCAACAGCTTGCGCAGGATTACAATCACCCATCGATAGAACCCGCACACCTTCTACTTGCACTGCTGCAACAGGATGAAGGCGTTGTACCAGCCATCGTGAACAAAGTGGCGGGCAGCGCTCAATCACTGCGGAATGAATTGACTCACGAACTCGAACGGCGACCCAGGATCCACGGCTCGAACGCGGACGTGGGGCTGGCCCAGCCCACCTCCGATGTGTTCAAAGCTGCGGAGCGCTACGCCAAAGGCATGCAGGACGATTACGTCTCCGCGGAACATATCCTGCTTGGTCTTACCGAGTCCATCGAAGCAAAGCGGATCGCGTCGTATGGCTTGACCAAGGATGCGATCCTCAGCGCGCTCAAATCGGTGCGCGGGTCGCAGCGCGTCACGTCGCAGAATCCCGAGTCCACCTACCAGGCGCTGGAGCGTTATGGGCGCGACCTGACCGGCATGGCGCGCCAGGGCAAGCTGGATCCTGTGATCGGACGTGATGAGGAAATTCGGCGCGTCGTCCAGATCCTTTCGCGGCGCACGAAGAACAACCCTGCCCTGATCGGCGAGCCGGGCGTGGGGAAAACGGCGATCGTCGAAGGGCTGGCACAACGCATCATCAACGGCGACGTGCCCGAGGGCTTGAAAAAGAAGCGCCTTGTCCAGTTGGATATGGGCGCGCTCATCGCCGGCGCCAAATATCGAGGCGAATTCGAGGAACGCCTCAAGGCGGTCCTGAAAGAGATCACCGAATCAGAAGGCGAAATCCTGTTGTTCGTGGATGAAATGCATACGGTCGTCGGCGCCGGCAAGGCGGAAGGCGCCATGGACGCCGGCAACATGCTCAAGCCGATGCTGGCGCGCGGAGAGCTGCATCTCATCGGCGCGACCACATTGGATGAATATCGCCAGAATATCGAAAAGGATCCCGCTCTCGAACGTCGTTTCCAGCCGGTACTGGTGGAGGAACCGAGTGTGGAAGATACGGTCTCGATCCTGCGCGGACTCAAGGGGCGTTATGAGGTCCATCATGGTGTGCGAATCACCGATGCGGCGGTGATCGCCGCGGCAACGTTATCACATCGTTATATCTCCGATCGCCAGCTTCCCGATAAAGCCATTGACCTGATCGACGAAGCCGCGGCGCGCTTGCGGACCGAGATCGACTCGAAACCGCAGGCGCTGGATATCGTGGATCGCCAGGTGATGCAGCTGGAGATCGAACGCGAGGCGTTGAAAAAGGAAAAGGACAAGGCTTCGAAAGAACGGCTTGCCAGGCTCGAACAGGAATTGGCCGATCTGCGCGAGCAATCCAGGGCGTTGACCGCGCGCTGGCAGACCGAAAAAGGAGCCATCTCGCAACTGCGCGAGTTGAAAGAGCGGCTCGAACAAACCAATGTCGATATCGAACGAGCCGAGCGTGAAGCCAATCTTGAAAAGGCTGCACGTCTGCGTTATGGTGAGTTGCGCGAGATCGAGCAAAAGATCCAGGCGGCGGAGAAGAAACTAAAGGACTTGCAGAGCGAAGGCGCGTTGCTCAAAGAGGAAGTGGACACCGAAGAGATCGCTGCCATCGTTGCGCGCTGGACGGGCATCCCGGTGACGCGCCTGCTCGAAGGCGAGACTCACAAGTTGATCCACATGGAGGAGCGTTTGCACGAACGCGTCGTCGGGCAGGACGAGGCGCTGCGAGTCGTTTCGAACGCCGTCCGCCGTTCGCGAGCGGGCTTGCAGGATCCGAATCGTCCCATCGGTTCATTCATCTTTTTGGGCCCCACAGGCGTTGGCAAGACCGAACTGGCCCGCGCACTGGCAGAATTTCTTTTCGACGATGAACACGCCATGATCCGCATCGACATGAGCGAGTATCAGGAAAAGCATACCGTATCACGTCTCATCGGCGCGCCTCCAGGGTACGTGGGCTATGAAGAAGGCGGACAATTGACCGAAGCCGTTCGACGCCGGCAGTACAGTGTTGTGTTATTCGACGAGATCGAGAAGGCCCACAGCGAAGTGTTCAATGTGCTGCTGCAACTCCTCGACGATGGTCGTCTCACCGACGGCCAGGGACGCACGGTGGACTTCCGCAATACGGTCGTGATCATGACGTCGAATCTGGGCAACCAGTTGTGGGAGGGTGAAAACGAGGTGACCCGCGATGCGATCCATCGCGTGCTGCAAAACCACTTCCGCCCCGAATTCCTCAACCGGATCGATGAGATCGTCATCTTCCATGCATTGACGCGTGCTCAACTTACGGAAGTCGTAGACTTCCAATTGAAGCGCGTCAGCAAACTTCTCGAAGACAAGGGCTACTACCTGGAGGTCAGCCAGGCGGCGAAGCATTATCTTGCCGAGGAAGGCTATGACCCGGCCTTTGGTGCACGTCCGCTGAAGCGAGCGATCCAGCGTGAGTTGCAGGACCCTCTGGCGTTGAAAATCCTTGCAGGCGAATTCCGTGAAGGCGACGTGATCGAAGTAGAGCGCGGCAGAGATGGATTGGGCTTTACCACGGCAGTACAGGGTGAGGTTGTAGAAGCTTAAAAGAGACTGCCCCGTGATTTGCGGGACAGTATTCTTTGTAAAAAGTGCCGCCGACTATACGCTTTACGGTCACACACTTGCCCCGGTGGGCGGTGCCCGGGCAAGTGTGTGACCCAGGGCATTATATCTTCTCAAAGCCAAATTTCTGCTGATATGCCCTTCTGGAGCTTACGAAATACTGTTATGAGCGGCAATCATCGCAACAGGAGCGAAGCAGCCTCGTTTAGTTTACCAGGAGGCAGCGATGAAGAAATTACTTTTACTCACGTTACTATCGGTTACTCTGCTGACGGCCTGTGGACCCAACTCAGACTTACAAGTCACCACACCAGAAAGCACGATCCGGCTGTCTACACCGGGAGTCAACCCGGAACGCAACCAGCCAGATGAACAGGGTCAGGTCGCGGGTTTGGTATCCGGGCTTTGGCATGGCATTATTGCGCCGGTCATGCTGGTCGGCTCTTTGTTCAACCCCGCCATGGAAATGTACGAGGTCCATAACAATGGCGCCGAATATAACATTGGGTACCTGGTTGGTGTGGCATTTGTGTTTCTTATTCTGGGTCTGATCGGAGGACGGCGGCGGCACTGAGAGATGTAACAATGATTACCCGATCCTGCATATGAATGAAATGCCGCGCCTAGAAGTTTATCTTGTTTCCAGCGACAAGGGCTCAACAGGCGTATAGGAAGCGGGCGTACATCCTGGTGCCCCTGCTGGCGCAAATGCCGTGTTCGCAGCTACAGGCAAACGGATCAGGCCTATTCCCATTCGCGGCGAAGAGTTGAGGATATGAAAAAAGGACCGCCCCACAAATTGCAGGGCGATCCTTTTTTAACCGGCAAAGGCTGCCGATCGCTTCATGCTGCGCGTTAGGTAAGCGATAACATAAAAGAGGATCACAAAAAGCAGCAGAGCCTTATACCCTAACGCCAGGGCCATGTACTCAAGCATGCCACCGAACATTGCACCAAGCAGGTTCGATGCAAACGCAATATCTGCGGCAAGGCTATCACGAAAGGAATGGCTGAAAACAACGTTGGCGCAAAAGATCGGGGCAAATGCCAACAGGCTTGCCAGTCCATATCGCAACACAGGAGAGGAAACTCCCAATAGCGTGTTGAGAGGCAATAAGTAGTTCAGGACCAACAGCACGATCAAGAGAACATATAATACCCAGATATGAGTTAACTTGAACCGGGCATTGAACAGGATTGCAAGCAATACACTGCTAAGGATCGCAAAGAATACCAGTGAATTAACCATCCAGGTATTCCCAAATAACAGACCAAAGGTGACAAGACTGCGCGTTTCAAGCAGCATAAATGCAACACCCAGGAAAAAGAAATGCCAGTCAAAACGTAGCAGAATTTCGCGGGGCGCAACGGCCATAATCAACACCAACGCCAGAACGAGGATAACACCCAGTGCACCAAGATAAAGTGTCGGAATGGTCGGGACCGGCATATAGACAAACGGCCAATCATCCGTAGCGTGGGCTTCTCCGTCAGTTGCACTCAATCGGCCCTGTCCGATGATCGGCAATTGGAAACCCTCTCCGGGAGGCTGTCGAGGTATGTTCTGTTCTGTATAGGCGATGTTATATGCAGGGTCCAGATCCGTTAGACGCGGTCCATTGATAATGACAGCTGCCCGCCCGTACTGTCCATAAGTGGTCACAAAGGGAGGCTCATCGAAAACGTGGTCAACCATCCCGGCCAGCTTACGAACAAGGAAGTCCTGCCGGTAATAGTTGTAAAGCACAACTAACCCATCGTCGCTCAGCAGCCTCTGGGCACTTTCGATTGCATCCGTCGTCAATAGGAAGCTTTCCAACCTGAGGCTGGAATAACTAGAGGTAAGAGTCAATGAATCAGGAAGGGCAAAGACGATCAGATCATATTTTTCTGTCGTATTTCGGAGGAACGATCGTCCATCATTGATATATACATGTACGCGGGGGTCATCATACGGGCGATCAGGATTTAAAGTAATTCCCAAGCGGTGGATCACTGGGTCGATTTCAACAGCATCGACCTGTTCTGCTCCATTGCTGAGGGCTATGGCTATATCTGAGCCAGTGCCGCTGCCCAACACCAACACCTTCTTGAACGGTTTCGCACCGAACAGGTCGTAAACTCGAAAATAGAAGTTTTCCTTGTTCAGGTAATGTGTAGCTATCTGGTGCCCAACATTGTTGACATTGATTACATGTCCTCCCACGCCATCGGATGCCACCTGGATGCGGTAATAAGGAGACCAGTAGCTTCCGAGTCCAATGCCATAAACGATCAGGAACATACCGACATAAAATGGAGCCTTCGAAATCCAATTACGGACGGGGAGTGTAAGGCCGACAAGGAAAATCAAGATAAGGAACCAGACGTAGGGGGGTAATGAGAAGTACGAAATCGCAAAGAAGGTGGCTATGCCTGCAAGGCTCCCCAGAATATCCAGGGTATAGGCCTCAAGCGGAGGAAGCGCCCGGATTAATATTCCCAGGGGTCGTGCCAGGATCATAAAACTGAACGCCACCAGAAAGAAGATGATCGGTAGAACAATGCTGTTCTCGGCGGGAGCCACCCGCTCCCCAGCCACATAATACAGGACCTGTGTGGAAGGCAGATACAACTCAAATTGCGATAATCGTGTAACAACCACGAGTATAAATGCCCACACAAAAAAGTTGGGCAGCCATAATTTCTCACGCCGTGAAACGATTATTCCCAACCCAATGCCTAAAAAGGATGCCAGCATGATGAAATTCATGAAGTACCCCAGGAATCGCACATAGGCGGGAAGCCAGCGGATGCAGATGAGTTCGAAGTATAAGATTATGAAGCTGGTGAGGAATAATTGCCAACGAACTTTCCCGGGCCCCATATTTTGCCCCTTTGAAGATTCGCCATCGGTTGTAATAACAGCTACAAGGTTTCGAAGAATATCATTCATGTACTTAATCCCTGTTCGATGAAAATATGATACTGAAATGGATTATATAACACAGGTCCGGCTGCACCAGCCGTCGTCCAGCTGATCAGCTTGCGATTTCCTAACAAAACAGCACAGTCCTAAATTATTCCTGTATAATCTTATTTGAAAAACCTATACCCGAACCGCTTTAAATTGGTGGCCAGCGAATCCAGTCGGGCATACCCACTACAGGCTCACAGCATAAATCCAATATGGAATTGAAAATCCCGGATATTCGGCGATATATGCTTGTCTTCATGGGAAGTCAGCGGTTCAATTCCATACAAATTATCGAAGGAAAAAATAAAAATGAGAAACGAATTTGATCTACAAAATGCAGAAGGCTTTAGAATTAATGCACAGGCCTGGCTGCAAACGCTTTTGGCAATCGCGGGAGATAAGGCGACAAAACAGGAAGTGATCCAGGCTATTGCTTCACAAACCGACCTCCCCACTCAGCAAGTGGAAGTGATCTTCGCGAAAACAATTAAGGTTCTGCTCAACGATACGCGCGCAAACTAAGGCTTGTCTTCATCCAGTTTTCCGTCATTGTCCCTGCGGGACGAAGCGAAGCAATCATATAAGAAATATGAGATGAAAGCAAAATGTGGGATTGCTTCGTCGGGAAGAGCACCTCCTCGCAATGACGGGAAAGAGAATTTTGAGAAAAACTATAATCATCCATGAAATCCAAAAACCGATTTCCCGATGCGCTTCTGGAATCCATCCGTAAGGAAAAGATCATTGGCATCCGCGCCGGCAGCGACTCCACGCATCGGGTGATCGGGATCTGGGCGGTCGTCGTCGAGCGACGCGTCTTCGTCCGCTCGTGGAGTATGAAGCCTCGCAGCTGGTGGCGGACCTTTCTTGAAGATCCATCCGGGGTCATGACCATAGGGACAAAGGAATTTCGAATTCGAACAGTCCAGACTCGCAGTGAACGACTGAAGGACCTGGTCAGCGCCGCCTATAAAGAGAAGTACAACACACCGGGGTCTGTACAGTTCGTGAAGGATATGTCTGGGAAAAAATCTCGCGATACAACCACAGAACTGATACTTGAGTAACAAAAGCCAGGGCAGGGCGGTACGATCTTCATATTCTTATCCAATCACCTATTACAATCAGGCATATTAACTTCTATATCTAGCTTGCATCTTCAGTTTCCAGGAGAACATCATGAATCGATCTACGCCAAAGTGGATGGTCCCCTCGCTCGCCCTGACCGCAATTTGTCTGGCTTGTATATGCTGTAGTGCCATCGGTTTATATTTTTTCGGCGATCAGCTTCTTGCGGCCGCACGCGGACCAGAGCCGGTCAGCACCGCCAATGAGCCGTCTGCCACCGAGACGGTGAATAACACATCCGGGCTGCCTGAGTGGACAATCATGGTCTACTCCGCTGCAGATGATGTAGTGCTGGAAGAGAACATGTGGTTCGACGTCAATGAAATGGAACTGGTAGGCTCCACCGATCAGATGAACGTCGTCGTCCAGATCGACCGCTACGATGGCGCGTTCACCGGTGACGGCGATTGGACGGAGGCGCGGCGATATCTCATCACGCAGGATAGCGACCTTTCGCATATCGCATCGCCGGTGGTCCAGTCGCTCGGGGAGATCGATACCGGCGATCCGCAAACGCTCATCGATTTCGTCACTTGGAGTATGGAACAGTATCCGGCCAAAAAATATGCGTTGGTGATGTCTGACCACGGCGGCGGATGGACGGGTGGATTCTCGGATATGTCTGCCGGAGACTCGGCTCTGACGATGCCGGAAATTGTTTCCGCTATGGAAGATATCCGCGCCGCGACAGGCGTGGACAAGTTCGAAGTGCTGGGCTTCGACGCCTGCTTCATGGGGCAGATCGAAGTCTTCGGTTCGCTCTATCCATTCTCGA
Source organism: uncultured Anaerolinea sp. (assembly GCA_964489725.1). Taxonomy (GTDB): domain Bacteria; phylum Chloroflexota; class Anaerolineae; order Anaerolineales; family Villigracilaceae; genus Defluviilinea. The sequence goes on along the minus strand of CAZBAX010000039.1, from coordinate 45,981 downwards.
ATTATATGGTCGCGTCGGAGGAAGTGATCCCGGCGTACGGGTGGTCGTATGCAGGCTGGCTTGGGGATCTGGCCCAGAACCCGGCCATGGACGGAAGCGGAGTTGCCAACTCCATCGTCTCCACATATGTGGTCACCGACACCTATCTAACAGAAGTCCGCGCCACGCCCGATGATATCAGCCAGGAAGAATCCACGACCACACTTAGCGCCATCGAAAGCGCGCGCATGCCAGATGTGATCGAGGCGATGAACGACTTCATTACGGCAATCGCTTTCATCGATCAGGAACAGGTGGCAGAGGCACGTACGTACACGCGCAAGTATTTTTCGCTGTTCGGTGACGATGCGGCGCCAACGTTCCTCGACCTGAGCAATTTTGCGGGAATCCTGCGCGAACGAACAGACGATCAGGACGTCCTGCAGGCAGCCGCTCAATTAAAGGCTGCGATCTCTGCAGCGGTGGTGTCAGAAAAGCATGGAGAGGATATGGCCGGCTCGAACGGCATTTCGTTCCATTTCCCCGATTCAGACATTTATTATTTCACCGAGTTGAACGCGGAGTTCCCGCCATACTATGCCGAGTCGTCTTACAAGTTCCTGGAACAATCGGTCTGGGATGAGTTCCTCGCCTATCACTACACCGGACAAGAGTTCGCTCCCCAGCAGGGCGAGACCACTTCACCCTCGCGTACAGCCACCATCGTCGCGCCGGGCGCCTCTGAGATGACGATCGGGCCGGTCCAGATCTCAGATACCGACATCACGGGCGATGAGGTGGTCACCGTCTCCACAGATGTACAGGGAAACGTAGCCTACATTCACACAGCTTTATATTTCTGGGATGAAGCCAGCCAGTCTTACTGGATCGGCGACGTTTCCTACTATGTGGCAGACAACACCACCACCATCGACGGCGTCAACATGCCAGATTATGGGGAGAGTCCGATCCATGTGGAGTATGAATGGTCGCCGTCGTTATATGCGCTGACCGATGGAACCCATGAGGCGTTCGTTTTGCTGCAACCCTACGAATATCTGAGCACAGATGGCGAAACCGTGTATGAAGTCTACGGTCAGTATACAGAGGTCACGGGCGGCATTCCCGTGGAAGCATCGCTTTTCTTCGATGCCGACGGAAACTTCCTGTACGCCTATGCCTATCCCGATACTGACGACAACGGAGCCAGCTCGCCTGTGGAGATCACTCCCCATATCGGCGACACGTTCAGCGATTACGTCCAGTTCTATACCTACGATGCCAACGACGAGCCGATCTACAACTATGAGTTGAGCGATGACGTGTTCACCTGGGGCGAAGAAGGATTCTCCTTCTACACCAGCTACCCGGCCGATGGACAGTACGCTGTGGGCATCATCGCCTACGATTTCGACAATAACTTTGTTGCGAATTACGAGTTCATCACGTATACAAGGTAATCGATGCGAATGATAAGAGCGATTATGAACTTGCGAAAACTGCATTTCATTTTGTTGTTTTTGCTTCTGCAGAACATATTCCCCTCTCACACCGTCCTCGCCGATACAGGACCCAAGCCGACGATGGAGTTCAGTTTCACAGGCGAGCAGGTGACGATCGCTTCGGGAATCCTCTACGAGTGCGACCAGCCCGATTGCAGCGACGCGGCGCCACTGGAAGAGCTGGGTCCGCAGGGACTCTATTGTGAGTCCACCAGCTGCCGGGCCATCGCGTACGGCTTTGCCCCCTATCACATCCTGGAGATCGAGTTTTCAGATGGGTCAACGCGTGAAAGCGATATATTCGAGACAGCAGGCTTTGATTCGAAATACGACGTTACCGTTAGCCCGGACGAAATGCTGGTGGAGGCACAATTTGGCCTGGGAATGATCCCGCGCACGGGGACGATCATTTTCCTGTGCGCTTGCGCTGCGCTAGGCGGATTGCTGGTCCTCGCGGGAATAGTCTTCTTCCTGCGGCGTCGTACCGCAGCTTGATCACCACGCTGCTTATCACGATCCTGATCGAAGGAGTGGTCGTCCTGGCCTATTGCATCTGGCGCGGGAAGCCACTCCTTTCCATTTTGGTCACGAGTATCGTTGCCAACATCATTACACAGTCCCTGTTATGGATGGTACTGACTGCTTTCCTTCAACAGTATCTCGCTGCCCTTCTCATCACGGAAGTCTTGATCTGGTTACTCGAAAGTATCCTGCTCTATTTCCCGCGCACAAACCAACTATCATTCAGAAACGCCATCCTTCTGAGCTCAAGCATGAACTTGCTCAGTTTTGGCGTCGGCTGGTTCCTGCGGGTATGAGACCACCAGATAAGATATCATCCGCTAATCTACGCCAACACTTGCGCACGATTTGCTTGGCAAATCGTGCGTTCGTTGCAGTGCAGGTGTCTCCGCGAATTGTTTCAAAGATTAGTGAGGATTAGCGAAGACACCTGCACTTGCGTGCTAGTGCAAGTGTTAGCGGATAAAAAATCCTAATGCGATTGCCCTATCGTCATACCTCGCCAGCCTCCAATCGGCACACTCCCCGTTATAATTCCCAGCGATGTTCCAATTCCAGATCACAGCCCGCAACAACCGCGCTCGCGCTGGCGTGTTTTCTACTCCGCATGGGAATCTGCTTACGCCGGTCTTTGCGCCCGTTGGTACACAGGCAACGGTCAAGACTCTCACGCCTGAACACCTAAAAGATATCAATGCATCGCTGGTGTTGAGTAACACCTATCATCTGTATCTGCGTCCGGGTGACGAGCTGGTGCGCGACTTGGGCGGGCTGCACAAGTTCATGCAGTGGCCGAACCCCATGCTCACCGACTCGGGTGGTTTTCAAGTGTTCTCGCTGGCGCAAACACGCAAGATCGACGACGATGGCGTGACCTTCAAGAGTCACATCGACGGTTCCACGCATCGCTTCACGCCGGAAAAGTCAATTGCCATTCAGGAAAATCTCGGCGCAGACATCATCATGGCATTCGACGAGTGCTCCGACCCCAACGACAAGGCCTACAGCAGACTTGCCATGGAGAGGACGCATCGATGGGCCGAGCGCTCGCTCCACGCGCAGACGCGCCGCGATCAGGCGTTGTTCGGCATCGTGCAGGGCGGCGTTCAAGCGGACCTTCGAGCTGCTTCCGCCAAATTTATCGCCTCTCTCGATACGCCCGGCATTGCCATCGGCGGACTCTCGGTCGGCGAGACCAAACAGGAGATGCACGACACACTCGACGTGGTCACTCCCCTGCTGCCCGAGCACAAACCGCGCTACCTGATGGGAGTCGGCACGCCCGAAGACCTGATCAACGGCGTGGCACGCGGCATCGATATCTTCGACTGTGTCTTGCCAACGCGATTAGCGCGCCATCACTCGGCGTTCGCGCCAGAAGGTCGCCTCAATATGATGAACGCGATCTTTGCACGTGACGAACGGCCGATCGATGAAACGTGCGATTGTTACACATGCAGTACGTTTACACGGGCTTACATTCGTCATTTGATCGTGGCAAAGGAACTGCTGGCAGGGACGCTGATTTCAATCCATAATCTAAGGGCGCTAATTCGATTGATGGAGCAGATCAGAGCTTATATTGACGATGGGACATTTGAATCGCGTGTACCCGAATTATTGAAGCAGTGGTCGAACAATGCAAAACGACTTAGGCCCGAAGCAAACACAAAGTAAGGCACAAGCTACTTCACACATTTTGCATCCCATACTCAAGAGGAATTCATGAATTTTTTTCAGGCTGTCGTCCTCGGCATCATCCAGGGATTAACCGAATTCATTCCGGTGTCGTCCACGGCCCACTTGTTGATCGGGCAGTCCCTGTTGGGCATATCATCCGACGAGAAGAGTTTCGCATTTAATGTAATCATCCAGCTTGGCACTGTTCTGGCGATGCTGATCTTCTTTTGGAACGATCTCTTTCATATCCTGCGCTCATTTGTTTTAGGGATCTGGCGCCGCAAGCCATTCGAGACCCACGACTCACTCCTGGGTTGGCTGGTCATCGTGGCAACAATCCCAGCGTTGATCGTTGGTTTTCTGGTCAAAGACCTTTTGGAGGATATGTTCAGTGCTCCTATTCTGGTAGCCGGGCTGCGGTTGGTGTTGACTGCCATGCTATTGGCGATTGTCGAACGGATCGGTCGTCACGAACGCAGGTTGGAATCTGCCTCGTGGATGGATGCCGTGGCTGTTGGAATGTTTCAGATCTTGTCGATTTTCCCCGGCGCTTCACGCTCTGGTTCGACCATTGCCGGTGGGATCCTGCGCGGCTTTGACCGTCCTTCTGCAGCGCGGTTGGCATTTCTCATGTCTGCGCCAATATTGACGGCTGCTGGCGCCTATGAAACTCTGCAGGTTGTTCAAATGCCGGGCACAACCGAATTTTTGCCTTATCTCGCCGCCGGTTTCATCACCGCGGGAGTGATCGGCTGGCTTTCCATCAAGTGGTTAATGCAATTTTTGCGCGATCACTCGCTCTATATTTTTGCGGTTTATTGCGCAATTGTGGGATTGGTCTGTTTAGGTTTCAGCCTGCTCTAAAATCACAGGACCATGGATACCAAATCACTTCTCAAACGTCTGGTCGAAACGGAGTCACCCTCCCACGATAAAACCGCCGTCGACCGCGTGGGTGCGATCGTTGCAGAAGAAGCACGAAAACTTGGTGCAAACGTCGAAATTGTTCAGAATGTAGAAACGGGAAACCATGTGATCTCGCGCTGGAATCCCCCTCACCCCCAACCCCTCTCCCAATGGGAGAGGGGAGCAATTCTGATCCTCTGTCACATGGATACTGTCTTCCCGCTTGGAACACTGTCCAAAATGCCTTACCGAGAAGTTGATGGAAAGATCTTCGGTCCTGGCACATTGGATATGAAGGCAGGGATTGTCATTAGCCTGGCGGCGATGCATGAAATCTGCAAAACAGGACTCGCGCGTCCGGTTACGCTGCTGTGTACGTCAGATGAAGAGATTGGCAGTACAACCTCGCGCGCCTGGATCGAATCGCTTGCGAAAGACTCTGCACTGGTGCTGGTGCTCGAATCGGCGTTGTTGGATGGTTCGTTGAAGACATGGCGCAAGGGTGTGGGCGAGTTTTCTGTCAAAGTCAGAGGACGTGCCGCACACGCCGGGGGCGACCACGAAAAGGGACGCAATGCCATCGAAGAAATGGCTCACCAGGTGCTGGCGATCCAGAAATTAACCGATTATTCCAAACGGACCACGCTCAACGTTGGCGTCATCAAAGGCGGCACCGTTACCAATGTGGTTCCCGAAGAATGCACGGTGGCGGTGGATGTGCGCGTCATGCAGCCAGGGGAATGGGAACGTGTTGAGTCAGAGATGAGTAAGCTGAAACCTGTTCTGGATGATACATCGCTCGAAATTCATGGCAGCTTGAACCGTCCGCCCATGCCATTTGATGAAACGATGAAGACAACCTTTGAGAAGGTAAGATCGATTGCCGCCGCGATCGGGCTTGCAGTCCAAGCAGGCGGGACAGGTGGTGGATCAGATGCAAACTTTGTCGCGCCGCTCGGCATCCCGGTGATGGATGGAATGGGCGCGATCGGCGAAGGCTATCACTCAGAGCGCGAGTATATTTTTGCTGATAGTCTGGAGCAGCGGGTGAAGTTGTTGACTGCTATATTACGGAATTGGTAGAGAAATAATATAGACATGTCGTTGCGAGGAGGAGTGAAACGACGACGAAGCAATCTCCCCTTAATCGCTTGATCCTCTTCAATGAGCATTCCCGTTTAAACGGGGATTGCCTCGCCTCCGGCTCGCAATGACGGATACTACTGCCCCCAGCGCGGTTGGTAATCGCAGTAATTGTTATCGGTCAAACGCCGCAGGTCTGTGCCATCCACGCGGATGATGTAAATCTCGCAGCCGTGGTCGTCGCCATAACGGTCGAAATAGGCCGTGAACACAACCCACTTTCCATCTGGCGAGAAGGATGGACCCTGGCTATTCCCGCCACTGGGAGTGAGCTGACGCACGTTCGATCCATCTGCATTCATGATATAGAGTTCACGATGCCAGGCTTCCCCGGAATAGGTGACAATAAACTGCCCATCTGGTGACCAGTCGCTGCGCCCGCGGATGGCCGGCAGATTGGTGATCCGATGCAGCGCGCCATCCCTGAGAGTGACGCTGTACAACTGGATCGACCCATCGCGGTCAGACGCAAACAGCACATGATTGCCATCCGGTGACCAGGTGGGGTCCCAGCCCTCCATCCCCGGGATATTGCCCGCGTCATCACCATTCGAATCCATCAGGAAAATTTGTTGTCGGCCTGAGTTTGGGCTGCCGCGCGAAAAAACGATCCTCTCCTGGTCTGGGGAATATTCAGGAGCTGTGGCAACACCCAGGCGATTTGTGAGCCGATCGACACTATCATCTTGTAAATCGAGCCTATAGATCTCGTACACATTTTGTTCGCGAAAACTGGCATATAGTACATGCCTCCCATCGGGTGAGAGCGAAGCATAGAAATGACGGAGATTATCTGCTGTGGTAAGTCTGCGAAAACCAGATCCGTCGGCGTTCATGATGCAGATCTGATCCATGGCCTGCACTTTGAAGATCTGACAGGTGAATACAATATGCCCGGTAGGCTGGTCTACAGACGATGGAGGCGGAATGGATGTCGGCACAGAGCCGGGAACTGTATCGCCTGTTGGTGTTGCGACCGGTGTGAACCCAATGAATGCGGGAGTCAGTTCTGCTTGTGTGGCTGCGGGCGAATCGCCCCCCAGAGGAGTAGAGGCTTGCAGTGTGGCGAACAAGTCGGGGGTCGATGAAGAGGCGGGGCTCATCAGTCCACATCCGAGTATGAAGAACAACGCGACCGTGATCCAGAGCGGCCTGGTTTTAGTCATCGTCCCATTCAAATGACTCAAGGTAGAACTCCTCGCCCGTCAGGACTTTTGCTCCATAACTGCCGCAATACGGACAGTGAATCTTTCCATCGATGGGATGGTATTTTGAGAAACAAGCCATACATTGCACCTCCGCTTTAATAAGACGAAAATGCAATTGGGCCTGTTCCGCAGGTGTGCCTTCGCTAAGTTGAAGCCAGTGCTGGAGGATCTGGTGTTGATCGAGTTCCGAAATTTCCCCAATCGCCAACGTGACGTTCTTGATACGTTTCGAACCATGCAGTTGTGAGAATAATTTATGGAAGATGATCTGCGTAGATTGGAATTCGCGCATGTGTATAGAGTGCCCTGAAAAATGAGGAACCTTGCGAAGGCTTTCTCAAACAACGTGAATTGCTTCAAAAACAACCTTCGCAAGGCTCTTATGGGTTGCCTCAGGACAGTCTATAAGCCGCATTCTGTCCATGGCGCCGAGGCGCCACTGTGCGATCATCTCTCTGGGCGGTGCGTCGCCGCGCCGCTCGGTGCGGCCTACCCGGAACTGACTTCCTCACCGCGTGAGGAAGTACGTATGAAGACGAGCCGTCTCCCGTTGTCCGCGGACAACTTCGTCCCTGCTTGGCCTTGCTCCCGACGGGGGTTACCTGGCCATCCACATTACTGCAGATGCCGGTGGTCTTTTACACCACCTTTTCACCCTTGCACCCCCTCCCAACCCTCCCCCAAAATGGGGGAGGGCCAGGGTGGGGGTTGCGGTTTGTTTCTGTGGCCCTCATCCGGCAGGTTAGCTCCTCACGGAGGGTTCCCCGCCCCGGGTGCTATCCGACGTCGTGCTCTATGGAGTGCGGACTTTCCTCGATCCCGACAACGCAGGACCGCGATCGCCCAACCGACCTGAGGCGCCATCATGATACACGCAAGGGGGGCGAGAGTCAACGCTTCAGGGCGTTTTATAACAAAATGTAGATACAACTAAAAAGGCTGCCAGCGTCGAGAACGTTCGCAGGATGAACTGCAAACTACCTGTATTCTCAGATTTCGAGTAAACCTATTGGAGAATTGCGTAAAAGACATTAAAATAGACTCCATTACACTAAAGTTGATGGAGTCTCTGTGAGTAAATGGCCTGGGAAATACGTAATTGGTTTGACCGGAAACATTGCGACCGGTAAAAGTGTGGTCCGAAGAATGTTGGAACATCTGGGTGCGTATACGATCGACGCGGATACGCTGGCTCACCGCGTAATTTCCAGGGGCGCTCCCGGCTACCAGCCGGTTTTGGACAAATTTGGCACCTGGCTGCTCGATAAAGATGGACAGATCGACCGGGGCAAACTAGGCCGGCTCGTCTTCACCGATGCAGAGGCCCTCGTCCAACTCGAAGACCTCATTCACCCCTACGTGGGGCAGGCCGTAGATATCCTCTCCAGGCGCGCCACGCAGCATGTGATCGTGATCGAGGCCATCAAACTTCTGGAATCGGAACTTCGTGCCTTCTGCGACACGATCTGGGTTACCGATGCCCCGCAGGACGTGCAGGTCGAACGACTGGTCCGCAAGCGCAACCTGAGTCGCGAGGATGCATTACAGCGTATCCATTCGCAGTCAGCACAAAAGGAAAAGCTTTCGGCGGCGAATGTAGTCATCACCAATCATGGTTCGTACGACGATCTGTGGAAGCAGGTCAACGGCGCCTGGAAGAAGGCCTTCCCGTCTGAAGAAGCTCCTGCGACGGTCATCACACCCAAACCCGCGGCTGGAACTTTCAGCCTGCTGCGCGGCAAACCGCGCGACGCGCAGAAGATCGCAGACCTGATGACGCGTCTCAGCAAGGGTAAGCGCACTCTCTCTGCAGATGAGATCATGGAAGCCTTCGGAGATAAGGCCTTCCTCCTGCTTCAACTGGATAATGAGCTGGTCGGCGTGGCAGGCTGGCAAGTGGAAAATCTCGTCGCCCGCACCACCGACCTGTATCTGGACTCCAAAGCAACAACCGATAAGGCCCTGCCCCTCATCCTGGCTGAGGTAGAAAAGGCATCGAGCGATCTGCAATGTGAGGCATCGCTCGTCTTCCCACCCATGGATCTGGTCGGCTTTGATTCGATCTGGAAACATGTTGGCTATGAACGACGCTCACCAGACTCGCTCGGCGTCCAGGCCTGGACCGATGCCGCGACCGAGTCGATGCCGAAAGGATCGGCGCTGTTCTTCAAACAGTTGCGCACAGACCGCGTCCTGCGACCGATCTAACATCTTTGCATGTCTGTGATGGGTCTGAACGACCAAATTTTCCTGAAGATGTCTGAGGTCTGTGGAAGAGCACAGGGTGGAGAGAATTCATGCGGCTCGCGGAAATCGTAACGAAAACGATATTCTCAGCCCCCGTTCAGCCATCGCTACTATACTCCAGGGTACCGCGCGCCGGGCTTGTGTAACCAAATTTACGATTCGGCCTCATGCTTTCGTACCCTCATGCTGAGGACTCATGCACAGGTTTGGCCAGATCAGCGCTAAGCAACTCATTCAAGAATGGCGAATTTCTTAAACAACATTCTCTTCATTTTCCAGCGCCTTAATTGGTTAAGCGTTCTTGATATTCTGCTGGTCACGATGATCTTCTTTGTGATCCTGTTTTCGCTTCGTGACACACAGGCCATGGTCCTGTTACGTGGCGTGATCTTCCTCGTGGTGGCGCTGGTGCTGCTGACAACCCTCGTCGACCTGCCCGCGTTCTCCTGGTTGATCCAAAGTATCCTGCCGGCGCTGCTGCTGGCCATTCCTGTCATCTTCGCGCCCGAGATCCGCCGGGCGTTGGAACGACTGGGCCGCGCCGGTACATTTACGCCAGTCGTCACACAAAGTGCGGATGAACAAACACAAAAAGCAGTTCGTGCCGTAGTAGAAGCTGCAGCACGACTCTCTGCCCGCCAGCACGGCGCCTTGATCGCGATCCAGCGGCAGGACAGCCTCGATCAATATATCGAAACCGGCGTACAGATGCGGGCCCACGTCACACCCGAGTTGCTATTGCAGATTTTTTATCCCGATACACCGCTGCACGATGGCGCGGTTGTCATCGCCGAGGGACGCATCGTGGCGGCCGCGTGTGTAATGCCTCTCTCGGCCAGTGGCGTTCTCAACCGTTCGCCGGAACGTCAGATGGGGCTTCGACACCGCGCCGCCCTGGGCATCAGCGAAGTCAGTGACGCGGTATCCGTGGTCGTCTCAGAGCAGAGCGGTTCGATATCCATTTCCCACGCGGGACGCATGATACGCCGCATCGATCCCGAACGGCTGGAAAATATCCTGGCCGCATTCTTCCGTCCCGATGCCACTACACCGCAACGCGTATGGCTCAGACGGTACATGCCGTACCTGTTCCGGCGCAAGGATGAATAAGATGCGCTGGTTTGCTATAAATATTCGGACATTCCTGTTAGCCTTCGTTCTAGGCGTTGCCGTATGGGTCTCTGCCGTTTCCTCGGCCGATCCCGACGAAGTACGCGCCTATCCAACGCCCATTCCACTGGAGATCGTTGGGCAGGATCCCTCGCTGATCCTTACCAGCGAAATTCCCGCCAGTGTTGTGGTTACCCTGCGCGCACCGCAGACCGTTTGGGCATTACTGGAAACAAAGGAGAACGCTGTGCGCGCCATTCTGGACCTCTCTGGACTCAGCGCCGGCGAATACAATGTGAACATCCAGGTACAGGTGGCACTTCGCCCGACGCAGATCGTTCTCGCGAATCCTGAAGCTGTTACCGTTAAACTGGAACCGCTCTCCACGAAAACGTTACCCGTCAGCCTCTCCCTCAGTGGACAACCCGCCGCCGGGTACCAGGCCGGTGAAGCAACAAAGGACGCGGCAGAAGTGAGCATTACCGGGCCAGAGTCGGTGGTAAGCGATGCGTTGCGGGCGCGGGTGGTTCTCAACCTCGATGGCGTTCGTGAAAGCATCGACGAGTCTGTACCGATCCAGATCATCAACTCAAACAATGAAGTATTGCATGGTCTGACCGTGAATCCGGAATCCACGCGTATCAATGTACCGCTCAGCCAACAGGGCGGCTTCCGTGATGTAGCCGTGAAGGTTGTTGTGAGTGGTCAGGTCGCGGTCGGATACCGTCTCGAAAATATTTCGGTCTTTCCGCCTGTGATCACCGTTTTTGCGAACGACCCCGCCATCGTCAACGCCTTACCGGGCGTCGTCGAAACCCAGCCGCTTGACCTCCAGGATGGAAAAGAAGATATTTCCACGCGCCTCTCGCTGGACCTGCCTCCCGATATTACGCCGGTTGGTCCACAGACGGTGCAGGTGCAGGTTAGCATCTCCCCCATTCAAACAAGTCTCACCTTGCTGAACCAGCCCATCAACGTGGAGGGACTGTCAGAGGGATTGAGCGCGCAGACCTTCCCGCAAACGGTGGATGTGATCGTTTCAGGACCGCTCCCCGTTCTGGATATTCTCACATCGGCTGACATCACCATCACAGTCAATGTTGCCGATCTTGGCGTGGGTACCTATCAGATCAAGCCAGACGTGGAGATCTTAAAAGCCAATGTATTGGTAGAATCCATCCTGCCTGAAACCGTGGAGGTGGTAATATCAATACAGGGAACACCCACACCCATCTCGCCATCGACGCCAGGTCCCTGATAACCCACAGGAAAACCATTCTTAAACACAAAGGTCACGAAGGAACAATGCTTAAGAAGTTATCCGTCTTTTCCCCTTTGTGTACGTAGTGCCCTTTGTGTTTAGGCCCTTTTCCACGAACTACAGAAGCACCTATCCTTTCTCATTCGGAATCATTCATGAGTAAACCAATTGTTGCACTTGTTGGCAGGCCCAACGTAGGAAAAAGCATGCTATTCAACCGTCTGGTCGGCGAACGTCTCGCGATCGTAGACGATACACCCGGTACCACCCGTGACCGTCTCTTTGGCGAAGCGGAATGGAACGGGCGCGTATTTCATGTTGTCGATACTGGCGGCATCGACCCTAGCCACGGCGGCAAAACGCCGCTTTCGGTTGGCTCCGCAGATTTCATCGACGAGATCCGTCAACAAGCCAAAGCTGCCATCGACGAAGCGGATGCCATCCTCTTCGTCAATGACGGACAGACGGGGGTGACATCCCCCGATCTCGAAGTGGCAGACATCCTGCGCCGCTCTCAGAAGAAGCTGGAGGATGGCACCTACTGGCCGCCCATCTTTGTGGTGGTCAACAAGGCCGAAGCCAGGGGCCGACGGGACGAAGCGCCTCAATTCTACGAGTTGGGGTTGGGCGAACCATACGCGGTTTCTGCCGTCCATGGCACAGGCACAGGCGACCTGCTGGATGCACTGGTGGCTGCTTTTCCTCCACAGGAAGAGAAAGAAGAAGACGAGAGCATCAAGATCGCGCTGGTGGGCAAACCAAATGCAGGCAAATCCAGTTTATTGAACAAACTTGTCGGTGAAGAGCGCGCCATCGTAAGCCCTATTCCCGGTACCACGCGCGACGCCACCGACACCAAGATCGACGTGAACGGGCTTCAGGTCACATTGATCGACACGGCCGGTATCCGCAAGCGCGGCAAGATCGAACATGGCGTGGAACAATACAGCGTGCTGCGCTCGTTCAAAGCCATTGAACGCGCCGACGTGGCGTTGCTTATGATCGACGCGACGACAGGCATCACCTCACAGGATGCACATATCGCCGGTTTCATTCTCGAAGAGTGGAAATCGTGCGTGGTGATCGTCAACAAATGGGATGCGGTCGAAAAGGATTCTTTCACCATGGAAGAGTTCACAAAAACGATCCGCCGCGACTTGAACTTCATGGACTACGTCCCGCTCTTGTTCATCTCCGCCAAGACCGGTCAGCGCGTGGACCAGGTACTGCCGATGGCATTGCGCGTACAGGAGGAGCGCCTGGCCCGCCTGTCAACATCCAAGATCAATGCTGTCATCCACAATGCACAGGATGCTCACCCACATCCATCGCACGCCGGACGACAGCTGAAGATGTTCTACGGCACCCAGGTAAGAAGCGACCCGCCAACGTTCATGATCTATGTCAATGACCCGAAATTAATGCACTTCACATACCTGCGTTATCTCGAAAATCAGATTCGTGAGGAGTATGGTTTTTTGGGAACACCGATCAAAATTGTGACCAAGAGCAGGAGAGACTAACGCAGTAGGTTACCGACCCGCGAATCATTGAAATCCCGGATGCCTAATCAAGAATAGATCCTGTAGGGTACGGCAGCTGCCGTACCCTACAGGATTTGCCCCACCAACAAAAAGTCCCGAGTTGCCTCGGGACTTCGTCTTTAGATCACAGCCCCCTGACCGTATAATTGCTGCTTCACGTTGACTACACGCTTCCGAAGGTCGGTTTTCGTTTCGATGTCACTGGCGATCTTATCAATGGCATACATCACGGTGGTGTGATCGCGTCCGCCAAGGACTTCGCCAATCTGCGGCAGGGATGCGTCGGTTTCCTTGCGCATCAAATACATGGCCACCTGCCGCGGTTGGGCGATCTTCTGGGAGCGGTCGCGTCCGATCAGGGATTCGACCGAGGTCTGCCATTCCCTGGCGACCAGCTCGATGATCCTTTCAGGGGCGATGTCGTTGCGCTGAGGCAGTAGATCCGCGAGCGCCACTTCGACAAGATTCGGTGTCAGAGACGAGCCGCTTAGATCTGCAAATGCAAGGATGCGATTCAACGCACCTTCCAATTCACGGATGTTGGACTGCACGCGGCGGGCAATCGCTTCCAAAATGTCATCGCTGATGTGGCGTCCCGTCCGTTCGGCTTTGGAGCGCAGGATCGCAAGGCGGGTTTCGAGATCAGGCGGCTGAATGTCGGCGGTCAGCCCCCACTCAAAGCGGGACCGCAGCCGTTCATCCAATGTGTTCAAGGACTTTGGCGGGCGATCGGACGAAACAATGATCTGTTTGTCCTGTCCATGCAGGGTGTTGAAGGTATGGAAGAATTCCTCCTGCGTGGACTCCTTGCCGGCGATGAATTGAATATCATCCACGAGCAGCACATCGGCAGAGCGATACTTTTCACGGAACGCCTGGTTGGTGTGTGTGCGGATGGCATTGATCATATCGTTGGTGAACTCTTCAGACGAAACATACAGAACATTCAGCCCACGCTGATGACAGGCATTCCCGATGGCATGAAGCAGATGTGTTTTCCCAAGTCCCACGCCCCCATACAGGAAAAGCGGATTGTAGGCACGGGCCGGTTTTTCGGCAACAGCAAGGCAGGCCGCATGAGCAAGCCGATTCCCGGAGCCCACCACGAACGTCTCGAAGACATAACGCGGATTCAGACTGGTGTGGCGGGCGCGCGGTTCGTACGCCGCGTCAGACCGTTCCTGCGTCTGATCGAGGGAGGTTGGCTGCGTGCGAAGTGGTGCTACTTCCTCGAGCGCTTCTTCGATCTCATTCCCATTGACGATGAAATGGACCGATACGCTGGCGTTGAACACTCCCGCCAGCAATCGATTGACAGTGCTGGCAAGCCGACTCTCCAGCCAGTCACGGGCATAAGCGTTGCGTACGCCGATAGTCAACGTTCCATCCTGATATGAAACTGGTCTTGTGTCGCGCACCCAGGTATCGAAAGAGGCGCGCGGCATTTCCATCTGGAGTTGTCCAAGTACGGATTGCCATGCCTGTTCAGCGTTCATAAATGCTCCATCATGCAAGATACGTGCGAGGTCGAACTAAGCCGCTTCATCAGCGGTTTCTTCCTGCCATTGTTAAATTTTTATGTGTCTTACTGGGACTGTAGGAGGGTCTCGATCACCACATCCTGAATTTCAGCGTGCCCATATTCTAGCAGATATGTAGTGAGAATTACAACACGAAAAGCCTACGCTATTTTTAAAACATTCTGTTTTTTAAGGTCACTCAATGTTAAAGATTCGTTAACTGAATTGTTTGAGTCATACATTTTTATTAGAACACTTGTATGAGCCACGCGCAACATCTGACTCAATTCTCCCCCCATATATGGGGCCGAATCCCTGTTTTGGATATATGTGCCTCAGCCGGGAATATATTTCAATTGATGAGATCGTGTGATACAAACTTGTTTGTTGAATTTTGAGCCGCGAGATTCCGGGACTCACGATGATACATTTTTCGAATTGTGATCTTATTTCGATTTCCTGCGCGGAACCCATGCAAGAATCGTCGTTCCCTCACCTGGCGCGGCTGAAATATCAAGGTCACCACCTGCCGAAGCAGCGCGTGTTTGCATATTCGCGAGTCCATGACCGATGCGTAAGTCCTGGTTTTCCATGTTGAAGCCTTTGCCATCATCACGAATCTCCATCAGTGCGCGATCATCGGTATACCACAACGATATTTCAACGCGTTTGGCCTTCGAATGCTTGGCTGCATTTGCCAATGCTTCCTGACAAATATGGAATAATGCAAGCGACATGGAAGGAGGCAGGTCCATCAAGTCATTTTCGGGGCCGGTCAACGTCACTTCGGTGAGAGAATTGGCGCGAAATTCAGTCGCAAGCCGCTTCAAGCCGCTTATCAGACCGTCATTGCCCATCTGACGCGGGCGCAGATCCAAAATATAGGAACGCAGATCACGGATGGCCTGGTTCAAAGACTCGATGGAGCGTTGAATCCGCTGCTTTGCGTCCGCAGAATCTTCATCGATAGAAAGTAGAGCGCCTTCCAAGGTCAAGCCCACACCATAGATCGCCTGAATGATGCCATCATGCAGGTCCATGCCGATGCGTTCGCGCTCTTCGAGCACCGCTAATCGATGTGTATTTTCATGTAAGCGTGCATTTTGGATCGCCGCAGCCGCGTATGCCGCCAGCATCTGAATGATCTTTTCGTCGTCGGCAGTGAATTCTGGTGCGTCGATCTTCTCGGTCAGATAGATCTGGCCCAATTGCCTGTTCGCCGTTCGGATCGGAACTCCTAAAAACGAGCTCATCGGAGGATGATGAGCAGGGAACCCCACCGAATGCGGATGGTTTTGAATCACCGGCAGCCGCAACGGGAACTCAGTATCCATCAACTCGCCGATCAATCCCTTCCCCACCGGCGGATGTGCGATTCGCTTGATCTCCTCATCTGTCATTCCAACAGTGATGAACTTGACGAGTTTTCCGTTTTCATCCAACACCCCCAGCGCCGCGTAGCGGGCATCTGCCTGTTCACATGCAACCGCCGCGATCTGTTCGAGCAGGTGATCCAGTGAAACATCTTTGACAAGCCCAAGGCTGGCTTTATGCAGTGCAATAAGTCGTTCCTGAAGTTGTTCGCGTGTTAAAAGCATCAAAGACACCTCGTCTGCAATTATCTCATAAAACCCCGCACACATCAAAAAATTAGTGGAAGTGCGTGCGGGGTAAAATGTGATAGATTTTGGTAGAGGACGTGCATAAAATCACATTTGTAAACCCCGCCAGTCCCGCCCAAACACGGCGAGATCGCCGCTGCGTTACGAAAAACGGCGGGATCTGCGACTTCGCTACGAGGTAACTTAATGACTACATCCCGCATCTCCGGTTTCTACAACATGACGCTCGACGAGCGCCGATCCCAATTAATGGACGCGGTATCATCCGCTGGCGCGACGGCTCTTTCGCCCGAAACCCTGCTCCCGTTTACCGCCGGCGGACTCTCGCCTGAAGCTGCCGACCACATGATCGAGAATGTGATCGGCTTATACAGTCTGCCGCTCGGAATTGCGCTCAACTTCCAGGTGAACCGACGGGATGTTCTCGTACCGATGACGCTGGAGGAGCCATCCGTCGTGGCTGGTGCGTCTTTTATGGCAAAGCTCGCCCGGGCCGGCGGCGGATTCACCGCTACGACTACCGATCCGCTCATGATCGGGCAGATGCAGGTCATCCGTGTCACGAATCTGGAGGAAGCGAAGTTCAAACTCTATGAGCACAAAGCCGAACTTCTCGCCGAAGCCGACACGATTGACCCCATCCTCAAGAAATTCGGCGGCGGCGCGAGAGATCTCGAAGTCCGGGTCATAGACTCATCGCCGATTGGACCTTTCCTCATTGTTCATCTCCTCTATGACGTTCGCGATGCGATGGGCGCGAACGCGGTCAACACTGCCTGTGAACGGCTGGCGCCCAAAATCGAATCCATCACTGGTGGAAAAGTCCATTTGCGCATCCTTTCAAACTTAGCTGATAGACGAATCGCCCGTTCGCGTTGTATGATTCCCGTAAAGGATCTAGCGTTCGATAACTTTTCGGGCGAGGAGGTGCGTGATGGCATTATCACCGCCTATGCCTTCGCCGCCGTGGACCCCTACCGGGCCGCGACCCATAACAAAGGCATCATGAACGGCGTGGATTCAGTGGTCATCGCCACCGGCAACGATTGGCGCGCGATTGAAGCTGGTGCGCATGCCTACGCGGCACGATCTGGCAGATACACGTCTCTATCCACCTGGAACAAAGATGCAGGCGGGAATCTCGTTGGCACGCTCGAAATGCCGATGGCCGTGGGCATTGTCGGCGGCGCGACCAAGGTCCATCCCGCCGCGCAAGCTGCGGTCAAGTTGATGGGCGTAAAAACCGCCAGTGAACTGGCAGAGATCATCGTTTCAGTAGGTCTCGCTCAAAACATGGCCGCCCTGCGCGCGCTTGCCACAGAAGGCATCCAGCGTGGACATATGTCGCTGCACGCCAGGCAGGTGGCGATTGCAGCGGGAGCTTCAGGTGATATGATAGAAAAGGTCGCGGCGAAGATGGTTGTTGAGAAAGTCGTTAGGATCGATAGAGCGGAAGAGATTTTGAAGACGATGGAAAGTGGAAAGTGGAAGGTTTCCAAAGTAGTTATGGGAAAACAGCCTCTTTCATCAAAAGATATTTCGGAAATTGTGGCAGGATTCGATCCCATAGATAGAGTGCAGATGGAGCTATTAGCAAAACTGCCACCAGGGAAAAGAATGTATCCGAGCTTGCAAGCCAGTGCAATGCTCCGTGCCGGATTGCGTACCGCCTTCAAGCGAAAATTCCCTGCGCTTTCATTGTCCGAAATCAACATGAAAATTCTCGAGTATCTCACGTTCATGGATAGTACATATGAGCATGCTTGATTTCTATATTCGAGTTACAAAAGCTCTGGATGAAATTGGCGCCCCTTATATGATTGTTGGCGCTTTTGGAGGAACAATTTTTGGAATTACTCGCGCTACCAATGATGTTGATATCATCGTAGATTTGCATGACAAGGATTTTGAAGCACTTTCGCAGAAATTTCCTCTTCCACGGTATTATGCTGATCCTGAGATGATCAGGAATTCCGTCGAAATGGGGATCATGTTCAATATTATTGACTCAAGCGAGGGTTACAAAGCCGACCTTGTACCGTTGAAACGGGAACCTGACTATGAACTCGCCTTCGCCCGTCGAATCCGAGAGATGTTTACGGATGAAAATGACCAACCTTTTGAAGCGTGGGTTGCCCAGCCGACTGACATTATTATCGGTAAATTGCGCGCCTGGGATGAAGGCAGGTCTGATAAACATCCGAAGGATATATTTTCTATTCTTTATTTCTGCCTGCGCGGTTACAGCAACTACGAGATCAACTTCGATGAAGTAACAAGAGAAGCCGCGCATATCGGGCAAGAAACTCTCGAAATGTGGAATAAAACGCTTGCCAAAGCAAAAGAAGAAATTGAAAAAGGTGACATACCGCACCAGTGGTAGGGTAAGTTCGCACACTACTTTTTACTTACAAACAAAAACAAAATTTGAAGGATTACATGACAACTCCTCACACACATTCACCCACTTTACTAAAACCCGCCAAGCCGGTTGGCATTGTCGGCTATGGCTCGTACGTTCCTCGATTCCGCTTACCGGCAAAGGAAGTCTCACGGGTCTGGACCGGCGGCAAAGGTGGACTCCCCATCAAGGAAAAAGCTGTTCCCGGGCTCGATGAAGACGTGATCACCATGTCGATTGAGGCGGCGCGCAATGCGATGAAACGCGCTCAGATCGATCCGCATGAATTGCGGGCGGTCTGGGTGGGATCTGAGTCGCATCCGTATGCGGTGAAACCAACATCCACATTGGTTGCCGAAGCGATCGGCGCGGTCCCCAACACGCAGGCTGCCGACTGGGAATTCGCCTGCAAAGCCGGCACCGAAGCGATGGTCGCCGCAATGGGACTGGTTGGCTCGGGCATGGGACATTACGCCATGGCCATCGGCATGGACACTGCCCAGGGCAAACCCGGTGACGCGCTCGAGTACACCGCCGGCGCAGGCGGCGGCGCGTACATTATAGGTCCCGCGGAGGAGTCGTTAGCGGTCATCAATTCCGCCTACTCCTACGTCACCGATACACCCGATTTCTGGCGGCGCGAGTATCAGAAGTATCCCGAACACGGTATGCGCTTCACGGGCGAACCGGCCTATTTCAAACACATTACCGAAGCCGCGACTCACATGATGGAAGCCTCGGGCACCACTGCAAAAGATTACAAGTACGCGGTCTTCCACCAGCCGAATACGAAGTTCCCACAGCGCGTGGCTGGGCAGCTTGGCTTTTCAATGGAACAGATCGAGCCGGGACTGTTGGTGCCGGTGATCGGTAACACCTACGCTGGCGCAGCCGTGATCGGGCTCACCGCCATACTCGACATTGCTCAACCCGGCGACCGGGTCCTGATGGTCTCGTTCGGGTCTGGCGCTGGCTCTGATGCGTTCGATATCACCGTCACCGATCAGATCAACGAGCGCGCCGGACGTGCCACGAAGACTCAGGAATACATCAAGCGCCGCACCGAGATCGATTACGCGACGTATGTGCGGTTCCGCGGTAAGCTGGCGATGAAATGAAAAGGATAATCCGCTGGTCGAGTAGTGGCGCCCGAGCCTTAAACGGCGAGTGCGCCACGTATCGAGACCAAGCGATAACATAAAAAATTAATGTTCGAAGTATGTGGTCTCGGTACGGGCTGGGTTTCGATACGCTTGCAAAAAGCGCTCGCTACTCAACCAGCAGCCCACTCGACCACCGTTTGATCTGAAGATTTATTATGGCATGGATGTATATTCTTGAATGTTCAGACGGAACTTACTATGTGGGTTCCACAAAGGATTTGGAATATCGATTTTCTGAACATCAGACAGGTAAAGGTGCAAAATATACATCGAGGCGATTGCCAGTGAAATTCAGTAAATCACGATTCTCATGTCACTCTGAGTGAGCGTTCGTTGCGAACGAAGAGTCTCGGCGCAAATTACGGGAGATTCTTCGTCGCCAGAAGAACGTTGGCTCCTCAGAATGACAAACCTGTGATTTACTGAAATTAGTCTATTCCGAAGAGTTTGAAAGGGTTGTAGACGCTTATATTCGAGAAAAACAAGTTCAAAACTGGGGTAGGGCAAAGCGGGAAGCTTTAATCAATGGAAATTCGGAAATGCTTCCTAAACTTGCCAGGAAAGACTTCACAAAAAACAGAAGGTAATCTTGAAACTGGTGGTCTCGACACCTGCACTGCATCGAGCGCAGTGAGGTGCAAGTGTACATTCCTCGCCAGGAAGCGGCTCGGAATTACTCGACCACCGAGGTAATGAAAAAATGGCATTTTTCGATCTCTCTCTCAAAGATCTGCAAACCTACTGTCCCGACCGCGATGAGCCGGCTGATTTCGACTCATTTTGGACATCCACGCTCGATGAGGCGCGCGCATTTCCGCTGAATGCGCATTTCGAAAAGGTGGATTACGGACTCGTTGCGCAGGAGACCTTCGATGTCACATTCAACGGCTTCGGCGGACAACCCGTCAAAGGTTGGTTGATCCTACCGACACAACGAAAGGCCAGATTGCCATGTGTCGTTGAATTTATCGGCTATGGCGGCGGACGCAACTTCCCGATCGACTGGCTGCTGTGGGCCAGCGCGGGCTATGCCCACTTCATCATGGACACACGCGGGCAAGGCAGCACATGGTCCGCTGGCGATACGCCCGATTTGTACGCCGACGGCGGCAACGCACATTTCCCTGGCAGCATGACGAAGGGAATTCTCGACCCGAAGCATTATTACTACCGCCGCGTCTTCACGGATGCGGTGCGCGCCATCGAAGCCGCACGAAGTCATTCAGATGTCGACGGAGCACAAATCGCGGTGACCGGCGGTTCACAGGGTGGAGGCATCAGCATCGCCGCAGCGGGACTGGTCCCGGATGTCGCTGCTGCCATGCCCGATGTGCCGTTCCTCTGTCATTATCGACGCGCGACGGAGATCTCAGACAGTTATCCCTATAAGGAAATTGCTGAGTATTGTCACATTCATCGCGACAAAGTGGACAGAGTATTCAACACGCTTTCCTACTTCGATGGCGTGAATTTCGCGACACGCGCGAAGGCGAAAACGTTATTTTCGGTGGCGCTGATGGACGAGGTCTGTCCCCCATCGACCGTGTACGCCGCCTACAATTATTGGTCCGGCGCGAAGGACATCAAGGTCTATCCCTATAATGGTCACGAAGGCGGGCAGAGTTTTCAGAATGTCGAGAAGTTGAAGTTTTTGAAGAGCATGTGGAAGTAAGGGAGAACCGGTGGTCGAGTGCGAAGCGTACCGAGACCACCTGTTAAAAGGGAACATAACTTGAAACTGGCGGTCTCGGTACGTGCGAGAAGATCACTCGCTCTACTCGACCACCGAGGTATTTATATAACATGACAGAAGTTGTTATCGCAGGAATTGGACAAACAGAAGTCGGCGAGCATTGGGATGTGGGGTTGCGTGAGTTAGCCTTTGCTGCCATTCAGGACGCGGTCAAGGACGCGGGCGGGCTTAAGCCGCAGTCGATATTTGTTGGCAATATGCTGGCGCCGACTCTTTCCAACCAGGCACATCTCGGTGCGCTGCTCGCGGACTACGCTGGTTTGCTCGGGATCGAAGCTGTAACTATGGAAGCAGCAGGCGCCTCAGGCGGCGCGGCGCTGCGACAGGGCTATCTGGCGGTTGCCAGCGGCATGGTGGATGTGGCACTCGTCGTTGGCGTGGAGAAGTTCACCGATAAGGTCGGCTCAAGTGTGGACGCCGCGCTCGCGACCACGGGCGATGCCGATTTCGAAGCGGTGCAGGGCATGACGCCCACTTCTCAGGCCGCCCTTCTTATGAAGCGCTATATGCACGAGAACGATGTCCCTGCCGATGGGTTTGCCGGTTTCGCTCTCACTGCACACGCGAATGGAGCAGGCAACCCATGTGCGATGTTCCGCAAGGCGATCAAGCCTGAAACATACGCCAAAGCCGAGATGGTCAGCGACCCGCTCAATATGTTCGACATTGCTCCCAATGCAGATGGCGCCGCCGCGCTCGTTCTGACGCGCCGCGAACTGTATCCTCCCCAAGGGGGGCTGCCGTCCAATGGGAACGGTCCGCTGGTGAAGGTTTCCGGCTCCGCGGCATCCTCCGATACGCTGGCGCTGCATGACCGCAAGGACATGTTGTTCTTCAACACGGCACAGCTCTCTGCGGGCAAAGCCATGAAGCAGGCTGGGCTCACCCTTAACGACATAGATTTATTTGAATATCACGACACGTTCAGCATCTACGCCGCGCTGCAGCTCGAAGCTGTGGGATTTGCCGTAAAAGGTAAAGGCTGGAAACTTGCTGCAAACAGTGAGATCGGCTTGAACGGACAAATCCCCTGTGCCACGATGGGAGGCATGAAAGCGCGCGGATTTCCCGGAGGCGCAGCGGGTGTGTACCAGGCTGTCGAAGCGACGATCCAGCTACGAGGCCAGGCAGAGGCGAATCAGGTCAAAGACGCGAGGACGGCCCTGATCCAGTCATTGGGCGGCCCGGCATCCACGGCGATCAGTCATATTTTGCAGAGGATATAGCGTTGGCAACAGCCTTGGGGCGGTGGTTGCCCATCTGTTCCTCCTCTTGCGTGAAAATGCAAAAACGAAACCACTGAGACACGGAGTCACGGAGTTTTTAATTCTCCGTGTCTCAGTGGTTCAAGCCAGTGGGTGAGCTTGCTCGGCGTAGTTGTTAATCTGGAACAAGCCAGATGGTGTGATAAGGTTTCAACTGAATATTCGAATCCACAGAACGGTTCGTGATCAAGTCACGGGCCGCTTTGTTTACGGGATTCGTGATCGTCACATCATGCGCTGTGACATTCTGAAGGCACAATACCTGTTTTGACCCGTCGCGCGAGATGCGCTGGGTGGCAAATATTTCCTTCCCCAGATCTACTATCCGTTGACCCCCATGCGGGTCGAACGCCTCCGAAGACGAACGCGCTTTCAGCAGCTGGCGATAGCGGGTGAATACCATCGAACGCCGGGACGTTGAGTCAGCCAGTTGATTTTCCAATTCTGAACGCTCGAGTTTTTGACGGTTGATCGTACGGTTATGTTTCGTGAGCTGTACGCCTTCCTTCCAATTGCGCGAGCCGAACAGGCTGTGGAAGTAAATGCCCGGCATACCAACCATCGAGAGCATGATCGCCTGTGCGGCCATGAAGCGATCGACCTGTAGTTCCAGCGGCTCATCGCCAGATGGATCGGAGAGCGCGTCGAAGTAATTGATGTTCATTTCATACGGGCTGGTCGAACCGTCGGGGTTGTGTTTGTACGAGATCAGGCCACCGTGCCGGAGGGTCTGCTCGACCAGCGCGTCGACGTCAGCGGAGGATAAGATGCCTCGAGCAGGATTCAAACCCACCCCGTCGTGTGAGGCGAGGAAGTTGAAAAAGGTCGTTTGATCAGACGGAAGCCGCAGACTCGAAGCCCATCCCGACAAAATACTCGCATCGCCTGTTCGGAAGGTGTGAAGCACAAGCGGTGGAAGAGCAAAGTTGTATACGAGCTGAGCCTCGTCCGTTCCATCGCCAAAGTAGGAGATGTTATCCAGGTGAGGGACATTGGTCTCGGTAATCAGGCGCACATGTGGAGCAACTTCGTTAAGGACAGCGCGCAGGAGTTGAATGACAGCATGGGTCTGTGGAAGATGGATGCAGGTTGTGCCGATCTCCTTCCAGAGGTAGGCAATCGCATCCAGGCGGATGAACGTGGCGCCGCGCTGCGCGTACATCAAGAGAATATCAAAGACCTCGAGCAGCACATCGGGGTTACGAAAGTTCAGATCGACCTGATCGGCGCTAAAGGTCGTCCAGACGCGGCGCCTGCCGGAGCGGGTTTCGAATTCGGTCAGTAACGGCAATGCACGCGGGCGGACCACCCCGGATAGATCAGGGTCGCCATCCACAGTAACAAAATAATCGCGGTACCGTTCTTCCTCGTTGAGAAAGCGTTGGAACCACTCGCCCTGGGCAGACATGTGATTGATCACCCCATCGAACATCAAACGGAAGGAGGAGCCCAATCGCTCGATATCCTTCCAATCGCCGAGCGCGGGATCGACAGTGCGAAAATCCTTCACCGAAAATCCGTCGTCAGAAGACCAGGGGTAGAACGGCAAAATATGTACGCCGCCGATCACCCCGCGGAGATGCGTCTCACAAAATTCCGCGAGGGTTTGCAGGTGCGGCTTGCCTCGTCCCTGCACCTGATCGCCGTATGTGATCAGCAGTGAGTCGCGTTCGCTTAATGAAATGTTAACCGGCCTGGCGATCCGATTTCGATAGAATTCGATTAAATTCCGTAGGCGTGTTTCGGTGTGCGCGGCAGCCTCAATTCCATAAATTTGTACAAGTAATGTGGTATAAAAAGTTTGCGCCATCCATTCATTTTACTGTATCCACGTTTGGGAATATTCATTTCATAACGAGAGAGCAGAGCTTTCTCAACGTTGAGGGAATGCCAACCCTCACCGCGAAGCATGCCAGGGCCGCAAAGAGTTTGCAATTTTCCTGGCTCCTTGGCGGTCTTCGCGGTTCACAAGTTCTGTCCAACACTAATTTTAAAAATCCTGAAGGAGAGAGGTATGACACTTTCACGTCGTATCGGCTTCGTATCCACACGCTTTGCAGGTACCGATGGAGTCTCACTCGAAACAGCAAAGTGGGCAACAGTCCTGGAACGGATGAACCATCAGTGCTTTTACTTCTGCGGTGAATGCGACCGGCCTGCGAAGGTAAGTTATGTAGTTCCGGAAGCGTTTTATCGTCACCCTGAAATCGACGCCATCAATCAGGTGGTCTATCAGGCTACCTGGGGATCGCTGCATGAAGGGCGAAAAAGACATCCTGAAATTGAACAACTGCACCAGGATTTCTTTTCGATTTTCATTCGGCCTGCCCGCATCACACAGCGCATCCATGAACTGCGTTTCTACATTAAAGAGGAGTTGTATAAATTTGCGCACCAGTTCAAACTCGAAGCGCTGATCGTCGAGAACGCCAGCACGATTCCGTTGAACATTCCGCTGGGACTGGCGCTGACGGAGTTCATTGCAGAGACGGGTTATCCAGTGATCGCTCACCATCATGATTTTCACTGGGAACGCCAGCGTTTTATGAATAACAGCGTGCGCGATTACCTGGCCTCAGCATTTCCACCGAACATGCCATCCATTCGACATGTGGTCATCAATTCGATCCAGGAGCAGCAGCTTGCCTCCCGCACGGGGATTGCGGCAATGGTCATTCCGAACGTGATGGACTTCGATTCACCGCCTCCGCCGCTGGATGACTACGCGCGTTCGGCTCGCGCGGACCTGGGGCTTGACCCTGAACAATATTTGATCCTTCAGCCGACGCGCATCATCCAGCGCAAGGGCATCGAACATGCCATCGAACTTACCCGCCGCCTGGGGCTGCCCGCCGAACTGGTGATCTCACATGCGGCCGGTGATGAAGGCACCGATTACGAAAAGCGCATCCATGAGTTTGCCGCGCTGCTCGGCGTTCGCATCAACTTTGAGTCGGCGATCGTCGGCAACGAGCGCGGTGTAACACCGGAGGGGCGGAAGATCTATACACTTGAAGATGTCTACCCGCAGGCGGACCTTGTCACCTACCCTTCGACGATCGAGGGCTTTGGCAACGCGTTCATTGAAGCCATTTACTACAAGCGACCGATCGTCGTCAACAACTACTCCATCTATGAAGCAGATATCAAACCGAAGGGTTTCCAGGTGATCGAGTTCGATGGCTACATCAGCGAACGGACGCTCGAAGAAACCCGCTACGCTCTCCAGAATCCAGACGTGACCGCCAAAGAGGCCGAACATAACTTTGAACTCGCACAGCGGCATTACTCATACACGATGCTCGAACGAAGATTGAGTCACCTGCTGGCGAGCTGTTTTGGAGAAGCAGTATGAAGATCGCTCTGCTGCACTATTCATCGCCTCCGATCGTAGGAGGAGTGGAGAGTGTACTTGCGCAGCACGCCCGCCTGATGACGAAGGCCGGGCATGAAGTAACCATCCTTAGCGGGCGCGGCGAGGTCTTTGATGAGCGCATCAGGGTCCGCGTGCTGCCGCGGCTGGATTCGCGGCACGCAGATGTCATGGAGGTTAAGGAATATCTGGATGCAGGAAAACATACACCTGCGTTCGAAATGCTGCGGGAGCTGATCAGACAGGAATTGCGTACAGAGTTAATGGGCTGTGATGTACTGATCGCACACAATGTTGCATCATTGAACAAGAATCTTGCACTCACCGCCGTATTGCACGACGAATACAACAAACCCGGCTTCCCGCATTTGATCCTCTGGCATCACGACCTGGCCTGGACCACACCGCGATACCGCGGCGAATTACACGCTGGCCATCCATGGGACCTGCTTCGGACGAAATGGGAAGGAGTTACGCAAGTGGTCGTCTCTGAATTACGCCGAGGGGAACTCGCGGAGCTGTATGGAATTTCAGGCCAGGAGATCAAGGTCATCCCGAATGGCGTCGATCTCACCGCCTTCTTCAAGTTCGAGGCGCAAACTGTCGAATTGATCGACCGATTAAATCTACTGCAGGCCGATCCATTATTTCTATTGCCAGTCCGTTTGACACCGCGTAAGAATATCGAGCTGGCGTTGAACGTGATCGCACAGTTAAGAAATCATTATCCCGGCGCGATGCTGCTCATCACCGGACCCGAGGGACCACATAACCCCAATAACAAAGCCTATCGACATGCTTTGACGACCCTTCGTGACACATTGGGTCTGCGAGGGGCGGTCCACTTCCTGGCAGAGCTGTCAGATGAGTTTCTGCCTGATGCAGTCATTGCCGATTTTTATCGCATTGCCGATGCCCTGTTCCTGCCCAGCCGCGAGGAGGGGTTTGGCATCCCGGTGATCGAAGCTGCGTTCAGCAAGCTGCCCGTTTTTTGCGCGGACATTCCTGTATTGCGTGAATTGGCCGATGGAGACGTGACCTATTTTGACCCGGATGCTCACCCTGATGAAGTGGCGAAGCAGATCAAACATAGGCTTGGGGCAGAAGCCACCTCGCGATGGGGACGCCGCGCAAAACTGGCGTTTACATGGGATCAGATATATTCCGTGCATATCGCCGCTTTACTTAAGGAGCTCATGCGATGATTAGACCACTTAAATCGATCGATACAGCGATTGTTCCGATCGGGCTTGGCAGCGAAGGAAACCAGGCGCTTGCGCTGGCAAAATGCGTCGCCAATGAAGTGATCCTGGTGGGTGTTGTTCCTATTGCCGCTGGAGAATCCGTCAGCGCGGGGGCACAAGAGGCAAGAAAGATTCGTAAGCGATTGATGGAATTGAGCGCACCCAACGTCCGGTTCAAATCGACCGTGATCGTTTCGGCGCAGCCCTGCGAAGATCTGAAGAATCTGATCCAGAATGAAAAGCCCGGCATCTTCATCGTCGAATGGAAAGGCGGCAGGCTCGGGTTATGTCCTTCAGCAGATGATATCCTGGTGAATCCCACCTGCGACATTGCGATTATCTGCGGCGAACTGCCCCCAGCCCCGTCAAGAACACTTGTCACCGTACGCGGTGGACCCTATGCCGAGCTGGCGTTACAGATCGGCATGAGTTTGGAATCCACGCAGCTCGATCTGCTGCACATTTCCATGAAGGGCGCTGTGACCGATGCACCGTTCAAGGGCGTCCGAAAGATCATTCAGCATATCCCGGAAATCAACCTGCGTTCGATCACCTCCGAAGATGCTGTCCACACCATTTTTGAAGAATCGAAAAACTATGACACCATCGTTTTAGGCGCAACAGCCAGCCGTTCTACAGGGATTTCTCACCTGGGACCTGTAGCAGATAAGCTCTTGCGCGAGTCACCGGCAACCACCATCCTGGTGCGCACGCGTCGTCCCATGAGCGAGACCATGTTAACGGAAAGCGCGGGGGCACAGGCCATCTCGATCCTGGTGGATAAGTGGTTCGCAGAAAACACCTTCCACGCGGATGAATTCCCCGATCTCAAAAGACTTATGGCGTTGAAAGAACAACAAGGCACAACGATCAGCCTTGCCCTGCCGGCTTTGAATGAAGAGGAGACAGTTGGCAAAGTACTTAGAACGATCAAAAAGAAGTTGATGGATGATATTCCGATTTTGGATGAAATGGTGCTCATCGATTCCAATTCCACCGACCGCACTCGCGAGATCGCGACAGATATGGGTATCCCCGTATATATTCATCAGGACCTGCTGCCAGAGATGGAACCGCGAGCCGGCAAAGGGGAAGCGTTGTGGAAAAGCCTGCTGGTGACAAAAGGCGACATTATTGCATGGATCGATACAGACATTGTTAACATTCATCCGCGGTTTGTGTACGGGGTATTGGGACCGCTCTTATTGAATCGTAATATTCAATTCGTCAAAGGCTTCTATCGTCGTCCTCTTCAGGTGGGCAGCAAGAAGCAGGCCGGCGGCGGCGGACGAGTGACCGAACTGACGGCGCGTCCGTTGTTGAATCTCTTCTATCCGGAACTTTCAGGAATTGTCCAACCGCTTTCTGGAGAATATGCCGGCCGCCGTGAGTCCCTGGAACAGGCTCCCTTTTTCTCAGGGTATGGCGTGGAAACCGGACTGTTGATCGATATTTTTGAAAAATATGGTTTGGGCGCCATTGCCCAGGTGGACCTGCTGGAA
This sequence comes from uncultured Anaerolinea sp., assembly GCA_964489725.1. Taxonomy (GTDB): domain Bacteria; phylum Chloroflexota; class Anaerolineae; order Anaerolineales; family Villigracilaceae; genus Defluviilinea. The sequence continues at coordinate 17,036 of CAZBAX010000039.1, read as the reverse complement.
CGGATCCATCACAACCAGGAACTTTCCGCGCTCAGTTTGATGTCCTTTGCCATCATCCAGGCGGTTTTGCGCAAGCTGGAAGCGCGCTTTGAACGGTCGATTGTCGAGGATGTCAACAAGACTATGAAGCTGATCAAATATTCCAAAGGTGGTTACTCGCTCGAGGTGGAGGAAGCTGCCGAACGCGAACGGCCGCCCATGGTCAGCGTCCCTGCTTATCGCGAGCGCTTCAGGAAGTAAAGAATAACCCCAGACGTAATATCCAGCCGCAGATTTCACGCATTGTGTACTGGCTAGCACCCTCAATCAAAAGCCATGAACCACTGAGTCACTAAGACACGGAGAAAAAAGAAGAAAACTTCGCGACATCGTGTGTCAGTGGTTCGACGAGTTGAGCATTGCACATCAGATCAATTAACCTTGCGCGGGTTCCATTGTTCCGACATCATTCGCATCAGAGTGGGAATTGTCAGCGCGGCCAGGAATGCGGCTAACCCAAACAGCAGCGTGGGGACAAGCCAGCGCGCGTTCACCAGGTAGGCCTGATATATCAGAATCCCTTGAATACGGATCTTTGCCAGCAAAATGGGAGGTAAGTGCTGCGATGCAAACCAGAATGCTGCGATACAGGCAGCAATGACAGAACTTAATCCGAAGTCAGTCCACGTGATGATCGCGGGCCGTTTGGCGTCCACCATTTGGATGCGCGTCATCACATCTATGGTAACGCTGCGAGGCATTGGCGCAAGCGGCTGGGATTTGAGCGCCTCTACAATCTGCGCGTCTTGTTTTAGCTGCTGATCCATACTTCCTCCAAACGTGCAAGCGATTTACGGAGCTGTTCCTTGGCGCGGAAAATGCCGGTCTTAACGGTACCCAGCGGAAGGTTCAGCGTGGACGCGATTTCGTCATAGGAGAGTTCGTTTTGGTAGCGAAGAGTAATCAGTAATTTGTAACTGGCATCGAGTGCGTCGATCGCTTTGTATAAATGAGCCCTGGTTTCATTTGATTCGAGTTCGTAGGCGGGGTTGGCAGAACTCGTTTCCGGCATGTCTTCCATGACATCGTCGCCGAGGTCATTCAGCGAGCGTCTCAGGTTGGGCAGACGGTTATAGCACAGGTTCGTCGCGATGCGATACAACCAGGTACGGAACTGCGATTGTCCCTTGAAGTTGGGCAAAGCCGTCCAGGCGCGCACGAACGTCTCCTGCGTGAGGTCGAGCGCTTCGTTCTCATCCTTCAGAACGCGAAAGACAAGGTTATAGATGTAGCGTTGATGTTCATCCACAAGCGCCGCAAAGGCATCCTGATCGCCTTTCTGCGCACGCCGGATGAGAGACTGTTCGTGGTCCACGCGGGGTTCCTTCAGGAGGTTAGACAGCGAAAAACGGGAAAAGTTTCACCCCCATCCCCTACCCTTCCCCCAAGATGGGGGAAGGGCATCTACCCGCTCTCCCATTCTGGGAGAGCGGATAGGGTGAGGGTGAATTGAAACTTTTTCCCAAATCTCCGGTCAAATGAAGTGAGAAACAAACCAAGGAGAATTCAACATGAAACGACCCGTCGTAATTGCATTATTGATTGTAGCACTGGCGCTGGTGTGTGTGGGCATCGGCTCGGTGATCTTCTTTGTCAATGGCTTTGCAGTGAACAACCCATTCGATGTGGCCCAGATTGCCTCTGAGCTCGAAGAAAGCAAAACGCTCGAAGTGGAGGTGGAAGAGCCGGTTATCTTGAAGATCGAGAGCGATGCCGGCGCTGTCACCGTCACTGGGGCAGATGTGGAAACTGTGCAGGTCACGGCGATCAAGAGAGCCTATGACAGCACGCAGGCTCGCGCCGATGCAGAAGTGAAGACCGTCAAATACACAGTCGAACAGAGCGGCAATACGATCACGATCAAATATGCACTGCCCAAGTCGGTCAATATCAGCAATCGCGTCAATGAGGTGGATTTCATCGTCACTGTTCCTCATCAAACGACCATGGATGTAGATACCAGTTTCGGTGAGATCAGCATTGCGAAGATTGAAGGGGATGTCACCGTGCAAAACGATTTCGGCGAGATCAACCTGGATAACGTGGAAGGAGCAGTCTCTGCAACCACGAATAGCGGCTTGGTGACCGCCACAGCCATCAAGGCAACCGGCGAAAATATCGACCTGAAGTCTGAGTTTGGCGCAATCACGCTTGAAAAAGCGAATGGCAAAGATATCACGCTCGACACCAACAGCGGTACGATCCGGCTCGATGAGGTCCGGGCCACCGGCATGCTCACCACCAGCACCGAATTTGGCGATATTACGATTGAAAACGGATCTGCCGATTCCCTGGATGTGAATACGAACAGCGGCGGCGTCTCCCTAACCAAATTGAATGTGAAAAAGGATATTACTGTGGAGGATGAGTTCGGCAGCATCGACCTGAACCAGGCATTCGCTGCCTCCTATGACCTGCACACAAACAGCGGGGAGATCACGATCGATGGCGCAAAAGGCAAACTGACAGCCAACACCGAATTCGGTGGGATCGAGATCTCCAATGCTAAATCGGTAACGCTCGATATCCGTACGAACAGCGGGAACGTCACGTTTGACGGTTCGCTGGGTGCGGGCCCACACATCGTCAGGTCTGAGTTCGGCGCCGTGGACCTCATCCTGCCTGCCGATATTCAACTCAACGTGGATCTCAGCACGGAATTCGGCAGGATCAGATCCGATCTTCCCATTGCTGTGATGGTCACCGAAACATCCGACTCGAACGCCGATCAGATCATTGGCAGTATCAACGGTGGAGGCGATCAACTGACTGTCGAAACCAATAATGGCAGCGTGACCATCCACACCAGTAAGTAGCACAACATAGGAAGCAATAACTCCTATTACAAAATGTCATTGCCTAACCACGGAGACACAGAGACACGGAGAAAAGAGTTTAAAACTCCATGGCTCACATCATCCCGATGCTCTTTTGGGAGTGTCTCCGTGGTTCGATGTAGGAAAAATGAGGTAGCTCGGTCTGTTCGATTATTCATCTGTAAAAGTGGCTGTCCCCACTATTTTGCAGAAGACATAGTCGTTTGCAGCCATTCATCCAACGCGGCATAGTACAAGACGCCAGGGGAATAGGGGATCTCGGTGAAAAGTCCCTGCGACGAAGCGTTCAATCCATGGTCGCCATTCGGTAACACTTGATAGGAATAATTCGATTTCCCTGAATCGATCAATGCCTGCAAATTCTCCGCGCTGAACGTGACCGGTACGCTCTTATCGACACTTCCCCACAGCCACAATCCTGGCTGGTCCAGTTCCGCTATGATCGGTATGGGGTCAAATCCTGCGGGCTTCAGATCACGTAATTGTTCTGTGATCGCCGTGTCGTCGAAGTTTCTGCTCGAATCCCCATCATTGGTGTAACTGCTGAACATACTTTCGTGGGACGTGGATGCCACCGGGCCCGAGAGGCTCACAAAATGGGAAATCAACTCTGATTGCGATGCCGCGAGCGGAATGATCCAACCCGCCTGGCTGAAACCGATCAGCCCGATCCGCGTCGCATCGACCTCCGGACGCGCAGCCAAATACTCGACGCCCGCGATCGCGTCCTCGGCATGTCGCTGGAGATTCGTCGCATTGGCAGACTCCTGGTAAATGCCTTGTGAGTCGCCTACGCCGCGTTTATCATAGTTCAGGATGGCAAAGCCATGGCTGAGCATATAATGCGACATCAGCTTGTTACTGAAATTATCGCGTGTGCCCCGCTCAGAGCCGTGTAACATCATGAACGCCGCGGTCGGCGAAGCTGATTCCGGCAGGGATAGACGCCCCATCAATTGCGTGCCGTCTTCGCTTGTAAACGGGACGTCTGCAGACGTGTACGAGATTCGTGAAGCATAGAAGCCCGGAACCGGGGATGTAAACAGGTCATGCGGGGTTTGCCACCACCGCAAACCTTGAATAGTTCCCTGATCATCCGTTTCGAACCGTATTCGCCCGCCAAAGGGCGCGCCAACAACTCGTAAGGCTCCGATCAAAAATGTGGAGTCATCCACAGGGTAAAGCGCACGCAGCGCACCGCTCTTGAAGTCGGTCATCATCAGGGTCGGACCGAAGAATTGCAGTCCGTCCGCAGAAAAGCTGGGACTCACGATGATGCTCAAGTACCGGCCCGATTCAAAACGATACACGCCCTCAAATTTCTCCAGCCCGGAAGATTCAACCGAAGCGATAGGTATGAACGTGACCAGACTGTTCTGCCCGTCCCAGGTGAGCTCGCCCGATAAATATCCGCCGGAGAATGCACCTGAAAAGTGGATCTGCGTGAACGGATCATCAGGCTCACCCGCAGCCGAGAAAGTGCTCACATCTCCTTTCCGGCTGGATTTTACAGACCAGGTATCCGTTTGCGGCTGAATACTTAATGTCTCGGTATCGAAATTTATCAACAGCGATTGGCGGCCACCTGCTATGATCGCCGCACCCATCCATTCACCCCGCAGCGGCGCTGGTGTGGAGGGGACGATCGACGCGGTTGGAGTAGCCGAGGGAACCAGCACAGTACAGGCCGTTAAAGAGAATACCAGTAAGAGAGTAAAGAATACGCGGCGCACAAAGATAGTATAGTCCAGCAGGTGCGAGTCATCATCGTTCTGCAGAGGGGTATTGCTGTTGCTCTGAAAGGAATTTAGCTTTCGTTCTATGCTATCATCGACAGGAAAGGACCTGGCATGAACGACATCCTTCCCTGCCTCGGCGTTGTTGGTACGCTGACTGTCATTTTTAGCTTTCTGGCCTTTCTGCGTTACATGAAATATAAAGAAACGATTGCTCTTGCCGAAAAGGGGTTGACAGCTCCGGAAACGAAACCAGGCAAGGCTCTTTTGCGTTGGGGAATCGTCATCACATCTCTGGGACTCGCCCTCACGGTCGGACTCTACCTGGCCGGCTTTGCTTCTGCGGAGGAATATCCGCTTCGCCTCGGACCCTGGATGCTGGGAGGCTTCGTCCCGCTTTTTCTTGGCCTGGGCCTGACCCTGCTTCATTATCTAACAGAGAAAGAATAAGCGTTCTCCATCATGGCACGCAATAACTTTTACGATTACATCATTATCGGTTCCGGTTTTGGGGGTAGTGTCTCGGCGATGAGACTGACCGAAAAAGGATATTCCGTTCTTGTGCTTGAAAAGGGAAAGCGATTCGAAGAGAAGGACTTCGCCAAATCCAACTGGCAGTTTTGGAAATATCTTTGGCTTCCCGCATTACGCGCGCACGGCATTTTGCAGATCAGTATTCTCAAAGGTGTGATGGTTTTGCACGGAGCCGGTGTTGGCGGTGGAAGTTTGGGATATGCCAATGTGCTTGAGGTACCCAGCGAGGAAACATTCGCTACACCTGCCTGGAATCAAAATGTGAAATGGGGCCAAGTCCTGCGTCCACATTACGAAACGGCGAAGAGAATGCTGGGTGTGGCGCGCAACCCCAAACTATGGACAGCCGATCACATCCTCAAGCAAATGGCAGATGAGATTTGCATGGGTCACACGTTTCGTGCAACCGACGTCGGCGCCTATTTTGGCGAGGCGGGAGTTACGGTCCCAGACCCGTATTTCAACGGACAAGGTCCGGCCCGCGCGGGATGCCGTCACTGCGGCGGATGTATGGTGGGGTGTCGTTACAATGCAAAGAATACGCTGCCGAAAAATTATTTGTACTTCGCAGAAAAGAACGGGGCAATTGTCAAATCAGAGGCTGAAGTAGTAGATGTGATTCCAGTCTTATCGAACTTCTGCCGTTATGAAGTGCTGTATCGTGCCTCCACATCGATATCCAGGAGAGAGAGTAGTGTGTACACAAACAACGTCATCTTCTCTGCCGGCGTGATGGGAACCATGAAGCTCCTGCTGAGCCTGCGCGATGTGAAGCACTCGCTGCCCAGGCTATCGCGCAGACTCGGTCACATGGTCCGTACCAACTCTGAGGCGTTGTTGGGAAGCGTGGCGCGCAAATCCGATATCAACTATTCGGAGGGCGTTGCCATTTCCTCGATATACAACCATGACGAGATCACGCGCGTCGAGCCGGTCCGCTATCCCGATGGCTCATCGCTGATGCGCTTCCTGGCGGCGCCATTGATCGATACGAATGTCAGTGTCCCTGTGCGCGTGTTGAAGTTTTTTGGCTGGGCATTAACGCATCCGCTTGACTTTGCGAAGGCGCTGATCCTGCCGGGCTGGGCTCACAATGTGACCATCCTGCTCGTCATGCAGCACGCAGATAACCGGATGCGCTTTCGCATGGGACGCAGCTTTTTTACGCTTTTCCGCAAAGGACTGATTGCAGAGAAGGAACCTGGGTATGAAATTCACGCACACGTGAAAGGGTCACATGCGCTGACACGTACATTTGCAAAGCGGACCAACGGTGTTGCCCTGGGTTCGCTCGGTGAAAACTTATTAGGCTTGCCCACGACCGCCCACATCCTTGGCGGCGCGCCCATCGGACGGAATGCAGAGGAGGGCGTTGTGAATAAGAACTTCGAAGTACACAATTATGAAGGACTATATATCATCGACGGTTCGATCATGCCGGCCAATCCGGGTGTCAATCCATCGTTAACGATCACTGCGCTGGCGGAGTACGCGATGAGTAAGATAGGGAGTAGAAAAGGGAAAAGGAAAAAGTAAGAAGGAAAAAGTAGACACGTACACAAGTAGGTAGATCAACACTCTTTCCACTCTCCACTTTCCACTCGCCACTTTCCACTCGCCACTTTCCATTCTCTTTCCACTCACCACTTTCCAAAAAGGGAATTCGTGACCAACTTCCTCCCCTCTCCAGATTTCGCCAGGCAGCTTGACTCGCAAGACCCACTCGCCTCGTATCGCGAGCATTTCGTTATCCCCGACCCTAACCTGATCTATCTGGATGGCAACTCGCTTGGCATGATGCCCAAAGCCGCACAGGAAATGGCCCACCAGGTTGTAAATGAACAATGGGGCCTGGACCTGATCCGCGGCTGGAATAAAGGCTGGTGGGACGCGCCCGCCCGTGTTGGCGATAAGATTGGCAGGATCATCGGCGCGGCGGCAGGACAGACTCTTGTCGCCGATACGGTCTCGGTCAATCTCTTCAAACTCGCCACAGCTGCGCTCACGGTTCAGCCAAACAAAACGCGCATCATCACGGACACTTTCAACTTTCCATCCGATCTTTATGTCCTGCAAGGCATTCGGCAAAATCTTGGAGGGCGCCACGAGATCACCCTCATCGGTGCTCTGGACAACGACATCACGCCAGATCTCGATCAACTTGAATCTGCCATCGACAAGGATACAGCACTCGTCACGCTTTCCCACGTCACGTTCAAGAGCGGATACATCTATGATATGCAGGCGATCACCGAGCTTGCCCATCAAAAGGGCGCGCTGGTGCTTTGGGACTTGAGCCACTCGGTCGGTTCCGTTCCGGTGGAACTCGATTCTTGTAATGCCGATCTCGCCATTGGCTGCACGTATAAATATCTCAACGGTGGTCCCGGCGCGCCCGCGTTCTTATATGTCAACAAAAATATTCAGGAAAAATTATCCTCACCGATCTGGGGCTGGTGGGGACAAAAGAATCCGTTCGAGTTCGATCTCACCTATGAGCCAGCGCCCGGCGCACAGCGTTTCCTGGTCGGCACGCAGCCGATGATCTCCCTGCTTACAATGGAGGCAGCGCTCGAACCGACTTTGCAAGCCGGGATGGATGCCCTGCGCACGAAATCCATGCTGATGACGGATTACGCATCCTTCCTGACGGATGAACTGATGGCGCCATTAGGCTTCTTTCTAGGCTCCCCGCGTGACTCTGCCAAACGCGGCTCTCATATCAGCATCCGCCACGAGGAGGGGTACCGCATCAACCGCGCCCTGATCGAAGAAATGAACGTGATCCCTGATTTTCGCGCACCCGATAATATCCGCCTGGGCTTTGCGCCGCTCTATATTTCATTCTCGGATATCTGGGAAGGTTTTGATAGAATCCGCAGGGTTGTCGCAGAAAAACTATTTGAGAAATATCCAAAACAGAAATTGACAGTGACATAAAATTATTCTTTACAGGAAAGTAGAAGTATGGATACAAAACCCGATACGATCAAGGTCTCAGCATTTCATAAGGAAGAGATTTTCGCCTCTCACGCGAATTTATATGTGACCGTAAAAGGCTCATCGATTGTGAGCGGCAATGAGGCGATGAAGAAAGCCAAAGAGGTGAGTCAACTCGTCGAAGCGCTGACCCGGCCTGCCCTGAGCGGAGACGAAGGGTTTGGGCTGAGTCCCGACGCGGTCCAGTTGCAGGGAGTCCGCATCGAGACGGCCAGCGGCGCATTGCTCAAATCATCCAGTGCGGTGTACAGTTTAAGGATCAAAGCCGAAAAGCTCGATCAGATTCCCGGGCTGCTGGATATCATCGCCGAACAGAAGAACGCCTCGATGAATCGCATCGAATGGAAATATCCTGAAGATATCGCGCTTGAACGGGGTCTTGAATCTGCCATCGCAAAGGGAAAAGCAAAAGCGGAGAAGGTCGCCGCGTCGCTGGGAGTCAAACTGTTGGGCGTGTATGATTTCATTGAAAATGCCTTCGATGAGGAACGTCCTCCGATGCACTTTCAGGCCATGGAAATGGCGCCGATGGCGCGCGCCAAAGGAGCTGCCGAGCAACCCAGCCTTGGCATGGACGTCCAGCACAGCAAGACAATTCATGTGACGGTGGATATTTGGTATCGGGTATCGTCACTATAAACAAAATGCCAGAGACACAAATCTCTGGCATTTGTTTTTGATGTAGACCACCTAACGTCCCAATACAATTACTGAGTTTCCGTCTGCGGAAGTGATCGTCAATGTATCGCCATCCAGCGAAAAAGTCGCTGACTCGGACAACACGGCAAGAGTCGTCGCCTCCTGCTCGCCGACTGGTCCCTCGCAGAACATCTCTGTGGAAATGATCGGGCCAAAGGTGAGCGTATTCCCTTCGACCTGGTAATCACCACCGAAACCGTTACAGCCTACATTGCCGCCGAGCTGCCCATCTGGGCCGAATTCGATAAACGCGTCGACATCCTCCGCTGCGGCTAGCTGACCAGAGGCGGGCCCATGCGACACCAGCTGCCATCGTCCCGGAAGGGAGTCGGGGCTGCTGGCAGAACATGCTGCCAACGCCAATAAGGTAAACAAAGCAATTAATATTTTTTTCATTCTCTACTCCATTTTTCGATTCCCTACTCTGACGCCGTGAGGCTCAAAAAGTTCCTGAAAATTTCATACTAGCACTTCTGTTCTAAGAATGATAGAATCATTTCTTCTCAGAGGAGAGATGCACATGCCACCACAGACAATTGTTGTCGAGAATTTAAGCAAAACATATCAGGTGCCCGAGCGCGAAGGGGGCTTTGGCGCGGCCATTCGCAGCTTCTTCAAACGCAAATATAAGGATGTGAAGGCAGTTCAAAAAGTGGACTTCACCATCGAGCAGGGAGAGGTCGTTGGTTTCCTCGGCCCGAACGGAGCGGGAAAAACCACCACTCTCAAAATGCTGTCTGGCTTGCTGCATCCAACCGGTGGCAAGGCCAATGTTCTTGGCTTTACACCGTGGGAGCTCAAGCCCGAGTATCTGCGTTCGATGACCCTCGTGATGGGACAGCGCAACCGCCTTTCCTGGGACATCCCGGCAGCAGATTCATTTTTGCTCAATCAGGCCATCTACCGTTTGCCTGATGATGAATACAAGGCGACGTACAAGGAACTGGATGAGCTGCTCGAGCTTGAACCTTTGATGAAGAAACCGGTGAGGAATCTGTCACTCGGTGAACGCATGAAATGCGAGATCGCGGTGGGGCTGCTCCACCGGCCCAAAGTGTTGTTCCTGGATGAACCCACGATCGGTCTCGATATTACAGGCCAGGCGCGCATCCGTGAATTTTTGCGTGAGTACAACAAGCGCACGGGCGCAACCATTCTACTCACCAGTCATTACATGGCAGACGTTACCGCGCTGTGCGAACGGATCATCATCATTCATCATGGTCAGCTGAAATATGACGGCGGCATCAACGACCTGACGCGCAAGATCGCTCCCTTCAAGCTGATCGGCGTGAGGCTGGCAGAATCCAATTCGCATGACTTATCGAAGTACGGAACTCCCGTTCAAAACGAAGAGGACTGGGAGAAGTCGTACATCCAGGTCCGGGCCGAGGAGGTCACCCGCGTCACATCCGGACTCCTGGCGGATCTGCCTGTCCATGACATTACCATCACCGACCCACCGATCGAAGATGTGATCGAGCAGGCGTTTAACCAGTGATCGATTCCGTCATTGCGAGGAGCGCGAAGCGGCGACGAAGCAATCTTTGCCTAAATGGAGTCTTCTCATTGATCGCGTTAACCATTAAGCAGGAGATTGCTTCGGGCTTTCGCCCTCGCAATGACATAAGGAGCAAGCATGTTCAAAATCTTCCAACGACTCTGGCAGGTCAACTGGGCAGAACAGTGGCAGTACCGCGCCAACCTGCTCATGTATCTGCTTTACTGGCTGGTCTCCCCCATCATCTATCTGGCCGTCTGGACGAGCATTGCCAACAACAAGGGTGACGTTGGCGGACTTACCGCCAACGATTTCGTCACCTACTACATGACGCTGCTCATCGTAGACCAGATCACCAGCAACATCGTGATCTACAGCTTTGGCTACAAGATCCAGGACGGCAGCCTCTCCGGTGAACTGATCCGTCCCATCCATCCCATATTGACCAACGCGCTGGTCAACAATGTCGCTTTCAAGATGCTCACGATCATGGGGTTCATTCCGGTCTGGGCAGTATTATTCTTCCTATACAAACCTGATTTCAGTGATGTTTCCCTCTACGGTGTACTCCTGGCGGTTCCAGCGACCACCATGGGCTTTCTGGTTGGCTATCTGCTCTCTGCCACGATCACGTCGCTTGCCTTCTGGACGACGCGCGTGTATTCGATCCATGAGTTTTACTATGCACTGATCCTGCTGTTCTCAGGGCAGTTCGTTCCGCTGACCCTGATGCCGAAGTTGATCCAGCAAATTGCTCAATATCTGCCATTCCAACTGCTGATCTATTTTCCGATTCAGCTCATTCTTGGGAAACTTTCACAGGCACAGATCATTCAAGGCTTCACAAGTGGCGCCATCTGGCTGAGTGTTGCAATCCTGTTGTTCAATATCGTCTGGCGCAACGGCGTCAGGCGCTACTCAGCGGTAGGAGCATAACCATGAACGTTCTAAAATTGCTCTCTGCATTTCTCAAAGTCAATATCCAGATGTCGCTCGCGTATCGTGCAGATACGGTGGTCAACATTCTGCTCAATCTCATGTGGCTGGGTTGGGAATTACTGAGTCTCAACATCATCTTCAGCAACACCGAAACCATCGGCGGCTGGGGATTTGGTGAACTGATCGCGCTGCTGGGTGTTTTCCGTCTCGTCAACACAATGATGTTTGCTCTGATCTGGCCAAATACCGAAAAATTCAACCAGAGCATCCGGGATGGATCGATGGACTATACCTTGTTGCAGCCCATCAACAGTATGTTCCTGGTCACGTTCTCGCGCATCACCGTCTGGCGAGCATGGGACCTGCTCCTCGCCATCGCCCTGATCGTGATCGGTATCAACATGAACGGCGACACGACCACCCCGCTTCAGGTCTTAAGCTTCATCCTGCTGACCGTTTCGGGAGCGGTCGTCATCTACAGCCTGTGGATCGTGCTCATCGCCCTGACCTTCTGGTTCACCAAATTCGATAACAATGTAACCATCCTGCACGCCCTGATGGATGCAGGACGTTATCCCGTGACGGTGTACCCGGCCTGGCTGAGGATCCTCGTGACCTTTGTGATTCCCATTGCAGTGGCAACGACCATTCCGCTCCAGGGCTTGCGGGGTGACTTGGACGTCGCCCGCATGTTGATGTTCCTGGGCATTGGGATCATCAGTTTCCTGATCGCATCGCAGGTATGGAAGAGGGGTTTAAAACAGTACAGCGGAGCGAGCAGCTAGGCAGCACAAGTGTTTGTATTGCAGTCACCATCGACCTGCACGTAAGACAGGGTAATGGAGAACGATATGGCCAGGATCTTTGTCTCCTATTCTCGTAAAAACAAGGATTTTTGCAGACAGCTCACGGATGAGCTGCAGAAACGCGACATCGATTTCTGGGTCGATTGGAATGATATAGACCCTACCGTGAAATGGAAGGATGCGATCGGAAACGGCATCGAAGACGCCGATAACTTCCTGGCCATCGTCACCCCTGATTGGATCATCTCCCCCATCTGTCTGGAAGAACTGAATATTGCCGTAGCAAATGGCAAGCGGTTGATCCCGGTCGTGCCCTGTGAGATCACATGGAATGACGTCCCGGCTGCACTGGGTGACCTCAACTTTATTTTCTTTACGGAAGCGTACGACTTTAACCAGCAATTCGATCGGCTGCTCACCGCCCTCAACACAGATTATGAGTGGGTAAATAGGCATACCCGGCTGCAAGCCAAGGCTCTTGAATGGGAACGAAATAATAAGGAAAATGGCTTTTTACTGCACGGAAAAGAGCTCGAGGAAGCCGAAGCGCAAATCTCCATCAATGCCAACAAAGACCCAAAGCCCACCGATATCCAACGTGAATATGTTTTGCTGAGCAGACAGGCTGCCACCCGGCAACGCAGGATCACAAATGGTGTGGTGGCGTTTATTCTCGTATTACTCTCAGGGATTAGCGCCTATCTGGGAATACCCCGCATAATGGATCAGATCGCTCAATCGCGAGCGCAAGGCGAGATGGTACCGATCCCCGAGGGACCATCCGTTTTTGGCACACAGAATCCTGTGTATCTGGAGCTGGGCTTTCAGTCACGTCAGACGATTGACAGCCTTCCGGCGTTTCTGATCGGGAAATATGAAGTCAGTAACTATCAATATGGGCAATGCGTCCAATATGGACCCTGCACGGTGCCCATCGACCAGGTTGATTTCAAGCTTGAGAGCAGGAAGAACTATCCGGTTGTATACGTTTCGCTGTTCCAGGCAAATACCTATTGTCGATGGCTGGGGCAGCGTCTGCCCAATCAATTTGAATGGGAGCGTGCTGCGCGCGGTCCTGAGCTATTCGATTGGCCGTGGGGCAACGATCATGGACCAACTCCTGAAACAGCGAACATGCCCTGGGAAGAGTATGAGCCAGCCGGATTGCTACAAGTGGACGGAAATCCTGATGGCCGAAGTCCTGAAGGTATCTATAATCTGATGGGAAACGCGGCGGAGTGGACATCCACTCTATCAATCGAAGGTGTGACGACATATGAGCAGATACAATCCTGGAATGGCAATCCTGAAGATTTCAACGGTGACAGGACGTACGTGCAGAAAGGCGGCGGCTGGAAAAGCAATGTGGACGAAGTCGGGACCTTCAACCCGGACCGCGGCACCGCTGCCAGTAATAATCTGGGCTTTCGCTGCGCAGCTGATGTAAATTAACTCGGTTAGTAAAGAGAAGTCCGGGTCATACAACTTAAAACTCCAGTCTACTCATAGGACTGGAGTTTTGCGTATCTCTACCTACGTGCCACACTACAACTTGGAACCAGTAGGCGCCTTATCGTTCCAATTTGATCTGTTCGTTTTGAGTTCTCGATTGCGGCTATCTACAAAGAGAACCGTTCCATTTTCAACCTCGACTGGCGGTCCAAGCAATGTAACAAGAGAAAAGTTTCCCCAGGGAGATCTGACGTTCGAATACGTCTCGGTTCCAAAATCGACTTCGTAAAAAGACAGTTCGAGCAATTCACGAAAGCCAAGCGGCATTTGTGGGGGGATAATATTGCGAGTGTTAAGCAGCGCCTTGACCTTGGTTTCATATTGAGGCCTGGTAGCATTCTGAGTCATATCGACTTCCGGTTGAACTGTACCTGCCAGTTTTGAAATGATCTTGGAAAGCGCCGACAGGACTTTGTTAGCCGTTTCCGCAATGCTTTCTGCCGTACTGGTGTTGGCATTATGGGTCTTCATTGCATCTGTAATGGCCCTTTTCGCATCCCCGATCACATTCTCAGAATCATCTTGCGGTATTTTCATCCTTTCATGCATCTCATAAAATTTCTTCACGACTAGCCAGGTCACTGCCTGGGAGTCTGCGCTCAGTGGACCTGGATAATATTTCCGCAAAATGTCCTTCGCTTCGTTGCCCAACTCGACGGCTAGTTCATCGAGTGTGGGGGGCAGATCCTGCTTCAAGAGAGATGTATCGAAAGCAAGCAGTTTCAAAGCAGATGCTGCCATCAAACGCACGTAGTGATGAGGATGCCGCAACTCCTTGCCTCCATCCGAATGACGTTGCAGAAGTCGGTCAAAGATGGGCAAAAAATCGAAATCGAAGTTGATGACCGAGAAGGAGTCTTCGAATAGTTCTTCCAGCCAGTCTGCTGACCAGCCTTCCTCTGCCAGTGCCTTTTTTTGAATGGCAAGGTTTTCATCCAACGACAATGCCTTTTCCCAGGCATTGAAAAGCTCGTCCATCACCTGTTCTCTCTCCGCATCTGTGCGGACTCTGTTGATGGCCAGCGCCTCCCGATGCGCAATCCGAAGTTCAGTTCGAACTGCTTTTTTCTGCTGGGTGCGAAGTTCCTCCATAACATCAGATAACAATTCATTGAAGGAGAACATCAATATTGGGAAATCATGCTTCTCCGGAGACAGGTCCTGAAGAAATCTCATCGTGTTGGTCAGGGAAAATCCAGAGGTGTCCAGGTTTTCCCAATCTTTATAAACCGCATCGGTCAAAGCATCCAGAAAACCCGAGGCCCGTTTTTGTTGTTCGACCAGGACGTTCATCTGCTGGAATGGGATAAGCAAATATAGGATCGTCTCGAGATCACTATTCATGTTTGTCCTGATCTCTCCAGGACTCATGGGGTATTGTTGCAGATGTTTTCTATATTCACTGAACATTTCCCTGAGCACATTTTGGAACTCCATCAGGGCCTTCTTCAGTAAACGCACCTTTTGGCCGGCGATCTCGTGCCAAAAGATCGTCCATTCCCAGGGGGATTGGAGCGCTGTGATCGGTAAATTTAGCGCCATGAAATCATCGGTATAGTTGAAGAATCCCAGGCTGTACACAGTACCAAACTGAGGAACCACCGGAAACATTTCCGGCGCAAAGCCCACATCACGAATAGCGGCCCGGATCAGGGGAGAAAGTTGATTGATAATTTTCGCGGTTTCTGATGTTCTCTTTGCCTCTGTGGCCGCGATAAAGCCATACACCCGTGCCCATTCAGTGGTCAGTTTATCGACGGCCTTCTGCATCAAAATGGAGACTTCCGTATCCGTGACCCCATCCTTGGAGGCAGCATCTGCCAGCTTCTGTTCGTATGCCGTTTTCAGCTGATTTGCGAATTGATCGTAGAACTGTCGGGCAAGATGAAGATATGCATCCAGAACACTTTGTACAACCACTTCTGATGGCAGCATTTTTGCGCGGCTACGGGATTGATCTTTGAACCCTTTTTCAATATAGGAAAGCAGGCTGTTTAACTGCCAATCAACATCACGGGTCAGATCCTCAAATTTCTTCTGATCTGCAGGTTTATCAGACATGCTGATTATTCCTTTCAACGACATTGATGGAGAAGTAGCAATGGGTCGCGGCTGGATGATCGCAGCCGAAAATGACCAACCGTCCAGATTAGTTGTAGATAGGTGAAAACGCAGGTCTTGGCATTCGTGTCCACTCCTATTTCTGATCGTCTCGATTTCCCGATTGAATCCTTGAAAAGGTCGTGATCCAAAGTCACAACTGAATCATTTATTATTATAGAGATATGGGATGGAAATGAACCTTAAATCTTGTGCAGGCCTGAGATGAATGTGCTTCTTCCAGGCGACTTCAAATCACTACACGAAAACAGAACGCGGCTTTAGCGCCGCCCAGACATGTTCGCCAGATTCTTGTTAACTTCGATTAAATCGGATTCGATTGAATAACGTAATCCCCGCTGCGGCTGACACATTGAGCGATTCCACCTTCTCGCTGATCGGAATACGGACCTTGAAGGTCGCTGCTTGTTCGATCTCCGGGGAACAGCCCACTTTTTCGCTGCCAAACGTGATCAACAGTCGTTCCGGGATGGACGCAATTTCATCCACGGTCTTTTCGGCATCCATCGCGGTAACCAAGAGGGTTTCGTTGTTCACCTTACAGTAGTCGAGAAACTCTTTCGTCGACGCCGTCATGATCGGAAGAGAGAACATATATCCGCGGCTGGCACGGATGAGACGGCGGTCATACAGGTCGAGCGGATCCATGTTCAGGAGGATCATCCCGCCCAGACCGAGCGCTAACGATGTACGGATGATGTTGCCGATATTTCCTGAAATACTTAAATCTTCCAGTACAACAATATCATTCCTGATCGTCTTCAGTACATCCAAACCCCGGGGCTTCGGCGTTTCGGCGATGGCAAAGATGCGCGAGATCTTATCGTTTTCAAAGAGCTTCTTGGTGGTACGCCTGGCAACCTCGTGAATGGTCGCGCCTGCCGTAAGGTTCTTTCTCAACACGTCTGAGATGAGATCCTCTCCAGAATAATAGACCGACTCAATTTCAACTCCGGCTTCCAGCGCCTGCAAGATATTCTCCTCATCATCGATCAGGATCTGATTGAGTTCGCGGCGTCCCTCGCGCGTCAACAACTGGCGAATGGGACCCGCCAACGGATGGTTGAGTGAGTCGATCAAATAGGGATTAAAGGGCGCGTTGGAGGGTTGTTGATTCATGGGGAACATTATAACCTTGCGAAAGTTTCAGACCTTTGCAAGGTTATAATCTCTTGCCGGAGCACATATGCAATACTGGCTAATATCCAATCCCTGGGCTGGCGTCATTGTCTGGGTCATCCTCTATATCAGCGACTATTACAATACCTTCGCCAAAAATAGGTAAATGAAATAGGGCTAATCGAGTAAAGTT
>CAZBAX010000038.1:0-59384 GCA_964489725.1 uncultured Anaerolinea sp. | reverse complement strand
AAGAATTAACAGATCCCTTGTACACGTCCACGGTTTCGAGGATGCGATTGCGGCGGTCGAGCAGCATCACGCGTAAGTGTTCCTGTTCCAGGGCAGACATTTCATACTGCACGAGCGCAGCCGCGTCGGCGGGGGAGTTGATCGAGGGGCGCTCATCTGGAGATTCGAGAGTCAGCCGTCGGCCCAGTTCGATCGCCGCTTTGATCTGGGAAGCTTTTGCTTCGCCGAGTCCGTGCTGGTCCATGAGTTCAATGAACGGAGCGCGGTGGAGTCCCTTTAATCCGTTAAATTTGGTCAAAAGGCGCTGTCCAACCTGTACTGCACTCTCGCCGGTCACACCAATGCGTAGTAAGATGGCTAGCAATTCTGCGTTGGTTAAGGCCTGCGGCCCCAATGACGCGAGGCGTTCGCGCGGTCGGTCAGATTCATGCAAATCCATTATGCGGTAGGTCGATGAAGCGGTGATGTCGGTCATGATGTTTCCCTGTGATGAAGATAGTTGGATTGTACCGGCAATTGGTCGAAAGGCGCTTTTCAATGTCTTAACGGGCAGTACCTGACAGCTTCCAGGAAACTGTTCGCTGTTTGCTTGACATCACCCCTTGCCTCAAGTACAATGCCCTTCGCCTTAATAACGGGCCTGTAGCGCAGTTGGGAGCGCGCCTCAATCGCACTGAGGAGGTCAGGGGTTCGAATCCCCTCAGGTCCACTGTTCAGTGACCAGTATCCAATGGTCAGTAATCGGCTGTACAAGCAGTCACTGAACAAACTGGTTACTGAATACTTCACAACTGATCACGGAAATCCGGGCCCATAGCGCAGTTGGGAGCGCGTCTCAATGGCATTGAGAAGGTCGGGGGTTCGAATCCCCCTGGGTCCACTGCGAGAGCGATTAGCGAACCTAGTCGCTCTTGTGCTATAATCCGCGTAAGGATTGGTCTTGCACCTGTCCAAAAGGATGGGCCTTGCGTCCATCCAATAGGGATGAGCGCAACGCTCGTCCCAACAAAGGTCACGACAGGAGTAGTAGGTCATCCCGTCAGCGAGTTGGGAGAGTGAGGTGGAAGCCCAACACAGCGCCCATCGGGAGCGCAGATAAGGCCGAACTCGCCCGTCACTCATACGAGAGACCTGGATGGTGAAATTAAGTAGTCATCCACGGGTTAGCCCGTTATCGCGAAAGAGTGGTAAGTCGGCAGGAATAGGGACTTACAATTCGGGTGGTACCGCGGAGGAAATCCTTCGTCCCTGATGTGGATGAAGGGTTTTTTGTTTTTAGGAGTGATGACTTGCCCTCACCCTAGCCCTCTCCCGCCGGGAGAGGGGATAGATTGAAAAGGAGGCACGAATGAAAAGCGTAATTCGGATTAATTTCATCTTCTGGAAAGAAGGGCCTCTTCTTCCGCGCCTCCCTGAAATACGAAAGAAATAGTAAACATCAAATATCGAACAATACAAGTGAAAACTTTTCTGAAGAGGTACGAATGGAAGAAACAAGAAAGACGACAACAAAAATGGGTCCCGCCGAGGAAGTGACGCAGACGAAAAAGGATATTTCCTTCAACCCGCAGGAGATGGAACCGCGCTGGCAGAAGAAATGGGAGGAAGACAGGCTGTACCGGTCCGTGATCGACGAGAGCAAGCCAAAACATTATGCCTTGACGATGCTGCCGTATCCCAGCGGCGACCTGCATATCGGTCACTGGTTCTCGATGACGCCTCCCGATGCGCGCGCCCGCTTCAAACGCATGCAGGGCTATAACGTCATGTTTCCGATGGGATTCGACGCGTTCGGTCTGCCTGCTGAAGGCGCGGCCATCAAGCACAATATCCACCCGAAAACGTGGACCTACCAAAACATCGAACGGATGCGCAAACAAATGCGCACCATGGGCACGATGTTCGATTGGGAGCGCGAGGCGGTTTCCTCTGACCCGGAATACTACAAGTGGACGGAATGGTTCTTCATTCAGTTGTACAAGCACGGGTTGGCCTATCGTAAAAAATCGGCGGTGGATTGGTGCCCAAAGGACAACACAACCCTGGCCCGCGAACAGGTCAAAGGCGACGATCGCGTCTGTGATCGCTGTGGCACGCCGGTCATCAAGAAGGAACTGGACCAGTGGTTCTTCAAAGCCACCAAGTATGCCGATGAGCTGCTGCACTTCGAAGGCATCGATTGGCCGGAGTTCATCAAGGTTTCGCAGACCAATTGGATCGGTCGCAGCGAGGGCGCTTCGGTCACTTTCAAAGTGGCACCGCCCTCACCCCCAGCCCCTCTCCCAGAAGGAGAGGGGGGAGACTCCATCGAGATCTTTACCACCCGCCCGGATACATTGTGGGGCGCGACCTTTATGGTCATGTCCCCCGAGCATCCACTGGTGGAAAAGATCACCACGCCTGAACACAAAGCCGACGTAGACGAGTATAAGGCTCAGGCGGCGAAGCAGACCGACATCCAGCGCGAAGCGAAGGATAAAGAGAAGACCGGCGTTTTCACCGGCGGCTATGCCATCAATCCGGTTAATGAAGAGCGCATCCCGATCTGGGTGGCGGACTATGTGTTGATGTCATACGGCACCGGCGCGATCATGGCCGTCCCGGCGCACGATGAACGCGACTTTGAATTTGCGCGCAAATTTGGATTGAAGGTCATTCCGGTTATCCAGCCGGAAGGTGTGGAATTGAACGGCGATACCATGGAAGCCGCACATGAACATGAAGGTGTGATGATCAACTCTGGTCCGTTCAATGGCACACCGGCCACGAACGACAAGGGCATGAAGAATCCTGCCATCAAAGCTGTAGTCGAATACCTGGAGCAAAAAGGCATCGGCAAACGGGATGTCAACTATCGATACCGCGATTGGCTGATTTCACGTCAGCGCTATTGGGGCGCGCCCATCCCGATGGTGTACTGTGAGCAGCATGGTTGGAACCCTGTACCGGAGGATGAATTGCCTGTGTTGCTGCCCGATGATATCGAATGGCGGCCGACCGGTGAAAGCCCCTTGAAATTCCATCCCATGTGGAAGGATACCACCTGCCCCGTCTGTGGTGAATATGCCGTGCGTGAAACAGACACGATGGATACGTTCATGTGTTCATCGTGGTATCACCTGCGCTATTTGAGCCCGAACTATGACCAGGGCCCCTTCGACGAAGCGGAATATAACTACTGGATGCCCGTGGATACGTACACAGGCGGCAGTGAACATGCCAACATGCATTTGTTGTACTTCCGCTTCTTCCACAAGGCCTTGCGTGACATGGGTATCACCGAAGGCGGTGAGCCTGTGATGCAGCTGCGCAATCAGGGTATGGTGCTGGCAGAAGACCACAGCAAGATGTCGAAGAGTAAGGGCAACGTGGTGGCGCCCGATATATTGGTGAACAAGTATGGCGCCGATACCGTGCGCGCCTATTTGATGTTCTTTGCACGCTGGCAGCAGGGTGGACCCTGGGACTCGAACGGCATCGAAGGGACCGCGCGCTGGATCCGCCGTGTCTGGACTCTGTATACAGATAAGGCTCCTGTGGGGGCTGAGCCCCCAAAGAGCGAGGTGCTGAAAAATCTGCGCCGCAAGGTCCACCAGACGCTGCGCAAGGTCGGAAATGACTTCGAGAATTTTGAGTTCAATACCGTGGTCTCGTCGTTGATGGAATTGATGAACGAAATGTATAAGGCGCGTGAGGCTGGTGCAGTTGGCTCCCCCGAATGGGACGAAGCGCTGGATATCTATTTGCGGATGCTGGCGCCCGTCGCTCCGCACATCGCCGAAGAACTGTGGACGAATCACCTGGGCAAGCCGTATTCGATCCATCAGCAAGCCTGGCCGCAGGTGGACGAACGCGCCGCCAAGGAAGACTCCATTGAACTGCCGGTGCAGATCAACGGCAAGGTACGCGACCGCATTACAGTCCCTGCGGAAGCGAGTGAAGATGCAATCAAGGCCGCGGCGCTGGCGAGTGAAACGGTCAAGAAACATCTGGAAGGAAAAGCGCCGAAGAAAGTGATCGTGGCGAACAAGAGACTGGTGAGTATTGTGATATAAATCAATTGAGTGTTGGACAGAAGCCTCTGAGGGACTCGTTTCTCAGAGGCTTTTTTTTACATCATGTAATTTGTCAGTAGAAAATTGCTGGCGCTTATGTCACAATACAAGCTAGGCGCTTTCGATGCATCACCCTTCAGAGGTTGTTATGCGACAAGCAAATAAGAATCAAGTCCCTGACAAACCGCCGTCCCAAAAACGGAAAAAACAGGAAAAATCGTCAATCCTCTGGCATTTCGAAAGCATGGACCTTGTCAACCGGGCCATGCAGGGAACGAATGACCTTGAACAGATGATGAAGGATGTGCTCGACGCTCTGCTTTCTGTGTTCGAGTGTGACCGGGCATGGCTTGTCTATCCTTGTGACCCGGATTCCCCCACCTGGCAGGTTCCCATGGAACGCACTCGACCGGAATATCCCGGCGCGCTGCCCATTGGAATAGAACTCCCCCTTGACCCCATTGGAGCCGAAATCTATCGGATACTCAGAAATTCGGATGGGCCTGTTAAATTTGGCGCGAGGCAGAAGTACCCTGTTCCCCTGGAAATTGCGGAGGCGTTTCAAGTCCAGTCCTTTATTGCCATGGCTATTTATCCCAAGATCGGGAGTCCATGGTCGTTCGGCTTGCATCAGTGCTCCTACGCTCGGGTTTGGACGTCCGACGAGGAACGCCTTTTTCAGGAAATCGGCAGAAGGCTTTCCGATGTACTGACCAGCCTGCTGGCATTCCGCAACTTATTGGAAAGCGAAAAGCAGATCAAACAGTTGATCGATGCCTCTCCTGTGGCAATGGTTGTGTCGTCGGGGGCCGAGGAACGCGTCGAATGGGTCAATGAAAAGTTCATTGGGTTGTTTGGCTATACCGCCGAAGATGTACCTGACGTGGATCACTGGTGGCCTCTGGCCTACCCGGATGAAGCCTATAGAGCGGAGATCAAAGCGCGCTGGGAGGCGCGTGTCGAGCCGGCCATTCGGGACATGACCGAGATCAGTCCGATGGAAGCGACCGTCAGATGCAAGGATGGCTCGCAGCGTCACATCGAGTTTCGTCTCTCTTCCATCGGCGAAAAGCACCTGGTCACATTTGTCGATCTGACCGAGCGCAAACGGGCGGAAAATGCATTACACGAACGGGAACGTCATTCCCAGTCATTGCTTCGGCTTTCCCGCAAACTGGAACAGGCGCAGACATATTCAGACGTTCTCAATGCGGCCCAGGATGAAGTTAGAGATGTCACTGGCTATCAAAACCTGTGGGCATACCTCTTTACTCCCGATAAAAAGCAGGCCAAAGCCTTGTTTGCGAAAGGCCCAATGTCTGCCAGGGTCATGTCGGAGGACGGAACAGCCACGCTGAACATTCAGGGCGACCGCATGATGGAGGAGTTCGTAGAAACAAAAGAGATTCTGGTTGTTGAGGATGCACAAACAGATGAGAGGACCGATAAGCAGATCGCAGCAAGGATGGGAAATCGCACACTCATACATGTGCCCATCCTTCTTTTCGACAGACATCTGGGATCGGTCGGCACGGGCACATTTGCGGATGAGGGCGTGCGGATCCCCACAGCCTCAGAACGGGAATACCTTATGGCTTTAGCCAGCCATATGGCGGTCAGCTTTGACCGAATTCACTTGCTCGATGAACGCAGGCAGTCCGAACAGGCATTGCGGGAAAACGAAGAAAAGTTTCGAACCCTCATTGAACAGTCGGCAGAAGGCGTGATACTGGCAGATGAAAATGGCACAATTGTTGAGTGGAACTACGCGTCCGAAAGAATGACGGGGTTGGAGCGGAGCCGGGTGCTGGGGCAACCTCTCTGGGATATCCTGGTGAAAATCACCGCTCAGGACCGGGCAACCAGCGAGCCACGCGAATCCATTCAATCTGGTGTACTGGAAGCGTTGCGTACCGGCAAGTCCTACTTGTTCGACGCACCGATGGAGATGGAGTTTTATCCATTGCCCGGCCGGGAAAAGCATTACTTCCATCAAACCATTTTCCCGATCAAAACGGAAAAGGGCTATCGCATTGCCTTCCTGATCGAAGATATCACCGAGCGCAAACAGATGACGGAGGCGCTGGCCGCGCGCGAACGGGAATTCCGTACTCTGGCCGAGTACAGCCCCGACAATATCGCCCGGTACGATGTCAACTGCCGGACCATCTATGTAAATCCTACTCTCGAAAAGACCCTGGGGCGTCCGGCGTCCGAGATGCTCGGCACCCTCCCAACAGAAATGGGATTTATCAAGGGGGCAAAAGAATACCAGGAAAAGATGGTCGAAGTGCTCAAAACCGGAAAAGAAAACGAAATGAACCTCGTTTTGCCAGATATGGGAGAAGGGGTACGTTATCATAATATACGCTTTGTGGCCGAGCGAGGAGCAGATGGCGTAATTACAGGGATCCAGGCGATAGGACGCGACCTCACCGAAAAGAAACGTGCGGACGACATATTGCGGGAGAGCGAAGAGAAATATCGAATATTGATTCAGAAAATTCGGGCGGCAGTTGTTGTTCATGGGGCTGATACGCAAATATTAATATCTAACTCCATGGCACAGGAACTGCTTGGGTTAACGGAAGACCAAATGCTGGGGAAAACTGCAATTGATTCTGTCTGGCACTTCTTTCTCGAAGATGGAACAACAATGCCGCTTGAGAAATATCCAGTAAACCAGGTGATTGCATCGCGCCAGGCGCTAAGAAACTTTGTTGTAAGGGTACACCGTCCTACCAAAGAAAATGATGTGTGGGTTTTAGTCAACGCTGATCCGGTGTTTGGAAATGAAGATGAGATTACCCAAGTCATTGTAACTTTTATCAACATCACGGAGCGCAAGCAGGCAGAGGAGGCATTGCGCGAAAGTGAATGGAGGTATCGCGAGGTATTCGACAATGTCCTCGACAGCCTGTACTTGCTCGAAGTAACAGACGATGGGCGCTTCCGCAATCTTGAAATAAATCCCGCTTTTGAAAAATCAACAGGTTTGCCTCGCACACAATTGATTGGCAAGCTCATCGAAGAGACCGTTCCTGAAGAAACTGCATCCATTGTCAACGCAAAATATCGCCGTTGTGTTGAATCAGGTTATCCCATCGAAGAGGAAGTGGAATTGGATTTACCGGCCGGGCGGCGCTATTTTCATTCGACCCTCATTCCCGCGCGGGATGAAACCGGCCGCGTCCACCGTATTATTGGCATCTCCCGCGATATCACCGAACGCAAGCGGACGGAGATGGCATTGTCGCGAGAGCGGGAGTTATTGCGTACATTGGTGGAAAACCTGCCAATGGAAGTCTACGTCAAAGATCGCGAACGGCGATTCCTGCTAGGCAACAGATTGATCGTGCATGCTCTGGGTGTACAAACCATGAACGAGATCATTGGGAAACGGGATGAGGATTTCCTGCCGCCATATCTGGCGAAGCAGTTTGCTGACGAGGAAGACGAGATCATGCGCACGGGCAGGCCTCTGATCAATGACGAACATACCCCTCCGCACAAACCCGACTCGAAACGATGGTATCTGCGAACGAAACTCCCGTTATATGATGGAGCCGGCAATATCACCGGCTTGATAGGGCTGGGCAACGAGATCACTGAACGTAAGCAGATGGATGAGGCACTGCGTGAATCACAGGCGCTCTATCATTCCTTTATTGAGCAATTGCCCAACCCGGTTTTCCGCAAAGACAGTGAAGGCCGTTACGTTATGGTCAATTCCCAGTTTTGCCGGATCACAGATATCAAAGCGGAGGATTTCCTGGGCAGGAAACCCTCAGAAGTTGCCATGCTCGAAGCAATCCGGCAGGGCAAGAGCGGACAAATAACCAAGTACGCCGCTGAGGGCGAGAAAGTCCACGAACTGATCATGCGAACTGGAAAAATCGTCGAGACGGAGGAGGAATATCCAGGTGCGGATGGCCGGAAACAGTATATGCACGTCATCAGAATGCCTGTCTTTGACCCCGAGGGAAAGGTCGTCGGCACACAAGGGATTCAATTTGATGTCACCGAGCGCAAGCGGGCAGAAGAGGCACTGCGCGCAAGCGAGAACCGTTTCCGTGTCCTGAGCGATAACGCATTTGTCGGTATTTACATCATCCAGGATGGGCGCCTGAGCTATGTCAATTCAACCCTGGCAAAGATATTCGGATACACACCCGAGGAGCTGACTGGTGCTGAGCCCGCACTCGTCATTCACCCGGATGACCAGGTAATGGTGGCAGAGAATATTCGGCGCCGCATTGATGGCGAAATAGAAACGATACACTATGAATTTCGCGGCCGCTGCAAAGATGGCAGCACAAAAATTATCGAAGTTCTGGGTGGGCGGACCGATTTTAGTGGAAGGACGGCAGTGATCGGAAATCTCATGGACATCACCGAGCGCATACATGCAGCGGATGAAATCGCGCGGTCGCTGGCGGCAGAGAAAAAGGCGCGCCGGGTTGCTGAAATACTCCGGGAGGCAAATGAGTCGCTTTCTCGCACACTGCACCTTGAGGACATCCTGCAAAACCTCTTGCAGTACCTGCTGCAACTTGTCCCGTACGACAGCGCAAATGTAATGCTGCTGGAAGGCGATTATCATCTACGTGTGGTCGCCCTGCGTGGTTATGAACGCTGGACAGATCTGGATGCGGCCCGAAAACTTGTGTTCGATATCCGTGAGATTCCCAGCTTGCATGCGTTGATCACGACGCAAAAGAGCGTTCAGATCGCCAACACGTATGAGTACCCCGGGTGGGCTCGAGTAACTGGAACGGAGCATATTGTTTGCTGGCTGGGAATCCCCATCATCACAGATGGCCAGGTGATCGGGTTGTATTCAGTTGACAAGGTGGTGCCGGCCTTTTTTACCGATGAGCATCGTCTCCTGGCAGAAGGGCTGGCTGCCCAGGCTGCCGTTGCCATTCAGAACACACGCCTGCATGATCAGGTCAGACGCGCCAACGTGGAATTGGAGCGACGGGTTGCCGATCGCACGGCACAACTGGAGCAGGCGAACAACGAATTGGAAGCCTTTGCCTACTCGGTCTCCCACGACCTGCGTGCTCCTTTGCGGCACATCGACGGCTTTATCGAGCTTCTGCAGAAGAGATTGAAGATGAATACAGACGATAAGATCCAGCACTATATGGAAATGATCGGCGACTCCGCCCGAAAGATGGGTATGCTCATCGACGATCTGCTCTCTTTTTCGCGTATGGGCCGCCAGGAGATCTATACATCGCAGGTCGACCTGAACGACCTGGTCCATGATGTTCTGCACGATGCCGAGACGGAGATCAAAGGCAGGAATATCCACTGGAAGATTGCCAACCTGCCACTTGTGACCGGCGATCGAGCGATGCTGCGCATTGTATTGGCGAATCTGATCGGCAATGCCATTAAGTTTACTCGTTCGACAGAACGGGCACACATCGAGATCGGCTCTGAGGTGAACGAGTCCGAGATCATTGTTTTTATCCGCGATAATGGAGTCGGTTTCGATATGAAATATGCAGATAAACTCTTTGGAGTATTTCAGCGCCTCCACAGACAGGAAGACTTCGAAGGCACAGGCATCGGACTCGCCAATGTGCACCGCATCATACAGCGCCATGGCGGCAGAGCCTGGGCGGAAGGGGAAATCGACCATGGCACTACGTTCTATTTCTCGCTTCCCATCACAGCATAGGTGATTTGCATGAAGACATTTAAACGCATTCTTCTCGCTGAAGATGACCCGAAAGATATTGAACTCATGATCAATGCGCTCAACGAATATAATCTGGCAAACGATATCCTGGTGGTGCGAGATGGGGTAGAGGCGCTCGATTATCTATATCGCAGAGCAGCCTTTGCAGAAGAACCAAGCGGAAACCCGATTGTGATCCTGCTGGATATTAAGATGCCGAAGATGGATGGTGTACAGGTCTTAAAGCATATTAAATCGGATCCAAATCTGCAAATGATACCGGTGGTGGTACTAACCTCTTCCAGCGCATCACAGGATCTGCAAACCTGCTACCGGCTTGGCGTCAATGCATATGTTGTAAAACCTGTTAGATTTACAGATTTTGTTGAGGTTGTGAAAGGTATCGGTTTGTTTTGGGTATTGATCAATGAACCTTTACCGGGCCGTATAGGAAAACCGTGACTCGTCACAACGGAAAGAGACCCGTGACCCCATGGAAAACCGCATTCAAATCCTGCACCTCGAAGATAATGCGCTGGATGCCGAACTGATCGAAGCCATCCTGGATGCTGCCAGCATTCCCTACGAGATTACGAGAGTTCAGACGTCGGGTGAATTTGGCGCAGCTCTCGAAAAGGGAGGATATGACTTGATCCTGGCAGATTACCAGCTTCCCGGTTATGACGGACTATCGGCGCTGGACCTGGCCCGAGAGCGCCGTCCTGAGATTCCATTTATCTTTGTGTCTGGCACACTGGGAGAAGATGCGGCCATCAACGCCCTTACAAAAGGCGCTGTCGATTATGTTACCAAACAAAAGCTTTCACGCCTTGCCCCGGCCATCACAAGGGCAATGCGCGAAGCGGAAGATCGGGTGGAACGCAGGCATGCGGAGGATGCGTTACGAAAAAACAATGCCCTGTTAGAGCGCGTCTTTTCCTCGACTGAATTCATGATCGCCTATCTGGATGCAGATTTCAATTTCATCCGGGTCAATCGCGCTTACGCCGGGGCCGACGACCAAACCCCGCAATTTTTCGTGGGGAAGAATCTCTTCGCCTTATACCCGGACTCCGAGAATGAGGCGATCTTTCAGAGGGTGGTCGAGACCGGGGAACCATACATGGTGTACGCCAAACCGTTTGTTTACCACGACCACCCCGAGCGTGGAACATCCTACTTGAATTGGACGCTTCAACCCATCAAGGAACCGGATGGCCGCGTATGTGGGCTGGTCTACAGCCTGGTCGATGTCACCGAGCGGGAACAGGCCATCCTTGCTCAACGCCAAAGCGACGTGCTTTATCGCACATTAGTCGAACAGGCGAGCGATGGCATCTTTGTCGCTGACCCACAAGGAAAGCTCCTTGATGTGAATCCCACGGGCTGTGCCATGTTGGGATACACGCGTGAGGAAGTTCTCAATATGAACATGTGGGATTTTACACGACCCGATAATCAGTCCCACATCCCGGAACGGCTTTCCGAGATGCGAGCAGGAGAATCCTTTACTGCAGAGCGCACGCTGACCGTTAAAAACGGCGCGCTGCTCCCTGTGGAGATCAGCGGAAGAGCGCTCGATAATGGAAATCTGTTGGGGATCGTCCGGGATATTACGGAACGCAAACTTGCCGAAGAGGCCCTGCGAAAGAGCGAGCAGAAATTCCGCGCCCTGGCGGAGAACATCCCAAATGTGGTCTACCAGTGTAAAAACGACTCGCACTATACCTTTTTATATCTGAATGATGCCATCGAAACATTGACCGGTTACCCCAAGGAAGATTTTCTGGAAAAAGGTCTTAGTTTTTTTGATCTATATCATCCTGATGATCTGAAAACGATGGCGACCTCCGCAGAAAACAGCGATTATGACATCGAGCGCAAGCCATTCCATATTGTGTATCGGATTCGCCATAAGTCTGGTGAATGGCGCTGGGTCGATGAGTGGGGGACCGGTGTTACAAATAAGGATGGACAAGTGGAGCTGCTCGAGGGGCTGATGATCGATATCACCGAGCGCAAGCGACATGAACTCGAACGTGAGTCTATTATTACTGTAAGCACCACCTTGCGCAAGGCAACCACCAAGATCGATATTCTCAACGTTATTCTCGATCAATTAATGGAATTGTTCAAGGCAGATGGAGCCGTCCTGGAATTGCCCGATCCGCAAACCAAATACTTCGTTAATGAAATGGGACGCGGGCCCGTCGGTGAACGAATGGTGGGGCTGGTCAACCCGCCTGAAACAGGAGTGGGGAATTGGGTCATTAACAACAAACGGCCCTATCTAACTAACCAGGCAGATCGGGATCTGATCTTCTATCGCCCTGATTTGCTTGGCGACTCGCACTGTCTTGCAGCCGTGCCTCTCATCGCCCAGGAACAGCCGATCGGTGCACTGTGGATCGCTCGCCAGGTAAACATCACAGAACAGGACCTGAGCTTGCTCAATGCAATCGCCGACATCGCGGCCAACGCCATCCATCGTGTTACGCTGCATGAGCAGACGGAACAACATTTGCATCACCTGATGGCATTACACCAGATCGACATCGCCATTAGTGCAAACTTCGATCTGAACGTGACCCTCAATGTTATTTTGAAAAACGTGAAGGATGAACTGGAAGTGGACGCTGCCAGCATCCTGCTGCTGAATCCAATTACCCATACACTGGACTATGCAGCGGGGGCCGGGTTTCGAACACGAGGCATCGAAAACTCACATGTAAGACTCGGCCACGGGTATGCCGGACGCGCTGCCCAAACCTATGAGACTGTATTTGTGAGCGACTTACGGCAGGCGCCTGGAACGTTCAGTCGCTCTTCTCTCCTGGCTGTTGAGGAGTTCTTATCACACTATGCCACTCCTCTGATCGTGAAAGGACAGGTGAAGGGTGTGTTGGAGGTCTTTCACCGAAAGACGTTTGTCGCCGCTCGTGAGTGGCTCGATTACTTCGAAACACTTGCCACCCAGGCCGCCATTGCCATCGAAAATGCATCCCTGTTTGAAAACCTCCAGCGTTCGAACATGGAACTCATGCTGGCGTATGATGCCACCATCGAAGGCTGGTCACACGCCCTCGATCTGCGTGACAGGGAAACCGAGGGTCATACGCAACGCGTAACCGAAATGGCGTTGAAGCTGGCAGAGAAACTGGGCATGAGTGGATCAGAACGAACGGATCTGCGACGTGGGGCGCTGCTCCACGATATCGGAAAAATGGGCGTTCCCGATTCGATTCTGCTCAAGCCTGGTCCCCTTTCCGATGACGATTGGGGATGGATGCGCAAGCATCCGGTCTATGCTCTTGAAATGCTTTCCCCGATCCCGTATTTGAAGCATGCATTGGACATTCCGTACTACCATCATGAAAAATGGGATGGGACGGGTTATCCGCTCGGATTAAAAGGCGAAGCCATTCCATTAGCTGCGCGCCTGTTCGCCATCGTGGATGTCTTCGACGCGTTGACATCCGACCGACCCTATCGTGCCGCCTGGCCTCGTGAGAGAGCATATCGCTACATTCAGGAACAGGCAGGCAAAAGCTTCGATCCACAGATCGTAAAAGTCTTTCTGCAAGGTTTGGAATAACCCTCACTACATCGCTGCATATAAAACATGAAAATGGCCGGCTTTCTGCAAAGAGAGTCGGCCGTTTTTTGATTCTGTCATCATACCAGGGTACTATCGCAGACCACTTTTTTTGTTTCGCAATTATTCTGCAACATCACGGCAACTCTACTGCAACGTCAAAATCCTGGCCTGAGTCATACAATGAAAACGATTGGAAACAGTCCTTATTTCTACCGCATGTCTGACGCCTGTTTCACAGGTGCAACTTAGCTTTTTATATGGATCTGTAGGTTAAAACTCAAACCTCAAGTTAAGTCCCGCAGGGCGGGATGGTGCCAAAAGCGCTCATAAATTATGCGGCACTTTGTAAGGGATGATGACGTCCTCCATCCACGCGCCCATCACTCATCACAGCGGGGAAGTCCAATCCACATCAGTGCATTTCGTCATCATGACTGGAAAACGATAGTAGTCAAAAATCTATACCCCATAAGGAGCATGTGACCATGAAGTCCAAGCGTCTGATCCAAGTCCTTGTTGTCTTTGTTCTCGTAATGAGCACAATGGGAGGCAGCCATTCTGCCTTCGCCAGCACGAATTCCGCACCGCAGGCCGATGCGATGGTGATCAACCGCAACCTGAATTTCTGGGACGCCACCTACATCGGCTTTGTGAATGCCAGCATCCATGAGAAATGGCATTTTGATTTCACTGCCACGCACACATTCGTGGTGACCGTAACGCCCATTACGGGAACCAGTGATCTTGTGCCGCTGCTCATTTTGCAGAATGCAGGCGGAACCGAACTCGCTCGCGGCACTTCTACATTGACCAGCACCCAACCGGCCGGAAGTTACTCGCTTCAGATCCAGCCCGAATCGGGCAGTGGATTCTACGTCCTCACCCTGCGCGAACTTCTTCAGACCAATCCTTCGGTCGTCACCACCATCAGCCCATCGGGTGTGAATGTGGGTGAGGTGGCGGTCGCGACGGTTAGTTTGAACAATGTCCCTGCCGAGGGATACACCAGCGCTGAGTTCACCTGTACCTACGACGCCAGCCTTGTGGACGTTGGCACACCAGTTGCCAGTTCCTTGTTTGGGGTAGACCCAGTTGCAGCGTTCAACGAGTCTCAACCTGGCAGCTTTATTTTTGCCATTGCAGGCAGCAATGGCAGCAAAGCCACGACCAGCGGCCCCGTGTTTACCTTTAGCGTCACGGGATTAGTTGCCGGTCAGACTCCCATCGAATGCGATGCCCGCGTTTCCAAAGGCGACAACATTCTGACGGATATTGACTCGGTTGGTACGACACTGACCGTCACCGGAAGCGGACCCACTGCTACGTTCACGCCCACTGCTGTGGGATCCGAGACTGCCACGCCGGTTGCCTCTCCGACCGCGACTTCGTTGACTCCTGTTGCTTCCCCAACTGCCACATCACTTACACCTGTAGCCTCTCCGACTGCAACTTCCTCAACGCCTGTTGCTTCCGAGACTTCCTCGTCCACACCTGTTGTGTCTCCGACCGCAACTTCCCTAACGCCTTCTGAAACACCCATATTCACAGCAACCTCCACGCCGGTCGAAACTGCTACACCGTCATCGACTCCTGTTGCCTCACCGACCCTCACAGCCACACCGCTTCCAAATGGCACGGTCAGCGGACAAGTGCTGGCAGGCAAACCGGTTGCAGTGGCTCTGTATGATGGAAGCAATGCCCTGGTGGCATCGGCGAATGCCAACAACGACGGTACTTTCAGCCTCAGCGCCCCAGCCGGCACCTACACCATTCGCGCCACAGCCAGCGGTTATCTAAGCGCCGAAGGCCCCGTGACTCTCACCTCAGGAAATAACGTGACGAAACCCACAGTCACCCTCCTGGCTGGTGATATCGATGGCGACAATGTCATCGACCAGTTCGATGCCATGACGATCGGTATGAGTTACAACACATCCACACCTGCTGCTGCAGACCTCAATAACGACAATGTGATCAACGTGCTCGATCTGGAGCTGTTGGCGCAGAACTATCGCGAGACCGGACCGATCGTCTGGTAATGCGTCTGTGAATCATGATGGGGCGTATCTGGCAACAACTGTTAACAGATGCGCCCCATGTTTGTGGAGCTCTTTATGAAATCACATAGTGCCGCACAACTTGTTTTACTTAAAACATGAAATTCAACCTACAAGCACATATAGAAAGTTAATTTAATTATGAGACAAGCGGTAGTTTTCGCATTCATCCTCACCATGATCCTTACTGTTACGGGTGTGATGAATGTCAGTGCTCAAAGCGGTGAAAGTATCTGGCTCTCTGCCGGTACAACTGCTTTTAAAACCCAGGAGACCGTCACCGTTAATGTGAACGGCTCCTCCGCAACACCGATCCAGGGGTTCACGTTTCAGATCCGTTATGACCCCAGTTGTTTAAAACCCGTCAACGCCTCCAGCACCATCCCCGGGATGAATGCCCTGGCATTGCCACAAACCGCGGGCCTGGTGGATGGCTCCTATGCCAGCACCACGCCTCAAGTAGTGAATGGTGTTCTTGCCGAAGTGCGATTCACGACCCTTGGCGGCTGTAACACCAATCTCACGTTGGAGACCGCCGCGCTTGCCATACGCAATGAATCCGGGTTTGCTGCGCCTCTGGCAGGAGTGCTGCTGGGACAGCGCGACGTTGCGCTGGTGATCGATAAAGAAGTAGCTGCCGCCCAGCCGCAGCTGTTGCCTACAGGATCGGTTCTGCCATTGGAACCCGAGCCCGTGACACAGGCGCTCAACGTTGGTTGGGTCGTGGGACTCCTCGCTATTTTATTTGTCGTCGGCAGTTTGTTCGTGATCTTCAGGTATTTTCAAGCAGGCAGGAACGGGACGACTCGCTCATCCGTAAAACGATCTATATCGCAATATGCCACGCTGCACATGAAGCGCGGTCCGCAGGCTGGCAGGAGTATTGTGTTGAAACAGCTGCCATGTGGGATCGGGCGCGATCCGCGTAATGAGATCTGTATCAATGACCCGCATATTGGAGGCCAACATGCCAGGATCTTCGCCTCGAATAATGATTACTACCTGATGGACCTAAGTGGCAATACCTATATCAATGGTCAGGCCGTCCGGAATAGTTCAGTGGTATTGAAATCAGGCGATGTCGTCCGCCTGGGGAAGAGTGCGCTGTTCGTGTTCGACACATAGCGGATGGAGGAACGTCGATGGGAGAAATGATGATGGTCAGGATCAGGCATCGCCGTGGAAGGAGGCGAGGAGCTATGTCAATGAAATCCAATGGATGGCTGCGCGTATGCAGTCTGTTGATTCTTCTGGTCTCCATGATCCCAGCGGGGCAGGCAGGCGCGCTCGCTGCGAGTGCCCCTCCACCGGTGGATATGTTCCAGTTGCCCTGGGATCTGGGGATCGCCTGGTATGCGATCGATGGCATCGATAATGGACTCAGGCGCCCCGCCAGCAGCTCACATAATTATCGGCTTGGCGGCGCCATCGATTTTGCGCCGCACCTGAATATGGTCACCGGTGAGAACACGTCCAACTTCTGGGTGACGGCCGCCGCGGCCGGAACTGTGGTGGCAACATCCACTTGTTATGTCACGATCTCGCACGCCAATGGATGGGTGAGCCAATATCAATTCCTGGCAAACATTCAGGTGAGGCTGGGTGATGCTGTAGCGCGCAACCAGCGCATCGGCATCATTGCAGATGGAGTGAGAAACCCGTATTGTCCCGGCTATCAAGAGATCAATGTTCCGCATTTGCATTTCATCCTGCGCCCATCGATCATCGATGCGAGCTTTGCAGGCTGGCAGGTGAAATATAACTCATTCTTCAACAGCACGACGTTTACAAAGAACGGGACGACGCTCGGACTCAACCGGGCCCTGCTGAACACCATGGACGGCCTGCCGACGCCCACGCCTGCCACGCCTCCTCCCCAGGGGACAGCGACACCGACAAATGTGACATCATCGACACTGACGCCAACGGCTGTGATGTCGCCTACACCGACGCTCTCTGGCCCCTATGTTTCTACGACCATTACGCCACAGAGTATACAGATCGGCGAGACCGCATTAGTAACAGTCAGATTGAACAATGTGCCTTCAGAGGGATACAAAAGTGCAGAGTTCACCTGTAGTTACAATGTGAATCTATTCGAGGTGAACAATATCACGGTGGCAACCCTGTTCGGCGCCGACCCAGTATCGGCTATCAATGGGCCAGAGCCTCAAAGGTTGATCGTCGCGATCGCAGGCAGTGATGGCAATAAAGCCACCACCAGCGGGACTGCGTTCACGTTCAACGTGAGAGGGCTGCAGCTCGGACAAACGGTCATCGAATGTCGAGCGCGGGTTTCGCAAGGTAACAATGCGTTGACTGAGATTCCATTTGTGGTCGATTATCTGACGATCCAGGGGAACACACCTACGCCGGACCTCTCGCCGTCGTCTACGCCTACGGCGGTAGTTCCACCCGAATCGCCTACACCTACGGGCACAGCCCAGCCTCCGCCGCAAACGCCTCTTCCCACTCTTACGCCCGGCGGGGATTGGCTTACGTTCACGAATAGCAGATATGGATTCATGTTTGGGTATCCGCCTGGCAGCCAGATCGTAGCCGGAGGGACAGACAACGGTACCCGTATCGATCTCCCTTTTTTGCAGGGAACAAATCTTCGTGAAAAATATCTGGAAATGAGCGTGGTGGAAAACCCCGGTGTTTGCCAGAGTCCGTTGGCAAGCTCGGGGGCGCAGTCATCTGAGACGGTTGTCATCGCTGGCATCACATTTCTCAGGCAGGCGGCAGTCGATGGTGCAGCAGGCAACAGATATGACTGGGTTGCCTATTCCACATTGCGGAATAATGTTTGTGTGAGCCTGGGTTTTGTGCTGCATTCCCTGAACCCCGGTAATTTCGCCACGCCACCACCTGCGTTTGACTACGGCTCTGAAGCAGCTGTCTTTGGGCAGATCGTTTCCACCTACTCGTGGCTGCCATCCTCGTCCACTCTTACGCCCACCTTTACCCCGATTACAACGTTCACTACTTCACCCGCGGTGACGTTTACCTTCACGCCTTCTGCAATGTCCTCAGCGACTCCGTCCCCGGCATTCACATCCACATCCACTGCGCACACCAATATGTCGCCCACACCAATTGGCACGAATGGAGCCATAGCGGGGCATGTGACGGTAAGCAAGCCTGTGATCATCAACATCTATGATCCGGGCATGTTTCTGGTCGCGACGGTCGAATCGCTCGACGGTAATTTCAGGCTCGAGGTCGCTCCGGGCTCCTACACTGTCATTGCGATCACACCTGGCTTCCTGAAGGCTCAGGCGCAAGTCACAGTCACGTCAGGCGTTACACGCATCCTGCCCGAGATTGCCTTGCTGGCCGGTGACATCGACGGTAACAACCTCATCGACCAGTTCGATGCTCTGACCATCGGCATGAGCTATAACGCCACCTCGCCTGAAGTAGCTGACCTGAATAACGATCACATCATCAACGTGTTAGATCTCGAAGCACTCGCCAGGAGCTATCGAGAAACAGGTCCCACCGTCTGGCAATAATTCATTTCCGAAACAATTGATAAGATTTTCAAAACATCCCTGAAGGTTTTCGCCTTCAGGGATGTTCACATCGTCCACCAGAATTGGTCGCGGCACATACGGAGATTCCCCCATTCAGAAACATTCTTTTGGAACCAACAAGTGCTATAATATGGCCAACATCCTTCGTCCCACCTGCGCTCCTGTTGAAGGCGGCATTTCCGGCACGAGCGCCACACTCCCTCATCGCAACCGCTACTGTTTCAAATCCTTTGCAGTTTTGCATTGGGATTTATCTTTTAATTCTGATGAGACACAGCCCGTCTATTTATGCTTTAACTTCCGATCTGCGAGTGGTGGAATCCGCAAAGCAGATGGATTCGGATGCACTGATCAAGATATTTGATCTATATTCGCGTCCTCTCTATAACTATGCACTGCGCCTGTGCAGTGATCCCATTACGGCAGATGGCATTGTGGGAGATGTGTTTGCAAAGCTTTTAGATCAGGTGTCGAACGGTCATGGACCCAGGGCGAATGTGCGTTCTTATCTCTACGAAATTGCCTATCATCTCGTGGTGGACAATGCACGCTATTCGCGCCGCCAGGTTCCGTTTGACGGAATCGACGCATTTCGGTATGATAACTCATCGCTGTATGCGAATCTGGAAAACCGTCTGCTTTTCGAAAAGGTGATGTTCGCGATTCACAGTGAATTGACCAAAGATCAGCGGCACGTGATTATTCTTCGTTTTCTGGAAGGTTTTAGTCTGCGTGAGACGGCCTCCATCATTGGCAAGCAAGTCAACCACGTCAAAGTGATTCAGAACCGAGCCATTGCAAAACTGCGTAAAGTAGTGGATTCTGTGGTGATCTAATGGATAACGATTCTTTCTCTCCCGATCAGGATCTCATCAATGTCTTGAAGGGATTGGAATCAAATCAAGTTGAGTATCCTCCTGATCTCCTGGCGGCGCGCCGGAAGTTGTTTCTTGAACAATTGGAAAAACACCCGGCCATGCAAGCTGCGGGTGAGCCGGCTGAAAACAATCAGAAGCTGCTCGAGATTTTCCGGCGTCTGAAGGCGCTTGAGCCTGGGTATCCGTGGGAGATGCTGGTGCGCCGGCGAGCCCTGTTCAAACAACAGATTTCCGAAACTGTGCCAAATGCGATCTGGCACGTATTGCGTTCCAACGTTTACAATTTCATTGCGGGCTTGGTCCCATCCCATCAGCCGGTTTCCCTGAGACTTGCACGTGCTGCCACCCTGGCGCTGGGCATTGCGATGCTTGCGTTCGTTACCTTTGGGTTATACCGAAGTCCGATTCAATCCAACAGCCCAATCCCCTCTCAAACCATATTATTCACGGCGACGCCCGGCCAAATAACGGTCACTCCCCAGGCGGCCATTATCTGCGCGGACGGTGATGAGCCGCCGCTGTGCATCGACGTGGAACTGGATAAAGATCAAAATGTGGCATATACAGGAAATGGAAAAGCCCGTCCGGCTGTGGCAAAGGATGCCAGCAATGGTCACATGCATAGCGCTGCCCATCTCAATGATGGACTTTACGGTCCGGGCGCAAGCTGGGTGAGCGATAGCCCCAATAGCTGGATCAAGATCGACCTGGGGACGCCTACGCCAATCAATACAGTTACGTTCGGGCGCGACCGCCTGGGCGCGCTGAACGATGGCGACCCTGGACGCTTTGTCATCGCCGTAGCCACCTCCGATGATGTTTATGCGGATGGAAACAGCAGCAACGATGAACGTGAATATGTGCAGGTCTTCGACTCGCAGCAATCAGGTTTCGACGGAACGATCTCGGGTGCAGAGACTGTCATCGCCATGTTCGATTTGCAGCGGGCCCGTTTTATCAAGATCACGTTTGCGAACGCCCGCACAGCCATCGACGAGATAGAGGCATTCGTATCCCGCCCCACTGTGGCAGCCGCCGAACCCACCAGAGCACCATCGCGGGAAGAAGCACCGGTTATACAGCATACTGCCTCACCGATAAGTACACCCATACCATCAGACACTGCAACCGCCGTACCGGTTGATACTCTCCCGCCAACCGATACCGTCACACCGGTTCCCACCGATCCACCGCCGCCCACCGACACGCCTGTGCCCATCGACACGCCGACCCCGGTCGATCCAACGATTCCGCCCAGCACAGATACAGCGGTGCCTGTTCCCACCGAAACGTCGAGCGCCAGCAATGAGCCAACCGCCGCTGTGGATGAACAGACGCAAAACTAATGCGGCGTAGTGGCTAGGAATCGCTAATGCGCAGTTCTCCACTGCGCTGACAAACGCCTCTGAGATGATGTGTACTCTGCCAGGAACCATCATCTCAGAGGTTTTATGTTCCAGATGCTCCGGTCGAAACTCGTCGCCTGCTTCTGCAACTTTTCCAACTTGTCACCTGTATTACACTGTAGCCATGAGTGCGTCCACCGACCGCGACCTGATCCACCACGCCCGTCGCGGTGACACTGCGGCCTTCGGCGAACTGGTCACACGCTATCAGGCCGGTGTGTTCAACGTCTGTTATCGTATTCTGCACCAGCGCGCCGACGCCGAAGATATGGCGCAGGAAACATTCATTCGTGCGCATGAACGACTTAACACGTTCGACGATCAGCGGGAGTTCGGTCCGTGGATACGACGTGTCGCGGCGAATGTCTGCCTCAACCACCTCGAGTCGCAGCGAGTGACTGCGCCGCTGGACGAGGAACGGGATGCCGATGAAAGCCAGCGTCCCGAGAGGCAGGCCGAGGTCCGCGAACGAAGCGAACAGATCCGCAGCGCCTTGGCCGCCCTACCGGCACATTATCGTGTCGTCGTCGAATTGCGTCATTACCAGGAATTATCCTATGACGAGATCGCCACGGAATTGAACATGCCTCTGAGCGATGTGAAGAGTTATCTCTTCCGTGCTCGCAAACTTTTGGCGGAGAAACTCCATGCATCTCACTGATGAGCAGTTGAACGAATATCTGGATCACGAATCCTCCGAACGCGTCCAAATCGAAGTGCACCTTGCCTCTTGTGCAGATTGTACGGCGCGTGTGGCCGCGCTCCAGGCCTTGTTCAATGAAATAGAGTCTCTGCCCGATCTGACACTCGCTCGCCCCATCGTCTCACGCCTCACGCTTCCCTCAGGCCGCTTCACAGCACTTCCGCGTTCGCTCACACTGACGATGACTCTGCAAACCGCGCTGGCGATCGTGACCATTATCTTCGCCGCGCCATTTGTGACCCGCTTCATCTCGCGCTATTGGCTCAGCCTTCCCATGCCGTCTATTGGTGAGGTAATCGTGCAGATTCAGTCCCAATGGACTCTCTGGCTCGATGTGCTATTACAGATCCAACTGCCGACCATTCCTGAAATTCCGGTGATGGATCCCTCAAGCCTATTTGTCATGTCCGCCCTCATCGGCGTCTCGCTCTTATGGTTGATCGGCAATGGATTGCTGCTGAGAAATAAGGAATAGCGGCTCTTGTAGTCGCTCGAATAGGAGAATCTTCATGTCTGACATCGGCCAGCTGCTCGTCATTATCATTCTGCTGTTGGTTGGCATATCCGCCTACTTCCTGGTGTTGAATGCCCTCTTTGCCGCGCGCCTCACACGGACAAAGACGATCGCTCAATCCATGCCGGGACGATCCTTCGGCATCGGACTGGTGAACTTTGTTTTCTTCGCGGTGATCGCCATGGTCCTGCTTTCCGTTGCAGAGAGCACAGGCCCCTTTATTAAAGGCCTGCTTACAATTCCCGCCGTCATCATCCTGATCGTTCTGTCCATTGTCATTTCCTTTGGGCTGGCGGGTATGTCAAACCTGATTGGCGAACGGATCTTCCCCGATCTTGCCGTATGGAAACAATCTTTGTGGGGGACGGTTTGTCTAGCCCTTGCCTGTGCGCTGCCATTCGTAGGCTGGTTTTTGTTATTGCCGTATGTTGGCTTGATCGGCATCGGTGCGGTGATCCTGGGATTCTTTCAACGAAACCAATAAGGTAAAAACCTGACAGGTCTCATCGAACACATTCCTGATACAGGTCTTTGTCCACACAAATATCCTGATGGACGTTGCCACACCGAAGACCTGTCAGGTTTATAAAACCAAGACGCGCAGCCCCGCGCGTCTTTCCCTTTTAAATCCATAGCGACGCTTCGTGGTGAAAACTCTTTGCAACTTTCATCCTTCCTTTCCTGTATGCCTTACATCAAACAAACGAAAGGACAATTCCCATGGCCGACATATCTGCCATCTTCTTCATCCTTCTGATCATTTCGATCGCCTTCCCTTCCATGTTGACCGCCTGGTGGCTGATGTTCCCCGCGCTGGTGGCACGCGCTCAAACCCGCGTCGCGAAGACTCTCTCGGGCACCTTCTGGCTGGGGCTGATCATCGTCATCGCGTTGACAATCCCCA
This sequence comes from uncultured Anaerolinea sp., assembly GCA_964489725.1. GTDB lineage: Bacteria > Chloroflexota > Anaerolineae > Anaerolineales > Villigracilaceae > Defluviilinea. The sequence continues at coordinate 36,038 of CAZBAX010000038.1, read as the reverse complement.
TTGTCACATTGTTTGCGCTGCCTTTTGGTCCTGCAAAATTCCTCGGCTGGATTCTGCTGGCCACATCCCTGGCATTGTCCTCCATTGGTTCCGCGGGAATTGCCGCTCATCTGGGCGAACGGATGAAACAAACAGGCAACAGCTACTCAGCACTCAGCGCATTTCTGCGCGGTGCCATCCTTCTCGAACTGGCTGCCTTCTTCCCTGTGCTTGGCTGGCTTTTCCTCTGGCCACTTGCTCTCATCACCGCCTTTGGAGCCACCGGCTTTGCCCTGATGAACTGGATGCCGCGCGGGAGTGCAGGCAGGGAGACAGGTATACCAGTAGACAAGTTATCAACGGAGCAGGCCTAGCTCATCCTGCAACATGATCCTCCGTAATCAAATAATCACATCCAATTCTCCAATTCTCTACTCTCTACCTTCAATTACCACTTACCAATCACCACTTTCCACTTACCAATTACCACTTACCACCTATGCTTTCTCGAAGAGACTTCCTCAAACTCGGCGCCCTCATCACAACGAGTGCAACTCTTGCATCTTGCGCCCCCGTCTATCGCAGGCTCACCGGTGGACTCCCAGCAGTCCCGTGGACTTCGCTCAACGCAGGCGACTTCCTGGCATTGAACCGCATCACATTTGGGCCACGCGTGGAAGAGCGCGCCCGCTTCGCCGAGATCGGATTGCAAGCCTACGTGGAAGAACAACTTGCCTTTGACTCCATTGATGATTTTTCGTGCAGCCTCCAACTTTCCACTTTCAACACGTTAGGAATGGCCGCCAACGAACTCGAAGCCATCAGCAACCAGCTCTTTGAAAATTACGATCTCGAGAAAGTGCCGGACGAACTTCGCCAGGCGACATTGACGCGCCAACTCTACAGCAAGCGCCAGCTCTACGAGGTGATGGTCGAATTCTGGAGTGATCACTTCAATATCTTCGTGGATAAAGGCAATTGCTTCTATCTCAAAACAGTCGATGACCGAGAAGTGATTCGCAAACACGCGCTCGCTTCTTTCCGAGATATTGTGTGGGCATCCGCGCATTCACCGGCCATGATGATCTATCTTGACAATCAGGCCAACGAGAAGAGTCATCCCAACGAGAACTACGCCCGCGAACTGATGGAACTGCATACCCTCGGCGTGGATGGCGGCTACACTCAGCAGGATGTGATGGAACTGGCGCGCTGTCTCACCGGCTGGAACGTCAAGGAACATTTCTGGCTTGGCGATTTTGTCTTCAAGGAAGACCTGCATGATACGGGTGTAAAAAACGTTCTGGGACTCACGATCCAGCCTGCAGGTCAACAGGAAGCGGAACAGGTGATCGAGCATTTGGTGACGCACCCGAGCACAGCGCGCTTCATCGCCACAAAGTTGACGCGCCGCTTTATCGCAGATGACCCCCCGCCGGTGATCGTCGAAAAGGCAGCCCGAACGTTTCTCGAAACAAAAGGTGATATCAAAGCTGTGCTGCGCGTCATCCTGCTCGATGGACTGCCTCTGGCGCAGCCGAAATACAAACGTCCCGCGAACTTCGTATTGTCCGCACTGCGTATGTTGAACGCCGAGACCGATGGCGCGGGGTTGCACGACTATCTACTGCGCATGGGACAGCTCTACTTCAACTGGCCCCCGCCCGATGGCTACCCCGATCACAGTGAAGCCTGGCAGGGCAACCTCATGCCGCGCTGGCAGTTCGCTTTTGAATTCATTCGCAACGAGATCCAGAACACAAACCACAATCTCAAGGCTTTACTGGATGTCGCATCGACCGGTATTCTGCACGACGATGTGGATGCACTTACCTCACTGTTGTTGGGCGCACCCCTGGAACGCCTCGCCCGCGACGAGATGATTGGTTCCGTACTCTCGGCCGGCGCTACCGAAGAAGAGACGCTGCAGATCGTCGCCGCAAGCATCATCGCTTCGCCCGCGTTTCAGTGGCGATAACCATGTCGTTGCGAGGAGGGTCGAAGACCCGACGAAGCAACCTGCTATTTATTGGGAGATTGCTTCGTCGCTCGCCAATGCTCGCTCCTCGCAACGACATGAGACTTTTTAGGAGAAATAATTAATGTTATCCACCCTCACCCAAACTCTTCCCATCCTTCGTCACGCCCGGTCGGGCAGTCAGGACAAGCCATGGATGCCGCGCCTTTCCTTTGCACCCTATAATTCCGCACCACGCGGCGACACGCTGGTCGTCGTCTTTCTGCGCGGCGCTGCAGATGTATTGAACATGGTCGTGCCACATGGAGAGGATGCATATTATCAGTTGCGTCCCTCGCTTGGTGTTCCTCATCCCGACGATTCAAAAGAAAAGAAGGAAGCGCGAGTCATAGACCTGGACGGTTTCTTTGGCTTTCATCCCTCCATGCGCGCGCTGACCGATGCCTGGCAAAGCCAACAGCTTGCCATCATCCATGCCTGCGGTGCGCCGGATGAGTCGCGCAGCCACTTCAAAGCCATGGAATTGATGGAACGCGGCGTCGATGATGAACGCGGTCCCGCCTCCGGTTGGATCGGTCGTCATCTCGCTACGTTGAACACGGGCAACTCGTCGCCTTTGCGTGCAGTCGGGATGGGTACCCGTCCACAGCGAAGTTTGAGCGGTAGTGTTCCGGTCTCTGCATTGCGCTCGATCGCAGACTTTCATCTCGGCGGCGATCCACGCGCCTTGCAGCAAATGCGCGCCGCGTTGAATACAGTCTATGATGACGATGTGATGGGACAGGAAACCCTGTCCATTATGGATACCCTCCAACAACTTGACCCGGCTAATTACCAATCCCTCATTACGTATCCCGACTCGGAATTTGGTCTCGCCCTCAAACAAACTGCCATGCTCATCAAAGCCGAAGTGGGACTCGAAGTTTCTGCCATCGATGTCGGCGGCTGGGATACACACTTTGCACAGGGTTCCACGAGCGGTCTCATGCCGAACCTGATGCAAGACCTCGCCGATGGGCTGGCTGCTTTCCATGCCGATATGCACGATCACATGAAGAACCTCACCGTTGTCAGCATGTCTGAGTTTGGGCGGCGCGCCTCTGAGAATGGCAGCCTCGGCACCGACCACGGTCACGGCAGCATGATGATGGTGCTGGGCGGGAACGTCGACGGCGGGAAGGTCCACGGCGAGTGGCCCGGGATGAACGAAGGCCAGTTAATAGGACCCGGCGACCTGGCCGTCACGACCGATTATCGTGATGTCTTATCCGAAGTTTTGGTGAAACGCCTGAATAATCCCGCTACCGATGCAATCTTCCCGGACTATCAACCGAAGGCTCTCCATATTTTGAAATAACCAATGGTGGTCGAGTAAGCGGAGTGATGACGATTTTTGCCCGAACGTCGACGAAGCGCCATCCGCCTTACACTTGCACCCGACCCCGCCTCGCGGGATCGGGCGTTCGGTGCTGTGCAGGTGTCGAGACCATCGCAGTTTTGTTGAAACCATTCATGAATTTCTAAAACGAATCAGTGGACAAGGAATTTTTTTCCACTACAATTAACCCATCAACAAGATGGATACCTCAAAAAATTTCATGTCCTGGTTCGACCGGTTCATGTCCGTTGGACTCGGTTGTACCTTCGTCGCGCTTTGCGTACTGGCTTGCGCGTTCATTTATACATTCCAAAATCCACTACGCCCGGTACCGTCAACCACTCCGGACGGATTCGGCGTTCCTTCCACGATGACGCCTGTCTTCGTTACCGAAACGCCATCCATTCTGCTGCCGACTGATTTCGCGACCTTCACTCCCGGCGTGGACGACATTATCCCAACTGCGGCCCCTAACCTGAGTGGCGATGCGCCGCTGGACGGTCAGATCGTCTTCACATGTTTCATTGCTGGCTTCGACGAGATTTGCCTGATGAATGCGGATGGCTCACGACGCAGGCAACTCACCGATTTCGGTTCCACGTCGTTTTACGCCTCGCTCTCGCCCGATGGCGACCAGATCTATTTCTCCTCGCGCAAAGACGGGGGACATGAGATCTATTCCATGAACCCAAGCGGCCGCGGCGTGCAGCGACTCACATTCAACATTGGCGCCCTATACGCTCCTGAACTCTCACCAGACGGCGAGCGGATCATTTTCACCAACAACGGCAATGGGATCTGGAGCATGCGCGCCGACGGGAACAACCCGCACGCCATCACCTTCCGTGATGATATCGACCCCACCTGGTCACCCGATGGCGATCAGATCGCCTTTGCCTCCTCACGAACGGGCACGCGCCAGTTGTATGTGATGGACAAGGACGGCTCGAACATCGAGCAGTTGACCGATCTCAATAACATGGGCGGCCGTAGCAGCTGGTCACCGAATGGACAGTACATCGCCTTTTACCGCGGACCGGCCGGCGATCACAACATTTATATCGTCAACGTAAGTACAAAGGAAATCACGCGTCTCACCAACGGAGGCGACAATCTCGGCCCGAGCTGGTCCCCCGACGGGGAATGGATCGCCTTCACGTCCTTCCGCGACGGCAACAACGAGATCTACGTCATGCGCCCTGATGGCTCCAGCTTGTACAACCTGACGAATAATCCCATTTCCGACTGGCAGCCGAGGTGGGGGAAGTAGATTTCAAGTAAAGACCTGACAGGTTTCCGCGAGTCGCGTAACGTTATAGGTCTTTGTCCACGCCCTCGACTCGATTGACGTTGATGCTCATAAAACCTGTCAGGTTTTTATATTTAATACTCGCTCGCAAACTTTTCGTGGACCCAGAGGAATTCCTAGCGTTTGTCCAACACGCGGATCGAATATTTAATCTCCTCCCATTAGCACAGTCCAATAGCCTCCGTAGGCGCTGAACTTCGAGAATACATATCCCACGCCGATCTCGGTGACGCGGGAGGTGATCACGGAGGTCCAGTCGTTGGGCTCGATCTTCCATTGGTTCATAGCATCCTGCGGCAAGCCGATGGCGAGGAGTTCAAGATAATACGGATTAGTGTATCCGGCCTCTGTTACACGGTCACCGGTCCATGTGCCGTCGGAGCCGCTGTGTTCGAGGAAGTTATTGCAGGCCATGTCGAGGCTGTGCTTGCGGGCGGCTTCGGTCAGTTGCGCGTTGACCGTCAGCGGAGAGCGCCCCACGTCGGCGCGGGCCTGGTTGATGAGGTCGATCAACGTTTCCACAAATTCCGGGTTTTCTGTGTAGGTGCAGTTGCTGATGATCCCCTCTACGCCAGCGATCTCATCGCCTACCACGATCTTGACCCAGAAGGTCGATTCGATTCCCAGCGGCACCACATCGCCTTTTTCATTGCGCAGTTCGAAATTGCCCGTATATGCGCCGTCTTCTGAAGGTGCAACAAGTTCCACGGAAATTTCCACTTCTGACTGTGGTTCCGTTTCAGGGATCTCGACTGTTTCCGGCGCGTCCATTTGTTCACCGGAGACGAAGGCGATCGTGTAACCGGTCCATTGGCAGTTGCCGGTGTTTTGGAACTTCCAGGTCTTGGTGAATTCCTCTCCGGCGTCCAGGCGCGTGTGATCGGGGTAGGTCACATCTTCGACGAAGAGCGCGCCATCGTGGCAGGACGGAGTCGGCGTGGGGGCAGACGGGTCGAGCGTCGCTGTGGCTGTTGGCGGGATCGGCGTCGGCAGAGTCAGGCCTGGTTTAGTCGGCGGCAGGGTGGATGTCACAAAGACGACCGGCTCTTCCGTCCCTGTTGCCTGGTTTGGGACTTTGACACAGGAAGCCAATAGAAGAAGTAGAAGTAGGGAGAATCTTAGTTTCTTTGTCATGTAGTTTCTTATCTTTGGGGAGTGCCTAAGATAGAGGACAAACTAGTTAATGTCATCCTGAGCAAGGCGAAGGATCTCCCGTGGACTGGAGCCGAATCAGGCTCCAGTCCACGGGGATTCTTCACTCCCTTCGGTCGTTCACACCGTCCAAAGCGGTGTCCTTTGGAGAATGACATGATGTTTTTGATTTTAGGTACTCCCTATCTTTGGCGTTGGCGCCATGTTCATTCTTTTAAGTTATCATATATTACCGCAAGTTGAAACTCAGACATCAGGTTTACCTGATCATCATGCGGCACTCTTTAATATCTGATGTTATGTAGTCTGGCCACAGAGACACGGAGTCACAGACACCGCACCTGCGGTCGGTGCAGGTGGAAAAAAACAAAGGCTTTTCTCCGTGCTCCACCTGCACTTGCGTCAGGTGCAAGCGTCTGTGGCAAAAAATGCGTAAGGTGAGTTAGTACATTTTCCAATGTTCGTGGAGCAGCAATGGATTTCCTTCTCGGCACTCTTGGTTTCATGCAAATAACATTCCTTCCGGGGCTGGTCTTGCAGCGGTTCTTCAAGATCCAGACCCGATTCTTCGACAAAGTCCTGACGATCTTTGGACTAAGCCTGATCGCAAATTACATCATGGTCTTTTTGTTGACGCTACTGGGAATCTACACAAGAATTACACTCAGTGTGTTGATCCTGGCTGAGTTGGTTGCCATTATATGGTTTTTCCGAGATCGGCTGACTACCTCTGTCGAACAGGTGTTTGATTCGATCCGGGCGGGCATCAACGAAATTGTCAGCTTTTTCTTTCCACAGCGCGAAAACGATGGCGTTTCGGCTTTGCAGTACTTTCTGCGTATCCTGCTCCTGCTGCTATCTGTCAGGAGCATTCTGTGGGTCGTGAACATTTTCATTCAGAATTTGGGCACCGTATTTAGCGCCTGGGATGCGGTCGTATCGTGGAATAGATGGGCGACGGTCTGGGCGTCGAATCTGGTCCCATTAGACAGCCATTTTTATCCGCAGTTGATCCCGGTCAATTGGTCCCTTAGTTATGTTCTGCTGGGCGGCCCGACCGTTCAATTCTTTGCGAAGGCGCTCATGCCGGTCTTTGGTGTGTTCGTCGTCCTGGGATTTTTTGCGCTCTGCATACAAACAAAACAATATTACTACCTGATTTCGCTGATGCTGGTGCATTCCTTATTTAAGGATTTCATCGATACTGGAATGAACAACGGATACGTCGACATTGCGGTCGCGTTCTTTATGTTTGCAACTCTTTATATGCTGATCCGAGCCAGGCAGACTCAGGACCCCGAACAGCGCCGTCACTATTATGTTCTTGGCGCGCTATTCACTGCCGGAGCCGCGCTCACCAAACAGGCCGGCGTGTATGTGGCATTATGTTATCCGGTGCTTTTATCCATCGAGGTCCTGTCTTTGCAGCCGTCTCTCCACAAAGAGCAGCGCTTTCGGTTGTTCGCCTCGTTTGTGGCCATCGTTCTGCTTTGGGCGTCCTGGTACATTTTCAAAGAGACGCGGATCCTCATGGGCGCCGATTCTGCTGCCGTGGAAGTGCTGATCTCTTTGAGCGCAAATCGGTACGAATCGGCATCGCTCCTGCAACAGATCGCGGCGGCCATCGGTCAATATCGCGAATTTGTCGTTTTGTTCCTTCTTGTCGCTCTGACGTTTCCATGGATGGATCGATTCTACAAAACGCTGACGATCCTGTTTGCGCCATACCCGATCCTATGGGCGTGGATGGCGTCGTATGACACGCGAAATCTGGCGATCTTCCTGCCGGTGCTTGCATTGGTGGCGGGTTATTCCGTTCAGATCCTTTTGAACGGACTGGCAAGGATCGGCGAAAGGATCAACATCTCTCGGACGCGGGTTTATGTTCCGCTGGCGCTTGCTGTAGTCGGTTTGTTCGCATTGAATTTCGTTATGTCGCCGCAGGCCCTTGAACAGAGGCAGGTCGAACTTCAAAAGCAGATCTTCAGCCCAAAAAAGAATCAAATGCTGTATGAACTGGTGGAAGCAAACGGTCCGCAGACAAAGGTGCTCACGAACTATCCGATGGCGTTCCTGCCGGGCCTGGCGGGGAACCAGGTTACATTCGATTTTGATGACTATGGTCGCTTCCTGACTCATCTCACCAACCCGGAGATCGAATACATCTTGATGCCGAATGGAGCCGGCGACCAGGTGAGAGACTACATCGACCAGAAAATAGAGGCTGGAGATTATCAGTTCATCGCCAGGGATCAACAGTGGAAGACGTATACACTGATTCGGATCCTCAATCGGGATTGATACGTTCTACGTACAAGAGCCTTGCGAAGGTTTTGTTGTAGTGAGACTTGTGTTCGGCCAATGTTGCCACGGCGCCACAGCGACGCCTTCGCAAGGCTTTTGAATTTGACTCATCACGGACTTCCAAAATTCACCGTGAAATAGCTTCCATACGAAGAGCCGGCATTATACGCGTAGCCAATTCCCATTTCAGTGGCGCGCGAATTCAAGATCTCGTTGCGGTGGGTCTGGTCACTCATCCACCAGTCGAAGGCAGTTTGGGGATAGCCGCTGCCATAGATGATCTCTGACGAATACGAGGCAACATATCCCGCGGCGGCGACACGTTCCTGCACCGACGAACCATCCGAGCCGGTATGACTGAGCACGTTATGACAAGCCTGGTCGATGCTGTGAGCCTGCGCGGCGCTCATCAGTTGAGCGTTGATCGTCAATGCGGGGAGTCCACTTTGGGAGCGGGCATTGTTGATCAGGGCGGCGAGCTCATTGACATAGGAAGAACTGGATGAGTAACCGCAGCTTGCCGGTCCTCTGACAGTGGCGGCTGTCACAGGAGTACTGTTTGCTGGGAGAGTTGCCACGGGCGCAGCAGGGACATTCCCAATGATGATCTTAAGCCAGAAGGCCTGCTCGATGCCGATGGGAAGTGTTTCCCCTTTATCGTTCTTCAACACATAAAAACCGGTATACGCTCCATCGACAGACGGCGCGGTCAACTCGACCGAGACATCCACAGTTTGGCCTGACTCGGTGGAAGGCACGGGCACCGAGTCAGGTGTGCTCATGCGGTCACCGGCGAAGAAGGCGATGGTGTAACCTCTCCAGCTGCATTTGCCGTTGTTCATAAAGCGCCAGGTCTTGGTGAACTGCTGACCGCGCGCCATGACCGAGTTATCGGGCACCGTCACGTCTTCGAGCAGCACGGCGCTGTCTGTGCAGGCGCCTGTTGCGACTGTGGATGAGGTCCCATCGGGAGTGCCGGGTGTGGTTGTGGTGGACGCGTCAGGGGTGGATGTTAACGGAGTGGCTGTCGGCAGGGATAGACCCAGTTTTGTCGGCGGCAGGGTCGAGGTCATGAACGGAACCGGAACTTCCGTCGCCGATTCCTGCTCGATCTTGACGCAGGCAGAGAGGGTCAAAGCGATAAGCAGGATGAATATCCAGAGTTTCTTCATGGAACGATTCTAACGGGAGAAGATGAAGAGGTTTTAATAGAGAAAAATTCCCGTCACACCTGCGGTGGGTGCAGGTGTGACGGAGCGATTACGGTGTTCCAAACACAACTACATAATATCCAAAATTGTTGAAGAACGAATATCCTACGCCGATGTCAATATAAGTGTCGCTGATCAGGTTTAGATTGTGGCTCAGATTGGTCCTGTCATTGATCCACCAGTTGACAGCAGCCTGCCCGGTAAGCGGTGGATTGCTGCCATAGACGTTTTCTGTAATAAACGAAAAAGTATATCCGCTGGCGGTGGCGCGTGACTGAATGGTGGAGCCGTTTGTTCCGGTGTGGGTGAAGAAATTATTGCAGGCCATGTCGTTGGCATGAGATTGGGCAGCCCGCGCCAGATTGGAATTCGTATTGTAGGGCGGCAGTCCATTCTGGGCACGATAGGCATTGATGGCATTCAGCGTATCGCTGATGTTGCTGGTCTCCGATGTGAACGCGCACGTGGAGGTGACCAGCCCCGCCGCGGGCGCCGCCGTTGCACCTGCAGGAACTGCCGTTGCACCCGCGGGGACTGCCGTCGCGGACGCAGCAGCAGCGGTGGAGTTGATGATGACCCACAACCGCGAATCCTCGTTGACCTGCATGATCAGACCAGCTGGATTCTTGATGACAAAATTTCCCTGGTGTCTCCCAATGCTGTTGGGCGCTAACAGGTTGATGGAAATGTCGGCCGTCTGCCCGGGGAAGGTGAGCGGTAAGGGTACCGAGGCCGGTGCGTTCATGGCTTCCTCGGAATAGTGCGTGAGGGTGTAGTCGGCGGCCCAGATGCATGTGCCCGTGTTGCTGACACGCCATGTTTTTGTAAACGTTGTCCCGGCAGTGATCTCACTGTTGTCAGGGATGGTCACGTCCGCTACAAATGCTGCGCTGTTGGTACAGTTGGGATCATTGGGCGGCCGCGTGGCTTGCGGGGTGGGTGTAGATGTAGTTTCAGGCAGAGGAGTCACAAGAGTTTCGGTGGGAATGAGAGTTTCCGTTGCAGGCTCAGATGTTGCCGTGGCCGCCGGCTCTGGCGTGGACGTTGCAACTGGTGGTTCTGTGGCAGGCAGGGCGCTGCATGAGGAGAGCAGCAGTGTGATCAGTACGGTGACTGTGAGCAGTTTCTTGATCATTTCGAACTCCTTTGCATGGGACACTGAATTCAACTCTCGATATTATTTTTCATAAACATTTTCAGTTAACACCTAAAACATCATCATCTGTGCCTGTGATCTTTCAAGTGGATCGGTGGCGATCTGCTCCTCGAATGTTTCACGCGTCAACACCGGGACCTCGACCAGCGTCCGCAAGAGACGATATTTGATGACCCGATAGTTTTTCAACCGCGCCGCAAGCGCGGGATCGCGTTCTGCCTTGTATTCCACCAGGGCAGCCCGTCCGCCCGGGATGACGATGATCGTCTGCTCGGGAGGCTGCGGTGTCTCTGCGATGGCGCGCCCGACCAATGCCGAAGCCAGAATGTAAAACGCATATACAGTCTGCCCGTTTTCCTGCCAGAGGTAATTTTTGCCTTCCTTAGACGTTATGTATCCCAGCCGCGTTCCCACGATCTCGAGCATGGCAGTGATGGTGGCAAGTTCGCTTCGCCGAGCAGCTGCCACATCCTCGGCGCGCAGCACCCAGGCGGCGCCCTGTCGTTCTGCGTACGAATACAACACGGCGTAGATCATCGCTTTGGTAGGAGTCATTAAACCAGCAAAGCGTTGGTAGAGGTCATCCTCGATCTCGAGATAGATGCTATTCGGATTCTTCTGTAGATAACTTACGACTGCAAATTCGACCTGATCAGAAAGCGACTCGTTAGAATGACCTGGGTCATTGTTGCTTTCGATTCCCCACATGCCTGTATCCACATTTTCGCCGGTCGAATAATGGATGAAACGCCGGTCATTCTCCAGCGCTTCCTCCAGCAATATGTGGGTGGAGCGCAGCGATTCGTCGAACTCCTGGTTCTTTTTCTTCAAGGCATGCGTTTGCACCAGTGCGATCAGACCGGCAGCATGCACGTGCAAATAACTGGCCGGTTCGCCGCGTTCCAGAAGATGTGAATAGATCGCCTCACGCACATCGTCGACATTCGCCTCGTTTGTCTCGCGCTTCAAGTGTTCACCGCGCCGCCACAGAAGTTGGATGGCGTCATGTTCGGTTCGCAGGGCAAGCGAGTGCAGGTCGAAACCGGCAGCGCTGGCCGCGGTCAGAGCGGAGGTGAGAAACTGCGGCTCGGGTTCGGCAAGCAGACCAAAGAACGGGGTGTTGAGCGGGAGCAATTCGAACAGATGTGTGAACGCAGCATTCAGGGCAGTGGCGTTCCATGCCCAATCATAGCGACGGCGGCGCAGCGCGATCTTGAACGGTTCCACAGCTTCCTTGCCCCACAGCCAGCCGGCCCACAATGCAGAGAGAGTCCAAAATGCCTGACTGGGACGCGGCAGCGAGCCGATCACCGCGGCAATGGGAATCTGCTTTTCGACTTCGTGCGCCAGTTGTTTCAGGCGACCTTCGTAGATGACAATACCGCCGCTCTCAGGAATCTTGTGGCGATCATTGGCGTGCCACGCTTCACAGACCACGCCGGAGGCTGTCTCTGTCCATAGACCCAGTCCACGCTCGAGTTGGTTCCACAAGTTGAATTCGCGGAACTGGCTCGGAATGTTAAGTTGTTTGGGGCGCCGTCGTTCCGATGGATATCCCCACAAGGTGTTGCCTGCATCGCACGCAACCAGGATCAATGCGTTAAGCGCACGTTTTCGTTCTGGCGTGAGATCCAGCCTGTCGAGCCGGTTGATAATGGTTGTCAAAAAATACAGTGGACGCGGCAGGTAATGCTGCATGGCCTCTTCCACGTAAAAGCGATCGTCATCGTTCAAGGCTGCCACCCGTTCGAAGGAACGTGAGCGATGCAGGGAATCGGTGGACGCGATCTTCTTCACGTGTTCGATATCTTCAGCCGTGACGAGATGTTCGCCTGCATCCCCGCAATGTGGACACGTATACACGCGCGCATATGGCGCATCTTCGCCTCGGCGCCACAGGAACATTTCTGCCTGGATCTGCTGCTCGCATCGTTCACACGTGGTGAGGTAAAGCGATTGCAGGTGTACGCCGAGTCGCTCGTCGCCTTTCTTCATGACGGCCAGGTCAGCAAGTGCGGCTTTGAAGTCTGCTTCAGATGGGGGATTGGCAGACATCTCGAGCAGAAAGCGATTGATCGGGTTGTTGACCGTCACTAGAACGCGATAGCCTGCGCGCGCGGCTTCGAGAACCAGCCGCGGGGAGAATCCGAAGGGGTCCAGCAGCCAGCTGCCGGGCAGCGCGTGAAGCGAGAGCCATCGTGAAATGACTCCCTCCTCCAGTGGGGGTGTAAACCTCGAAAGCGTCCCCGGGTCCGCCGGGCTCATCCCCGGAATGTATGGCTGGTGGTCCATGGGTTAAGTATACATCCCCCCGCTTATATCGCGCTGAGCGGAACGACGAGTGATTTTCGAGGAGAGCAGTCAAAGCGCGCGTTTACAAGTTAGCTTAAGATTACCAGGAAACACGCGCTTCGTCTACGAGCGAGAAAGGCTCTCGCTCTCCGCTCAGCGCGACGATCAACTAGGGCATTGGTCCCAACGTTGGCGCGCACATGATGTCGTAGTATTCGAGTTCGGTGGCTTTGTTTTGTTCGGCATACGCAGCCGCATCCTTACCGATATTACGGACCGCATCGAGATTGGCTTGCACCTGGTATGGCCAATAACGCGGAATCACCATGCGCGGATCATTGACGTAGCCCTCGGGAAGATAGGCAGGACGTGCCGGGTCTGCCTCATCTAAAAGTGGGATCCAGTTATACATCACGGGGCCGCGCGGGTTGATGGTGAAGCCGAGACGATATCCATATTCGCGGGCGATCTGCACTGGCTTGCTGCCGAACCCGCCTCCCGGCCAGACGATGGCCACAGGCGTCTTGTTGAAATTGGTCTTGAGGTCGTTGATCGAACCTTCGAATTCGCCGCGGATAAATTCCTCGCTTGAGTTATCTCCCATATTGATGTTGTGGATGTAACCGTGAGACTGGTGATCCACCCAGCCTTCCTGCTCGAGAGCAACATTACCCGGAAGGTTTTGCGTACGAATGGAGTCATCTAAACTGATCCAGGCGTTAACGACCGGCCAGCCCCACTTCTCATAAAATGGGCGAAAGTGATCGTTATAGTTTTCAGGAGTACGGCGGTCATCCTGGATGAGCAGAACCGAACGCATTGGAATCTTTGCATTGTGGTCCATAAAGTCTGCCATCTGCGTGGCGTTGATGGCTTCGAAACCCTGATCCTTCAGGTCGTTCATCATCTGGCGGAAATCCTGGGCCGTGATGTCGTTGGCGGTCACATCTGCCTGATCTCTTTTGATGCCATGCAGCATCACGACCATGACCACCGTGCCGGGCGCGGCGTTGTTCGAGTTCCATTTGTCGTGCAGGTATTGACACGAGTCCTGAATATAGGTGTGCGGTGTATCCAGCGGATTCAACTGTCCAGCCACAAATGTGGATGGTAGAGCGGGTGGTGTGCGGACGGCGGTGGGGGTGACGAGGGGAGTGGGCGTCTCCGTTGGAAGTGGAGGAGTCGCACTGGGTTGTAATTGTGCGAACGCGGTTTCGAATGCCTGGGTCAATGCAGCACTCATGTCCTGTGTTGGAGCGGAGGATGGTTGGCAGGCAGAAAGGAATAGAGTGAGTAAAAAAGTGAGAAGTAAGAAGTCCCGCAGTGCGGGATGGCGCCAACGGCGCTCATAAGAAGTCCCGCGAAGCGGGATGGCGCCAAAGGCGCTCATGAGACGTGAGATGCGGAACGTTTTCATAGGTTTTCCGTGATGATAACAGAGAAGGTGCGCCCCGTGAGACACACCTTCTTCAAGCTTACTTTTCCTTTTTGCTTTTTTCCTTTTTACCTTTTACTTTTTACGAATTACTCTTTACTCACTACTCTCCCCCTTCACAAACGACTCCACCTTTTCACGGCAGACATCGTCGCGGAATTGCTGGGGAGGCGTCTTGAAGAAATAGGATGACGGTCCAACAATGGGGCCGCTGAGTTTGCGGTCTAGGGCGATCTTGGCGCAGCGGATGGCGTCGATCATCACGCCGGCCGAGTTGGGGCTGTCCCACACTTCGAGCTTGACTTCGATGTTGAGCGGGACGTCGCCGAAGGTGGTGCCTTCCATGCGGATGTAGGCCCATTTGCGGTCGGTGAGCCACGGCACATGATCTGAGGGTCCCACATGAACATCGCCGTGATCCAGCTCGTAGGGAATCATGCTTGTCACCGCGTTAGTCTTGGAGATCTTCTTGCTCTCCAAACGTTCGCGTTCGAGCATGTTGAGGAAATCGGTGTTACCGCCGAAGTTGAGCTGGTAGGTGCGGTCGATGCGCACGCCACGATCGACGAACAGCGTCGCCAGTTGACGGTGCAGGATCGTCGCGCCGACCTGCGATTTGATGTCATCGCCCAGGATGGGCAGTCCGGCGTCGCGGAAACGCTTGCTCCAATACTCAGAAGAAGCGATGAAGACCGGAATGGCATTCACGAAGGCGCATCCTGCTTCGATTGCCTGTTCCACATACCATTTGGTAGCCATCTCCGAGCCGACCGGCAGGAAGTTGACCACAACATCGGTCTTGGTGTCTCTCAATAATTTGACGATATCGGCGGTGGGGCCGGGCGCTTTCGTGATCATCCCCTGCAGATATTTGCCTAGCCCGTCGTGGGTCATGCCGCGCACCACCGGCGCCTTAAGTTTGGGAACATCACAAAACTTGTAAGTATTATTCGGTTCTGCGAAGATCGCCTCGGAAAGGTCCTTGCCGACCTTGGTCACATTGACATCAATGCCAAGCGTGAACTCGATGTCACGGATGTGATACCCTGCGAGCCTTGTATGCATGATGCCTGGCACGTGAGCATCGTCCGCGGTGTCCTTGTAAAACTGGATGCCTTGTACGAGAGAGGATGCACAGTTTCCTACGCCAATAATTGCCACGCGCACTTTTTTGCTTGCCATGAATTTTTTGATCTCCTTGTCTGGTTTATGAAGAGTTGTGCTCTGTACCGCTTGTCTCACATGCGGAGGGAACGGTTTGGATTGAATTGTAGGCTGAGTTTCGGATTTCGAGTCAACCTGATTATGCGGCACGCTGTAATTATTACGAATTGAATATTGTTTAAAACGGTCAATGCTGTATAATTTCATTAATGGCCACCAACGAGCGGATCGATCATCTGGAACGTTTGCTCGAAGTTGTACGGGGGTTGACCACGGCGCCCGACCTCCCAACCTTCCTACAAACCATTATCAGCGAAGCTACCGAGCTAACCAACAGCGAGCTTGCGTCCATCCTTGAATATGATGAGGATGCGTCTGAGCTGCGTTTCCTGGCGATGCAATGGTTCGAACGAGACCTGCTGCGACCCATGGGCGTTCCCTTGGAAGGGAGCGCTGCGGGCTGGGTCTTCCGCAAAGGACAGCCATTGATCATTCAGGATGTCCACGCGGACCAGCGCCATTTTAAGGTGGTGGACCGTATGACGAACCATCTGACCCAGTCATTGGTTGCCGTCCCGCTTATGGTGCGTGGACATGTTGTTGGCGTGCTGGAAGCACTCAATAAAAAAGACGACGCTCATTATACCGAAGAAGACCTGACGATTCTCGAAACTCTTGGCGCCCTGGCCGCCCAGGCCATGGAAAATGTGGACCTGGCCCGAAAGGTGCGCGTGTCGAAAATTGAACTCGCCGAGCTCGAACGCCTCAAATCGGACTTTATCGCCATCAGCTCACATGAGCTTCGTACTCCCCTCGGTTTGATCCTCGGTCACGCTACATTCCTGCGCGAGCTGGCGGGCAATCAGTTCAGCGACCAACTGGATACGATCATTCGCAATGCGACCAGGCTCAAGGAAATTGTCGAGAGCCTTTCGGACGTGGATAATTTGCAAAACGGTTCGGCACGAGTGCGCGGCAACAAAGTGTCGATGACAAAAATTGTGGAAGATGTAGCATCCTCCTTCCGTGCAGAAGCAGAGCATCGTAATGTTATTCTGCGAACAGAATGCGGCGACCAGCCTAACTACATCCATGCCGATCAGGGAAAGATCACCATTGCGTTAAGCAATCTCGTGAAGAACGCCATCCAGTTTACCGAGTCGGGCGGTCACGTGACGGTCCAGGTCTCGGAAGATACGGGCTATGTGAAGGTAATTGTCCTCGATAACGGCATCGGCATTCCCGCTCGCGACCTGCCGCACATATTCGAACGCTTCTATCAGGTCGAAACTCATCTGACACGCCGCTACGGCGGCATGGGCCTGGGGCTTTCTGTGGCCAAGGCCATGATCGAACTGCATGGAGGACGCATCTGGGCAGAAAGTTTTGGGAGGGGCAGCACGTTCACATTCCTCCTGCCGATGACCCAACGTGGGAATCCAGACGCTCCCACCACTCCTTTTGTTTGAGATGTCCATCCGCCGTAACGGCGGATTTTTTTATGAAGTTCTCGAATGATGAGCCTTGCGAAGCCTTCGCAAGGCTTTTGCAGTACGATCCGATATATAATTACCACGAACATGAATCCAGAATTTCTGATCTTCGGTCAATTGACCCGCGAATACCTGCTGCCGCCAACAGGCAGCCCCCGGTTGGATGTGGCCGGCGGGAATCTGCTGTACGCCGCGGCGGGTCTGCGAGTCTGGGAATCGAGCATCGGCCTGGTCGGACGTGTGGGCGCCGATTACCCGCGTGACTGGCTGAACGAATGCATCGGGCGCGGCTTCGATACCAGTGGGATCAAGGTCCTGCCGCGTAACGTGGATGTCCGTGATTTCCTGTCGTACAGCGAATCGTTCGAAGTCAGCCGCATCAATCCGGTCACTCAGTTTGCTCGGCGCGAGATGACCTTCCCCAAGTCCCTGATGGGATACCAGCCCATTGAGGATCGAAAACTCGATGATGGAACGCAATTGCTGGTCACAGACATTCCCGAGAAATTCATGCCCGCTCGTGCAGCATTGCTGTGTCCCATGGGTTTGGTCTCGCAGACTCAATTGATCGCCGGCATGAAACTTGGCGATGTGCATACATTCGTGCTCGAGCCGGCTTCCACGGTGATGAAACCGACCTCACGCCGTGAATTGCCTGCATTGCTCAACGGCGTTACCGCGTTGCTTACGTCGCAGGAGGAGTTGCAGAATCTCTTCTGGGGCGAAACACACGATCTTTGGAAGATGGCACAGGGGGTGTCGATGTATGGATGTGAATATGTGGTTGTCAAATGCGGCCCACGCGGACAACTTCTGTACGATGTCCACAGCAAACGCAAATGGGAGATACCCGCATATCCGGCGCGTATTGCGGACCCGGTCGGGGCTGGGGATGCGTTCAATGGTGGGTTTTTGTCTGGTTACTGCAAAAATTATGATGCACTCGAAGGTGTACTGCATGGCAATGTGTCTGCTTCACTGAAGCTGGAGGGCAGCGGCGCATACTACCCATTGGATGTGATGCCCGGGTTGGCTGAGGCGCGCTTGAGCGCTTTGCGGAATATGGTGAGGGAAGTGCAGTGATCCGCGCTGAGCGGAGGGCGGAGCCCGTAGTCGAAGCGGCGTGTTGTTTGAGATTAGAGAATTGGAGATTGGTTGGATGAGTGACATCGTAAACCGCATTATCGATAGAGCCGTGGAGATCCAGCAGGTGCCGGCGCCGACGTTCGATGAATGGAAACGCGGCGAGTTCGTGCAAGACTTATTCTCGAAGGAAGGCTTGCAGAGTGTTTCCATTGACGACGTGGGGAACGTGTATGGATGTCTCCCAGGCGATCGACGCTCGAATGAGAAGCCATTGATCGTCTCGGCTCATTTGGATACCGTGTTTCCATCACAGACCGATCTGCGCGTCACGCGCGAACCCGGCGTGATCCATGCTCCCGGGCTGGGGGACAACTCGTTGGGCGTCGCCGCGTTACTCGGCTTGTTATGGATGCTGCGCGAGCGGGAACTCAAGTTGGCCGGCGATACGTGGCTGGTGGCAAATGTCTGTGAGGAAGGGTTGGGTGACCTGCGCGGTATGAAAGCGGTAGTCGAACGCTTTGGCCCGGATGTGCAAGCCTATCTCGTTCTGGAAGGGCTCGCCTTCGGACATGTTTATCACCGCGCGGTGGGAGTCAGACGTTATCGAATTACCGCGCGCACAACAGGTGGACATTCATGGTCCGATTATGGCAAGCCTTCTGCGGTCCATGAGCTGGCGAAACTGGTTGTGCAGCTTACATCGCTCGCATTGCCAGTCTCACCGCGCACAACAATGAATGTGGGCAAGATTTCAGGCGGCACGTCGGTAAACGTCATTGCCTCTGAAGCGAGCCTCGATCTCGATCTGCGCTCCGAAGGGCAGGGGGCGTTGGCGGAGTTGATCGAAGCGGTGGAACAACTGATCCATCACGCCGGCCGGCCAGGCGTCAGTGTGGAAGCGGAAGTGATCGGTCAACGTCCGGCCGGGCAGATCAGTTCCAGTCATCCACTGGTCAGGCTGGCGGAGGAATGTCTGCGCGAGCAGGGAGTGAACCCGATCCATACCTCAGGTTCAACCGACGCGAATGTGCCGTTGAGCAAAGGCTACCCCGCCATCGTGCTCGGCGTTTCCACCGGCGGCAGCGCGCATACCGTGCATGAGTTCATTCATACCGAACCGGTAGCGAAAGGGATGGAACAATTGGTGAGCTTTGTGGAGAAGGTTTGGGAGAGGTAAAAAGATAAGAAATGAGAAGTCCCGCAAAGTGCCCCCGCCAATGCGGGATCTACGAGATGGCGCGAAGGCGCTCATAAAAAGCAAGTTGTAATTGGCAATTGAATCAAGAGAGGTCAGTGATACGTTCACCGACCTCTTTTCATTTACTATTTACCAATTACTTTATCCCCAACACCTCATACACCTCCAAAGGATGCGTTTTACCTTTGACCGAAAGCGGCACAAATGGCTTGGCGTCGATCTCATCCTTCACCCGTTCATAGGCATCGCGGCTGATGAGGATTTGATTCTTCGCACAATTCTCCTGAATGCGTTTGGTCGTATTGACGCTGTCGCCGATGGCCGTGTATTCCAGTCGCTTTTCGGTGCCGATCCATCCCAACACCGCATCTCCATAGTGGATGCCCACGCCAAAATCGAGATGCGCTTCAATAGGCATTTCGGCGTGCAAGGCTGCCACGGCGGCACGGATCGCCAGAGCAGATTTCACCGCCCGCAGAGTATGATCGGGTTGGGGGAGAGGCGCGTTGTACCAGGCCATCACCGCGTCGCCAAGGAACTTATCCACAGTTCCTTCGCTGGCGAGCACGGCGTCGGCAGCCGCTGCAAGATAACGGTTCAACACCGCCACCAGCTCTTCAGGCGTATGTTTTTCGCTGTAGGCCGTGAAGCCGCGCACGTCCGCGAACAGGATCGTAATATCCTGTTTTGTGCCGCCGATCTGTAAACTGTTCGGGTCGATCTGGTCGAGCACTGCAGGCGACACCATTCTGCGAAGCAGGCTCCGCTGGGCTTCCAGCTTCCTGCGCTCGGTCATGTCGTCGAGCACGATGGCGACGCCCTGTGTTTTCTGTCCTGCATCCTTTAAAGGGGAGAGATTAAAGCGCCAATCCACGATTCCGCGTTCGGGGATGTTCTGGCTAAGTTCCAGCCCGACAACCGGCTCCTCGCTCTTGCGGACCGTATCCAGGTGCGGAAGGATGTCATTCGCAAACAATGGAATGATCTCGTCGATCTTTCGACCGACGATTTCCGCGGAAGCCTGCCCCAGGATGGTCGCGGCGGCTCGATTACAAAGTGTGATCTGGTCCTGGACATCGGCCGTGATCACTCCCGACACGATGGACGCAAAGACGTTGTCCATCAGGTTCTTGAGTTCGGTCACTTCTTCCAATGTGCGTTTGAGGGACGAGAACAAGCGCGCGTTTTCGATGGATACCGCTGCCTGGTTGGCGAACCCAAGCAACAGGTCACGGTCCGATTCGGAGAAGATTCCCGTGCGGATGCGGTTATCGGTGTAGATGACGCCGATCACTTCTGATTTGACAGCCAGGGGAACACACAGGATCGAGCGCAGGTTGAACGCAATAATGCTTTCCTGCCCGCCAAAGCGCGGGTCTTCCCGGGCATTCGTGGTGAGCACTGCTTCGCCGCCATCGATCACGCGTTGCACGACGCTGCGGCTAATGGAGGATTCGTTCTGGTTGATGGATTCCTGTTCCCAGTTGCGAGCGATGCGGATGCTCATTTCCCCGCGTTCGTCGCGCAGCATTAGGAACCCGCGTTCCGACCCTGTCAGGCGGACGATGGTGTCCATCACGATCTGCAGGACTTCATTGACTTCCAGGGTAGAGTTGACGACCTCGCCAATCCCCGCCAGGGCCCGCAGATGACTATATCGTTGTTCGAATGGAATTAAGGTTTCACTGACAAGAGCCAGGGAATTTTCGAGTTCTTTGAGTCCTTCGATGGCAGGTGCGTGTTTCTCGGCATCCAGTGCGCTGCGGAGCTTAACTGCCTGCTGGGCAACGGCAATTACCTGGTCATTGATGGCAATGGGCTTGGTCTTGGTCGTGGTCATCAGATTTCCTTTGAACATCCAAGCCCAGGGTAACTAAAGGTCGCTTGTCAGGAATGCAGCGGTTTGCCGTAGAAAAAATAACGGACGCGTTCCAGGAGTACCTGCTTGCGAATGTTGAACGCGGCCTGGCGGGCTTGAATAACGTCTGCAACTCTGGAAGTATAAAGGGATGTCTGATGTTCGTCCAGAAGTACTTTTATCTGCCCAGACATATTGGGCATAATGCTCATCAGTTTCTTCGCCCGTTCGATCGGGGTCGTGTGGACAGGGACATTCTGGTCCAGGATGCGCAACCCGAAATTGATGCTTTCAAACGCCTTCTCGATTGGGGAGAGATGCCCCCAGTTTTCCCAATGGTAGATCCATTTCGGCACTTCGAAACCGGTCCGTTCGAAGGATGCACGCACCACACCCGGAAGGTGGGTAGCCAGTGGGTAACGCCGGTTGACAAAGAAGGTCAGGACGGCGGCAGCGATGACCAGCGGGATCACATACCAGAGCGGAGAGAGCGGCACTGCTCCCGGGGTCGCCAGGTCGACTTCCTCGATATCCTGATTCCGATCGTTCAATTCACTGTCTTCTGTCCGCGTCACACTGAACGGATTTGCGAGATCCGTTTCGTCCGAATCGAGCGGCGGCAGCGGCCGATCGAGCGTGGGCTGATTGCCGGTCGGCTCGAACTCCACCCAGCCAATGCCGGGGAAGTAGACCTCCGGCCAGGCGTGGGCATTCAAGCGGCGGACGATATATTTGTCATCTTCAAATTCGCCCTCTGAAAAGCCGACCGCCATGCGGGCCGGAATTCCCAGGGAACGCAGCATCACGATCTCAGCGGAAGCGTAGTAGACGCAGTATCCCTTTTTGTAGTCCAGCAGAACCCATTCCAGAACGTCCCGGTTGCGCGGCGGGTTGGGAATTGTGGCGGCATATTCGATGTTGCTGCGCAAATATCGTGTGATCACAGCGGCTTTGTCGAAGGGAGTTTCTGCATCCACCGTGATCACTGCCGCAAGCTGCTGAATGCGCGACGAAAAATTATCTGGCAGCTGCAAATACTTCTCCGTGACCCAGCTCGGATAATCTGTCCCCGCTTCGCGCAACTGCTGCAGGTTCGGGTTGACGAGGGCCGCATCCACTTGATAGGTTTCGCCAGCTCGCAGCGAGGGATAGGCATGCCAGGCAATAATATCTCTGAAGGTCTCTGAGCGCTGGCTGAAGGTAAGCCCAGGACGGCTTACCCATACCGGTTGGGCGGGAGCATACAACAGCGAAAACGATTCATTCCCGGTGTTGAACACAAAGTGCGCCAGCGGCGCTTCCTGGACCGCTACGTTCAATGGATTGACAGCCGACGGGGAATAGTCTTCACGTTCGGCCCCGGTCGTATACCATTGCCCGTTCACAAAAGTATCATACGAGCGCCCACGCCAGTAATAACGTGGAGGTCGTTGGTCAAAGGGAATGTTGGGGGCCTGTACTTCGAACATCACACTGTCTGAGAGCGGAAAGCCGCGCCCGAGCGGAAGTTCTGAGCCGAAGAATTCGCCGCGCTTTCCGCCGCTTGGCGATTCCAGCGCGCTGACGGCGTTTTCCATGCTCTCTGAAAAATCGCGCCACGGACGGGTGACTTTCTCCCATGTTTCGATGGCCGAGTTCCAGGCAGCGACAGATGCCGGCACCGTCCATGAGATGAGGATGATCAGTCCGGCTGCGATCGCCATGCTGCTCGAAAGCTCCAGGCTGTTATCTGGCGAAAGGAAGACGCGGCGCTTGCGCCATGCTTCACGGTTTTGCAGGAAATACAATCGTCCCAGCAATAGCAGCGCCATCAAAGCAAAGAACGCAAGGAACCACAGGCGCCCTGCACTGGCGCGGTCATAATTTTGAATAATTAGGATCCCAATGGCCGAAGGGATCACCGCGCCGAGATAATGCTGGTTGCGCACCAGTCTGAAACCCGCCCACGAGCTGATGATCCAGAATGTGATCGTCATGACGACCACGAAGAACAGCGGATCTTCCACCGGGCGGCGGGCAAGAAAATCGGATGTTGAAAAAAACAACCGCCCAGCCACGCTGCTCAACTGCTCTTCGAGCGATGTGTTCTGGTCGATCATCAGTGTCCATTGCAGAGGCAGCAGCATGACCATGTACCCCACGCTGAGCCAGCGCGTGATGCGATGAGAAAAACTGCTGTACGCCATGGCGATGCCCAATACAAACGCCATGTAGCTGGCGGTCTGTACCAGGTACAAAAAGGGCGTCCACGTGGTAGCCACCAGCCGCGACGCGAACGTTTCCAGCAGGAGGAACAACAGAATAACTGAAGTCCAATCCCACCAGCGGACTGGGGTGGATGTCTTTTGCATAGGTTGAGTGTACAATAGAAAGAACTAGTACGTCAAATACTGTAGAGGGGTTTTTTCATGCCCAGCTTATGAAAGATTAATTCAGAAGTGACAATCACTTGGCCTTCCCCAACTATAGAGAAGTTTTATATATGGCTGTCACTTTTACGAATCAAAGGAGAGACCAATGGACTTCGTCACGAATGGTATCGATTGGGTTCTGGCAGTTCAATCGCTGGGCGCCTGGCTTGAACTACCGATGCGTTTCTTTAGTTTTCTTGGCGACGAGAACTTCTTCTTTATGGTTCTACCGCTTCTCTATTGGAGTGTGGATGCAGGGCTGGGTCTGCGGGTCGCGTTCATACTTATCAGCAGCAACTTCCTGAATTCCTTCATCAAACTTGCATTTGCACTGCCGCGTCCGTATTGGATCAGCACCCAGGTCCATCCCATGGCTGTCGAAACGACCTTTGGCATCCCATCTGGGCACGCGCAAAACGCAGTGGCCTTGTGGGGCATCCTCGCAGATGGAACTCGCAAACACTGGGCGTGGGCCGCAGCGTTCACACTTGCATTCCTGATCGGCCTTTCACGCCTGTACCTGGGACTTCATTTCGCCTGGGACGTCATCGCCGGTTGGTCCATCGGTGGCTTGTTATTGCTCGCATTTATGGTAGGGTGGAATCCTGTCAGCACATGGATCGCAAAGCAGACCTCCGCAGGGCAGATCGGAATCGCATTCATCGTTTCGCTGATCATGATCGGTCTGGGCGCATGGCAGGTGGCTCGTCTGGATGGATACGTCATCCCACAGGAATGGATCGACAATGCGCTGCGCGCCGGGGATGCGCCGGCTCCCGTTTCGATGGAGAATTTCCTCACCACCGCCGGGACGCTGTTCGGGCTGGCATCCGGCCTGGCGTGGATCACATCTCGTGGCGGCCACCAGGCGGACGGTCCGTTTTGGAGCCGTGTCCTCCGCTATGTGATCGGCCTGATCGGGATCTTAATCCTGTGGCGCGGGCTGGGAGCCATCTTTCCACAGGATGAAAATTTACTTTCATATTTGTTAAGATATTTTCGCTATACGTTGGTAGGATTCTGGATCAGTGCCGCGGCCCCTTGGTTGTTTTTTCATTTCAAATTAGCAGGCAAGCCCAAGATGTAGGTGAC
Source organism: uncultured Anaerolinea sp. (assembly GCA_964489725.1). Classification (GTDB taxonomy): domain Bacteria; phylum Chloroflexota; class Anaerolineae; order Anaerolineales; family Villigracilaceae; genus Defluviilinea. The sequence goes on along the minus strand of CAZBAX010000038.1, from coordinate 11,542 downwards.
CCGTCTGTTATAATGCCAAGTCTACGGCAAAAATTTCGGGAGATCTTCGATTCAGATGACCCTTGAGCGCGGCGCATTATTGCACAAACGATATAGAATTGTCGAGATACTCGGGCAGGGTGGCATGGGTTCCGTGTATCGCGCCGTCGATGAAAATCTGGGCGTTGACGTTGCGGTCAAGGAAAATCTATTCACTACCGATGAATATGCGCGCCAATTCCGCCTCGAAGCGGTGATCCTGGCGAATCTGCGGCACCCAAACCTGCCGCGCGTCACTGACCATTTTGTGATCGGCGACCAGGGACAATACCTGGTTATGGATTACATCGAGGGCGAAGACCTGCGCCAGCGCATGGAACGAATGGGCAACATCACCGAAGATGATGCCATCCTGATGGGCGCTGCCATGTGCGACGCACTTGCCTATCTTCACACGCGCAAGCCTCCCATTTTGCATCGCGATCTCAAGCCCGGGAATGTCAAGATCACACCCGATGGTCATATTTTTCTCGTGGACTTTGGCCTGGCCAAAGTGCTGCATGGAAGCCAGGCCACCACCACGGGCGCGCGCGCGATGACTCCTGGATATTCGCCTCCAGAACAATATGGCACGGCGCGCACCGATCCGCGCACCGATATTTATTCACTTGGTGCAACAATGTATGCCGCGCTGAGCGGCATCATTCCTGAAGACGGTCTTGCCCGCGCCATGGACAATACCCAGCTCACGCCACTGCGCAAACGCAACAGCAAGGTTTCGCGCCGTCTGGCTGCCACGATCGAAAAAGCTATGGGCATCGATCCGGCAGATCGTTTCCAGAACGCAGAGGAATTCAAGCGCGCCCTGCTCGGCTCCAAATCGAAGACTCAGCGGTTGCCCGGCGACTATGTCATTCCGCCTCCGCCGCCGGATTCGCTGGACGAACACAGAGAAAACGCCATCGCACGCGAATCGCAGCCACTCGCCAATTTGCGAGGCGATGCCAGCAATACGCCATCCAAGGAACTGCCTGTATTTAAACCAAAACGCAGGAAGAAAAAAGGCGGGCGATTGTTGGCCTCCTTCCTGGGAGTCTTATTCCTGCTGGCAGTTTCCGTCGTGGGTGTAGTGCGATTCTTGCCTGCGCTTGTGCCGCCGCAGCTTCTGGGACTGGTGTCGCCGATCAATAGCATTCCGCTTCCCTTTTTGCCTGCAACAAGTACGCCTACCACATTTCCCCTTCCGACAGCCACACTTACCACGGTCGCTGAAGCTGCATTCACGGCTACAGCTGAACTTCCCACCGCAACGCAGCCGCTCCGTCCTACCATCACGCTTACAGCTGTGCCGCCTACGGTAACATCCGATGGCACGACGCCGCTCCCGCAGCCCACTCCATTGGGCGGGGGCAGCGGGCAGATCGCTTTTGCATCGAACCGTTCTGGTGTTCCACAGATCTACATTTCGAACATCGACGGTTCCAATGTGACACCTCTCACCGCCCTGGAGAACGGCGCGTGTCAGCCAGCCTGGTCGCCGGATGGAAAGTTGCTGGTATTCATTTCACCATGCGCGAAACGTGCTGATTTCTTTGAAACAGGGTATGTCGACTCCAGTTTGTATCTGATGAATGCCGATGGGACGAACATCACGCAATTGACGAACGTGCCCGGCGCGGATTTTGACCCTACCTGGTCACCCGATGGAAAACGAATTGCCTTTGCCTCCATGCGCGATGGCAACAAACAGATTTACACGCTCGATGTCGCTTCGCTGGCAGTTGTACGCTTGACGATCACAGAACCGGGTACTGAAACAAGCCAGCCCGCCTGGTCTCCCGATGGCAAGATGATCGCTTACATGGTGAAGCGCGTCAGTACCTATCAGGTATGGGTAATGGACGATACCGGACAGAGGAATCAACAGCTTGTTCGAAGCGGGCAAACGATCTGGGATTTCAATCCCATCTGGTCACCCGATGGAGCCTTTCTATTGTTCAGCGAGCGCCGTTCCAGTGGCTTTTCTCCGCCCTGGTTGATGCGCATCCCATATCCGGTCAGTGGAGATCCTCTGCGTTTGAACCAGTTCCCCCAGCCGATCGAAGATCTGGAGTATTCCCCGGATGGGCTTTGGCTGGTCGCAGAGGGAACGGATGCCGCTGGAAATCGAGATATCTACTTCATGACCATTACCGCAGGCAACCGCACCCGCCTCACCAATCATGATGCAGTCGATTTCGACCCGACCTGGCGACCCACGCCAGCACCATAAATAATAATATTGTAGGGCTCGGCAGCTGCCGAGCCCTACAATATTACAGGTTGTTAATTCATTCTCTTACGTTCCTCTTATTGACGGCCCTCTTTTTCACATGATATTATTATTCGACCTCTAATAGCACTCTCAAGCTGAGAGTGCTAAATGTGTGAGACCATGCCAGAGCTAACCGAACGACAGACGACACTTCTTCTATTGATTATTCGCCACTACATTGAGTCCGCCAGACCGGTCGGGTCCAAGCAGCTGGTGGAGGATTATCGTCTGCGCCTGTCACCGGCGACCATTCGCAATGAAATGGGCGCCCTGACCGAGATGGGCTATCTGCGTCAGCCGCACACATCCGCAGGACGTGTTCCGACCGAAGAGGGCTATCGTTTCTTCGTCAGCCAGATGATGAATCAGGCGGAACTGCCGCCTTCCATTCAGGCGACCATCTCACATCAGTTTTACCAGGCTCGGGCTGGGGTCGATCAGTGGATGACCCTGGCTGCATCGATCCTGGCGCATCAGTCACAGGCTGTATCCGTTGTGACTGCCCCACATGCCGAGAAGGCAAAGTACAAGCATGTGGAATTGATCTCCACACAGGGACGTCAGGTGTTGATGGTGCTCGTCATGGCGGGAGGCGAGGTCAGCCAGCAAATCCTGACGCTGGCAGAACCGGTCTCGCAGGAGCGACTCAGCCAGACGGCAGCGCGTCTCAACGGACTTTTAGCCGGACTCACCGTGGACGCGATCGCGGCGCTTCCGGCCCGTCCCGACGCGTTGGACCAGGATATTCTAAGTCTGATCGTACAGGATCTGCGCCGTACATCGCAAAATGTGGCCGGTGAGATCTTCACAGATGGGCTGACCAACGTTCTCTCGGAACCCGAATTTGCTGAAGAAGACGCCCGCCGCGCGTTGAAAATATTCGAAGAACGATCCACGCTGCAGGATTTGTTAGCCCGCACCACCGTCAACAGCAATGTCGGCACGCTGCAAGTGCTGATCGGCGGTGAAGGCGAGTGGGAGGAGCTGCGCCAGTGTTCGATCGTGCTGGCGCGCTATGGTGTACCCGGCATGGCCACCGGGATGCTGGGCGTGCTGGGACCGATGCGCATGTCGTACGCGCGTACGATCCCCACAGTCCGCTATGTGGCGGGCTTATTGAGTGATCTTGTAAACGACAATATTTCTGGTGAATAACGATACGTCCGCGCTGAGCGGAGTGGCGCCTAAGCACCACGTAGTCGAAGTGCGAGCGGTAAAGCATCTTAAATTATCAAGCAAAAAAAGACGATCAGGTGAAAAATACGTATGACCGAGAAGAAGAAACACAAACACGAAGACCAGGACGCAGTCGAGGTCGAAGAAGTGCAGGCAGAGGCGGTGGCTGAATCTAATAACACGGAACAGCTATCGGCTGAGATCGAGGCGTTGAAGAAACAGCTCGACGAAGCAAACGCTAAAACGTCTGAGTTTCGCGATAGCTGGATGAGGTCACAGGCTGAATTCCAGAACTACAAGAAACGACTCGAGCGTGATAATGAGCTGACCTATGTCTCGATGAAGGGTGACATCGTCAAGAAAGTATTGCCCGTGCTCGACGACCTGGAGCGCGCGTTACAAAATCGTCCAGCCGATAATTCGTGGGCGAATGGCATCGAACTCATTGCGCGCAAACTGCAAAACGTTCTGGACAGTGAAGGCATCAAGCGCATCGAAGCGGAAGGACGCGAGTTCGACCCGAATTTCCACGAAGCGATCTCGCATGAGCCTGCCGATGGCGTGAAGAGTGGATTCGTGATCGCGGTCGTGCAGAATGGATATATGCTCGGCGAACGGGTGATTCGACCGGCATTGGTACGTGTAGCACAGTAACATACTTGGTAAATAGTAATTGGTAATTACCATTTACTATTTACTTTTTTTTCAAAGGAGCATTCATGGGCAAGATTATTGGAATCGATCTCGGCACGACCAACTCTGTCGCAGCGGTGATGCAGGGCGGCGAACCGGTCGTGATCCCCTCGGCGGAAGGTGAACGACTCGTCCCATCGGTGGTAGCAGTCAACAAAAATCATGAACGTCTTGTCGGACGCGTAGCCCGTAACCAGGCCATCACCAATCCGCAGAACACGATCTTTTCGGTCAAACGATTCATGGGACGCAAAGCCGATGACGCAGAAGTGGAGCGCACGAAGAAGCGCGTCCCGTACGCGGTGGATGCTGCGCCGAACGGCGATGTGCGCGTGACACTCGATGAGAAGGAATACAGCGCGCCGGAAGTGTCGGCCATGATCCTGGCAAAGATCAAACGCGATGCCGAAGCCTATCTCGGCGAAACCATCACACAGGCTGTCATCACGGTGCCTGCCTATTTCAATGATGCACAGCGCAATGCCACCAAGGATGCCGGCAAGATCGCAGGGCTGGAAGTGCTGCGCATCATCAATGAGCCGACCGCCTCCTCTCTTGCGTATGGGCTTGATAAGAAGAAAAATGAAATTATTGCCGTGTATGATCTGGGCGGCGGCACGTTCGATATTTCGATTCTCGATGTGGGTGATGGTGTGTTCCAGGTCCGTGCCACGAGCGGTGATACCTTCCTCGGCGGCGATGACTTCGACTTGCGCGTCATGGATTACCTGATCGAACAGTTCAAAAAGGATAATGGCATCGACCTGCACAACGATCGCCAGGCGCTGCAGCGTCTGAAGGAAGCTTCAGAGAAGGCAAAGATCGAGCTTTCTACGACCATGCAGACGGAGATCAATCTTCCCTATTTGACTGCCGATGCCAGCGGCCCCAAGCATCTGGTGATGACTGTCACCCGCGCCAAACTCGAACAATTGACAGCCGATCTCGTCGACCGGACGATCGCTCCCCTTAAACAGGCCTTGTCTGACGCCGGCCTGACCGCCGGCGACATCAACGAGGTCGTGATGGTTGGTGGTATGACGCGTATGCCGGCCGTGCAGGACCGTGTCCGTGCTTTTTTTGGCAAGGAACCTCACAAGGGTGTCAACCCCGATGAGGTGGTTGCCATCGGCGCTGCCATCCAGGCGGGTGTGCTCGCTGGGGAAGTGAAGGATATCCTCCTGCTCGATGTGACCCCGCTCACTCTTTCCATTGAAACGCTGGGCGGGGTTGCCACGTCACAGATCGACCGCAACACGACCATCCCAACTCGCCGCAGCCAGGTCTTTTCGACTGCCAGCGATAGCCAAACGCAAGTGGAGATCCATGTGCTGCAGGGGGAACGCCCGATGGCAGGGGATAATAAGTCGCTGGGCAAGTTCATCCTGGACGGTATCCCGCCCGCGCCGCGCGGCATGCCGCAGATCGAAGTGACATTCGATATCGATGCGAACGGCATTCTGAAGGTCACTGCCAGCGATAAGGCCACGGGACGTTCGCAGCATATTACAATTACAGCGTCTTCCGGGCTTTCGGATACCGAAGTCGAAAAGATGCGCAAGGATGCTGAATCACATGCGGAAGAAGACCGCAAGCGCCGTGACCTGATCGAAGCCCGAAATGCTGCGGATAACACGGTCTACGCCGCCGAGAAAGCCCTGCGTGAGTTTGGCGATAAAGTCCCCGCCGAGATCAAGTCTGACGTGGAAGCGAAAGCCGCTGACGTCAAAAAAGCGGCCGAAGGCGAAAACATCGACGCCATCAAAGCCGCGACCGAAGCGTTAGGTCAGGTCATCCAGAAGATCGGCGGCGCCGTCTACCAGGGACAAGCCGCTCCTGCGGGCGAAGCACAGCCGAATCCCGGCCAGGACGCTGGACCTGAAGTTGTAGATGGTGAAGTGAAAGAATAGAAAGTGGAAAGTGGGGAGTACTTTCCACTTTCTACTTGCCAATCAATATGAGCAACCGCGACTATTACGAAACCCTTGGAGTTGGAAAGAACGCCAGCGATGACGAGATCAAAGCTGCGTTCCGCAAGCTCGCGCGCCAGTACCATCCAGACGTGAGCAAGGAAGCCGACGCGGAGGAAAAGTTCAAAGAGATCAACGAAGCCTACGGCGTACTCTCGGATCCAGAAAAGCGCGCCCGTTACGACCGCTTTGGAAAAGAAGGTCTTGGGAATATGGGCGGCGGCTTCCACGATTACACGGCCGATTTCACAGACATCTTCGAAGAACTCTTCGGCGGATTTGGCTTTTCCAGCGGACGGCGTTCACGTCGTTCGCCGCGCCGCGGGCATGATTTACAGATGCAAGTCAACCTCACGTTTGAGGAAGCAGTCTTCGGCGTGGAAAAAGAGATCGAGTTCGAACGCGACGAGACTTGTTCACGCTGTAGCGGCTCGGGTGCGGAACCCGGGTCATCGCCCGTGAAATGTTCCACCTGTAACGGACAGGGCGAAGTGCGCCAGGTTCGGCAGACCTTCCTCGGGCAGATGGTCCAATCGGCCACATGCCCAACCTGTAACGGACGCGGGGAGACGATTTCAAATCCCTGTAAGACCTGTCATGGCAACGGGCTGGAACGAAAAAGGGTCAAGAAAAAAGTACAGATCCCCGCCGGTGTGGACGGTGGTACACAGATCCGTTTGTCAGGCGAGGGCGGGCCCGGCGTTTACGGTGGACCACAGGGAAGCCTGTTTCTGGTGCTCGACGTCAAGCCGCACAAGTTCTTCAAACGCCGCGAGAATGATATCGTCTTGAACCTCGATATCAATGTGGCCCAGGCGGTTCTCGGCGCGGAAGTGGATATCCCCACTCTCGACGGCGACGACAAGCTGAAGATCCCCGCCGGAACGCAGCCCGGGAAAGTCATCACCATGCGCGGCAAAGGCGTTCCTTATTTGCGAAGGAAAGAACGCGGCAATCAACTCGTGATCGTCAATGTTGCCATCCCTCAAAAATTGACAAAGGAACAGCGCGAATTGTTCGAGAAGCTGGCCGAGAGTTTGGGAACAACAGTCAAGCCGCAGGAAAAGGGTTTTCTCGATTGGTTGAATGAAGCATTGGGTGGATAAAATTCAGTAATCCGTGAGGAGAATCGTCATTTGACGATTCTCTCTTTTTGTTATATAATTATGAATACATGAACAACTATTCATGTATTGAACATGCTACTACAAGAACAAATCTCCACCCACCTGGCTGAGCTATTCAGCGCCCTCAGCGACCCGACCCGCTTGCGGATCATTTCCGTTTTGCTCGACGGTGAAATGAACGTCGGCGATATTGCAGGTCAACTCGGCATGAGTGAGTCTGCTGTCTCGCACCAACTGCGCGGACTGCGCCAGATGCGCCTGGTCCGCAGCCGCAAGAATGGACGCCAGGTGTACTACGCGCTCGATGATGACCACGTCGCTAAACTCTACCGCATGGGTCTCGACCATGTGGAACACGGATAACCCAATGGAACTCTTCTTCAAATACGCTTTGCTTGTCTATTACGCCTTGTTCTTTCTCGCTGCCATGATCCTGCCAACCTATCGTGTCTGGAGATCCACGGGTGTCAATCCATACAAACTCGGACGTTCAGACTCGGCGCACGATTACATCGGCAAACTATTTCGCATTACATTGATTGCCTGTGCACTGATCGTAGTCGTTTTTGTGTTCTTTCCAACGATCTACCGGCAGCTCATGCCCATCGTTTTCCTGAATAACACGGTGATCGCTGTGATTGGATTTGTATTCCTGCTGAGTGCATTGACCTGGGTCCTGGTGGCACAATCTCACATGCAAAAATCCTGGCGCATCGGGATCGATGAAGACGTGAAGACCGAGCTTGTCCAGCGCGGATTGTTCAAGGTTTCCCGTAATCCGATATTTTTGGGAATGCGGATCATGCTAATGGGACTGTTTCTTATTCTTCCCAATGCCGTCATGCTGACAATATGGATCACAGGCGAAATTCTCATTCAAATTCAGGTGCGCCTGGAAGAGGAATATCTCACACGTATCCACGGTGACTCGTATCGCGCTTATCAAAGCCAGGTCCGCCGCTGGATATAGGAATCAAAATGCATTCTGGTACTATTCACACTCATTCTCATTTGCGCGACGCCGCGAAACAGACCACCTGGCGCCTCTCGCTTTCGCTTTTCCTGACATTGGCGTTTGTGTTCATTGAGGCCGCGGCGGGAATATTCTCGAATAGCCTGGCGTTGCTCACCGATGCGGCGCACAACCTGACCGATGTGATCGCGCTGGGACTGAGCTGGTTTGCCATCCGTCTTACTGCCCAGCCTGCCAACGCCCGCAAGACCTATGGCTATCACCGCGCTGGAATTTTGGTCGCGCTGCTCAACTCCACGACCCTGGTATTGATCTCGATCGGAATTTTCTACGAAGCCTATAAACGCTTCATTTCGCCTCCCGAAGTGCAATCCAGCGTACTTATTGTTGTGGGTTTGATCGCAGTGGCGATCAACCTTGCCACGGCATTGCTTGTCCATCGCGGCAGCGAGAGCGACCTTAACCTGCGCTCGGCATTTGTCCACTTAATGGGAGATGTGATCTCGACCATTGGCGCGGTCATTGCCGGTGTCATTATCTACTTCACCGGGGCGAACTGGCTCGACCCATTGGTCAGCGTGCTGATCGGTTTTCTCATCCTGTACAATGCCTGGGGGATTCTGCGTGACGCGGTCGATATCCTGCTCGAGTCCACGCCGCGCGATGTCGATCTCAAGAAGATGGTCGGCGAGATCAACGCCGTCGAGGGTGTCCTGGGTGTCCATGACCTGCATGTCTGGAGCCTCACGCAGAACCTGCGCAGTATGTCGGCTCATATACTGACTGGCGATATTTCGGTCAGCGCGGGAGCGGATATCCAGGGTCGTATCAACGAATTGGTTTACCATCGTTATAATATCGCCCACGCCACCCTGCAATTGGAATGCGTAGACTGCGACCCGGATTCGCTGTACTGCCGTATCTAACCACGCCTCTCCCGCAGCCGACAACTGACTCCGCTTAATAGATCCTTCATGCCTTCGATCCATACCATACTCTTCGTTGCCCTGGGTGGAGCGTTAGGCTCCGTCGTGCGTTATCTGCTCGGCACGTGGATTCAAGTCCTCAGCAAGAGTATTGCCTTTCCCTATGGAACGTTGGCGGTCAATCTCATTGGCTGTTTCGCGATTGGCTTTCTCTCCCAGCTTGCCGAATCACGCAGTGCGTTCACTCCTCAAGCAAGAGCTTTTCTTTTCATTGGGATCCTGGGCGGATTTACAACCTTTTCCTCCTTTGGAAATGAAACCATGAACCTCTTTCGTGAGGGTGCTGGCTGGAATGCTTTGGCAAATACAGGGGCCAATGTTATATTCGGTCTCATCCTTGTCTGGCTGGGACGGACCGTCGCCTATTGGATCTGGAGGTAACCATGCAATTACCACAGGATGGGGCTTTACTGCGTATTTTCATCGGGGAAGCAGATATCTACATGGGTCAGCCGCTCTATGAGTGGATCATGCTCCAGGCGCACGAACAGGGGCTGGCAGGCGCCACGGTTCTGCGCGGCATGATGGGCTTTGGCGGTGGCACTCGTAGGATTCAAAAGTTACGATTCGAATCGCTTTCCCAGGACCTTCCCGTTGTCGTCGAAGTCGTGGATACACTGGAAAACCTGGAGCAATTTATTACGCGTATCGAACCCAGCATCAGAACCGGTTTGGCTACGCTCGAAAAGGCACGCATCAAATTCTACCGCTTCGAACCATGAAAAAAATTCTCTTACAGGTCTGGCGCATATTGCCCGAGTGGCTGCAGGCGATCCTCTCGCGTTTCATACGTCCCCTGTTTGTTGTGGGAGTATCGGCAGTCATCTTCGATGAGGAATGCCGGATCTTTCTGGGCAAATCCACCTACCAGCGTTTCCATCCATGGGGAATCCTGGGCGGCGCGCTGGAATATGGAGAAGATGCACAGGAAGCCGTTGTGCGTGAGGTTTGGGAGGAGACCAGCATTCGCATCAAAGTCGAAAAGCTGCTTTTTACTCGATCGTTCACTCCCGATAAATTTATCCTGTATTACTTATGCTCGGTTCAAGAGGGTGTCTTTCAACCCAGCGATGAAGTTTCCGAGGCAGGTTTTTTTCCTCTCGATGCCTTACCGGATGTTCGCCCCAGGGACCTTGATCTACTCAAACAAATCTTCGAACTCATGGAAGTACAAAGACATGAATTGGCTTGAAGTTTCGATGGTGGTAAATGGCGAGCTGGCGGAGGCGGTCGCCGACGTGATGGCGCGTTTCGCCTACAGCGGCGTGATGATGGAGCAGGGTGTGAAATACAACGATGAGGAAGATGCCGGCACGCCGACCGGTCCTATTACGGTGCGCGCCTATCTTCAGATGGATGACCAGGTGGAAGAAAAGCGCCAAAAGCTCGAAGAGTCGCTCTACTATTTGGGCATGATCCAGCCGCTGCCGGTAGCCACATACCGCCAGGTGGAAGACCAGAATTGGATGGAAGCCTGGAAGCAGCATTACAAGCCCATCCTGATCGGCCGGCGACTCGTCATCGTCCCGGCATGGATGGAATCGCCTGACCCCGGCCGTGTCGCGATCAAGATCGACCCCGGCATGGCCTTCGGAACAGGCACGCACCCCACCACTCAGCTCTGTTTGCAACTGCTGGAAAATGAGTTCGAGTCGAGTCATCCATCGCACGTGATCGATGTTGGCTGTGGCTCGGGGATCCTCTCCATCGCCGCGATCAAACTCGGGGCTAACACTGCTTTAGGAGTCGACATCGACGCAGGCTCGGTGCAGAACTCGCGCGAAAATGCAAACGCCAATGGCGTGGGTGATGAATTTATTTTGGGTGTCGGGTCCGTGGATGAGATCCGGGCTGGACAATTCGAATTCAATAAGGCGCCGCTTGTGGTTGCCAATATTCTAGCGCCTGTCATCGTCCGTCTCTTTGACAGCGGACTCGCCGACCTCATGGAACAGAACGGCTCGATCCTCTTGAGCGGGATCCTCGAGGAGCAGGCGCAGCGCGTCATCGAAGCCGCGCAGGCTCAGGGTCTGCAAATGAACGAAAGAAGGCAGATGGGCGATTGGGTCGCGCTGACGGTGAGCCGCTGAGTCCCACACAGTGCCGCATAATCAGGTAAACTCGAAATTTGAATCTCAGCCTCTGACTCAAGTCGAAAAATCTACTTATCAGGAAGACATGCGGTAAATTCCCCATGAAGTACTATATCTTTCCAGAAACAAACAGTTAAAATTGCGCCACATTTGACCAAAGGAGAATGAGATGAAGAGCATCAATAGAGTTTTTCTGGCGATTGGATGTCTTGCAATGGCTGCCATGGCCTG